>NZ_JBNHGI010000035.1:0-239 GCF_059091125.1 Arthrobacter sp. Y3223151 | reverse complement strand
AGTATCGTCTGCCGGCAGCGGTTCGAGGCGGGACCCCGGACCGGCCGCGGCACCGGTCGGTTCTGCCGCGGTTCGCGCGGCGGCTGCCGCCCTCGAGGGCATCGACCTGTGCGCGCCGGACCGGGAGTTGATAGAGGAGCTCACGGCGTTGGAGGGTTTGAAGGCTGCCGCCGCGGCCGCGCAGGCCAGGGTGCAGGTCGCGTTGGAGGACTCGGTGCGTGCCCGCCGTGTCGCCGCCG
>NZ_JBNHGI010000034.1:0-252 GCF_059091125.1 Arthrobacter sp. Y3223151 | reverse complement strand
TTGGACTTCTGCTTTTAAGCCCAGATAACTGGCCTGAATATGTTAATGAGAGAATCGGTATTCCTCATGTGTGGCATGTTTTCGTCTTTGCTCTTGCATTTTCGCTAGCAATTAATGTGCATCGATTATCAGCTATTGCCAGCGCCAGATATAAGCGATTTAAGCTAAGAAAACGCATTAAGATGCAAAACGATAAAGTGCGATCAGTAATTCAAAACCTTACAGAAGAGCAATCTATGGTTTTGTGCGCAG
>NZ_JBNHGI010000033.1:0-396 GCF_059091125.1 Arthrobacter sp. Y3223151 | reverse complement strand
ACGGCGTTGGAGGGTTTGAAGGCTGCCGCCGCGGCCGCGCAGGCCAGGGTGCAGGTCGCGTTGGAGGACTCGGTGCGTGCCCGCCGTGTCGCCGCCGGGATCCCGAAAGACCGGCAGGGCGCCGGGGTGGCCGCGCAGATCGGGTTGGCCCGGCGCGAGTCCCCGCACCGTGCCGCGGTCCTGCTGAACCTCTCCCGGACCCTGGTCGCACAGATGCCGCACACCCTGGCTGCGCTGGCCGCGGGGAGCCTGAACGAATACCGGGCCGAGATCCTGGCCCAGGAAACCGGCTGCCTGTCCCCGGAGCACCGGGCCCGCGTGGACCGGGAACTGGCCGGCAACCGGGACCGGCTGCACGGGCTCGGGAACCGGGCGCTGCGGGCCGAAGCCAAGCGC
>NZ_JBNHGI010000032.1:0-409 GCF_059091125.1 Arthrobacter sp. Y3223151 | reverse complement strand
GGCGTACCTTTGTCTCACGGGCAACCTGTGACGCCGACTGCGATATCGCGGATGAAGCAACGCGGTTAATGGCCATTGCGGCGGCACCAGGCACCGCCGTTTTGCTGATACGGCTGAGGTTTTCAACGGCCTGCTCAAGACCTTTTATGGCCATACATCCCCCTTTCAGCGGCGACGGTTAACGGCAGGCGGTACGCCCCGTCCAAGCCAGAGATGACAACTTCCGCCATCATCCGGCGAAACCCGATCTACCCAGAAATTTTCCTCACCGATGGTCAGCGTGTCTCCACGCCGCAGCTGCCGCACCTCATCAGTCCGGACAAACAGGGACGGGCTGGAGCCTTCAACGCGCACGCCCTGTCCGGCATAGCTGATATTTTCAGGGTCATCAAAAACACCACGTATCACC
>NZ_JBNHGI010000031.1:0-1025 GCF_059091125.1 Arthrobacter sp. Y3223151 | reverse complement strand
GGCACACTATTGAGTTCTCAAACAACAGGAGCACCCGGCACCAGGACGACCCTCTCAGGCCCTCCATCGCTCCGGAGCAACTTTTCTAACTTACCCGGTCTTCGCGACCTTTGCAAATCGCCGTTCCCGGCAGATTCAGGTTCGAATCCCGATCCTCCAACCACTCCAGGGGCGCGTCTAACGCACCAGGTCCTGGTGTATTTTGAAGGGGTTTGGCCGCCGTTCGTTCTGCTTCAGCAGCAGCGACTCAGAAAACAATACACGCCTTCCGGCCGGCCCGCAAATCACCCCGATGCACCGCCCGGACACCCCTGGCGGGACCGCGCCGGCGCCCCGAAAACCGCGCCGTTGAGCGGATTCGACACCCACGCGGCCCGGCTGCCGGCCGGCCGATCCCCGCAGCTGCCGCCCCCGAGCCGCTTGTGCACCCGCTCACAAAATCCACAACGGCAGCAGCCCAGAAAGCCGCCACCGGCCACCGGCCCCGACCGCGGTCTTGGGTCGGCAGCCCGCCGCCCCGGGACTCCCCTGCCCCGGCATGCCCTGCCGCAGGTCGGGAACCCCCAGGCCTTCGGCGCCCGGGTAGCTCCTGGTGCCGGGGCACCGGGAGCCTCCTGGCACCCCGGGGCGCCGGCGCTCCTGGTGCCGGGGCGCACCGGGTGGAGCCTGTGCAGGTTGCGCCCACGACCGACTCCACCGGGGCCGGCGCGAGCTCCCCACGGCACGCGCACAACCTCACTCGGACACCACCACCGGACACCCACCCGGGGAAGCGGCTTCGCGCGATGGCCGGACAACCAGGCCGGTCACTCAGGGACGCGGCTTCGCGCGACGGCCGGACACCCGCGGCCAGGCATTCAGGAGCGCGCGGGACGTGGAGGGGCCCCCGCAGCCGGCATAAGCCGCACCGGTTGAGGTGGTTGGTGGGGGGTGGTTGGTGGTTAAACGCGGGAAGGCCCCGCCATCGTTGGCGGGGCCTTCCCGGTGTTCAAAGAATGTCCGGCGGCGACCTACTCTCCCACACC
>NZ_JBNHGI010000030.1:0-1075 GCF_059091125.1 Arthrobacter sp. Y3223151 | reverse complement strand
TGTATTGCCCACGGACGTTAGGGACGCGCGGCGTGGCTGGGTGACATGAAGAAGACCTCCGGGTGAGGTGGGGCTTGTCGAGAGTCCACATCTTCACACCGGAGGTCTTCAATGTCCCATGCTAATGCCGTCCTGACTCCGAAGGGCCGCCTGCGCCTGGCCAAATGCGTGGTCGAGGACGGCTGGCCGCTGCGCCGCGCTGCGGAACGGTTCCAGGTCTGCGTCACGACCGCCTCACGCTGGGCCAATCGCTACCGGGAACTCGGCGAGGCCGGAATGGGCGACCGGTCCAGCCGTCCGAACCGCAGCCCGCGCAGGACGCCCAAGCGCCGGGAGCGACGGATCATCGCGCTGCGGATCAACCGGCGCTGGGGCCCGGCGAGGATCGGCTACCTGCTCGGCATCCACCCCTCCACCGTGCACCGGGTGCTCTCGCGCTACGGGCTGGCGAAGCTGGCCTGGCTGGACCGAGCCACCGGACGGGTGATCCGCCGCTATGAGCACACCGCGCCCGGGGACCTGGTCCACGTGGACATCAAGAAACTCGGGCGCATCCCCGACGGCGGCGGACACCGGATCATGGACCGCGGCGCCGGCAAACGGAACAAGACCGGCACCGCGGCAAACCGGCGTCCCGGCTACGCATACCTGCACAACGCGGTGGACGACCATTCCCGGCTGGCCTACACCGAGATCTTGGCCGATGAGAAGAAGGACACCGCCGCCGGCTTCTGGGAACGGGCCAACGCGTTCTTCGCCTCCTGCGGCATCACCGTCAAACGCGTGCTCACCGACAACGGCGCCTGCTACCGTTCCCTACCCTTCGCCGCAGCCCTGGGACCGGACATCAAGCACCGCCGGACCCGCCCCTACCGGCCGCAGACCAACGGCAAAGTCGAACGCTACAACCGCACCCTGCTGGAGGAATGGGCCTACGCGAAACCGTACCGGTCGGAGGCTGAACGCGTCGCCGCCTTCGCCGGCTGGCTTCACGTCTACAATTTCCACCGCGGGCACACCTCACTCAAAGGTCAGCCACCGGCCAGCCGCGTACCCAACCTCTCAGGTCAATACA
>NZ_JBNHGI010000029.1:0-2431 GCF_059091125.1 Arthrobacter sp. Y3223151 | reverse complement strand
ACGGAATCACTGTTGTTTTCTCTTCCTGCGGGTACTGAGATGTTTCACTTCCCCGCGTTCCCTCCACGCACCCTATGTGTTCAGGTACGGGTCACCCGGTCACTCGCGCGCCGGGCGGGGTTTCCCCATTCGGACATCCTGGGATCACCGTTCGGTTATCAACTCCCCCAGGCTTATCGCAGATTCCCACGTCCTTCTTCGGCTCCTGATGCCAAGGCATCCACCGTGTGCTCTTAAAAACTTGACCACAAAGATCAAAATCAGCTATTCGAGAGAACCAGGACAACCAACCATCACAAGGACAGTTAGCCACCAGGTTCATCAAAAAAATTGCTTTAAGATGCTCGCGTCCACTATGTAGTTCTCAAACAACAACCCCGTCACCCCCACCCCCGCCACCCCAAACGGGACGGCCGGCGCGGCAAGCGCAGGAAACAAGAGGAACCAACTTCTTCCCTCTCCTCACATCGCTGCAAGAATAAGGTCCTGTTGCCTCAGGACCCAACAGTGTGCCAAAAGACATCCCCCGCGAAACCAACCACACACGTTCCAAACACCCCAAAAGGGCACCGTACTGACATGCGGCCAACCGCGAAAGACACCGAATCCGTTGATATTCCACCCATGAGCACCCGCCGGACAACAGACGCGTCCGCAACGGGCTTGCCCTGCAAACCACCCAACCCGCACTATGACAGGCCAGGACAGGTTCGAGGAAGCTCCTTAGAAAGGAGGTGATCCAGCCGCACCTTCCGGTACGGCTACCTTGTTACGACTTAGTCCCAATCGCCGGTCCCACCTTCGACGGCTCCCTCCCACAAGGGGTTAGGCCACCGGCTTCGGGTGTTACCAACTTTCGTGACTTGACGGGCGGTGTGTACAAGGCCCGGGAACGTATTCACCGCAGCGTTGCTGATCTGCGATTACTAGCGACTCCGACTTCATGGGGTCGAGTTGCAGACCCCAATCCGAACTGAGACCGGCTTTTTGGGATTAGCTCCACCTCACAGTATCGCAACCCATTGTACCGGCCATTGTAGCATGCGTGAAGCCCAAGACATAAGGGGCATGATGATTTGACGTCGTCCCCACCTTCCTCCGAGTTGACCCCGGCAGTCTCCCATGAGTCCCCGCCATTACGCGCTGGCAACATGGAACGAGGGTTGCGCTCGTTGCGGGACTTAACCCAACATCTCACGACACGAGCTGACGACAACCATGCACCACCTGTGAACCGGCCCCGAAGGGAAGGACTGTTTCCAGCCCGATCCGGCCCATGTCAAGCCTTGGTAAGGTTCTTCGCGTTGCATCGAATTAATCCGCATGCTCCGCCGCTTGTGCGGGCCCCCGTCAATTCCTTTGAGTTTTAGCCTTGCGGCCGTACTCCCCAGGCGGGGCACTTAATGCGTTAGCTACGGCGCGGAAAACGTGGAATGTCCCCCACACCTAGTGCCCAACGTTTACGGCATGGACTACCAGGGTATCTAATCCTGTTCGCTCCCCATGCTTTCGCTCCTCAGCGTCAGTTACAGCCCAGAGACCTGCCTTCGCCATCGGTGTTCCTCCTGATATCTGCGCATTTCACCGCTACACCAGGAATTCCAGTCTCCCCTACTGCACTCTAGTCTGCCCGTACCCACTGCAGACCCGGGGTTGAGCCCCGGGCTTTCACAGCAGACGCGACAAACCGCCTACGAGCTCTTTACGCCCAATAATTCCGGACAACGCTTGCGCCCTACGTATTACCGCGGCTGCTGGCACGTAGTTAGCCGGCGCTTCTTCTGCAGGTACCGTCACTTTCGCTTCTTCCCTGCTGAAAGAGGTTTACAACCCGAAGGCATTCATCCCTCACGCGGCGTCGCTGCATCAGGCTTTCGCCCATTGTGCAATATTCCCCACTGCTGCCTCCCGTAGGAGTCTGGGCCGTGTCTCAGTCCCAGTGTGGCCGGTCACCCTCTCAGGCCGGCTACCCGTCGTCGCCTTGGTAGGCCATTACCCCACCAACAAGCTGATAGGCCGCGAGTCCATCCATGACCGAAAAATCTTTCCACCCGCCACCATGCGGTGACAGGTCATATCCGGTATTAGACCCGGTTTCCCAGGCTTATCCCAGAGTCAAGGGCAGGTTACTCACGTGTTACTCACCCGTTCGCCACTAATCCCCGGTGCAAGCACCGGATCATCGTTCGACTTGCATGTGTTAAGCACGCCGCCAGCGTTCGTCCTGAGCCAGGATCAAACTCTCCGTTAATGTTTCAAACAGACACAGCACCAACGGCCGGGAAAACGACCGAAGACACTGCACTAAATTCAAACCAGGCTGATAAAACCGCGACACACCACAGGGGCGGCACGCCACGGCACTTTCAACCAATAAATAATTGGTATCAACAAACTTGGCACACTATTGAGTTCTCAAACAACAGGAGCA
>NZ_JBNHGI010000028.1:0-3184 GCF_059091125.1 Arthrobacter sp. Y3223151 | reverse complement strand
ACATTGCGACAGCCGTCGCGAAGAAGGCGGCGAGAGGAGATGTCAGTGAAGATCATCGTGCTGGTGAAGGAGGTCCCCGACACTTACGGGGATCGCAAGCTGGACCTCGAGACCGGGCTCGCGGATCGCGGGGCGGGCGAGGTCGTGCTCGACGAGATCGCAGAACGCTCGCTTGAGGTGGCGCTCTCATTCGCGGACAGGAATCCCGGCACCGAGGTTGTGGTGCTGTCGATGGCGCCGGAGAGCGCCGCAGCGACGTTGCGCAAGGGCCTGGCCATGGGAGCGACATCGGCTGTGCAGGTGGCCGACGGGGCACTGCGCGGGGCTGACCTCGGGTTGACCGCAGAGGTGCTCGCCGCCGCGATCCGGCGCACCGGGTTCGACCTTGTGATCGCGGGCAACATGTCAACCGATGGCAGCGGCGGCGTGCTGCCGGCGATGGTCGCCGAATTCCTCGGTGTGCCGCACGCTACGTCGCTGGCCTCGATCGAGATCGCCGCGGACGCCGTCACCGGCGTCCGCGCAGCGGAGAACGGCAGGATGCAGGTGAGAGCTTCGCTGCCTGCGGTGGTGTCTATCACCGAGGCACTGCCGGATGCGCGGTTCCCGAATTTCAAGGGGATCATGGCGGCGAAGAAGAAGCCGTTGGAGATTCTGTCCCTGGCAGAGCTGGCTGTGGATCCCGATGCCCCGGAGTTTGCGCGCTCGATCGTGATTGCGATCGCGCAGAAGCCTGCCCGCGACGCGGGCGTGAAGATAGTCGACGAGGGCGATGCGGGCGACAAGCTCGCCGACTTCCTCCTGCAGAACCGACTGGTGTAAGGAGCACAACCATGGCTGAATACGAAGCGGATTCCATCCTTGTCCTTGTCGAGTCCACGCCCTCGGGCGCACTCGCGGGCAGCGCGGCAGGCCTGCTGGGCGCCGCGGCCCAGATAGGCACACCCGTCGCGCTGGTGGTGACCGCACCCGGCGCGGGTGCCGCGGCGGCGGATGCCGCCGGCGCGCTGGGCGCCGCGAACGTGATCGTGGCCGAGACGGCGGATCCGGGCCTGCTGACCATGCCGGAGGTTGATGCGCTGGCCGCCGCCGCCGAGACTGTGCGCCCCGACGCGGTGCTGATCTCGAACTCGATCGCGGGCCGGGATGCCGCGGGCGTCTTCGCTGCCCGCACCCGCTCCGGCTTGGCGGTCGATGCGATCGGCATCTCGCGGGATGCAGAAGGCATCGTCGCCCACCACTCGGTCTACGGCGGCGCCTACAACGTCGACTCCGCAGTGACCTGGGGTGCACCGGTGATCACGGTGCGACAAGGCTCCATCGACGCGCGCGCCGAGGCGCGCGTGCCCGCTGTCACGATACTGCCGGTGAGCGCATCGGCCACGCCTGCGGCATCCATCGTGTCGTTCGACGAGGTCGTCCAGGCATCGGACCGTCCCGAGCTGCGCGGAGCGGCGAAGGTCGTCTCCGGCGGGCGCGGCCTGGGCTCGGAGGAGAAGTTCGTGCTCGTCGAGCAGCTCGCCGACACCCTCGGCGCGGCCGTGGGCGCGTCCCGTGCCGCGGTCGATGCCGGGTACATCCCCCAATCGCATCAGGTCGGTCAGACCGGCGTTTCCGTGGCACCGCAGCTGTATGTGGCGCTCGGGATCTCCGGGGCGATCCAGCACCGTGCGGGCATGCAGACGGCGAAGACCATCGTCGCGATCAACAAGGACGCGGATGCCCCGATCTTCGAGATCGCGGACTTCGGCGTCGTCGGCGACCTGTTCACGGTTGTGCCGCAGCTGATCGCCGCCCTCGACGCGAAGAAGGTGTAACCGGCATGGCCGAAGGCATCCGCAGGGGTCTGCCCCGGGTCGCAGGCGGCGAGGGCGCCGTCGACCCGGAAGGCCCGGCCGTGGGCGGCCGCCATGCGTCCGCGGCCCCGGCTCAGCCGGCCCGCCGCCAGGGCCTGCCGCCAACGACCGTCGAAGCCGATGCCGCGCAACCGGCGGCATCCGTCGACGCGGTGCCGGCGCATGAGAGCGTGTCCCCGCCGGCGACCGGAGCTCCTGCCTCCGCAAGATCCGGGCGGCAGGGGTTGGCACGCAAGCCCTCCCCCGTGCCCTCCGAGGCTCCGGCCGAAACGGCTGCCGCCGCGGCGTCCCCGCCGGCCGCCCCGCTGACCGGCCCGACCGCACCGGCCCGCCCCCGACCGGCGCCGGTGCCCGCACCGGAGCCCGGGCGGTTCGGCTCCTGCACCCGCAAACAGCTGCTGGGATCCGCGGTCATCGGCGGGTTCGCCTTGCTGGGGGCAGCTACGGTCGTGGTGGCCGCCGCGGTATGGTTCCGGAACCTTCCGTTCATGCAGGACTTCCTCACCGCCTATCCCGGTGAATACCACCTGCCCGAGGGCGCGGACCCGGGATTCCCGGCCTGGGTGCAGTGGCAGCACTTCTTCAACGTGTTCCTGATGGTGCTGATCATCCGTTCCGGGCTGCAGGTGCGCACCGAGAAACGGCCGGGCGCGTACTGGACGCCCAAGTGGTCCAAGGACGGCAACGGCAAGATCAGCCTGGCACTGTGGCTCCACCAGGGGCTGGATATCCTGTGGCTCCTCAACGGCGCGGTGTTCGTGGTGCTGCTGTTCGCCACCGGACACTGGATGCGGATCGTGCCCACCAGCTGGGAGGTATTCCCGAATGCGCTCTCGGCGCTGCTGCAGTACGCGTCGCTGGACTGGCCGACCGAGAACGGCTGGGTGAACTACAACAGCCTGCAGCAGCTGATGTACTTCCTCACCGTCTTTATCGCCGCGCCGCTGGCGGCCATCACCGGGGTGCGGATGTCTGGACTGTGGCCGAAGAACGCCAAGACGCTGAGCAAGGTCTACCCGGTCGAGTGGGCGCGGGCGGTCCACTTCCCGGTGATGCTGTACTTCACCGCGTTCATCATCGTGCACGTCGCCCTCGTGTTCGCGACCGGGGCGCTGCGGAACCTGAACCACATGTACGGCGGAGCCGACGTCGTGAACTGGGCCGGATTCTGGATCTTCTTCGTCTCGCTGCTCATCATCATCGGCGGCTGGCTCGCCGCCCGACCCTTGATACTCGCCCCGATCGCGAAACTCTCCGGCAAGGTCACAGCACGCTGATCACCCCCCTCAAACCGCCGCCACAACCCGAGAAAACGTCAGCGCCTTCGC
>NZ_JBNHGI010000027.1:0-3234 GCF_059091125.1 Arthrobacter sp. Y3223151 | reverse complement strand
TGGTTAAACGCGGGAAGGCCCCGCCATCGTTGGCGGGGCCTTCCCGGTGTTCAAAGAATGTCCGGCGGCGACCTACTCTCCCACACCCTCCCGAGTGCAGTACCATCGGCGCTGTGGGCCTTAGCTTCCGGGTTCGGAATGGGACCGGGCGTTTCCCCCACGCTATGACCGCCGTAACCCTTCGTGCACGCCCGGAACCCTATGGTGGGGGTTGCCTGGCGGCAAATCTGGTGGTTACAAGCTTGTGCTTGGAACTGTATTCAATTGTTTGTTCCCTGGACGACAACGGGTTGTTGTCTGGGAACCACATAGCGGACGCGTAGCATGTTTTGATCACCCACCCGAAGGGGGTGGTGTGGTGTAAGTTATCGGACTATTAGTACCGGTCAGCTTCACGAGTCTTTCGTCCTCGCTTCCACATCCGGCCTATCAACCCAGTGGTCTGGCTGGGGTCCTCTCCCCCTAAAAGGGGATGGAAATCTCATCTTGAAGCCGGCTTCCCGCTTAGATGCTTTCAGCGGTTATCCAATCCGAACGTAGCTAATCAGCGGTGCACTTGGCAGTACAACTGACACACCAGAGGTTCGTCCGTCCCGGTCCTCTCGTACTAAGGACAGACCTTCTCAAATTTCCTGCGCGCGCAGCGGATAGGGACCGAACTGTCTCACGACGTTCTAAACCCAGCTCGCGTACCGCTTTAATGGGCGAACAGCCCAACCCTTGGGACCTACTCCAGCCCCAGGATGCGACGAGCCGACATCGAGGTGCCAAACCATGCCGTCGATATGGACTCTTGGGCAAGATCAGCCTGTTATCCCCGAGGTACCTTTTATCCGTTGAGCGACGGCCATTCCACAATGTGCCGCCGGATCACTAGTCCCGACTTTCGTCCCTGCTCGAGATGTCTCTCTCACAGTCAAGCTCCCTTGTGCACTTACACTCGCCACCTGATTGCCAACCAGGCTGAGGGAACCTTTGGGCGCCTCCGTTACTCTTTAGGAGGCAACCGCCCCAGTTAAACTACCCATCAGGCACTGTCCCTGACCCGGATTACGGGCCGAAGTTAGATGTCCAGAGTGACCAGAGTGGTATTTCAACGATGACTCCACCCGAACTGGCGTCCGGGCTTCACAGTCTCCCACCTATCCTACACAAGCCACACCGAACACCAATACCAAACTATAGTAAAGGTCTCGGGGTCTTTCCGTCCTGCTGCGCGTAACGAGCATCTTTACTCGTAGTGCAATTTCGCCGAGTTTATGGTTGAGACAGCGGGGAAGTCGTTACTCCATTCGTGCAGGTCGGAACTTACCCGACAAGGAATTTCGCTACCTTAGGATGGTTATAGTTACCACCGCCGTTTACTGGGGCTTAAATTCTCCGCTTCGCCCCCAAAGGGGCTAACAGGTCCTCTTAACCTTCCAGCACCGGGCAGGAGTCAGTCCGTATACATCGTCTTGCGACTTCGCACGGACCTGTGTTTTTAGTAAACAGTCGCTTCCCCCTGGTCTCTGCGGCCCTTACCCGCTCCGAAGCGCAAGGCTTCTTCACGGTCGGGGCCCCCCTTCTCCCGAAGTTACGGGGGCATTTTGCCGAGTTCCTTAACCATAATTCTCTCGATCGCCTTGGTATTCTCTACCTGATCACCTGTGTCGGTTTGGGGTACGGGCGGCTAAAACCTCGCGTCGATGCTTTTCTCGGCAGCATAGGATCACCGAATCCCCCCATACGGGGGTCCCGTCAGGTCTCAGGCTTCACGAACGGCGGATTTGCCAACCGTTCACCCTACATCCTTGGACCGGGACTACCATCGCCCGGCTCGGCTACCTTCCTGCGTCACACCTGTTAATACGCTTACCTCCCCGGATCGGGTCCCGCGCGCCCCGCCCATACTGGCCCCGAAGGGCACGGATGAACGGTTTGGGCGGTTAGCATCACCGGATTGGCATGGGCGGTTTTTCGCCGGTACGGGAATATCAACCCGTTGTCCATCGACTACGCCTGTCGGCCTCGCCTTAGGTCCCGACTTACCCAGGGCAGATTAGCTTGACCCTGGAACCCTTGATCATTCGGCGGACGGGTTTCCCACCCGTCTTTCGCTACTCATGCCTGCATTCTCACTCGTGTAGGCTCCACCACTGGCTTCCGCCGCAGCTTCACTGCCCACACGACGCTCCCCTACCCACCAGCGCTCCTGAACCACGAAGGCTTGGATAATACGCTGATGCCACAACTTCGGCGGTGTACTTGAGCCCCGCTACATTGTCGGCGCGGAATCACTTGACCAGTGAGCTATTACGCACTCTTTCAAGGGTGGCTGCTTCTAAGCCAACCTCCTGGTTGTCTGGGCAACTCCACATCCTTTTCCACTTAGCACACGCTTAGGGGCCTTAGTTGGTGGTCTGGGCTGTTTCCCTCTCGACTATGAAGCTTATCCCCCACAGTCTCACTGCTGCGCTCTCACTTGCCGGCATTCGGAGTTTGGCTGACGTCAGTAACCTTGTAGGGCCCATCGGCCATCCAGTAGCTCTACCTCCGGCAAGAAACACGCAACGCTGCACCTAAATGCATTTCGGGGAGAACCAGCTATCACGGAGTTTGATTGGCCTTTCACCCCTACCCACAGCTCATCCCCTCCATTTTCAACTGAAGTGGGTTCGGTCCTCCACGCGCTCTTACACGCGCTTCAACCTGGCCATGGGTAGATCACTCCGCTTCGGGTCTAGATCACGCCACTGCATCGCCCTATTCAGACTCGCTTTCGCTACGGCTTCCCCACACGGGTTAACCTCGCGACGTAACACTAACTCGCAGGCTCATTCTTCAAAAGGCACGCCGTCACAGCTACAAGGCTGCTCCGACGGATTGTAAGCACACGGTTTCAGGTACTGTTTCACTCCCCTCCCGGGGTACTTTTCACCTTTCCCTCACGGTACTTGTCCGCTATCGGTCATCAGGTAGTATTCAGGCTTACCAGGTGGTCCTGGCAGATTCGCACGGGATTTCTCGGGCCCCGTGCTACTTGGGATACTCTCCAAGCGGCGTCACGCATTACGGTTACAGGGCTTACACCTTCTCCGGCCGGCCTTTCAAGACCGTTCACCTATACGCACGCACTCACTTTCGCTGTCCGGCAGAACAGCAGCGGAAAGTCCCGCAACCCCGGCCATGCAACGCCCGCCGGCTATCACACATGGACCGGTTTGGCCTCTTCCGCGTTCGCTCGCCACTACT
>NZ_JBNHGI010000026.1:0-8179 GCF_059091125.1 Arthrobacter sp. Y3223151 | reverse complement strand
TGCCAGCATCTTCGGGCGCTTGCTGATGGTGGCCGCGCTCGCGGCCAGCTCCTCGACCAGCTCCAGTTCGTACCCCATGCGGTTGGCTTCGCGCACCAGCTCCGCACGCTGTACGTCGGGGCTGATGTCCTGCTTGTCGGTGGAGACGCGGATGTACCCGACAACGCGGATTGCCTGGTCGGCGTGGATCACTTCGGGAACCGATGAGGTGGTGGTCATCTTCAGCTGACGCCCCGCCTGCTACCCCTGACGGCCCTTTGAAGGCCGAGGTTGACGCCCTGCGCCAGCAGTTGGCGGCAGCTAATCAGCGTGCCGCCGTGGCCGAGGAACGGGTGGACGGTATGCGTGCCCTGGTCGCTGCCCACGAACGGATCATTGAGACGCAGGCTGTGGCCCTCAGGATGCTGGAAAAAGGTTCACCCCAGCCCGAGCCCGTTGTGTTCGACGATAGGCCCGCAGAGAGGCACACAGCGCCTCCTGCGCCTGCCTCTCATCCGGCTCCAGATGCAGAGAAGGACGGGCGTCAGCCCGTCCCATTCCTGCGCCGCCTGGGGCTGATAGGCCGGCGGTAGTCCTGGGCCGTCGTGTTGCAGCGGCTTGAAGCTGGCATGTCAGGATGGGCCCATGTCTCAGAAGGCCCACTCAAAGAAGAAGATCCATTCGAGGCTTGCCCACTCTATGAGGGAGGTCCGGCCGGTCACTATCTTGCGCACCGTCGTGCCGGACTGGGAGATTCAGGGCATCGTACTGGACCTCGGTGCCAAGTGGGTCCTGCTGGCATCCATTCGAGATGGCGGGTACCTGGATGGCTACCGGGTCCTCAGGCTGGCGGATCTGCGCCGGGTGGATCAGGAAACCACGTTCGAGAAGTTCCTCCACCAAGACGAGCAGTGGCCGCCGGCGAAGCCCGCGGCTTCATTCGACCTCGCGAGTCCGCGGGCCATCCTCGAAACCGCGACGGCGGCGGGCACGATCGTCTCAGTGTTCCGGGAAACGAAGCATCCGGGCATCCGTCTGATCGGCGTGCCCGGAGGTTGGACCAAGAAGTCCGTCGGGTTGCTGACCATCGACACCAAAGCCAACTGGGAGGACTTCCTGGAGGAGATCCGGTTCAAGGACCTCACCCAGATCGCCTTCGGAGGTGACTACGACAAGGCGCTCATGTCCGTAGTCGGCGCTATCCCGCCGGAGACCGAATCCAAGTATGGACTTTGAACCGCTGGGGCTGGCCGACAGGCCAGCGCCTTGGCGCCTGTCTACCCCTTGTAGGCGCCCCTTGGCAGTCAGGCCCTTGAGAGCGGACTGAACCTTCCTGCGCCGGCTACTAGGCCGGCGATAGCCCTTCTTCCTGGAGGGCACGCCGCAGCGTGACCGACTCCAATGCGCCGGCTACTTGGCCGCGGGTAGGTGTCGTTCACCTGATCAGGCTTCCGTCACCCCCGCGGCGCCTGAACATTACCCAAATGACCCGTGCGATAACGAACAGCACCAGGGCGGCCCCCAGGGCGGCTAGTCCCATAAATCCGAGAGTGATTCCAATCCGGAGTGCAGAGGGCCGGATGTCGTCGTTGGCTTCAGCAATCCCACCGAAACCAAGCCAGGTGAAAAAGGCACTAGTCAGGCCGACGACAACCATCGTCGAGCCAACCCCGTATACCGCTGCATTCGATAACCGGCCCACGTCTCCACACCCCTTGTCGCTCTACCTTCCGGCCATCCTATGAGCTGCTACAACCCACCTTGGAGGGCACGCGCCAGCGTGACCGACTCCAACACCGCCTTGACGGTGGATGCGTGCCACGCTTTGCCCGTGGCCGTGGGGATGCCTTCAGCGGTGAGAGCTTCCGCGATCTTCCGGAGGGACAGGCCGCGCTCGCGGTCGGTGTGGATCCGCAGCATGACTTCCACCGGCAGGACGGCAGTCCTGCCCATGTGTTCCCCCTGGGCGGCTTTCTCCCGCATTGCTGCAGCCGTCCGTGCACCGATGAACTTACGTTCGATCTCTGCGAAGTTGAGCGCCATGTTGTACATGCCGGCTCCCATGATGGTGGCTGTGTCGACGCCGAGGTCGAGACAGATGATGCGCCAACCCTGACGTTGCGAGTCGGCCAGCAGCCGGGTGCCGTCCTCCATGTTCCTGGAGAGCCGGTCCAGCTTGGAGACCATGAGCCCGTGGTACTTGCCGGCCTTCAGGTCTGCCAGCAGTGCCAGCATCTTCGGGCGCTTGCTGATGGTGGCCGCGCTCGCGGCCAGCTCCTCGACCAGCTCCAGTTCGTACCCCATGCGGTTGGCTTCGCGCACCAGCTCCGCGCGCTGTACGTCGGGGCTGATGTCCTGCTTGTCGGTGGAGACGCGGATGTACCCGACGACGCGGATTGCCTGGTCGGCGTGGATCACTTCGGGAACCGGTGAGGTGGTGGTCATGACCTAACTGTACACAATGGGAACCCTTTATGTACACAAGTAGTTCGTGCCGAAAGGTTCAGGTGTCACTCGGGCCGTGAACAATGAGGCATGGACTTCTCAAACATGCACCTTCCCCCTGCCGAAATCGTGCGGCATGACGCCGTGATGGCGGAGAGCCGCCGCCAGTCGAGAACCCTCCAGGAACTGCAAGATCGTGCGGAGGAAAGGAGAGTCCAAGCTGAACGCCAGACGGAGACGCTGGAGGCTCTGCGGCAGCTCGGAGAAACCCAAGCGGCGGAGGCGAAAGTCAATGCTGAGCGGGAAGCCCAGCAGCAGACATTCAATCGCCGCATGTCGTGGGCCGCAGTGCTCTTGGCCGGTGCCGCAGTCGTGGTTCCATTCGTGGTCCTGTTTCTGGACAAGGTGCTGCGCTAGTCAGGAACAGGTGGGGGATGCCCCATGCTCGGACGAAGCCCCGCCCGCCCGTGCATGGCGGCCACGTGAGCGTACGGGTATTCCCAGCGACAGGGGGGTGGGGGCATACCCCTTCGGGCCCGCGCGAGCGGGACCGGTGGTGTTAGCCGCTTTTTGTCGGTACGCTTTGGAACCTTTTTCTGAGCCAACTTCCCTGTCGTTACTGGGGTGCGGGGCTGTTGGGGCGGGGAACTTAGGCCGGCTCGCGGGTTAGATACGCACCAGGTCTTTTGCGCCGGGATACTCCGTCGGGCCGTCGGAGTGCTCCACGGGAACGCCGTCCAGTCCGAAACCAAACGGTTCCCCGGGTACCGCCCGACCTATAGGCAAGCGGTTTTCAATTGCCCACAGTGCGACGTCCGGTGGCATGTGCGGGATCTGCGCCAAGTCGCGGGCGATGGATTCCGGAGTATGTGTGCGGTGCTCCATGGCCGAATTGCGTTTCGGAGTGACAGGCAGCAGGTGGTCCGGACGGACGCACAGGGCATTGCGGCAGACATGGTCAAGCGTCTGCCCGTGCCGATGCCCGCCAATGAACAAGTTGAAGCTGTAGCGATGCGCCAGCCACTCAGGCTTGCCAACGTGCAGCAGCGCATATTTCCCGTTGGTCCGGCCCTTCCAGTTCCAGCACCCCAGCACCATGTCTGGCTCGATAGCCCTTATGAAGTTCCTCAGGGTACGGGCCATCTGCTCCGGCGTCCGATGAGGCTCCTTGAGGAGAAGGTGGTCATGCCGGCGGCAGTAGCCGCCGCGTGAATCCTTGGGCTTCGTCTTCTTGAGCCGGCCGAACTTATCGAAGCTGGGCTTGCCCTTGGGCATGCCCAACCGGGTGTCGCACCCTTCAAACCTGCACTTCGGGAACGTCCGCCGCCACGCTTGAAAGTGCGATCGGCAGAACGCGCCCCGATTCGTAGCCAGTGTCCGGCGGTCCTGGCACTCGATGCAGTAGCGCGGATACCGGGCTTTCGGGCGTCCCATCCAGTCCTCTCCGATGTATCAGAAAACAAACTTGCCCAGTCTACCGGCCCCCTCCATGGCATGACGTGGCACGTCGTCTTTCGCGCAGAACGGCAGGGCTCCCACTGTTCGGCCAAAAACCTGCCGAGCCGTTTAGCGCATCAGAAGACTTAGCGCTACTGCACCACGTTGTTGGCGGTGTACGAGGTTGTCTGCGGCGAGCCCCAGCTAGCCCGTCCGGGGGCTTTGATGGTGAGGCCGCGTAGCTCCAGCGGAGCGGCCAACAGCCGGCTATCGCTCGTCCGCGTTACGGGGGTGCGCCGGCGTGTGGTCGGGGAAGTCCTCCTGGCCGATGCCGCCGGGTGCGTAGAACCCCTCGATGAAGCCGCGTGCCTCGTCCACCAGTTGTTCGCGGGTCAACCGCGCGTCGGGAGCCGGCCCGGTGGCCGCTAGGCCCACAGTGAAGCCGTACGTCCCGCCGTTCGGCCCGTTCAGCCAGGCGAAGTCATAACTCACCATCCCGCTGGGCTGCCACTGCTCGCTCACGCGGAATAACTCGCCATGGACGAAGAACTCCAGAGTGTCCATCCACCAAGAGTAGAACCGTGGCGGCCGCTTCATGGCTTCCAGTCAGGCCGCGTAGCTCCAGCGGAGCGGCCCCGTCACGGGTCTGCATGATGCCCAGTGCAGCGCCCCCGCCAGGGGACTACGGCCCGCCGGCAGGACTTATACCGGTGTAACCGTATAGCTTGCTCCGTCTGGAACTGGCGGTGAAAGCTGTCGGGGCGGGGCCGCGTAGCTCCAGCGGAGCGGCCCCGCGCTATGCAGCTAACTGGTCCTCCACCCAGAGCTTGCCAACAGCGGGCCTCCATATGGGTTTTAGCGCTAGGCTTCCCCGCATGGGGAGAGAGCCGGTGGGTAGGTTCGGCGCATTGACGCAAAAACAGGCGCTGCTCTTGGCTGCTGTTTGGACGGTGGTGGGTGTTGGTACAGCTGTGCTGCGTGTGGCGACCGGTGAATCCCTAATCGTGGGCCTGCTCATATCCTCCGGGTTCTTTGTCGCCGCCGTAATCATGTTGGTGGCATGGCGTATAGCCAAAAGCCGCACCGAACGAAGCCGCCGGTAATCGGGGGTTGCGTAGCGCCAGCGGAGCAACCCTCCTGGTACATCTACGCATTCCCAGCCCGAGCACCTGACCAAGCACCTTGGCGGGGATGCTGACCTGCCGTCGTGGTCCCCTGTCTGGGGTACTACCCGTAGGGGTTTGCCTGTCTCTCCGCGGGTGCCTGGGCTTAGAAAGGTTCCTGTGGAACCGGACACCGCAGAGGGAGCAGAGGGGCGAGGGAGGGCAGGATTCTGCCTGATTAGCTCCCCGGGGTGGGGGAACGTATCAGGCAGATGATGGTGTTGAACACCGCGTCGGTCGCGTCGGTTGCTCGGTCGTATCGTCATCAGGCGCAGGGCATTACTCCTGCACAGTGGCGGCATGTGCCTTGCGATCTGGCAGACCCGGCTGGGTCTGCTGTAGGCGCTGGCACTCCTTCGATTCTGGGGATTGCTCGACCCAGTGAAACACCCTGCCGCAAGGCTCGACATTGGAGCCGGCTCAAACCCGGTAAGGGGCCGGGGCCTTCCTCCCGATCACTCAGGGGCGTTTGGCTACCCAGCTTGGCTTTGAAAATTTCCTCGGTCTGTCCGAGACACGCGGGGTGTCCACCCGTCGTGCGACTACTCAACCGTTGGCGCGGTTGATAGACTCCACTTATTCAATTTGAAGAGCAAACTTCATGATCCCCCGGCGGTTGGCGCTACCGGGGGATTTCTCTTTGTCCGGCGGGGCGTGTCGCGTACCCCTTCCTGGGGGCCATCGCCGGTAGGGTCTGGGGCATGACGCCCCCTGATACCCTCCAGATTTCTCGGTGCTACCCGTCATGACGGCCACGACGAAACCCCCGGTGATGGGGCTGGCTGAAGCGGCCAAGACGTGCGGCGTATCCGTGTCCACGGTGCGCCGGAAGCGCGAAGAACTCAGGGAACACGGAGCCTACGAAACGGGCCGGGGCTGGCAGATACCCGTCACTGCCCTGATCGCGGTGGGACTGATGACGCGCACCACTGAAGCCCCTTCAACTGACACCCCACCTGCTACCCCTGACGGCCCCTTGAAGGCCGAGGTTGACGCCCTGCGCCAGCAGTTGGCGGCAGCTACCCAGCGTGCCGCCGTCGCCGAGGAGCGCGTGGACGGTATGCGTGCCCTGGTCGCCGCCCACGAGCGGATCATTGAGGCGCAGGCTGTTGCCCTCAGGATGCTGGAGAAAGGTTCAACCAAGCCAGAGCCCACCACGTCCGGCGATAGGCCCGCAGAGAGCCGTACAGAGCCTCCTGCACCTGCCTCTCGTCCTACTCCAGATGCAGAGAAGGACGGGCGTCAGCCCGTCCCGTTCCTGCGCCGACTGCTGGGCCGGTGAGTATCCTGAGCGAATGACGCTCAGTCCTGCCTTGGACCTGCCGCCGATCCTGTCCCGGCTCGTCCGAGGAACTTCCGACACCTCTTATGCGCTGCTGCTCCGTGACCTGCTCATTGGTGAATACGAAGCATATGCGCGCGTGCTGAATCCCGCCCTCGCGCCGGACGGCAGGCGTTGCACTTGGCAAGAATTGGCAGGATCAGGATTTGAAGTCGACGCCGAAACTCAGTGGAGCGACATCCTCATAAATAGCGACCATGACCTGGGCACCTTTTCTGGTCCCGAGATGGGAACCATCGATCCTTCAACTGCTGACCACCTGATATCTGTTCTTGAGTCCTTCACCACTGCTGCGGAAGATTGCTACTTCCTTACGTGGGAAGGCTACGCGGGTCTGCTCGCGGATGTGGCCGGGGCACCGACGGTCTTAGTCGCGCCGGATAGGAGAATGCATGTGTTGCGTGGGTCGCTGCGCGATGCCCTGCAGCCGGTTGAAGATCCTCCCGGACGTCTGCCCATGTGGTGGCTGCCGGCCGACGGCGCCTGGTGCGTGGGGAATGACATCTACGCCCGCAGTGTCTTCGTCGGCGGAACCAACCCCACAATCGCTGCCCTAGTCGAGAATCCTTGGCTGGAAGCATATTTGGCCTGGCCCGGTCTCTCGCCGGCACCCGAAGACTTCTGATAAAGAGCCTCCTGCGCCTGCTTCTCCCCCGGCTCCAGACACGGAAAAGGACGGGCGTCAGCCCGTCCCGTTCCTGCGCCGCCTACTCAGCCGGCGGTAATCACTACGCGTCCGATGACGAACTCCCCGATGACGGTTTCTCCATCCTGTTCAAACACGGGGATGGTCCGGCTCTTTCCGGCGTTCTCTTCCTGCCACGCCAGTGCTTCTTCCGGCGAACTGAAGTTGGGGTGCGCAAGATCCGTTGAGCGTGAGTATCCGGTCAGGCCATTCGTGGCGACTACAGAAATGAGGTCTGGTGGGACCGGGCTATCTCCCTGGATGCCGTAAGACTGGCCGTTCTCGTTGACCGGCCAGCCCGGTATATCGCCGTACGAAGTCGGGCATTCATCCCCGCTCTCAGCGCAAGGCAGGGCCACCAGACTCTCTTCGGTCCCTTGGGCTAAAGCAACTGAGCCGCCGGCAAGCAGCGATCCGGCGATTATCACGCCTACGAGTACCCCTGTTGATGGCCTCCACATGGGCACATCCTACGGATGCCCTGCAGTTTCGAACAGCACGGAAGGGACACAGGATTGCCCCCGTCCACCTTGCGCGTTCTAAACCTCCATCCTTCGGCCCCGTTCCTGGAGGGCACGCCGCAGCGTGACCGACTCCAACACCGCCTTGACGGTGGATGCGTGCCACGCTTTGCCCGTCGCTGTGGTGATGCCTTCAGCGGTGAGAGCTTCCGCGATCTTCCGGAGGGATAGACCGCGCTCGCGGTCGGCGTGGATGCGCAGCATGACCTCCACCGGCAGGACGGCAGTCCTGCCCATGTGTTCCCCCTGGGCGGCTTTCTCCCGCATTGCTGCAGCCGTCCGCGCGCCGATGAACTTGCGTTCGATCTCTGCGAAGTTGAGCGCCATGTTGTACATGCCGGCTCCCATGATGGTGGCCGTATCGACCCCGAGGTCGAGACAGATGATGCGCCAACCCTGACGTTGCGAGTCGGCCAGCAGCCGGGTACCGTCCTCCATGTTCCTGGAGAGCCGATCCAGCTTGGAGACCATGAGTCCCTGGTACTTGCCGGCCTTCAGGTCTGCCAACACTGCCAGCATCTTCGGGCGCTTGCTGATGGTGGCCGCGCTCGCGGCCAGCTCCTCGACCAGCTCCAGTTCGTACCCCATGCGGTTGGCTTCGCGCACC
>NZ_JBNHGI010000025.1:0-9385 GCF_059091125.1 Arthrobacter sp. Y3223151 | reverse complement strand
TGCCCCCGCCGCTCTCCCTCCCGCCCTCCCTCCCGCTGCCGGTGCCGCGGCGGGGGCGTTGCCTGAGCGCAGGCCGGTCAGGCGCGTGCTGGCCGTTGCCGGCGGGGTCCTGGCCGGCTGCGCCGTGCTGACGTTGTCCGCGGCCTTCGTGCTGGGCGGCGAGACCGGGCAGGCGGACGCGGGCCGGGGCCTCGCCACCGGGACGGCCTGGGTGCCGGTGGCCGCCGATGCAGGCACCGCCCGTCCGATCGCCCTGGACGGCGCGGCACTCGAGGAGCTGCGGCGCAGTGGCTGGACCTGCCCGCTGCTGCCCGGGCTCGGCTACCGCCTGCGGAGCGCGGAACAGACGGTCGTGGACGGGCAGCCAGCCGTCAGGCTCGAGCTCAGCGACGGCGGCCACCGGGTGGTGGTCACCGAGCAACGGCGCGGAGACGGCAGCGCCGACGGAACGGCCCGGGTGGCGGACCCCGCGCCGCCGGTGAATGCGACCACTGGCCATCCGGTGACCATGGACGGATTCCGGGAAGTGGCCGGGCTGAACCGCGCCGTGTGGGTGCGCGGCGGCGAGGACTGGACCGTGGTGCTCCATTCCGACGAGGTGACGTACACGTTGTGGTCCGACCTTCCGCTGGCCGAGATGCCGGAGACGGTCAGCCACGTGGTGCTGTCGGAGAACTCCCGCCTGAAGCTGCCGATGCCATCCCCGGCCGACGATCCGCTCAGCCGGATCGTCCGCGGACTGGGCATGATGGTCAAACCGCCGGCCGCCGGCTGATGCACCCCCGGCGATGCCCGGACGGCCCGGGCCGGATGAGGGGCCGCCGCGGGGCTCCGGCAGCAGCGGCCGAGTGGCTGACCGGCCCGGCGAACGGGTAACCTTCAATCGTGTTTGGAATCAACGGCTCAGAACTGATCATCCTGGCAATTCTTGCCGTGGTGATCCTCGGACCTGAGCGGTTGCCCGAATACGCCGCGCAGCTGGCCAGGTTCGTCAAACAGCTGAAGACCATGGCCGCCGGCGCCAAGGAACAGCTGCGCGAAGAAGTCGGCGACGACATCGTCGACATGGACTGGCGAAAGCTTGATCCGCGGCAATACGACCCTCGGCGGATCATCAAAGAAGCCTTGTTGGACGACGACGAGGCGCCGCGTCCTGCGCCGGCGGCGCCGGCTGTCGCGGCAGCAGCCGCAACCGCGGCCGCGGCCGGAACGGCCGTGTCAACCGGTTCGCGGGCGCCGGCGCGTGCGGCGGCCAAGTCCCGCACCCAGCTGGCCCCGGGTGAGGCAGCGCCGTTCGACACCGAGGCGACCTGACGCCGGGAGCGCATTTCCCACCGCCGCGCCCTGGCGCGGCGCGGTTCCCGCCGCGGGCCCTAACGGGGGGTGACGCCCAGCGTGCGGCCGGCCAGGCCGCGCGGACGCGCCGCCAATTCCGCCGCAATCCGCCGCAGTTCGGCCGCGGCGCTGTCGGCGCCGGAGGCGCCGGAGGCATCCGCCCCGTCCAGGACGATCGGGCGGCCGGCGTCGCCGCCGGCGCGCAGCCGTGGCTCCAGCGGGATGCTTCCCAGCAGCGGTACCGGCTTCGCCAGCACGGCGGAGAGCCGCTCGGCGACGGCAGTTCCGCCGCCGGAGCCGAAGACTTCCATCCTGGATCCGTCCGGCAGCGCCAGCCAGGACATGTTCTCGATGACTCCCGCCACCTGCTGCCCGGTCTGCGCGGCGATGGCGCCGGCGCGTTCCGCCACCTCGGCCGCGGCGGCCTGCGGGGTGGTCACCACCAGGATCTGCGAGGACGGGAGCAGCTGCGCCACCGAGATCGCCACGTCCCCGGTGCCCGGAGGCAGGTCCAAAAACAGCGCATCCAGGTCGCCGAAATAGACATCGGTGAGGAACTGCTCCAGGGCCCGGTGCAGCATGGGCCCGCGCCAGGCCACCGGCTGGTTGCCTGAGACGAACATGCCGATCGAGATGACCTTCACGCCGAAGGCCACCGGCGGCAGGATCATCTCGTCCACCCGGGTGGGGGCCTGCGTGATGCCCAGCAGCCCGGGAACCGAGAAACCGTAGACATCGGCGTCGATGATGCCCACGCGCAAACCCTGGGCGGCCATGGCGCACGCGAGGTTGACGGTGACGCTCGACTTGCCCACCCCGCCCTTGCCGCTCGCCACGGCATAGATGCGGGTGAGCGAGGACGGATCGGCGAACGGATTGCCGCGGCCGGCGCCGCGCAGCTGCTCCTTGAGCGCGTCGCGCTGCTGCGGCGTCATCACGTCCAGCTCCACCGCCACCCCGGAGACGCCCGGCACGTCGGCGAGGGCGTGCTCGACATCGGCGGTGATGGTGCCGCGCAGCGGGCAGCCCGAGATGGTGAGCAGCACGCCGACGGTGACCCGTCCGGCGTCGTCAATCCGGACGTCCTTGAGCATGCCCAGCTCCGCGAGGGGCCGGCGAAGCTCGGGGTCGATCACGGTTCCCAGCGCGCGCCGTACGGCGGCGGGGTTCGGGTGTTGCGATGGGTGTGGATCAGTCATGCATCAGTTCTCCTGGCCGCCGTGTTGGGCGGGCGGCAGCTTGGGCAGCGAGGTGGTGGCATCGGAGGGCCGGCGCCGGCCGCGGCGGCGTTCGTCCGCGGACTCGTCGTCCAGCAGTTCTTCCAGCACCGAGCGCAGCTCGCTCCGGACGAAGTCACGCGTGGCCACTTCGCGGATGGCGATCCGCAGCGCGGCCAGTTCGCGGGTCAGGTACTCGGTGTCCGCCAGATTTCGTTCGGCCCGCTGGCGGTCCTGCTGCAGCGAGACCTTGTCCCGGTCGTCCTGGCGGTTCTGCGCCAACAGCAGCAACGGAGCGGCGTAGGAGGCCTGCAGCGAGAGCATCAGGGTCAACGCGGTGAAGCCCAGCGCGGCGCTGTCGAAGCGCAGGTGTTCGGGTCCGAACGTGTTCCAGGCCAGCCAGAGCAGACAGAAAACCGACATCCACATCAGGAACTGCGGGGTGCCCATGAAGCGGGCGAAGGACTCCGTGGCCTTGCCGAAATAGTCGGGGTTCGGCCGCAACCGGACCAGCAGGCGCGTGCGGGTCTCGCGCGGGGTGTCCAGTCCCGCGACCTTGATTTTCCGATCTGCCTTTTCAGCCAAAGCGTCCACCTCCGCTTACGGGGGAGTCGTCCTGCGCCCGCCAGTCGTCGGGCAGCAGATGGTCCAGCACGTCGTCAACGGTCACGGCGCCGACAAGCCGGCCGGCGCTGTTGACCACTGCCAGGGCATTCAGGTTGTAGGTGGCCAGGGTGCGGGCCACGTCGCTGACATCGGCCTGGTCCAGCACCGGCTCCAGGTCTGTATCCACGATGTTGCCCAGCGCCTCCGGCGGCGGGTAGCGCAGCAGCTGCTGGATGTGGACAACGCCCAGGTATTTCCCGGTGGGGGTCTCCAGCGGCGGCCGGCAGACGAAGATGGCCGACGCCAGGGCCGGCGTGAGCTCTTCGCGGCGCACATGCGCCAGGGCCTCGGCGACCGTGGCTTCCGGGGGCAGGATCACCGGCACCGGGGTCATCATGGACCCGGCGGTGTTTTCCTCGTACTCCAGCAGGCGGCGGACGTCCTTCGCTTCGTCCGGCTCCATCAGCTGCAGCAGTTCTTCCTTCTGCTCCTCGGGCAGCTCGGCCAGCAGGTCGGCGGCGTCGTCGGGATCCATTTCCTCCAGCACGACGGCGGCGCGTTCGGCATCCAGGGACGTGAGGATCTGCACCTGGTCGTCGTCCGGCAGCTCCTGGAGCACATCCGCCAGACGGTCGTCCTGCAGCTCGCTCGCGACTTCCAGCCGGCGCTTCTGCGTCATCTCGTGCAGCGCCTCGGCGAAGTCGGCGGGCTTGAGGTCCTCGTGGCTGGCCACGAAGGTAGTGGCCGCCTGCGGTTCGTGCCGGGCACCCTGGTAGGCCTCGTGCCAGTCCACGATCAGTGTTTCGTTGCGGCGCAGGCTGCGCAGCGGCGAGGTCGAATGGCCGCGCCGGACGAAGAGCTGGGACACATACCAGTCGCCGTCGCGGGACTGCTCCATGCCGATGTCCAGGATGGTGGCATCGCCGCTGCCGTCGGCGAGCGTGACGCGGCGGTCGAACATCTCGGCGACCACCAGGGTCTCGGCGCCGCGCTGCTCGAACCGGCGCAGGTTGACCAGCCCGGTGCAGATGACCTGCCCGGCGGTGATCGAGGTGATCCGGGTCATCGGGACGAACACGCGTTTCTTGCCGGGAACCTCGACCACCAGGCCGACCACCAGGGGCGGTTTGGCGGGGCCGTAATCGAGGACGACGACGTCGCGCAGCCGGCCCAGGCGGTCTCCGAGCGGGTCGAAGACGTCCAGGCCGAGCAGCCGGGCTACGAAGACGCGGTTGGTTTTTGTGCTCACCCCTTTAGGCTACGTGGTGGCCCCCGGAATCCGGGATTCAGCGGGCCGGCCGTGCCCCGGGCCGGGCCGCCGCACGGGCGGAAGCGGAGGGAGCGCGAGGGGTCCCGCGTTCACCTGAAGCGATACCCAAACCACCGGTTGCGTATATCAGCGACAATGGGGGTATGTCGATGCTTGGCCGTACAGATTCCCGAGACCTCAGCCGTACGCTTCCGCAGGGCGAGCTGATCGGTAACTACCGCTCGTATCTGGATGCCCAGAAGGTGGTGGACTACCTCGCGGACGAGGAATTTCCCGTCCAGCACGTGACCATCGTCGGCAACGACCTGAAGATGGTCGAGCGGGTCACCGGCAAGCTCAGCTATCCCCGGGTTGCCCTCTCCGGCGCGGCCACCGGCGCGTGGTTCGGCCTGTTCGTCGGCTTGCTGCTGATGCTCTTCGGCGGCGGCGAAACCTTCGTGCTGCTGATCTCGTCGATGGCCATGGGCGCGGCCTTCTGGATGCTGTTCGGCATCATTTCCTACGCGCTGCAGCGCGGCAAGCGGGACTTCACCTCCACCAACCAGGTGATCGCCACCAGCTATGACGTGGTGGTCTCCACCGAGGTGGCACACGAGGCCCGGCGGTTGGCAGCGCAGCTGCCGATGGCCGGAACCGCGGTTCCCGGCCGGCCGGCAAACCACGGGCAGGCGCCCGTCGGGCCGCAGCCTCCTGCCGGCTATGGCCAGCAGCCTCCTGCGGGCCAGCAGCCGCAGGCCCCGGAGCGGCCGGCCCAGTGGGGCGAGGACCCGTACCGCCAGGGCGGCAGCGTCCCGGGACAGCAGCCCCAGCCCGGCCCGGCGCGTCCCGACGCGGCCCAGCCCGGGGTGACGGGCCAGCCCGTGCGCGGACGCTTCCCGGACCTGCCCGACGGCCGCCCGCAGTACGGAATCCGCGTTACTCCCGAGCCCGCCCAGCCCCAGCAACCGGGCGAGCCCCAGGCCGGGGAGCCCCAGCCCGGCGCCGGCCCGCAGACGGGGGAGCCCCAGGCCGGCGCCGGCCCGCAGACCGGCGGCTCCGTGCCCGACGGCGGCACACCGGCCGGCGGGAGCCAGCCGGGCCACGAACCACGGGCCGGCGAGGGGAACCCGGGCTCCTTCAACGACGACGACCGCCCCGGCACCTAGCCCGCACGCCAGCAGTGCCCGCACCACGAACGGGCGCACCAGGCAAGGCCCGACCATGAACGGGCGCACCATAAACGGAAGGGATCCGCCGTCGCAGACGGCGGATCCCTTCCTGTGTGGCGTTGCTCCGGCGGCGGCCGCCGCGGGCGCTATTCCCCTGAGGTGCCGTAGATGCCGGCCATCCAGGACTCCACGTCCTCGGGCTTGCGCGGCAGGGCCGCCGACAGGTTCACGGGGCCGTCGGCGGTCATCAGGATGTCGTCCTCGATCCGCACCCCGATGCCGCGGTATTCGGCGGGGACGGCCAGGTCTTCGTCCTTGAAATAGAGGCCGGGCTCGATCGTGAACACCATGCCCGGGGTGAGCACGCCGTCCAGGTACAACTCGCGCTTCGCCTGCGCACAGTCATGGACGTCCAGGCCCAGGTGGTGGCTGGTGCCGTGCGGCATCCAGCGCCGGTGGTGCTGGCCCTCGGGGGAGAGCGCCTCGGCCAGGGGAACCGGCAACAGGCCCCACTCGTCCAGCCGCTCGGCGAGCACGGTCACGGCGGCAGTGTGGACGTCGCGGAACTTCACGCCCGGCTGGGCGGCGGCGAACCCGGCGTCGGCGGCATCGAGTACGGCCTGGTAAATCCTGCGCTGGACCTCGGTGAACGTGCCGTTAACCGGCAGGGTGCGGGTCACGTCCGCGGTGTACAGGGAGTCGGCCTCCACCCCCGCGTCCAGCAGCAGCAGGTCTCCGGCCTTCACCTGCCCGTTGTTGCGGATCCAGTGCAGGATGGTCGCGTTGTTGCCGCTGGCGGCGATGGTGTCGTAGCCCAGGTCGTTGCCTTCTTCGCGTGCCCGGGCAAAAAACGCGCCCTCCACCACGCGTTCGCCGCGCTCGTGCGTCAGCGCGCGAGGCAGCACCTTGACCACCTCATGGAAGCCGTTCACCGTGGCCTCCACGGCCTTCTTCATCTCCTGGACTTCCCACTCGTCCTTGAGCAGGCGCAGTTCGGACAGCGCTTCGGAGAGCTTGCCGTCGAGCCGGTCTGATTCCTCCAGGTCCACGCCGGTGTTGATCCGGGAGGTGTCCACGAGGGCGTCCACGTTCAGGTCGACCTCGCGCAGCAGCCGGATGCGCATGCCGCCCACGTGCACGACGCCGGCGTCCTTGGTGATGGCGACTTCGAGTTCGCCCAGGTCGGCGGTGGGCAGGCCCAGCCGGCGGCTCAGCTCCTCCAACGTCGGCCGGGGACCGATCCAAAACTCGCCGTACCGGGCGTTGGCGTAGAACTCGGCGGAATCCCGGCCGGACATGGGGCGGAAGTACAGCGTGGCCCGGTGGTGGCCGCCGTCGTCGCCCGCTCCCGCCTCGGTCGGTTCCATGACCAGCACGGCGTCCGGCTCATGGTCCAGGCCCAGGCCCGTGAGGTGGGCGAAGCCCGAATGCGGACGGAAGCGGTAGTCGGTGTCGTTGGAGCGGACCTTCAGCGGGCCGGCCGGAATGACCAGGCGCTCGCCGTGGAAATGCTCGGAAAGTGCCCGACGGCGGCGCGCGGCGTAGGGTGCGACGGCATCCTGCTCCGGTGCGGACGAGCCGGCCGGAGCCCAGTGGCTGCCCATGAACTCCTTGAAGGCATCCGATTCGGGGCGCTGGGAACGGTTGTTGACGCGGTCTTCCAGCGGCTGCTCCCCGGCAGGCTGCTGTGAGGCGTCCTCATTCTGGTAAGTACTCACCGCTCCATCGTCTCACCGGCCCAAGGCGCTGCCAACATCGACGCCCGGCAGGGGCTCCTGGCGTAAATTGGTTCTGTGAAGATCGACCTGCACGCGCATTCCACCGTTTCCGATGGCACCGAACCGCCCGCCGAGGTGGTGCGTGCCGCCGCAGCCGCCGGTCTTGACGTCGTGGCGCTGACCGACCATGACTCCACCGCCGGCTGGGAAGCGGCACGAACCGCCGCCGTCGAGGCAGGCCTGGGGTTTGTGCCCGGCATGGAGGTCACCTGCCGGACAGTGGAGGGCATCAGCGTGCATGTGCTCTCCTATCTGCACGATCCTGCCCACCCTGGCCTGCTGGCCGAAATCAAAAAGGCCCGCGACGCGCGGATGACCCGGGCCGAACGGATGGTGGAACTGCTCGCCGAGGACTTCCCCATCTCGTGGGCGGAGGTCACGGCCCGGGCCGGGCACGGGGCGACCATCGGCCGGCCGCACATCGCCGATGCCTTGGTGGCGGCGGGGATCGTGTCTGACCGCAGCGAGGCCTTCGCCCGCATCCTGACCGCCCACTCGCGCTACTACGTGTCGCACTACGCGCCCGACCCGGCCACCGCCGTCGCCCTGGTGCGCGAGGCGGGGGGAGTGCCGGTCTTTGCCCATCCTGTGGCCAGCAGCCGGGGCCGGGTGGTCGGCCATGCCGTCGTCCGCGAGATGCTCGACGCGGGGCTGGCCGGCGTGGAGATCGATCACCGGGACAACCCGGAAGAGGGCAGGGAACAGCTGCGCCGGCTGGCCGCCAAGCACGATCTGATCGTCACCGGTTCCAGCGATTACCACGGCGCGGGCAAGCCGAACCGGCTGGGCGAAAACACCACCGACCCGGCCATGCTGGACCGCATCCTCGCCGCCGGGACGGGCGCTGCGGCGCACCTTCCCGGCCGCATTGCCCGGTGATTGGTCACGCCTTTGTGAATGCCGCCTGACCCGGGTTCAGGTAACGGGCTGTGCGGCTGCCGCCTCGCCGGCGCCGACCGTGGCCTCGGTGGCCTCAACCACTGCCGCATGGCGGCCCAGCCGTTTGCGCATGACGTCGATGGCCTGCGGGTTCTGGTCCACGCAGACGAACCGCCGGTCCATGCCCGCGGCCACGGCGCCGAGGGTCCCGGAACCGGCAAAGAAGTCGAGCACCCAGTCGCCCGGCCGGCTGCTCGCGGCGACCATCCGGCGCAGCAGCCCCTCGGGCTTCTGGGTGGGGTAGCCCGTCTTCTCCCGGCCGGTGGGGGAGACGATGGTGTGCCACCAGACGTCAGTCGGGAGCTTGCCGCGTGCGGCCTTCTCCGCGGTCACCAGGCCCGGAGCCATGTACGGCTCGCGGTCCACTTCCGCGTTGTCGAAGTGGTACGCCTTCGGGTTCTTGACGTAGACCAGGATGTTGTCGTGCTTGGCAGGCCAGCGGTTGCGCGCACGGGCGCCGTAATCGTAGGCCCAGATGATCTCGTTCAGGAAGCTCTCGCGGCCGAAGAGCATGTCCAGCAGCACCTTGGCATAGTGCACCTCGCGGTAGTCGAGGTGCAGGTACAGCGTGCCGTCGTCGGCCAGCAGCCGCCACGCCTCGGAGAGACGGGGCTCCAGGAAGGACCAGTAGTCGTCGAACGCGTCGTCGTAGCTGGCGAGCGTGCCCTTGACCGTCTGGTACGACTTGCCCTTGAACCCGATGCGGTCGCCTTCACCATCGGCGCTGCGCACCATGGAGGTCTGCTGCCGGACCTGGGCCCGGCCGGTGTTGAACGGCGGGTCCAGGTAGATCATGGTGAAAGCGCCGTCGGGCAGCGTGGGCAGGAAATCGGCGTTGTCCGCCCGGACCACCAGCGAGCTGCCGTCGGGCGTCCACCGGATACCGGCCACTATTCCCCGCTGGCGCCGTCGGTGACCTGCTGGGCGGTCCCGTTGACGACCTCGCCGTTGCGGCGGCGGGTGCGTGAACGCTTCCGGCGCGGCTTGTCGGCCGAGGCGACGGCCGTGTTCTCGGCGGCCGCCTCCTCGGTGCCGCGGCGCTGCCGCGGGTTGCCCGAGTCGGACCGGCCCTGCGGGCCGCCCTGGCGTGCG
>NZ_JBNHGI010000024.1:0-10175 GCF_059091125.1 Arthrobacter sp. Y3223151 | reverse complement strand
GCCCGACGTGCGCGCGCGGCTGCCCGCCGGGGCGGCCGGGCCGTCGGAGCTCCCGGGCCGGTCCTCGGTCGGAGCGGCGCCGGACGCGGGGAGCCGGTTCTCGCGCTCCAGCTGCTGTTGGCGCAGCTGGCGCCGGGTGGGAATCTGTTCCTGCTCGGGGGCCGGGATCTTGGGCAGCGCCGCTGTCAGGGTCTTGAGCGCACGGCGGGCCTCACGTTCGCGGGCACGGGTCTGCGAAGACCGCTCGCCCTGGCGTTCGCGGGACTCCGTCCGACTGTCGCCGGACGCCTGGGCAACTTCTCCCCCGCCGTCGACTGGGGCCGCTGCCTGGGCATCCGGTGCCTGGGAGACGTTCCCGGAGGCATTCTCCGGACCCGTACCGGCGCCGTCGCGCTGCCGCCGGATGTCCCGGCGGCTGGGCGGCGGCTGGGATTGATTGCTCATGCTTTGCTGATCACCCAGAAGTAAACGACTGATTTCATTGGCTTGGTTGCAGTTGGCTCAGGGCGACGGCGCCGTCCGGCGCGCGCCGGTAGAGACCATACTTGGCTATGTACTGTACTACGCCGTCCGGCACCAGGTACCAGACCGGCTGGTTCTCGGCCACGCGCTCCCGGCAGTCCGTGGAGGAAATGGCCATCGCCGGAACTTCCAGCAGGCTCACGTCCTTGCGGCCCAGGTCGTGCAGCTCGTGGCCCGGCCGGGTCACGCCGACGAAGTGCGCCAGCGACCACAGCTCGTCGATGTCCTTCCAGGACATGATCTGCGCCAGCGCGTCCGCTCCGGTGATGAAGAACAGTTCCGCGTCGGGACGCCTCGCGCGCAGGTCCCGCAGCGTGTCAATGGTGTAGGTCAGTCCCGGCCGTTCGATGTCCACCCGGCTGACCGTGAACTGCGGATTCGATGCGGTGGCGATCACGGTCATCAGGTAGCGGTGTTCGGCCGGGCTGACCTCGCGTCCGCTCTTCTGCCAAGGCTGGCCGGTGGGCACGAAGACCACCTCGTCCAGGCCGAAGACCGACGCTACCTCGCTGGCCGCCACGAGGTGCCCGTGGTGGATTGGGTCAAACGTTCCGCCCATGACGCCCAGCCGGAGCTTGCGCCCCGGGTAAGTGAGGTGCAGGTCTCCGGCGTTGAGGGCTTTGACGGGCAGCGCGGACACGAATGGCTAGCGGCGCGAGGCCTGGCCGTGATCGTGCTTGTTCGGATGCTGGCGGTGCGGGTCCACGGTCTCCTCGACCGCCGAGTGGCGCTGCCCGACGCTGGTGAACGCGATGGTGGCGAACATCATGATCAGGAAGGCGGCCATGATACCGGCGCCGATCGCCCAGGCGGGGACCGGTAGTTCGACGTGGGCGGCTTCGCTGGCCACGAGTGCGGCGTCGAGGACCTGAGACAGCATGATTCTCCCTTGCGGTTCTTCAGCCCGGCCGCACGCAGGCGGACGGGATATGGCTTCCTACTCATGGTACGCGTTCCGGGCGCGGAACCGTGATTCGGCCGGGACAGGCCGGCCGGCACATGCCTAGTCGCGGACCTGGCCGTCGCCCTGGACGATCCACTTGGTGGTGGTGAGTTCGCGCAGCCCCATCGGCCCGCGGGCGTGCATCTTCTGCGTGGAAATGCCGACCTCCGCGCCCAGGCCCAGCTCGCCGCCGTCGGTGAACCGGGTGGAGGCGTTGACGATCACCGCCGCCGAATCGATCTCGGCGATGAACTTCTCGGCGTTGCGCAGGTCGTTGGTGATGATGGCCTCGGTATGGCCGGTCGTCCAGGTGCGGATGTGCTTGACCGCATCGTCCACGGAATCCACCATTGCCACCGCCAGGTCCAGGTCCATGTACTCGCGGCCCCAGTCCTCGTCGGTGGCGGTCTGGGCCTCGACGCCGGACGGCAGGATGCCGGCCACCCGCTCGTCCACATGCAGCCGCACGCCGGCACCGGCCAGCGCCGCGAGGACGTCGGCCGAGGCGGCCGCGTCGCGGTGCACCAACAGGGTCTCAACGGTGTTGCAGACCGACGGCCGCTGGGTCTTGGCGTTGAGCAGGATGTCCACGGCCATCTCCGTGCCGGCCGATTCGTCCAGGTAGATGTGGACGTTGCCCTCACCGGTCTCGATCACCGGCACCTTCGCGTTGTTCACCACGGACTGGATCAGCTCGCGGCCGCCGCGCGGAATCAGGACGTCCACGAGGCCGCGCGCCTGCATCAGCGCGGTGGCGCCGTCGCGGCCGTAGTCGTCCACGCTCTGCACCGCGTCGGAGGGCAGGCCCACCCGGTCCAGCGCGTCGCGGATGATGCCCAGCAGCGCCACGTTCGTGTGCCGGGCCGCGCTGCCGCCGCGCAGGATCACGGCGTTGCCGCTCTTGAGGGCCAGGCCGGCAATGTCGACGGTGACGTTCGGGCGCGCCTCGTAAATGGCGGCGACCACGCCCATGGGGACGTGGACCTGGCGCAGCCGCAACCCGTTCGGCAGGGTCTGCCCGCGCATGACGGTGCCCACCGGGTCCGGCAGCGCGGCCAGGTTCTGCAGGGCAGCGGCCAGTCCGTCGATGCGCTTGGTGTCCAGGGACAGCCGGTCCAGCAGTGCGGCACTGGTGCCGTTCGACTTGCCCTCGTCCAGATCCTGGCGGTTGGCCTGCAGCACCAGGTCCCGCCGGGCGATCAGCGAGTCGGCGATCTCCCGCAGCGCCTTGTCCTTCCAGGCCCGGTTGGCGCGGGCCATGCGGCGCGCGGCGGTCCGGGACCGTCCGGCAATCGCCTCGACGGCGGCGGCGGCGTCCGGTTTCCGGCCGTCCTGGAGCTCGTCGGCCGGGGACTGGGAAGAGGCTGTCTGGGTCATACCCTCGATTTTAGCCCGTGGGCGCGGCACAGCACGACGACGGAGGTCACGTTACGCCTCCGCCGCGGGCCGACGCGGTGCTTCAGAGCAGGACGAGGTCGTCCACGTGGATGACCTCGCGCTCGTACTGGCGGCCGAGCGAGGCGGCGAGCTCCCGGGTGGAGCGGCCCAGCATGCGCGGGAGCTCGTAGGAGGAGAAGTTGACCAGGCCGCGGGCGACCACGCGGCCGTCGCCGTCGGCCAGCTCCACCGGATCCCCCGGTTCGAAGTCGCCCTTGACCGAGACGACGCCGGCCGGCAGCAGCGACCGGTGCTTCTCGCGCACGGCCTGCACGGCGCCGTCGTCCAGCACCAGCCTGCCCTGCACGGAGGCCAGATGCGCCAGCCAGAGCAGCCGCGGGGGCCGGCGGGTGCCGCTGGCCGCGAACCAGGTTCCCACGTCCTCGCCGGCCAAAGCCCGCGCCGCGTTCGGCGTGGAGGTGACCAGGGCCGGGATGCCCGAGCCGGCGGCGATCCCGGCGGCCTCCACCTTGGTCACCATGCCGCCGGTGCCCACGCCGGCGGCGCCGGTGCGGCCGATGTTGACGCCGTCCAGGTCCTGGGGCCGGGCCACCAGCGGGATCCGCCGCGCGCCGTCCTTGGGCGGGCCGTCGTAGAGCGCGTCCACGTCCGAGAGCAGCACCAGCGCGTCGGCCTTGACCAGGTGGGCCACCAGGGCGGCCAGCCGGTCGTTGTCGCCGAAGCGGATTTCGTGCGTGGCCACGGTGTCGTTCTCGTTAACCACGGGGACGACGCCGAGGTGCAGCAGCCTGTGCAGCGCCCGGTAGGCGTTGGCGTAGTGCTGGCGCCGCATCAGGTCCTCGGCGGTCAGGAGCACCTGGCTGACGGTAATGCCGCGGGCGCCGAAGGCCTGGGTGTAGCGGGCCATCAGCAGGCCCTGTCCCACGCTGGCGGCGGCCTGCTGGGTGGCCAGGTCCCGCGGCCGGCGGGCCAGGCCCAGCGGGGCCAGTCCGGCGGAGATGGCACCCGAGGACACCAGGATGACTTCGCTGCCGGCGTTCCGGCGGGCGGCCAGCACCTGCACCAGGGACAGCAGGGCCTCCTCGGAGATGCCCCCCGCCACCGAAGTCAGCGACGACGAGCCGACCTTGACCACCAGACGTCCGGCCGTGGCCAGCAGGGTCCGGTCGGCCGCCGTGGCCGGCTCAGCGCGCATCGTCGTCGTCACTGTCTTCCTCTGCGGTCCAGGCGCCGGACTTGCGTTCGGCCTCGAGCTCGGCGCGGGTGGCGGCCCTGGCTTCCTTCCGCTCCTGGTACTGCTCGCGCTTCTCTTCGCGGGTGGGCCGGATGTACTCCATCAGGCGCAGGTCGGTGCCGCGGGGGGAGGACAGCAGCTCGGCGCCGGCGGCCATGGTGGGCTCCCAGTCGAAGACCACGGCGTCGTCTTCGCCGATAACCACCGTGTCGCCCGGGCGGGCGCCGGACTTGAACAGCTGGTCCTCGACGCCCAGCTTGGCCAGCCGGTCGGAGAGGTAGCCCACGGCTTCGTCGTTGTTGAAGTCGGTCTGCTTGACCCAGCGCTCCGGCTTGTCACCGAGCACCCGGAACAGCGGTTCCAGGTTCTTTTCCTCGCGCCGGATGATGAAGCCCCGCTCGTTCACGGAGCGCGGGCGCAGGACGGCGGGGGCCACCTTCGGCGGGGCGGCCTTCGCTTCGGCGCGCGCGGCGGCGACGATCCCGGCCATTGCAAAGCCGAGCTGGCGCAGGCCCTCATGGGTGGCGGCGGAGACTTCGAACACCTGGTAGCCGCGCTTTTCCAGTTCGGGGCGCACAAATTCGGCCATGTCGCGGCCGTCGGGCACGTCCACCTTGTTCAGCGCCACCAGCTTGGGCCGCTGGTTCAGCGGGACCACGTCGCCGTCGGCGCCGGCGTAGCTCATGTCCACGGTGTACTGTTCCAGTTCCCGCTCGATGATCTCGAGGTCGGCCAGGGGGTTGCGGTCGGCTTCCAGCGCCGCGCAGTCCAGCACATGCACCAGCGCGGCGCAACGCTCCACGTGGCGCAGGAAGTTGTGGCCCAGTCCCTTGCCTTCGCTGGCGCCCTCGATCAGGCCCGGCACGTCGGCGATGGTGAAACGGATATCGCCCGCTTGGACCACGCCCAGGTTCGGCACCAGCGTCGTGAACGGGTACTCGGCGATCTTGGGCCGGGCGGCGGACATGGCCGCGATCAGGCTCGATTTGCCCGCGGACGGGAAGCCGACCAGCGCCACATCGGCGATGGACTTCAGCTCAAGGACGATGTCCCGCTCGTCGCCCGGAATGCCCAGCAGGGCGAATCCGGGTGCCTTGCGCTTGGCCGATGCCAGCGCGGCGTTGCCCAGCCCGCCCTGGCCCCCGGCGGCGGCAACGAACTCGGCGCCCTCGCCCACGAGGTCGGCGAGAACGTCACCGTTCTTGGTCTTGACCACGGTGCCGTCGGGGACGGGCAGCACCAGCGTGGCGCCGTTCTTGCCGCCGCGCCAGTCCCCCATCCCCGGGCCGCCGTTGGTGGCGTGCCGGTGCGGGGCGTGGTGGTAGTCCAGCAGCGTGGTGGTCTGGGGGTCCACGCGAAGGATCACATCGCCGCCGTTGCCGCCGTTGCCGCCGTCGGGCCCGCCCAGCGGCTTGAACTTTTCGCGCTTGACGGAGACGCAACCGTGGCCACCGGATCCGCCGGATACATGCAGGACTACCCGGTCAACAAATGTTGCCACGTGATCGATCTCCTCTGTGCCGGTGGGCGCGAACCGAAACGGCCCACCAGTGATTCTAGTCTGGTTAAAACACCAGTGAGGCGGACCGACGGCCCGCCTCACTGGAAAGCTGTTAGCTGCTTGGATTACTCCGCAGCGGCAGCAACGATGTTCACGACGCGGCGTCCGCGGCGGGTACCGAACTCAACGGCACCGGCCTCGAGGGCGAACAGCGTGTCGTCGCCGCCACGGCCTACGTTGGCGCCGGGGTGGAAGTGCGTGCCGCGCTGGCGGACGATGATCTCGCCGGCGGAAACTACCTGGCCACCGAAGCGCTTCACGCCAAGGCGCTGTGCGTTGGAATCGCGACCATTGCGAGTGGAGCTCGCACCCTTCTTATGTGCCATCTGATTTGCCTACCTTTGTTTCTGAAGGAACGTTTACTATAAGTCAGCCGACCGCTTACGCGATGTCGGTGACCTTGACCTTGGTCAGTGCAGAACGGTAGCCCTGGCGCTTCTTGTAGCCGGTCTTGTTCTTGTACTTCTGGATAACGATCTTCGGGCCGCGGAGATTTTCGACGATCTCGGCGGTGACCTTGACGTTGGCCAAAGCATCGGCAGCAGAGGTGACCTTGTCGCCGTCGACCAGGAGCAGAGCAGGCAGCTCGATGGTGCTACCGGCCTCGCCGGGGACGCGGTCAAGGGTCACGAGGTCTCCAACGGAAACCTTTTCTTGGCGGCCGCCGGCGCGGACAATCGCGTACACCACTTGGGAACTCACTTCTCTAGACGTTTATTACAGTTTTTGCTCGAATACGCAGGCACGACGTGACGGCCTGGAAAGCACTGTGCATCCGCGCCTGCGGGTGGAAACCCTTCGAAGGCGTACGCACCGAAGATCTAGATTACGCTATTACGGCTATCAGCCGCAAACCAGCGGGCTCCGGGGGTGCCGGGACGGGCTCTGGCGTCATCTTCTCCTGGCACGGGCGGACTGCAATCCGCTCGGGCGCACCTGACAATACTACCGGCCAGGCCGGCCGGGCACGTGCACTTCGCCGCCGCGACACGCCGTGCGTGGATTCCGCGGCGGGAAATGGGCTGGGACGGCGTCCTCGGCCACCTGCCGGCCGGGCAGCCGGGAACCAGCCAGCCCAGCCGCTGCCGGGCACAGCCGCCCCGGACGCAGGCAGGCCGCGGAACCGATGCGGTCCGCGGCCTGCCCGGCATGCGACGGTGCCTACAGTTCCGAGGCCGGTACTCCTACACCCAGCACCACCGGAGCGGCGGCTTCATTCTTGTCCGCTGCCGTGTCGGCCAGCGCGGACCCGGCCGGGGCCGTGGCGGCGTGGCGGTGGCCGCCGTTGTTCTCCGCCGGGAGGGCGGCATCAACCGTCTGGACGGGAGCGTCGGCGGCACCCTGGGGGCTGCTGGCGGCACGACGGCGGCGCGGCTTGCGGACGGCGGCCGGTGCCGGAGCGGCCGGTTCGGCGGCCTTCGCGGCCGGGGCGTCGCCGTGCGGGGCCTGCGGTTCGGCAGCCACGGATGCCTCCACCGCGGTCGGCTCCGGTTTCTCCACCGGCGCTACCTTGTTGAAGGCCTCGGTGAGGCTCTCCAAGGTCAGCGAGGGCTCTTCCGGGGCGGCCGCCGGGCTGTGCACGGCGCGCGGGATGGCCACTGTCTCTCCGTTGATCTCCAGCACGGCGGCTTCGGGTCCCTCACCGGCCGATGCCGCGGGCACGGCAGTAGCGACGCCGGGATCGTCGGCACGGCGCGACCTGCGCTTGCGTCCGGAGGGCTGGCCCGACGCTCCCGCGGGCGCACCGGCCGCAGCGGCTTCGGGCTTGCCGGCAGCGGCGGCGCCGGCGGGTTGTTCGCCGTCGTGCTGCTTGGCCTTGGCCGTCTCCGGGTGCTCTTCCGCCTCGTGGGCGGCGTGCGCGGCGGCGGCGATGGTGGCCAGTGCCGCGCGGGCTGCCTCGGCCTTGGCCCGGCGCTCGGCGTCGTCTTCCTGGACCACGGCGGCCGGGGCCTCGGCGGCAGTCTCCTGCCCGCCCTGGCCGCGGTTGCGGCGCTTCTCGCTGCGCGACTGCCGTTCGGAGCGCTTCTCGATGCGGACCTGGTGGTGCTCGGTGGCCGCGGCGGGGCGGCGGTGTTCGACCGGCTCGTCGTGGGTGATCACGCCGCGGCCGGCGCAATGCTCGCACTGCTCGCCGAAGACTTCCAGCAGCCCGGTGCCCATGCGCTTGCGGGTCATCTGGACCAGGCCCAGCGAGGTCACCTCGGCCACCTGGTGCTTGGTCCGGTCGCGGCCCAGGCATTCGACCAGGCGGCGCAGCACCAGGTCGCGGTTGGACTCCAGCACCATGTCGATGAAGTCGATGACGATGATGCCGCCGATGTCGCGCAGCCGCAGCTGGCGGACCACTTCTTCGGCCGCTTCCAGGTTGTTCTTGGTGACGGTCTCTTCCAGGTTGCCGCCGGAGCCGGTGAACTTGCCGGTGTTGACGTCCACCACGGTCATGGCCTCGGTGCGGTCAATCACGAGGGAACCGCCGGAGGGCAGGAAGACCTTGCGGTCCAGCGCCTTGTGGATTTGCTCGTCGATCCGCTGGGCGGCGAAAATGTCCGTCTCCGACGTCCACTTCTCCAACCGGTCCACCAGGTCGGGGGCCACATAGGTCACGTAGGCCTCGATCGTGTCCCAGGCTTCTTCGCCGGAGACGACCAGCTTGGAGAAGTCCTCGTTGAACACGTCGCGGACCACCTTGATGGTCAGGTCCGGCTCGGCGTAGAGCAGCTCCGGTGCCAGCGTCTTGGTGGACCCGGCACGCGATTCGATGCCCTCCCACTGCGCGCGCAGCCGGTTGATGTCGTTCATCAGCTCTTCTTCGCTGGCGCCCTCGGCCGCGGTGCGGACGATCACGCCGGCTCCGTCGGGAACATGTTCCTTCAGGATCTTCTTCAGCCGGTTGCGTTCCACGTCGGGCAGTTTCCGGGAAATGCCGGTCATGGAGCCGCCGGGGACGTAGACCAGGAAGCGGCCCGGCAGCGAAATCTGGCTGGTCAGGCGGGCGCCCTTGTGGCCCACCGGGTCCTTGGTGACCTGCACCAGGACCGAGTCGCCGGACTTGAGCGCGAGCTCGATCCGGCGCGGCTGCCCGTCGAGGTGGGCGGCGTCCCAGTTGACCTCGCCGGCGTAGAGCACGGCGTTGCGGCCACGGCCGATGTCGATGAAGGCCGCTTCCATGCTGGGCAGCACGTTCTGCACCTTGCCCACGTAGACGTTGCCGATCAACGAGTCCTGCTGGGTCTTGGACACGAAGTGCTCGGCCAGCACGCCGTCTTCGAGCACGCCGATCTGTATCCTGTCGTCGCGCTGGCGGACCACCATCTGGCGGTCGACGGATTCGCGGCGGGCCAGGAACTCGGCCTCGGTGATGACCTGGCGGCGGCGGCCCGTCTCGCGGGACTCGCGGCGGCGCTGCTTCTTGGCCTCCAGCCGGGTGGACCCCTTGACCGACGCCACCTTGTTGCTGGGGGCGGTCTCGGTGATCGGCCGCGGCGCCCGGACCCGGGTGACCGTGTTGGGCGGGTCGTCGTCGGCACCGCCGGTGAGTTCAAGATCGGCATCGCCGCGGCGGCGACGGCGGCGGCGGCGCGAGGTCACGCCGTCCTTCTCGCCCGCAGCACCCTCCTCAGCGGCTTCGGCGGCCTCATCGCTTTCTTCGGTGCTGCCGGCCTCGTCGCCGGCGGCCTCCTCTGAGCGGTTGCGGGTGCGGCCGCGGCGGTTGCGTCGGCTGCGGCGACGCCCGCCGTCTTCGTCTTCCTCGTCCGACTCGTCGGCGGCAGCCGGTTCGGGCTTGGCGGCGACGGCGGACAGGTCCGGGGCGTGGAAGAGCAGGGATACCGGCGAGGAGGGGATCGTGAAGGGATCGGCCCCAAGTCCCGCCTCGGCGGAGATTTCTTCGGCCGGGTCTCCCCCGGCGGCGGACTGCTCCGCTTCGGCGGCGGCCTGCTCCGGCGTGGCGGCGGAGGTTTCCTCGACTGCAGGGGCGGCGGCGGCCGCGGTGGAACGACGACGGCGGGCGGGCGCCTTTGCGGGCTGCTCCCCTGCCGTGTTTTCGGCTTCGGTTTCCGTCGCGGCGGCGTGTCCGGCGACGGCTTGGGCGGCGTCTCCGTCGGCTGCGGTGGCCGGGGCTTCACCCTCGGCGACGGTGAGTTCGGCGGCCGCCGCTGCGGTGGCCTGGGCCTTGCTGCTGCTGCGGCGGGTGCGGGTGGCGGCGGTGCGGCGTTGGCCGGCCGGCTGTTCGGCGGGCTCGGCCGCTCCTTCGGCGGCCGGGACGCCTTCGGCTTCGGCGGGTCCGGCGACGGGCTGCGCCTCGGCGCCGTCCTGCGGAACGCTTTCCTGTGCCGCAGTCCCGGCGGCCAGGGCGGCCTGGGCGGCTTCGGCAGCCTTGTCGGCGGCGGTCTTGCGCGGCCGGCGCGTGCGGGGCTTGGCGGGCGGCGCTTCTTCGCCCGGCTGGTCGGCGCCGGGTTCACCGGCGGCTGCCGGTACTGTGCCCGGCTCCGCCGCGGCGGCATCTTCCGTCGGCGCGG
>NZ_JBNHGI010000023.1:0-11179 GCF_059091125.1 Arthrobacter sp. Y3223151 | reverse complement strand
GGCGCCGCCGCCGAGCCGGTGACGGGCGGCCCGGCGGCCTCCCGCCCCGGGCCGCAGCCGGCCAGCAGCAGGGCCGCGATGGCCAACGCCGCCGCCGCCCTTGCGGGAGTCCGCGGCACCGCTGCCCGGTGAAGGCGTCTGCCCGGTTTCCGCACCGGGGAACCCGTCGGGCCCTCGGGCGGCTGCCTGTTCATGCCGCAAGTGTAAGTCCGGTCGTGCCGTGCCTCACGGCGGCGCGTCGACGTGCCCGCGGCCGGTACGGCGGGGACACCGGGTGCCCGTGGCAGAGTGGTGGCATGGCCAACCCCTTCCTGGAACCCAGTCTCCTCCCCTATGAGCTGCCCGATTTCGCCGCGATCCGTCCCGAACACTATCCGGAAGCGTTCGAGGCCGGGTTCCGCGAGCAGCTGGCGGAAGTCGAGGCAATCGCGGCCAATCCGGCACCGGCGACGTTCGAGAACACCGCCGTCGCCTTCGAACGGTCCGGCCGCACGCTGTACCGGGTGAGCGCCGTGCTGGACAACTTCGCCGCCGCCGACGCCACCGACGACGTGATGGAGCTGCAGCAGCGGATGGCCCCGCAACGGGCCGCCCACCGTGACAACATCTATCTGCATGCGGCGCTCTACCGGCGGGTCTCGGCTGTCGACGAAGCCGCCGAAGGCCTCGAGGGCGAAGACCTGCGTTTGCTCACCGAGCTGCGCAAGAGGTTCCGCCGGGCCGGCGCCCAGCTTCCCCCGGCGGAGCAGGAGCGGCTGCGCGCCATGAACGTGGAACTGTCGGAGCTGGACGCGGAGTACTCGCGGGAACTGCTGGCCGCCGGCAATGCCGCCGCGGTACATGTCACCGACCGCGCACAACTGGCCGGGCTCGCCGACGACGACCTGGCCGCCGCCGAACTCGCGGCGCGGGACGCCGGTTACGCCGCCGGATGGCTGCTGGCCCTGACCCTGCCAACCGCCCAGCCGGCGCTGGAAACCCTCACCGACCGCGGCACCCGCCGCCGCCTGCATGAGGCATCGGTGAACCGCGGCGAAGCGGGCCACCGGACGCTGGAGCTGGCGGCCCGCACGGCGGAGCTGCGGGCCGAGCGGGCGGCGCTGCTCGGCTTCGCCAATCATGCCGAGTATGTGCTGGACGGGCAGACGGCGCCCTCGCTCGCGGCCGTGCAGGACATGCTGGCGCGGCTGGTCCCGCCGGCTGTCGCCAACGCCCGCGCCGAGGCGGAGATTCTCGCCGAGGCGGCCGGCCAACCCCTCGAGCCGTGGGACTGGGCCTACTATGCGGAGCTTGTGCGCCGCCGCGACTACAGCGTGGACCTGGCCGGGCTGCGGCAGTACTTCGAGCTCGAACGCGTGCTCGCCGACGGCGTCTTCTTCGCCGCCAACCGGTTGTACGGGCTGCGGTTCGAGGCCCGGCCGGACCTCGCCGCCTATCATCCGCAGGCCCGGATCTGGGAAGTGATGGACGACGACGGCGCCCGGCTCGGCCTGTTCATCGGCGACTTCCATACCCGGGACACGAAGAACGGCGGCGCCTGGATGGATTCGCTGGTCGAGCAGTCCCACCTGCTGGGACAGCGCGCCGTCGTGATGAACAACCTGAACATCCCGCAGCCCGCACCCGGCGAGCCGGCCCTGCTCAGCTACGACAACGTGGTGACGCTTTTCCACGAGTTCGGCCATGCGCTGCACGGCCTGCTGTCCCGGGTGAAGTACCCCAGCCTCTCGGGCACCAACGTGCCCCGGGACTTCGTGGAGTACCCGTCGCAGGTCAATGAAATGTGGATGCTGGAGCCGGAGGTCGCCGGCAACTACGCCAGGCACCACCTGACCGGCGAGCCGCTGCCGCGGGAGGTGGTGGACCGCATCAAGGCCGCGCAGCTGTGGGGCGAAGGCTTTGCCACCACGGAGTACCTGGCCGCGTGCGTGCTCGACCTGGCGTGGCACAGCCTGGCCGCCGGGCAGCGGGTCGAGGATCCGCTGGCCTTCGAACGGCGGGCACTGGCCGACGCCGGAATCGACCTGCCCCTGGTCCCGCCGCGCTACCGCACCGGCTACTTCAAGCACATCTTCGCCGGCGGCTACGCGGCGGGCTACTACTCCTACCTGTGGAGCGAAATCTTCGACGCCGACACGGTCGCCTGGTTCGGCGAAAACGGCGGACTCCGGCGCGGCAACGGAGACCGCTTCCGCCGCGAACTGCTCTCGCGGGGCAACAGCATGGACCCGCTGCAGGCCTACCGGACCTTCCGCGGCCGGGACGCCGACCTCGCGCCGCTGCTGGCCCGGCGCGGCCTCGACCGGGACAGCACCCCGGCCGTCCGCGGGGACGTCCCATAACGGCGGCCCGGGAAACGCCGGCCCCCGGAAACGGCAGACGCCCGGTCCCGCACCTTCGTGCGGGACCGGGCGTTCGCCGTCGTCGGTATTTACCAGCCGCGCTCGGCGAGGCGGTGCGGCTGCGGGATCTCGTCCACGTTGATGCCGACCATGGCCTCGCCCAGGCCGCGCGAGACCTTGGCGATGACGTCCGGGTCGTCGTGGAAGGTTGTGGCCTTGACGATCGCGGCGGCGCGCTCGGCCGGGTTGCCGGACTTGAAGATGCCGGAACCGACGAACACGCCGTCGGCGCCCAGCTGCATCATCATCGCGGCGTCGGCCGGGGTGGCGATGCCGCCGGCGGTGAACAGCACCACGGGCAGCTTGCCGGTGGCGGCGATTTCCTTGACCAGTTCGTACGGGGCCTGCAGTTCCTTCGCGGCCACGTACAGTTCGTCTTCGGGCATCGCCGACAGGCGCTTGATCTCGGAGCGGATCTGGCGCATGTGGCCGGTGGCGTTGGAGACGTCGCCGGTGCCGGCCTCGCCCTTGGAGCGGATCATGGCCGCGCCCTCGTTGATGCGGCGCAGGGCCTCGCCCAGGTTGGTGGCGCCGCAGACGAAGGGAACCGTGAAGTTCCACTTGTCGATGTGGTTGGTGTAGTCGGCCGGGGTCAGCACCTCGGACTCGTCGATGTAATCCACGCCGAGGGACTGCAGCACCTGCGCCTCGACGAAGTGGCCGATGCGGGCCTTGGCCATCACCGGGATGGAGACGGCTTCGATGATGCCGTCCACCATGTCCGGATCGCTCATCCGGGACACGCCGCCCTGGGCGCGGATATCCGCCGGAACGCGTTCAAGGGCCATCACGGCCACGGCACCGGCGTCTTCGGCGATGCGGGCCTGTTCGGGAGTCACGACGTCCATGATGACGCCGCCCTTCAACATCTCGGCCATGCCCCGCTTGACGCGGCTGCTGCCGGTCACGGGCGCGTGAGTTGAAGTTTCTTCACTGCTGGACACTAAAAGCCCCTAGGAGTCGGTAGGAAACGTACATCTCATCATACGTCCGGCCCGGTGCGCGGGGTCACCCATGACGTAACCTTCCTGGCGGCCCGCGGGCCGCCAGGAAGGTGCGGGGGCGGATCAGGCGGTTTGCTGGGTCTGACGGTAGACGGCCATGATCCGCTGGGCCACGGTCAGCAGGCTGGCGGCGGCCAGCAGCACCAGGACCACCAGCAGGACCACCTCCGGCAGGCCCAGCCCGGTCAGGCCGGTGAAGACCAGGACGGATACCAGGCGCTCGGAGCGTTCGGCCAGGCCCACCGCGGCGGTACAGCCCAGCGACTCGGCCTTGGCCCGGGCATAGGAGACCAGCGAGCCGAGCAGCAGGCATACGAGCGCGGAGACGGCGATGGCGGTGTTCCCTCCGCCGGTGAAGAACCAGATGGCCACGCCGGCGAACACCGCGCCGTCGGCCAGCCGGTCGAGGGTGGAATCCAGGAAGTTGCCCCAGCGGCTGTTGCGCTCCAGCATGCGCGCCATCAAGCCGTCCACCATGTCGGAGAAGACGAACGCCGTGATGAAGACCGTTCCCCAGAACAGCTCCCCCAGCGGGTAGAACACGAGCGCCCCCACGGAGACCCCGAGGGTGCCCACAATGGTGACGGCGTCGGGCGAGACGCCCATCCGGATCAGGGCACGGGCCAGCGGCGTGAACAGCTTTCCAAAGAATCCGCGCGCGTACTTGTTGAGCATCGCCGCGCTACCGTGCCGGCCAGGCTTGGGCTACCTGCTTGCGGACCTCGTCGAGGGTCTCGGTGATCGCCTTGGTCTGCGCGATGATCGGGAAGAAGTTCCCGTCGCCGCCCCACCTGGGCACCACGTGCTGGTGCAGGTGCGCCGCCACCCCGGCGCCCCCGGCTTCGCCCTGGTTCATGCCCAGGTTGAAGCCGCTGGGGTTCGCCACCTTCCGCAGGACCCGCATCGCCGTCTGGGTCAGCTCGGCGAACTCGGCGGTCTCCTCCGCGGTGATGTCGGTGTAGTCGGGCACGTGGCGGTACGGGCAGACCAGCAGGTGCCCGGGGTTGTACGGAAACAGGTTGAGCACCACGTAGGCGAACTCGCCGCGGTGGACGATCAGCGATTCCTCGTCGGGGCGGGCCGGAGCCACGCAGAACGGGCACTCGTCCTTGTTCTTGAACTGGCCCTGGCCGCCCTTGACGTAGGCCATGCGGTGCGGGGTCCAGAGCCGCTGGAAGGCATCCGGCACGCCGGGCAGCTCAAAGGCGTCCGTCACCCCGTCGCCGGTCCGGTCGGTCATGGCTTCGGTCGTCTCGGCCATCGTCAGTTGCCGCGCCTGGCGGCGGCCTGCACGATCCGGGACACGGCCTCGTCCACCGGGATGCCGTTGTCCTGGCTGCCGTCGCGGAAGCGGAAGGACACGGCTCCGGCCTCGGCGTCCTCGCCGCCGGCGATCAGCACGAACGGAACCTTGTCCTTGCTGGCGGTCCGGATCTTCTTCGGGAAGCGGTCCGAGCCCAGGTCGGCCTCGGCGCGGATGCCCTGGGCGCGCAGCTTGGCCACGATCTCCAGCATGTAGTCGTTGAACGCCTCCGCCACCGGGATGCCGACCACCTGGACCGGGGCGAGCCACGCCGGGAAGGCGCCGGCGTAGTGTTCGATCAGCAGGCCCATGAAGCGCTCTACCGACCCGAACAGGGCGCGGTGGATCATGACGGGGCGCTGGCGGCTGCCGTCGGCCGCCTGGTATTCGAGTTCGAACCGTTCCGGCAGGTTGAAGTCCAGCTGGATGGTGGACATCTGCCAGGTGCGGCCGATCGCGTCGCGCGCCTGTACCGAAATCTTGGGGCCGTAGAAGGCCGCTCCGCCCGGGTCCGGCACCAGTTCCAGGCCGGATGCCTCGGCGACCTCGGCCAGGGTGCGGGTGGCCTCGTCCCACACCTCCTCGGAGCCAACGTACTTCTCCGGGTCCTTGGTGGAGAGCTCCAGAAAGAAGTCGTCGAGCCCGTAGTCCTTGAGCAGGTCCAGCACGAAGTTGAGCGTGGTGGTCAGCTCGTCCTTCATCTGCTCGCGGGTGCAGTAGATGTGGGCGTCGTCCTGGGTCATGCCGCGCACGCGGGTCAGGCCGTGGACCACGCCGGACTTTTCGTAGCGGTAGACGGAGCCGAATTCGAACATCCGGAGCGGCAGCTCGCGGTAGGACCGGCCGCGCGAGCGGAAGATCAGGTTGTGCATCGGGCAGTTCATCGGCTTCAGGTAGTAGTCCTGGCCGGGCTTGACGACCTCGTTGGTTTCGGGGTCGCGGGTCTCGTCCACATGCATGGGCGGGAACATCCCGTCCCGGTACCAGTCCAGGTGGCCGGAGACCTCGTACAGGTTGCTCTTGGTGATGTGCGGGGTGTAGACGAATTCGTACCCCGCCTCGGTGTGCCGCTGCCGTGAGTAATCCTCCATCGCCTTGCGGACGATGCCGCCCTTCGGGTGGAAGACGGGCAGGCCGGAGCCGAGTTCATCCGGGAAGGAGAACAGGTCCAGTTCGGCGCCCACCCGGCGGTGGTCGCGGCGCTCCGCCTCGGCCAGCCGCTCCTGGTAGGCCTTCAGGTCTTCCTTGGTGGGCCAGGCGGTGCCGTAGATCCGCTGCAGCTGCTTGTTCTTTTCGTTGCCCCGCCAGTAGGCGGCGGCCGAGCGGGTGAGCGCATAGGCGTTGGAGATCAGCTTGGTGTTGGGCAGGTGCGGCCCGCGGCAGAGGTCCTTCCAGACCACTTCGCCGCTCTTGGCGTCCACGTTGTCGTAAATGGTCAGTTCGCCGGCGCCCACTTCGATGCTGGCGCCCTCGCCGGCCTCGTCGGAGTGGCCCTTGAGCCCGATCAGCTCCTCCTTGTACGGCTCCCCCGCCATCTCGGCGAGCGCTTCGGTCTCGGAGACGGCGCGGCGGACGAAGCGCTGGTTGGAGTTGACGATCTTGAGCATCATCTTCTCCAGCTGCTTCAGGTCCTCCGGGGTGAAGGGCTCATCGACGTCGAAGTCGAAGTAGAAACCGTCGGTGATGTACGGGCCGATCCCGAGCTTGGAGTCCTTCCGCAGCTGCTGGACGGCCTGGGCCATCACGTGCGCGGTGGAGTGGCGCAGCACGTTGAGTCCGTCGGGAGAGTCGATGGTCACGGCTTCGACCTTGGCCCCGGCCGGGATCGGCTGGTCCAGGTCCTTCAGTTCGCCGTCGACGCGGACGACGACGACCTCCCGCCGGGCGCCGTAAAGGTCGGCTCCCGTCGTGCCCTCGGTCACCTGGTTCTCTTCGCCGTCGACGATGAGGGTGATGTTCTGGGGCGCTGACACAGAGGTCTCCTTATGGTGGATGTAAGCCGTTACTGCAGCGACATACTTGGGCGCTGCAAGCCTCTACGATCGTATCCGCTGACGCGAAGCCCGACCAACACCGCCGCGGCAGGGATGCGCGCCCGCTGGGTGCCGGCGAGCCGCCTCAGGCCGGCCGATCACCCTGCCCGGTTCCCGTGGCTTCCGGCCAGCCGGGACCCGGCCGGGACGCGGTGATCCAGTCCTTCCGCGGCCATGCGGCGGGCAAGTTCGGCAGTTCCAAGCTTTTCCGGGCGGGCGGCGCCCCTGCCAGCCGCCGGTGCTGCCGTCCCCCGCCCTGCCGCCGGTGCTGCCGTCCCGCGTCCTGCCGCCGGTGCTGCCGTCCCGCGTCCTGCCGCGGCCCCGGCAGGAACAGGGCGCCCCGGCAGCGGCAGGCTGGCGGTGTCCGAAAGGTCCCATGCCTCCAGCGCCTGCAGCCCGATTCCCCGGGGGCCGGTCCGCCGGGTGAGGCCGCGGATGAGCAGCATCTCGGTGCCGAACAGCAGCGGGCCGGAGCGTTCCTGGGCTTCCTGGAAGAAGGTGGCGTCCACGCAGCCGGTGCCGTCGTCCACGCTGATGAATACCACCCGCCGGCCGCCGCGCATGGGCGGTGTCTGGGTGGCCACACGGATGCCGGCCACCATCACTTCGCTCCCGTTGCGCAGGTGCAGCAGGTCCTGGGCCCGGGTGACTCCGAGTTGGGCCAGCAGCGGAGCGTAGCTCTCCATCAGGTGGGAGCTGGCGTCGATCGAGAGGAGGTCCAGTTCGGTGCGCACCTTGTCCACCGTGGTCGGTTCCGGGAAGACCGGGACCAGATGGCGCAGCTCCAGGTCCCCCAGCGGCAGGGACAACTGGCCCTCGGTGGGCTGGTAGCGCTGGGGAACCGGGCGGGTGTCCGGCTGGTCCAGATGGTAGACCAGATCCGTCCGGCTGGCCGCCCGGCCGCCGCGCTGGCCGGTCCTGCGGTTCAGCTCGTCGAAGGCGCCCAGCTGGGCCAGGCGCTTGAGCGCGGGTTTGCCGACCTTGGCCCGCGCGCGCAGGTCGGCCAGCGATTCGTACGGCTGTCCGGCGACGATGCGTTTGAGCTCGGCCGCCGAGAGCCCGTAGATGCCGGTCAGGCTAAGCCGAATCCCCAGCTTTTCGCCGGAGGCGGCGGGAACGCGTTCCACCTGGTAGCGGTCCGTGCTGCGGTTGATGTCCAGCGGCAGGATCGGGATGCCCAGCCGCCGCGCCTCGGCCACCAGCAGGCGCAGCGGGTACATTCCCGGATCGTGCTGCCACAGCCCGGCCAGGAACGCCTCGGGGTGGTGGGCCTTCAGCCAGGCCGTCTGGTAGGTGGGCACGGCGAAGGCTGCCCCGTGGGCTTTGCAGAAGCCAAAGCTGCCAAAGGACTTCAGCGTGCCCCACACCGTGTCGACCACCTCCGGCGGATATCCCCGGCCCAGCGAGGCGCTGCGGAAGTATTCCTCCACCGCGGGTTCGGCTTCCTCGTTGCCCAGCAGCCGGCGGAATTCGTCCGCCTTGGCCAGTCCGCAGCCGGTGAAGACGTCGAAGGTCCGCAGGACCTGTTCGTGGAAGATCGTGACGCCGTGGGTTTCCTTCAGGACCGGAATCAAATCGGGGTGCGGGAAGCGCTCCGGCGCCCAGCCATGGCGGTGTTCCAGGAACGGCCGGACCATATCCGATTGCATCGGGCCCGGGCGGAACAGCGAAATGTCGATAATCAGGTCGTTGAAGTCCCGCGGGGCCATCTTGCCCACCAGCTCCCGCTGGCCCGGCGATTCGATCTGGAAGCATCCCAGGGTGTGGGTGCTGCGGATCAGCTCGTAGGTCGGCTCGTCGTCCAGCGGGACCTGTTCCAGGTTGATGGTCCCGTCCGCGGCAATGTAGTCGGGCCCGGTTCCGTCCCCGCCCACCGGGTGCCGGCCGGCTGCCGTGACAGCGTCCTTGTCCGGATGGATGCGGGCTATTTCCTTGAGCGCGTAGGCGATGGAACTTTGCATCCGCACGCCCAGCACGTCCAGCTTGAGCATGCCCATCGGGTCCATGTCGTGTTTGTCGAACTGGCTCATCGGCAGCCCCAGCCCGCTTGGCTGGGTAGGGGTGCGGTCCAAGAGCGAGCTGTCGCCCAGGATCACCCCGCAGGGGTGCATGGAGATATGCCGGGGCAGCCGGTCCAGCCGTTCGGTCAGATCCACCAGCAGGTCCAGCTGCTGGTTCTGCTCCACCTGGGCGGAAAACGCGCGCAGCTCCGGCTTCTCCGCCATCGCCTCACGGAACTGGCGCGCGGAGAATCGCCAGAGCTGTTTGGCGATGCCCGAAATCTCCTCCTCCGGCAGGCCCAGCGCCAAGCCGGCGTCGCGGACCGCCCCGCGGGCACGGTAACCGTTCTGCATGCTCATCAGGGTGACCCGCTGGCTGCCGAATCGGTCGAAGATCTTTTGATAGACGTTGTGCCGCTCTGCGCTTTCCACATCGATGTCGATGTCCGGCAGGGTGGAACGGTCCTGGGAGAGGAAGCGTTCGAAGATCAGCCCGTGGTCCAGGGGGTTCACGTGGCTGATGTAGAGCAGGTAGTTCACCAGGCTCGAGGCACCCGACCCCCGGGCCGCGGCGCGCACGCCCATCCCGGTGATCATGCGCGACACTTCGGCCACCGTCAGGAAGTAGGAGGCGAAGCCCAGCCGCGAGATGATGCCCAGCTCATGGGCCAGCCGGTCCCGCAGTTTTTTCTCCGCCCGTCCGGACATCCCGCCAAACCGTTCCGCGATGCCGGTTTCGCAGCGCTGGACCAGCTCGGCCACGGGATCCCCGTCGATCCCGATGACGGAGGCTTCGGGGACCACCGGGCGCTTGAACCCCATGTCCTCGTATGGATCCATGCGGCACCGGTCGGCCACCGCTTCCGTCGTCGCCAGCAGGCGGATGACGTCCTTGCTTCCGCCGCCGGCTGCCTGCACGATTTCCCGCGCCAGGGCCTGCATCCGGTCGGGGGATTTCAACCAGCCCTGGGCGCTCGGCTGCAGATCCGGCAGCTTGGACAAGGCTGTCAGCGCCCTCGCCGAGTCCAGCACATCGGCAGTGGCGGCGCCGTCCTCTTCGCAGTAGCGCACGGCGTTGGTCAGCACTGCGGGAAGATTCAGCTCCCCGGCCAGGTTAAGCATCCGCACCGCGTGGGCGGTACTGAGGTTCTCCCCCGGGGCACTCAGGTGGGAGACGATTTCCACTGCCAGCGACCCGGCCGGCAGTCCGCTGCGCCAGCGTCCGGCCAACCGGCGGGCTTCGGCGTAGCTGCGGCGGCGCAGCGCCTGTCCGACGTCGGAAAAAGGGCCGAGCAGCACCGTCAGGGCAGGTTCGCCGTCCAAAATACCGGCATGCCGGGCGAGTTGATCCACCGTCACGCCGGGCGTCCGGCGGCTGCCGGCACGCCCGCGGGCAGCCGTGCCGGCATGGGCTTCAGAGATCAGGCGGCAGAGCGCATGGTAGCCCCTGCCCTGGTTCCCGCCGTGGGCCAGCACCACAACGCGGCCGGTGTCCCGGCCGCCGCCGTCTTGGACGGCCAGGTCCACGCCGACTATCGGATCCATCCCCGTGGCCAGGCATGCCTTCAGGTGCTTGACCGTCCCGTAGAGGCCGTCCCGGTCGGTGCAGGCCAAGGCGTCGGCTCCGAAGGAAGCGGCCGCTGCGGCCAGTTCCTCCGGCCAGGAGACACCGTAGTGGGCACTGTACGCCGTGGACACGTGCAGGTGGGTAAAGCTCATGGACATTCCAAACAACGGTTGGGTCTCAGGATCGGCATCCGGCGGACTGCCGGGGCGAACCGGGGGCTGGGAGAAAGGCCGGCGGAAACCGCGGTGCCGTCAGGCGCTCAGCTCCCGGACGGCATCATGGACGCGGATCAGGCGCCAGCGTCCGGTATCCACCTGATGGGAAAGGTCCAGGGTGCGGATCTGCGACCGGCCATTCAGCCGCGCCTGCACCCGCCAGATCTCATGGTCCACCAGCCCCGCGCCCCTGCCCCGTTCCGCACGCAGTTCCTCCGCCCACCATTTGCGGCGTTCGTACCAACGCACCGGTTCCGCGACGATCCGGTAGCTCCTGCCCTGCCAGCGCAGCCGGAGCGGCTGTCCGGCAGGGGAACACACAACGTCAACTGCTTCACTGAAAACACCCATGTCCCAGTCGCCTTTCATCTGGACAACGGGTCATAATCCCCGGCGAGCGCCCCTGCCTACTCGCCCGCCGAAGAACTTGACCCTCTTATTCTATTCGAATATGTATTCGAATCCAAGATCAAGCGTAGGTTCGGGCACTGACAAAATCGGGCCGCCCCACGACGGCTGCCCAGCGTGCCGCAGAGTACGGCGGCCAAGGAGCCTAGCTGTATTGACCTGAGAGGTTGGGTACGCGGCTGGCCGGTGGCTGACCTTTGAGTGAGGTGTGCCCGCGGTGGAAATTGTAGACGTGAAGCCAGCCGGC
>NZ_JBNHGI010000022.1:0-13332 GCF_059091125.1 Arthrobacter sp. Y3223151 | reverse complement strand
CGTCCGGGCGCTCCGGCCCGCCCCGGAGCCGGCGGACCGGCACCGGCCGGCGGCGGTTTCGGCAAGGGCGGCCGCGGACGCGGCGGTACCCAGGGTGCCTTCGGCAAGGGAGGCGCCGGCCGCGGCAAGCAGCGCAAGTCCAAGCGCGCCAAGCGCCAGGAACTGGAGCAGATGAGCGCACCGTCGCTGGGCGGCGTCTCGGTACCCCGCGGCGACGGCAGCACCGTTGTCCGGCTGCGCCGCGGCTCCTCCATCACCGACTTCGCCGACAAGATCGAGGCGAATCCGGCAGCGCTGGTTACGGTCCTGTTCCACCTCGGCGAGATGGCCACCGCCACGCAGTCGCTGGACGAGGACACCTTCGAGCTGCTGGGCGTTGAACTGGGCTACAAGATCCAGGTTGTCTCCCCGGAGGACGAAGAGCGCGAACTGCTTGACTCGTTCGACATCGACCTCGACGCCGAACTCGAGGCCGAGGGCGAAGCCGACCTCGAGCGGCGCCCCGCCGTCGTGACGGTCATGGGCCACGTGGACCACGGTAAGACCCGCCTGCTGGACGCCATCCGCAACACCCGGGTGGGCGAAGGCGAACACGGCGGCATTACCCAGCACATCGGCGCCTACCAGATCGACTTCCAGCACGATGACCGGGACCGGAAGATCACCTTCATCGACACCCCGGGCCACGAGGCGTTCACCGCCATGCGTGCCCGTGGCGCGAAGGTCACCGACATCGCCATCCTGGTGGTGGCCGCGGACGACGGCGTCATGCCGCAGACCGTGGAAGCGCTGAACCACGCGCAGGCTGCCGGCGTGCCCATCGTCGTCGCCGTGAACAAGATCGACAAGGAAGGCGCCAACCCGGAGAAGATCCGCGGCCAGCTGACCGAGTACGGCCTGGTTCCGGAGGAATACGGCGGCGACACCATGTTCGTGGACGTCTCGGCACGCGAGGGCCTGCACATCGAGGATCTCCTCTCGGCCGTGCTGCTGACCGCCGACGCGGCGCTGGACCTGCGGGCCAACCCGAACAAGGACGCCCGCGGCATCGCGATCGAGGCGAACCTGGACAAGGGCCGCGGCGCCGTGGCGACCGTACTGGTCCAGTCCGGAACGCTGCGGGTGGGCGACGCCATCGTCACCGGCAGCGCGCACGGCCGTGTCCGTGCCATGTTCGATGAAGACGGCGCATCCGTCACCGAGGCCGAACCGTCGCGTCCGGTCCAGGTGCTGGGTCTGTCCACCGTCCCGCGCGCCGGCGACACCTTCCTGGTGACCGACGACGAGCGGACCGCCCGCCAGATCGCCGAGAAGCGTGAAGCCGCGGACCGCAACGCGGCCCTGGCCAAGCGCCGCAAGCGCATCAGCCTCGAGGACTTCGACAAGGCCGTGGCCGAGGGCAAGGTCGACACCCTCAACCTCATCCTCAAGGGCGACGTGTCCGGTGCCGTGGAGGCGCTGGAAGACTCGCTGCTCAAGATCGATGTGGGCGAGGATGTCCAGCTGCGCGTCATCCACCGCGGTGTCGGTGCCATCACGCAGAACGACGTCAACCTGGCCACCGTGGACAACGCCATCATCATCGGCTTCAACGTCAAGCCGGCCGAGCGGGTGGCCGAACTGGCCGACCGCGAGGGCGTGGACATGCGCTTCTACTCGGTCATCTACGCAGCGATCGATGACATCGAACTCGCGCTGAAGGGCATGCTGAAGCCGGAGTACGAAGAGGCACAGCTGGGCACGGCCGAAATCCGCGAGATCTTCCGTTCCTCCAAGTTCGGGAATATCGCAGGCTCCATCGTCCGCTCGGGCACCATCCGCCGCAATACCAAGGCGCGTGTCACCCGCGACGGCAAGGTCATCGGCGAGAACCTCACCGTTGACTCGCTCAAGCGGTTCAAGGACGACGCGACCGAGGTCCGCGAAGGATTCGAATGTGGCATCGGACTTGGGTCGTTCAACGACCTCAAGGAAGGCGACATCATCGAGACCTTCGAAATGCGCGAAAAGCCGCGCGTCTAGCAGTCGGCCTGCAGCGGGCGTCCGGTGGCATCGCCGCCGGGCGCCCGCTGTTCCGCCATCAACACGAGAATTGAGGAGGGGTCATGGCAGACCCAGCACGCGCCGCCAAGATGGCCGACCGGATCAAAGTTGTGGTGGCCCAGGCGCTCGAGCGCCGGGTCAAGGATCCCCGCTTGGGATTTGTAACCATCACGGACGCCCGGGTGACCAACGACCTGCAGCACGCCACCGTCTACTACACGGTGTTCGGCGACGCCGAGGAGCAGGACGGCACCCGCAAGGCACTTGAATCCGCCAAGGGCGTCCTGCGGGCGGAAGTGGGCCGGAACATCACCGCCCGGCTCACGCCCACGCTGGAGTTCGTCGCGGACGAGATCCCGGTGAACGCCAGCCACCTGGAGGAGCTGTTGCGGGCCGCGAAGGCCAAGGACGCCGAGGTGGCGGCCCTGGCCGAAGGCGCCGCCTTCGCCGGCGAAGAGGACCCGTACCGCAAGCCCGAAGACGAGGACGAGGATGACGCCGGCCGCGGACCCCGTCCGGAATAGCGGCTTCCGCGCCCACTAACGGCCGCCGCGGCCCGACGGCCGTCGCACCAAAGGGTGGGCCGCCTGCTGTGCGCAGGCGGCCCACCCTTGTCCGGTATCGGCAGCGCGGATCAGTGCAGCCGGATCTTGATGACCTCGCCGGCGGGCGGTGTCTTCCCGGTGAAATCAGGCAGTGCATTCGTCGTCGCGTAGAGCCGGTCGCCGCGGATCTCCAGCGCACCCGGGGTGGTGGTCTCGAAGTACGTCCGCACCTTGTCGTGGCCCTTCTTCAGCACGGAGATCTTGTTGCCGAACATCTCGGCAATGTAGATGTCGCCGCGTGAGCTGACCGCCAGGTTGGTGGCGCCGGACAGGCCCCCCGCCAGCTGCACGACCTCCCCGGTGTGGGCATGGACCTTGAAGACGCGCCCCAGCGCGCCGATGCTCCCGTCTTCGGGACCGCCCGGCAGCGAGGTGACGTACAGCCAGCCGTGCCGGCCCAACTCCACGTCCGTGGGCACCGGCTCCAGGTAGTACTTCTGGCCGACCACGCAATCCGGCAGGCCCATCCCTGCCGCCAGCGCAGCGGTGACCCGGAAGGATGCCGGCGGCAGCACCGCTACTGTGCTGACCCGCTTGCTGTCCTTGTCGACCTTCAGGATGGCGTTGCCGCCGGCGTCGGCGACATAAATGCTGTGCCTGTTGGCGGCCGTGGCATAGGCGTTGGAGTCGACGTTGCCCTTGTACTTGGCCGGGATCCCCTCCGGAATCTTGTCCAGGCACTGCCGGTCCTCCACATGGCGGAAGCCGTAGGTGACGCGGCCGTCCGGGTTGTGCTTCTTCTCATACGCCGCCACGTCGGCGATCTTCTTCGGCGCGGCCTCGTCGTCGTGCAGGTCCAACGACTTGATCCACTGCACGTTCGGCAGCCCGTCCATGCCCCCGGCACCGGTGCCCTCGGAGAAGTAGAGGGTGTGCCTGTAGAGGGAGGCGGACGCGACCTGGGGGCCGCCGGAGCGGTACAAGACTTCGGGATCGCCCTGGCGCTTGATCCGGTTCAGGATGCCGGCGAAGTTCTGTGTCACGAACAGGCCGTGCCGGCCGGCCGCAAGACTCAGCGGCGATTGCAGCCCCTCGGCAAGCACGGTCGCCGACGGAGGCTCCGGGTTCTCCCGGTGGGCCGATGACGGTGCCAGTCCGGTGCCGAACGCAAGTCCGAGCGCCAGGGGAAGGGCGAGATACAGCGATGGTTTTTTCACGATGAAGCTCCTGAAGAGAGCCGCGGGGCACCCCGGACGACTCGCAGGCGGGCGGAGTGGCCGGAGAACAAGGGCAAGTGATGCCGAAGAGGCGACTGTGCCGCTGGCCTGCTGAGATCCCTTGGAGGCCGCATCGACGGCACGCAGTGTGCTCAAAATATTGCAGCCCCCGGAGGCTGTCAACGATGTACGCTTTAAGCCCCGACCGGCCGTGTTCGCGGGACGCCATATACTGAAAGGCGTGACTTCTGGCCTGCTCCGTTCCGGATTGATACTCGTCGACAAGCCGCAGGGGTGGACCAGCCACGACGTTGTCGGGCGCATGCGCCGCCTGGCCGGAACGCGGAAGGTCGGCCACGCCGGCACCCTGGACCCCATGGCCACGGGCGTGCTGGTGGTCGGCGTCAATAAGGCCACCCGGCTGCTGACCTACATCGTCGGCGCCCCCAAGACGTATGACGCGACCATCCGGCTGGGCCAGTCGACAGTGACCGACGACGCCGAGGGCGACGTCACCGCGGAAACCATCGCCGCGGCCGTGACGGAACAGCAAATCAGGGACGTCGTCGCCGAACTGACCGGGGAGATCCTGCAGGTGCCGAGCAGCGTCTCGGCCATCAAGGTCAACGGCCAGCGGTCCTACGCGCGCGTGCGCGCCGGACAGGACGTGGTGTTGGCCGCCCGGCCGGTCACGATCCACCGGTTCGAGGTTCACGGCATCCGCCGCGGCCGCGGCGGGAAGGTGCAGGACGTGGACGTCACCGTCGAATGCTCGTCGGGCACCTACATCCGGGCCCTGGCCCGCGATCTCGGGCAGCGGCTGGGCGTCGGCGGGCACCTGACGGCCCTGCGCCGGACCCGAGTAGGGCCGTTCCGGATCGAAGACGCAGCCACGCTGGATGAACTGGCCGAGGACCTGCAAATGACGGGACTGGACGAGGCCGCCCGGGTGCTGTTCCCGGTCCGGGAACTCAGCGCCACCGAGGCCGACGACGTCTCGCACGGCCGTCGCATCCCGGCCGCGGGAGCACCCGGCGCGACGGCGGCGTTCGCCCCGGACGGATCGCTGGTGGCGCTGCTGGAAGACAACGATGCGCAAGCCAGGCCCCTGCTGGTGTTCGCACCGGGAAACGAGGCGGAAGCACAGTGATCATCGACGGTTTTTTCATCGCCGGCACGGTGGTCACCCTGCTTGCCGCCGTCGTCTGCGTGGTTGCCGCCCTCCTGAAACACGGCCCCAACGACGTCACGATTCTCTCGGTCGCCGCGGTGGAGCTGTTTCTGCTCGTCTACGGGGCGGCCGGTATCATCAGACAGGCTTCCGGTGAGCCCGTCAGCGGGGAAACCTGGGAATTCTGGGGCTACCTGATCACCGCCTTGCTGGTCCCGGTAGCAGCCTTCTGGTGGGCCATCATGGACCGCAGCCGGTGGAGCAACGTGGTGCTGGGGGCGGCGGGAATCACGGTCTTCGTGATGCTGGTGAGAATGGAACAAATTTGGGACGGAGCGATCGCCGTATGAAATCCGGCCAGAAACAACAACGGGCCAGGCGCACCCGGGACGTGAATGCCGCCGCCGGCCGCGCCACCGGTCCCGGGCGGCTCCTGGTGGCGGTCTACGGGGTCTTCGCGCTCTCCGCCACCGCCCGGGCGGGCTACCAGATAGCCACCAAGTTCTCGGAAGCGCCGGTGGCCTACCTGCTGTCCGCCTTCGCCGCCGTCGTGTACATCCTGGCGACCGTTACGCTGGCCAGGTCCGGCACCCGCTCCTACTGGCTGTCGGTGGCCGCCGTGAGCATCGAACTCGTGGGAGTCCTGGCCGTCGGGCTGCTGAGCGTGCTGGATCCCCAGCTGCTTCCGCAGGACACGGTGTGGTCCGGCTTCGGCAAGGGCTACGGATACATCCCCCTGCTGCTGCCGGTCATCGGCCTGTGGTGGCTGTGGCGGCACCGGCCGGCGGCGGGCCCGAAGCCCCCCGAAGGTCGTCCATAATGGAAGGGGTCCCGGCGACGGGGCCGCACCCGCTGAAGGCCCCGATCGACGAGGAGTTTACTGTGCACTACTGGAAAGACTTGGCCGACGTACCCCGCGGCTATGGTCCGTCAGTGGTGACACTGGGAAATTTCGACGGCGTCCACCGCGGCCACCAGCAGGTACTGCGCCGCCTGGTGGAGACCGCTTCCGCCCGCGGGACGCGGGCGGTGGCGATTTCTTTCGATCCGCATCCTTCCCAGGTCCATCGACCGGACGCTGCCCCGCAGCTGATCATGGGACTGCAGGACCGGGTCGAGGCGCTGGAGGCCAGCGGCCTGGACGGGCTGCTGATGATGACCTACACGCTGGAACTGGCCGGCGAAACCCCTGAGGAGTTCGTCCGCAAAGTCTTTGTGGAGACACTCGGCGCCACCGCCGTCGTGATCGGCCACGACACCCGGTTCGGGAAGAACAACGCCGGCGACCTGAACACCATGCAGGAACTGGGCCGCCAGTTCGGCTTCACCGTCGAGGTCGTCGACGAATATGAGACCGATGCGGACCTCGACGCCGCCGGCGGCGGCCGGCGCTACTCGTCGTCCTGGGTCCGGGAGGCCCTCGCGGCCGGGGATGTCGCCACGGCGGCGGAGGTGCTCGGACGCCCCCACCGGATGCGCGGCGAAGTCGTGCACGGCGACGCCCGCGGCCGGGAACTGGGTTTTCCCACCGCGAACCTGTCCAAGCATGCAACAGGCATGATCCCCGGCGACGGCGTCTACGCCGGCTGGCTGGTGGACCAGCACGGCACCAGGTGGCCGGCCGCCATCTCGGTGGGCTCGAATCCGACCTTCGAGGGCGCCAGCCGCCGGGTCGAGGCGCACGTCATCGACCGGCCGCAGGAGGACACGGACGACTTCGATCTCTACGGGCAGCAGGTGGTGGTCGAGTTCGTGGAACGCCTGCGCGGCATGGTGGCCTACACCGGTTCCGAGGCCCTGATCGCGCAAATGCGCGACGACGTGGTGCGTACCCGAAGCCTGCTTTCGACAGACTAAGCCCGCAACAGGTAAACTGGCCGATGGATTCGGCTGCGGTCCGTGGCGGCTGTATCCCTCCGTGCACTGCTGCCGGCAAGCCTCTGGCGGCCGGCGGAGACTGCGGAGCCCCCGGCAGCGAAGTGCTGACTCGGGCCTCACGGCACAACTTCTAGGAGTTACTGTGGCATTAGACGCCGCGCTCAAGCAGGAAATCATCAAGGAATACGCCACGCACGAGGGCGACACGGGTTCTCCCGAGGTTCAGATCGCTGTTCTGTCCCGTCGCATCTCCGACCTGACGGAACACCTGAAGATGCACAAGCACGACCACCACACCCGCCGGGGCCTCATGGCACTGGTCGGCCGCCGTCGTCGCATGCTCACCTACCTGCGTGACACCGACATCACGCGCTACCGTTCGCTCATCGAGCGCCTCGGCCTGCGCCGATAGTCAGTGACGGAGGCGGCTCTTCCGTCCACTGCCAAAGGGGACAGGAGAGCCGCCTTTTTCCTACCGCGCCGGTTTGCGGCGCGGCAGGAGCACGGCCGCCGGGCGAACGTCGGCCGATAACTACATCAACTGGAGACTTTCGGTATCGCGGCATTCGCGGTCCTCGGTAGTGGCTTCCGGGACGCCCCTTGGGGGCTTGCCCGTAGGTCTCGATCGAAGACCGGGTGGCGTACAGGCAGGCTGGCCGTGAAACGGCCTCGCAGGTTTGGGCAGATACCGGCAGCCTCCGCACTCGAAGAAACGGAGGTGACTCTCTTGGAGGGTCCCGAAATTCAGTACTCAGAAGCTGTCATCGACAACGGCCGGTTCGGCCAGCGCGTGGTCCGGTTCGAAACCGGCCGCGTGGCCCAGCAGGCGGCCGGCTCGGCGATGGTCTACATCGACGAAGACACCGCACTGCTCTCCGCCACCACGGCGGGCAAGTCCCCGCGCGAAGGCTTCGACTTCTTCCCGCTGACCGTCGACGTGGAAGAGCGGATGTACGCCGCCGGCCGCATCCCGGGCTCGTTCTTCCGCCGCGAAGGCCGCCCGTCCACCGAAGCGATCCTGGCCTGCCGCCTGATGGACCGCCCGCTGCGCCCCGCCTTCGTCAAGGGGCTGCGCAACGAGGTCCAGGTAGTGGTGACCGTGTTGGCCATCAATCCCGACGTCATGTACGACGTCGTCGCGATCAACGCCTCCTCCATGTCCACCCAGCTGAGCGGCCTGCCGTTCTCCGGCCCGATCGGCGGCGTCCGCATGGCGCTCGTGGACGGCCAGTGGGTGGCCTTCCCGAAGCACTCCGAACTGGAGCGCGCAGTGTTCAGCATGGTGGTGGCCGGCCGCATCGCCGCCGGCAACGACATCGCCATCATGATGGTCGAGGCTGAGGCCACCGACAACGCCTGGAACCTGATCAAGGAAGAGGGCGCCACCGCGCCCACCGAAGAGGTCGTGGCCGAGGGCCTCGAGGCCGCCAAGCCGTTCATCCGGGCGCTGTGCGACGCCCAGTCCGACCTGGCCGCCCGCGCGGCCAAGCCGACGGTCGAATTCCCGATCTTCAAGGACTACGAGGACGATGCCTTCGCCGCCGTGGAGTCCGCCGCAGCTGCCAAGCTGACGGAAATCTTCTCGATCGGCGACAAGCAGCAGCGCAACGAGGCCGCAGACGCCTTCAAGGCCGAGATCCTGGCGCAGCTGGCCGGCACCGAAACGGCGGAATTCGCCGGTCGCGAGAAGGAAATTTCCGCGGCCTTCAACGCCGTGACCAAGAAGGTTGTCCGCCAGCGGATCCTCACCGAGCAGGTGCGCATCGACGGCCGCGGGCTGAGCGACATCCGCAAGCTGACCGCCGAGGTCGAGGTCCTGCCCCGCGTCCACGGCTCGGCCATCTTCGAGCGCGGCGAAACCCAGATCCTGGGCGTCACCACGCTGAACATGCTGAAGATGGAACAGCAGATCGATTCGCTGTCGCCGGTGACGCGCAAGCGCTACATGCACAACTACAACTTCCCGCCGTACTCCACCGGTGAGACCGGCCGCGTGGGCTCGCCCAAGCGCCGCGAAATCGGCCACGGCGCGCTGGCCGAGCGCGCCCTGGTGCCGGTGCTGCCGTCGCGTGAAGAGTTCCCGTACGCCATCCGCCAGGTCTCCGAGGCGCTGAGCTCCAACGGCTCCACCTCCATGGGCTCGGTCTGCGCCTCCACCCTGTCCCTGCTCAACGCCGGCGTGCCGCTGAAGGCCCCGGTGGCCGGCATCGCCATGGGACTTGTCTCCGACCAGGTCGACGGTGAAACCCGCTACGCGGCGCTCACCGACATCCTGGGCGCCGAGGATGCCATGGGCGACATGGACTTCAAGGTCGCCGGTACCTCGGAGTTCGTCACCGCCATCCAGCTCGACACCAAGCTCGACGGCATCCCGGCGTCCGTGCTGGCCGCCGCCCTGAAGCAGGCCCGCGAGGCACGGCTTCACATCCTCGGCGTGATCAATGCCGCGATCGACCAGCCGGACGAAATGAGCGAATTCGCCCCGCGGATCATCTCGGTCAAGATCCCGGTGGACAAGATCGGCGAGGTCATCGGCCCCAAGGGCAAGATGATCAACCAGATCCAGGAAGACACCGGCGCGGACATCTCCATCGAGGACGACGGCACCGTGCTGATCGGCGCGACCGACGGTGCGGCCGCCGAAGCCGCCCGCGCCGCCGTCAACGCGATCGCCAACCCGCAGATCCCCGAGGTGGGCGAGCGCTACCTGGGCACGGTCGTGAAGACCACCACCTTCGGTGCCTTCGTGTCGCTGACCCCGGGCAAGGACGGCCTGCTGCACATCTCCGAGCTGCGCAAGCTGGCCGGCGGCAAGCGCGTGGACAACGTCGACGACGTGGTGTCGGTGGGCCAGACGGTCCAGGTCGAGATCACCAAGATCGACGACCGCGGCAAGCTGTCCCTCGCCCCCGTGGTGGCCGAGGACGCCGCAGCCGACGAGGCGTCGGCCGAAGAGGCCGTGGCCGAGTAAGCATGACCGTCGTCGCCCTGCCGCTGGTCGGCAGCATGCAACATGCCGACGCCACCGAGCTCGGCGGGTCGGACCCCACACTGGTCCACGGCGAACCGGGCGGCGCCATCGTGCGCCGCTCGGTGCTGCCCGGGGGAGTGCGGGTGCTGACCGAAGCAATGCCCGGCCAGCGGTCGGCGACGATCGGATTCTGGGTCGGTGTTGGCTCGCGGGATGAAGCCGCGGGCCAACACGGCTCGACCCACTTTCTGGAGCATCTGCTCTTCAAGGGCACCAGGCGCCGGACGGCGCTGGACATCGCCTCCGCCTTCGACGAGGTCGGCGGCGAATCCAATGCGGCCACGGCCAAGGAAAGCACGTGCTACTACGCCCGCGTCCTGGATTCGGACCTGCCGATGGCCATCGACGTGATCGCCGACATGATCACCTCCGCGGTCCTTGACCCGCAGGAGCTGGAGCAGGAACGCGGAGTCATCCTCGAAGAGATCGCCATGGACAATGACGATCCCGCGGACGTCTGCCACGAAAAATTTGTTGAGGCGGTGCTCGGCGGGCACCCCCTGGGCCGGCCGATCGGCGGGACGCCGGAGGCGATCAAGGCGGTCGCCCGCGACTCGGTCTGGGCCCACTACCAGCGCTACTACCGGCCCGACGAGCTGGTGGTCACCGCTGCCGGCGGACTGGACCACGACGCGGTGTGCGCCCAGGTGCTCGCCGCCCTGGAGTCGGCCGGCTGGCACCTCGAGGCCGGTGCGGTCCCGGTGCCCAGGCGGGAGACGGCGGCCGCGGCCATCGCCCCCGTCGCCGGCACCTACGTGCACCGCCGCCCGGTCGAGCAGGCCAACATCGTCATGGGCTGCCCGTCCATCAACGCCACCGACGAGCGCCGCTTCGTCATGAGCGTGCTCAATGCCGTGCTGGGCGGCGGCATGTCCTCCCGGCTCTTCCAGGAGATCCGGGAAAAACGGGGCCTGGCCTACGCCACCTATTCGTTCTCCGGCGCCTACGCCGATGCGGGCTACTTCGGCATGTATGCCGGTTGCTCGCCGGCCAAGACCGGCCAGGTCATCGACCTGCTCGGGGCCGAACTCGACCGGCTGGCGGCCGACGGCATTTCCGCCGACGAGCTGCGCCGGGCCGTCGGCCAGCTTTCCGGCGGCATCGTGATGGCCCTGGAAGACAGCGGTTCCCGGATGTCGCGGCTGGGCCGCGCCGAACTGGTGTCGGGGGAGTTCCTGGACATCGACGAGTCGCTCGCCCGCATCGAGGCCGTGACCGCCGAGCAGGTCCGGGAACTCGCCGGCGAACTGGCCGCGGCGCCGCGTGTGGTCACCGTCGTCGGCCCCTTCGACTCGGCGGCGGACTTCGGCCGGTAACCGGGAATTCGGCCGGTAACCGCGCCCCTGCCCGCCTCGGCGGCCGGCAACCGGCCGCCGCCCGCCTCCTCGGAGATGAGGGCGGCGCGGTCAGCCGCCGGCGAACGGCGGCAGGATGTCAATCACGTCGTCTGCCGCCAGCGGCGCCTGCCGGTCCTTCCACGCCACCTCGTTGCGCAGGAAACTGCTCCGGGCCAGGACCGACTCCATGGAGGGGGCGGACGATCTGCCCGGCGCGGCCGCCATCGGACGCCCGCCTCCGGCCGCGGGACCGGCCCCGGCACCGGCGGGCACCGGTTCCTTCTCCGCCGCCTGGCTGTGCCGGGCGATGACCTCGCGCAGCACCGTCTCCAGCGTGCTGCCGTCGGGCAGCGGCAGGGATTCCTCCTCGACGCCGGCGGCGGCCTGCGCCGCCCCGAAATACCGGATGATCATCTATCCGCCTATCGCACTCATGGTCCGGTCCGGCTGGACGAAGTCCGTGCCGCCCAAACCCGCATGATCCATACCGTGGGCCTTGGGTTTGCCCCACATCGCAGTCCGCCACCGTTCCGCCACCGCCTCGTCGTCCGCGCCGGAGCGCAGGAGGTCCAGCAGGTCCGTTTCCTCGTGCGAGAACAGGCAGGAGCGCACCTTGCCCTCGGCCGTGACCCGGGTGCGGCGGCAGTCGGCGCAGAACGGTTCCGTCACGGAGGCAATGATGCCCACGGTGCCGGCGACGACGTCGGGGCGGTTCCGCCGCCGTACCTCCCACCGTTCCGCCGGGGCGCCGTCGCGTGCGCGCGGATCCGGGGAGAGCAGGAAGTCCGGCTCCAGCAGGGCGCGGATCTCGGCCGCCGCCAGCATGTTCTGCCGGGTCCAGCCGTGGTCGGCGTCCAGCGGCATCTGCTCGATGAACCTCAGCTCGTAGCCCCGTTCCACCGCCCAGTCCAGCAGCGCGGGCGCCTCGGCGTCGTTGATTCCGCGCATCAGCACCGCGTTGATCTTCAGCAGGCCCAGGCCGGCCGCGTCGGCGGCTTCGATGCCGGCGAGCACCCGGTCCAGGAAGGGGCGGCGGGTCAGCTGCGCGAACGTCTCCGGGTGCAGCGAGTCCAGCGAGACGTTGATCCGGGTCAGGCCGGCCGCCTTCAGGGCGGCCGCCTTCTTCTCCAGCCCGAGGGCGTTGGTGGTCAGCGACACCGGCAGGTCGGGGTGGTTGTTGCGGACGGCAGCGATGATGTCCACCAGCCCTGCACGGACCAGGGGTTCGCCGCCGGTCAGGCGCAGCTCGCGCACGCCCAGCCGCCCCACGGCGATCCGGACCAGCCGGACCACCTCGTCGTCGCTGAGGACCTGTTCCTTGGCCAGCCAGTCCAAGCCTTCGGCCGGCATGCAATAGGTGCAGCGGAGGTTGCACTTGTCGGTCAGCGAGATCCGCAGGTCGGTGGCCACCCGGCCAAAGCGGTCCACCAGCGCCGGGCCGGTCCCCGCGGGGCGCGCCGGGGACGCGGCGGACGCGGTTCCGCCGGGAACCTGCGGCATTCCCAGATCAACGCTCATACCTCGAGGGTACCCGGCGGAGGGCGGCGGATGCGGGATGGCCCCGGCGGCTGCGACACCGGGCGCAACCGGAAGGTGTCCAGTTCCGCATCTGCGGAACTATACTGCTTCCCATGACGCAGATACGCATCTCGGATGCTGCGCGCTTCCTGGGGGTCAGCGACGACACCCTGCGGCGCTGGATCGACGCCGGCGCCCTGGCCAAGCACCGGGACGCCTCCGGCCGGGCGACGGTGGACGGCGCGGAGCTGGCCGCCCTGGCCCGGGAGCAGGCTGCCCTGCCGCAGGATCCCACCGGGATCGGCAGCTCGGCCCGCAACCGCTTCGTGGGGATCGTGACCGATGTCCGGCAGGACGCGGTGATGGCCCAGGTGGAGCTGCAGTGCGGTCCGCACCGGGTGGTGTCCTTGATGAGCGCCGAAGCCGTGCGGGACCTCGGCATCGAACCGGGGTCGGTGGCGGTGGCCTCGGTCAAGGCGACCATGGTCGCCGTCGAAACGCCGTCGGGCAGGAGCTGAGGTGCGCCACTGGCAGCGCCTGGCCGGCCCGGCGGCGGCCGCCGCCTGCGTCCTCGCGGGCAGCGCGTGCGCGG
>NZ_JBNHGI010000021.1:0-18590 GCF_059091125.1 Arthrobacter sp. Y3223151 | reverse complement strand
CACTCGGGAGGGTGTGGGAGAGTAGGTCGCCGCCGGACATTCTTTGAACACCGGGAAGGCCCCGCCAACGATGGCGGGGCCTTCCCGCGTTTAACCAGGATGCCGGTTCGTTAGTGGAGTCACAGTCCGACGGCGGTTGTCTGCAACTGGCAGAACAGTCCGCTGGACTAGAATGGATCGATGGTACGGGCGCGCCACAGATGACTGCGCCCACAACAAGACACGCATTTCATAGAGATTTTTGATGGCTGTGGTTGGCTGGTTCGACCTTGGCCCGCACTGAGAGGAGTTCCGGCATGGCTGATTTCCGGGGTCGTGAAGGACGAGACGACAGGGGTGCAGGCAGAGGCAACTTTGGCAACCGGTCGGGAGCCGAGCGCTCCGCCGAGGGCGGCGATAGAAAGAGCCCCGACAACCAGGACCGTGGCAGCAGCGGCGGTTCCGGTGGTGCGGGTGGTTTCCGTTCGCGGGATGATCGGCCGCGTCAGGATCGTGGTGAGCGTCGGGACTTTGGTGACCGTCCCCGTCAGGATCGCGGCGGCAGCGCGTCCGGCGGCGGCGGTTTCCGTTCGCGGGAGGATCGGCCGGGTCAGGATCGTGGTGAGCGTAGGGACTTTGGTGACCGTCCCCGTCAGGACCGTGGCGGCAGCGCGTCCGGCGGCGGCGGTTTCCGTTCGCGGGAGGATCGGCCGGGTCAGGATCGTGGTGAGCGTCGGGACTTTGGTGACCGTCCCCGTCAGGACCGTGGCAGCAGCGGCGGTTCCGGTGGTGCGGGTGGTTTCCGTTCACGCGATGATCGGCCGCGTCAGGATCGTGGTGAGCGTCGGGACTTTGGTGACCGTCCGCGTCAAGACCGCGGTGAGCGTCGGGACTTTGGTGACCGTCCGCGTCAAGATCGTGGTGAGCGTCGGGACTTTGGTGACCGTCCTCGTCAAGACCGTGGTGAGCGTCGGGACTTTGGTGACCGTCCCCGTCAGGATCGTGGCAGCGGCGGTTCTGGTGGTGCGGGTGGTTTCCGTTCGCGGGATGATCGTCCGCGTCAGGATCGTGGTGAGCGTCGGGACTTTGGTGACCGTCCGCGTCAAGACCGTGGCAGCAGCGGCGGTTCCGGTGGTGCGGGTGGTTTCCGTTCACGCGATGACCGGCCGCGTCAAGACCGTGGTGAGCGTCGGGACTTTGGTGACCGGCCGCGTCAAGACCGTGGTGAGCGTCGGGACTTTGGTGATCGTCCTCGTCAAGACCGTGGTGAGCGTCGGGACTTTGGTGATCGTCCCCGTCAGGACCGCGGCAGCAGCGGCTCCGGTGGCGCGGGTGGTTTCCGTTCGCGTGACGATCGTCCCCGTCAGGATCGTGGTGAGCGTCGGGACTTTGGTGACCGTCCCCGTCAGGACCGCGGCGACCGTCCCCGCCAGGACGGCGGTGGCAGGTCGTTCGACCGCGCCGGCGGAGCACCTGACCACAATGCCGGAGACCTGCGCAGTTCCAACCGCGTCGACCGCCCGCGTTCGCCGGAGATTGACCCCGACGTCACGGGTGCCGAGCTGGACCGTGTCACGCGCGCGCAGCTGCGGACCTTGGAATCCAAGAACGCTGAGTGGGTTGCCAAGCACTTGGTGATGGCCGGACGACTGCTGGACGAGGAACCGGAACTGGCCTTCCAGCACGCCCTGGCGGCCAGCCGCAGGGGCGGGCGCATGGCTCCGGTGCGAGAGGCCGTCGGCCTGACCGCATACGCGGCCGGTCACTACGGCGAAGCCCTCAGGGAGTTCCGCACCTTCCGTCGCATCAGCGGTTCCAATGAGCACCTGCCGATCATGGCGGACTGCGAACGCGGCCTCGGGCGGCCAGACAGGGCGCTGGAGCTGACGCGGTCAGAAGACGCCGCAACACTGGATACGGCGGGCAAGGTGGAACTGGCGATTGTGGCCTCCGGTGCCCGCTCCGATCTGGAGCAGTACGACGCGGCGGTTTCGGCCTTGGAGATTCCGCAACTGGACCGGAACAGGGCCTTCTCCTACAGCCCGCGGCTCTTCCGGGCGTATGCGGACGCCTTGGATGCCGCTAACCGCGGCGAGGAAGCACAGCAATGGAGGCGCCAGGCGATGGTGGCCGAAAACGCCCTGGGCGTGGGAGATTTTGCCGAGCCTGAGATTGTCGACTTGGTCGGCGATGAGATGGAACCGGATGACGGCCGCCGCGAAGCTGGCCCCGTTACCGATGTGCGGGGTCTCATCAACGACGCCGACACGGCCGGGCCGGGCGAATCTGAAGAGTCAGCGCCGGACGACGGTGAAAGTAAGCCTGCGGCTGACTCTCCGGCCGGCTCCGATAAAGCGGCTGCTCCAGCTGCGACGGACGTCGAAGACACCGGTGCTCCCGGCACCGCGCCTGCCCAGGCCAGCAGGGACGATGACGGGTAAGCCCCTGATCTCCGGCTACGACGCCGTACTGTCCGATCTGGACGGCGTCGTGTACGCCGGGCACCAGGCTATCCCCGGAGCCGTCGAGGCGTTGCGGCGCCTCGCGGAGACCCGGACGGCGCTGGGCTACATCACTAACAATGCGTCGCGGTCCGCGGCGCAGGTGGCCGCCCATTTGCGCGAGCTCGGTGCCCCGGCCACCGCCGACCAGGTCTTCGGGTCGGCACGCGCCGGTGCGCTGATGCTTGCCCGGCATGTTCCGGCCGGCTCAAAGGTCCTGGTCACGGGCAGCCAAACCTTGGCGGACGAAACAGCCGCCCACGGCTTCGTGCCGGTCCGCTCCGCCCTCGATGCCCCGGTCGCCGTGATCCAAGGGTTCGACCCGGAACTGGGCTGGAAGGACTTGGCGGAGGCATCATTCGCCGTCGCCGCGGGCGCCTTCTGGATCGCCACCAACACCGACCTGACCATTCCCCGAGAGCGTGGCATCGCCCCGGGAAACGGTTCGCTGGTGGCGGCCGTGCAGGCAGCCACCGGCGCGGTGCCCCTGGTCGCCGGAAAGCCGGAAGCGGGCATCTTTACGACGGCGGCTGCGGCGTTGGGAGCTCGCCGGCCGCTGGTGGTGGGGGACCGGCTCGATACCGACATCTTGGGCGGCAACAACGCGGGCATGGACACGGCAGTCGTCTTAACCGGCATCGACGGGGTCGAAACGATCCTCGCCGCGCGCACGGCGGAACGGCCACGGTATCTGCTGGGCAGCCTGACCGAACTGTACCGGCCCTATCCTGCCGTTACCCCCGACGGCTCGGGGTTCCGCTGCGGTGCTGCGGTGGCCGCCGTCGAAAACGGGAAGCTGAAGGTCTCCGGCAGCCGGGAGGATGTGGACACCTGGCGCGCTGCCTGCGCGGCCTGGTGGGATGCCCATCCGCACCAGGCGTCCGCGGCCGCGCCTGACCTTGCCGATTGAAGGCCGATATTAGACTGGCTCATGCGGTTGGGTACAGCCGCCGACGCGAGGGAGGATAGCTTGGACCTGCCAGAATCAGGGGAAAGCGGCGGCAGGATGCAGCCGCAGTGGCCGGTCCCCGGCGACTCCACGGCCGACGAGCCGGTCGACGCGATCATCTCCGGCCTGGCCCGGATTCCGGAGCTTCCGGTACGCGGGCACCAACACGTGTACCAGCAGATTCACGACGATTTGTTGGCCGAGCTGGAGACCGAGGCTGATTGAGCCCTATGCCCAGACTGGACCAGGAGCTCGTATCCCGCGGATTGGCACGGTCCCGTACCCATGCAGCCAAGCTCATAGCGGCCGGGCGGGTCAGCCGTGCCGGAACTGTTCTGACCAAGGCGGCGGCCGCCGTCGGCCCGGACGACCAGCTGGCCGTGGCCGCAGACGGAGGCCCCGACTACGTCAGCAGGGCCGGACACAAACTTGCCGGTGCACTGGCGGCCTTCCCCGCAGTTGATCCGGCGGGCCTGCGCTGCCTCGATGCCGGAGCTTCTACCGGCGGTTTCACCGATGTACTGCTGCGCTCCGGCGCGCGGGAGGTCGTCGCCGTGGACGTCGGACACGGCCAGCTCGTCGACGCGATCCGGACGGACAGCAGGGTCCGGGTTTTCGAGGGCCTGAACGTCCGGTATCTCGACCCGGCAGCGATCGGCGGCCCGGTGGACCTGACCGTCGCGGACCTGTCGTTCATCTCCCTCACCATGGTCATCGGACCTTTGGCCGATGCGACCCGTCCGGCCGGGAATCTGCTGCTGATGGTCAAGCCGCAGTTCGAGGTTGGCCGCGAGCGGCTGGCGCGCACCGGCGTCGTCGGTTCCGACGCGGAACGGTACAGGGCGGTACGCAACGTTGTCGCCGCAGCGTTGGAACGGGGGCTGGACATCCGCGGATTGGCGGCCAGCCCGCTTCCCGGCCAGGACGGGAACGTCGAATATTTCCTGTGGATAAGTGTTCCCCCGGGGGCCACGGAGCGCAGAACGGGTAGTGTGCTGCAGGAGGCAGTGGACGCGGCCATGGCCGGTTTTCCGCCGGAGCGGGAAGCGAGGCCGGACCAGTTGGATGAACCGAGAGGGCAGGAACCGGGAGTGGAGCGATGAGCCGGCGGATATTGGTGCTCGCGCACACCGGGCGCGCAGACGCCCTGGCGGCCGCCCAGGAAACGTGCGCCCAACTCCACTCGTCCGGCCTGGTGCCGGTCATGCGACGGGAAGAGGTCGGACACCTCCAGGAGACCTACGGCGAGCTGGCCGTTCCCACCGAAATACTGGACGAGGACATCGGCCTGGACGGCGTTGATCTGGGCATGGTCCTCGGCGGCGACGGCACCATCCTGCGCTCGGCTGAACTGGTCCGGGAATCGGACGTCCCGCTGCTGGGTGTCAACCTCGGACACGTCGGCTTCTTGGCCGAGAGCGAGCGGGCGGACCTGGCCCAGACGGTCCACTGGGTGGTAAACCGCGAATACACGGTTGAAGAGCGCCTGACGATTGACGTCCAGGTGTGGCTGGACAAGCGCAAGATCGGCCACACCTGGGCGCTGAACGAGGCGGCGGTGGAAAAAGGCGACCGGCAGCGGATGCTGGAAGTAGTGGTCGAGGTCGACGCCCTGCCAATCAGCTCGTTCGGCTGCGACGGCGTGGTGATGGCCACCCCCACCGGGTCCACGGCCTACGCCTTCTCCGCGGGCGGCCCGGTGGTTTGGCCCCAGGTGGAAGCCCTGCTGATGACCCCGATCAGCGCCCACGCGCTGTTCGCCAAACCGCTGGTGGTTGCCCCGGATTCGATCATGGCGGTGGAAGTGCTCAGCCGCAGCGATGCCAACGGCGTATTGTGGTGCGACGGCCGCCGAAGCCTGGAGCTGCCGCCCGGTTCCCGGATCGAAGTGACGCGTTCCAACAAACCCGTGCGGCTGGCCCGGACCCGGAGAACGCCGTTCTCGGAGCGTTTGGTCCGCAAATTTGAGCTACCGACGTCGGGATGGCGCGGCCCCGTCAGCCCCTCGGAAGAACAGCCGCCGACCTCGTCCCTGCCTACCGTCCGGACAGTGGAACCACGCTACGCCCAGCCAAGCCAGGAGGCGCCGAAGTGATCGAAGAAATCCGGATCCGCAACCTCGGTGTCATCACCGAGGCTACGCTTCCGCTGGGGCCCGGCCTGTCGGTGGTGACGGGCGAGACCGGTGCGGGCAAGACCATGGTGGTCACCGCGCTCGGCCTGCTGCTGGGAGCCCGCGCGGACGCCGGGGCGGTGCGGACCGGGGCACGCAACGCCGTGACCGAGGCCGTGGTTCGGCTTGCCGCGGGAAGTCCTGCCCTGGCCCGCGCGGGTGAGGCGGGCGCTGACATCGACGAGTTCGACGGCGGAGCCGAACTCATGCTCGCCCGGACGGTGAACGCCGATGGCCGCAGCCGCGCGCACGTCGGCGGCCGGGGAGCGCCGGTGGGAACGCTGGCCGAGATCGGTGGCCACCTGGTGGCGGTCCACGGCCAAACAGACCAGCTGCGGCTCAAGAGCCAGCAGGCGCAGCGGGAAGCGCTGGACAAGTTTGCCGGTGAAGCCCTCACCACGGCGTTGTCCGGTTATGCAGCATCGTTCGCCCGTTGGAAGGAAGCCAGCACCGAACTGGAGACCCTGCGGACCGAAGCCCGCGAACGCCTGCGCGAAGCCGAGGCGCTGCAGCAGGCCCTGGAGGAGATTGACGGGCTGGATCCCCAGCCCGGTGAAGACGACGCGTTGAAGGCCGAGGCCGTGAAGCTGGCCAACGTCGAGGAACTGCGCGCTGCTGCCACCTTGGCGCACCAGGCACTCGTGGCCGAGGAGTACACCGACTCTCCGGACGCGACGGCCCTGGTCGACGCGGCGAAGCGGACGCTGGAGCAGGTCCAGGACGAAGACGCCGAATTGGGCCGCGCTGCGGCCCGGCTGGCCGAGGTCGGCATCATCCTCGCCGACGTCGCCGCGGAGCTGGCGAGCTACGGCGCATCGCTGGACAGCGAGGGGCCGGGCCGGCTGGAGGAGGTCGAAGCACGCCGGGCCGACCTGGCGCGGCTCGTGCGCAAATACGCGCCGAGCATCGACGAAGTGCTCGAGTGGGCCGTTCAGGCCCGCACCCGTTTGGAAGACCTGACCGACGACTCCAGCCGGATCGAGCGGTTGGAGGCGGAAATCGCCGAACTGGACTCCGCCCTGGCCGTCCAGTCAGCCGCGGTGACGGCGCTGCGGCGTGACGCCGCAGCCGAACTCGGCCGCCGGGTCGGCGCAGAACTGTCGGCGCTGGCCATGGCCGAAGCCGAACTGCTGATCGATATCGAACCGGCGCCCGCCCTGACGGTGCACGGCGCCGACGTCATCACGTTCTTGCTGAAGCCGCACCGGGGCGCCCCGCCGCGTCCGCTGGGCAAGGGGGCCTCCGGCGGTGAACTGTCCCGCGTGATGCTTGCCATCGAAGTGGTGCTGGCGGAAGTCGATCCCGTGCCCACTTTCGTCTTCGACGAGGTGGATGCCGGCGTCGGCGGCAAGGCGGCCGTCGAGATCGGCCGCCGCCTGGCCATGCTGGGGCGCTACGTGCAGGTCATAGTGGTAACCCACCTGCCGCAGGTGGCGGCCTTCGCGGACCAGCACATCCGCGTGATCAAGACGGCCGGCGGGGACGACGGCGGGATGACCGCCAGCGACGTCCGGTTGCTTGACGACGAAGAGCGGGTGACCGAACTGGCCCGCATGCTTGCCGGCCAGGAAGAATCCCATTCCGCCCGCGCCCACGCCCAGGAACTGATCGACGGAGCGAGGGCGCTGTAGCATCGGCTACAGGCACGACCAGCCCCGCCGCCGGCGGGGGAGCAGTTGACCGGCGGGTGTGTGTTCGCACACCCGGCAGCGGTCGGAACGGCCTTGAGATCCGAGGGCGTCCAGAAAGGTGATAGGCTCGAATTCCGTGGTGCAGCGAACTAATTCCCGGTTTTCCAAGTCGTCCAAGACGACCAAACATATCTTTGTCACCGGCGGCGTGGCGTCCTCGCTCGGGAAGGGACTGACGGCTTCAAGCCTCGGCCACCTGCTCCGTGCCCGCGGCCTCTCCGTGACAATGCAGAAGCTCGATCCCTACCTGAACGTGGATCCGGGCACGATGAATCCCTTCCAGCACGGTGAAGTCTTCGTCACGGACGACGGCGCGGAAACCGATCTGGATATCGGACACTACGAGCGGTTCCTGGACGAGAATCTGGACGGTTCGGCAAACGTGACCACCGGCCAGGTGTACTCCACCGTGATCGCGAAGGAACGCCGCGGCGAATACCTCGGCGACACCGTTCAGGTCATCCCGCACATCACCGACGAGATCAAGCGCCGCATGCGCCTGCCCGCCGAACCCGTCGCGGGCAAGAAGGTTCCGGACGTGATCATCACCGAGATCGGCGGCACCGTCGGCGATATCGAATCTCAGCCGTTCCTCGAATCCGCCCGCCAGGTCCGGCAGGACGTCGGGCGCAACAACGTGTTCTTCCTGCATGTGTCGCTGGTGCCGTACATCGGCCCGTCGCATGAGTTGAAGACCAAACCGACACAGCATTCCGTCGCCGCGCTTCGCTCCATCGGCATCCAGCCGGACGCCATCGTGATCCGCTCCGACCGGGAAGTCCCTGCGGCGATGCGGGAGAAGATCGGCCGCATGTGCGACGTGGACATCGACGCGGTCATCGGCTGCCCGGATGCGCCGAGCATCTACGACATCCCCAAGACCCTGCACTCGCAGAACCTGGACGCGTACATCGTGCAGCACCTTGACCTGAAGTTCAAGGATGTCAATTGGACCAAGTGGGACCGGCTGCTGTCGGCGGTACACAACCCCAAGCACCACGTCGAGGTGGCTCTGGTCGGCAAATACATCGATCTGCCCGACGCCTACCTGTCGGTGACCGAAGCGCTCCGCGCCGGCGGCTTCGCCAACCAGACCAAGGTAAAGATCCGTTGGGTTCCCTCCGACGACTGCGCCACGGAAGAAGGCGCAGCCGCCGCCCTAAACGGCGTGCACGCCATCTGCGTGCCCGGCGGCTTCGGCATCCGCGGCCTGGAGGGCAAACTCGGCGCACTCAGGTACGCCCGCGAACACAAGCTGCCCACCCTTGGCCTGTGCCTCGGCCTGCAGTCGATGGTGATGGAGTACGCCCGCAACATCGTGGGACTGGAAGACGCTTCGTCCACCGAGTTTGACCCGGACACCAAGCACCCGGTGATCGCCACCATGGCCGAGCAGCTGGACATCGTCGACGGCAAGGGCGACCTGGGCGGCACCATGCGCCTTGGCCTGTACGAGGCAGCCCTGCAGCCCGGTTCCGTTGTCGCGGAGACCTACGGCAGCACCAAGGTCAGCGAACGTCACCGCCACCGTTACGAGGTCAACAACGAATACCGCGACCAGCTGGCCGCGGCGGGCCTGGTTTTCTCCGGCACCTCCCCGGACGGCAAGCTGGTGGAGTTCGTCGAACTGCCCCGCGACGTGCACCCGTACTACGTCTCCACCCAGGCGCATCCGGAACTCAGCTCTCGCCCCACGCGGCCGCACCCGCTGTTCGCCGGCCTCGTCGCCGCCGCACTGCAACACGGCAAGGCCAAGGCCACGGCAAAGTCCGGAGCCTGAGTGTCGGCGCACTCCGCGGCCTTTGCCGACATCCCTGACCCGCGTCCGCTGGTCGACAGCCGAACCGTTTACCGCGGACGCATTTGGGACGTGGTCAGCGACACCTTCACGCTGGGCCCGGACACGGGCGAGACGTTGGTGCGCGACTACATCGCTCATCCGGGGGCGGTGGCCATCCTGGCGATGGACACGGAGGGACGGGTCCTGCTGCTGAGGCAGTACCGGCAGCCCACCAGGATGTCGCTGTGGGAAATCCCGGCGGGCCTGCTGGACGTGGACGGCGAGGACTTCGTCGATGCCGCGGTGCGGGAACTGGCCGAGGAAGCCGACCTGATGGCCGCGCGCTGGAACGTGCTGGTGGATTTTTTCAATTCGCCCGGCTCTTCCAGTGAGGCAATCCGGATCTACCTGGCCCGCGACCTCTCCGAGGTGCCGGAGGCCCAGCGGCACCAGCGCACCGACGAGGAGGCCGAAATCGAGCACCTCTGGGTAGATCTGGACGACGCGGTGGACGCGGTCATGGCCGGACGTCTGCACAATCCGTCGGCCGTGACCGGGGTGCTTGCCGCCGCACGCGCTGCCGCCACCGGCTTCGAGGACCTGCGCCCGGCCGATGCGCCGTGGCCGGAACATCCCAGCCAGCGCCCGGACGGTGCCGCCGGAACCGGCCGGGACTGATCCGCCATCGCGCCCGTGCAGGCCCCCTCCGCCAAAGGAGACGAGTTCACCGCGACGCCGCTGGGCCGCGCCGCGGGCGACTACCTGCAGCACATGGCGGTTGAACGCGGGCTGGCCGCCAACACGGTAGCGGCCTACCGCAGGGACCTGGGCCGTTACCTGCGGTTCCTGCAGGCGCGCGCGGTCGAGGAGCCGGCCACGGTGACCCGGCACGATGTCACGGCCTTCGCCCAAGCCATCACCGAGGGGTCCGACGGCGCCGCCGCCCTGAGCGTCAGGTCCGCGGCGCGGACCATCGTGGCCGTGCGGGGGCTGCATAAGTTCTGGACGCTCGAAGGGGTCACGGAGACCGACCCCGCGACTGACGTGCACCCGCCGATGCCCGGCAAACGCCTGCCGAAGGCAATTTCCGTGGCCGCTGTGACGCGGATCCTGGAGTCTGCGGGGGCAGACACCCCCACCGGGCTGCGCGACCGGGCGCTCTTGGAGTTCCTGTACGCGACCGGCGCCCGGATCAGTGAAGCCGTCGGCCTGGACGTCGACGATGTCAGCGTCGAACCGCAGAGCGACGGCCCCGCCGTCGTCCGTCTGTTCGGCAAAGGATCCAAGGAGCGGCTGGTGCCGCTGGGCTCCTTCGCCGCGCAGGCGGCGGACGCGTACCTGGTCCGTGGACGTCCGGGCCTGGCCGCGAAGGGGCACGGCACACCGGCCTTGTTCCTCAACGCCCGCGGGGGCCGGCTGAGCCGCCAAAGCGCCTGGACTATTCTGAAAACCGCCGCGGAGAAGGCCGGGATCACCCAGCCCGTGTCCCCGCACACCCTGCGGCACTCCTTCGCCACCCACCTGCTGGAGGGCGGCGCGGACGTCCGGGTGGTGCAGGAGCTGCTGGGCCACGCGTCCGTCACCACAACGCAGATCTACACCCTCGTCACCGCCGATACCCTCCGCGAAGTTTACGCGGCGGCGCATCCGCGGGCCCGGGGCTGAGGCGGCTCCGCGCGCTCGGACCCGCTGGCGTCTCCGCGGGGCACCGGCCGGGTGCACCGGGACGCACCGTCGCGCCGTCGCGCCGGGCTAGACTCGCTGCCATGACTGTCGCCGTTGCCCTGTGCTTCCTGCTCCGGGAGGAAGCCGGGCGCCGTTACGTGCTGCTCGGCCGGAAGAAGACCGGGTTCGGCACCGGGAAGGTCGTGGGGGTCGGCGGCAAGGTGGAGCCGGGGGAGGGCGACGACGACGCGGCCTGCCGCGAGATGCAGGAAGAGACCGGAGTCCGCGTCGGGCCCGAGGCGCTGGAGCAGGCCGGACGGATCTTCTTTGATTTCCCGGCCCAGCCCCCGTGGAACATGGACACCGCGCTCTTCGTGGCCCGGCGGTGGGAGGGCGACCCGGTCGAGTCCGCGGAAATCGCGCCGGCTTGGTACCGGGTGGACCGGCTGCCGCTGGCGCAGATGTGGCAGGACGCCGGCCACTGGCTGCCGCTGGCCTTGTCGGGGCAGCGGCCGCGGCTGCGGGTGCTGATGCAGCCGGATAACGAAACGGTGGCCGGCGTCGAGAATCTCGACACCGGCCACCGCGTGGCCTGGCAGATTTAGCGGCCCAGCTCCCGCTGGGCGGGCCCGTTGTATTCACTGAGCGGCCGGATCAGCGAGTTCGACTCCAACTGCTCCATGATGTGCGCGGTCCAGCCGGTGATGCGGCTGGCCACGAACAGCGGGGTGAACATCTCGGTGTCGAATCCCATCAGGTGGTAGGTGGGGCCGGCGGGGTAATCCAGGTTCGGCTTGATGTCCTTCGCCTCGGCCATCGCGTGCTCCAGGCCGTCGTAGAGGCCAAGTATTTCGGGCCGCCCATAGTGTTCGATCATCTTGTCCAGCGCGGCCTTCATGGTCGGTACCCGGGAATCGCCGTGCTTGTAGACCCGGTGGCCGAAGCCCATCACCTTCTGCTTTTCGGCCAGCGCCTGTTCCATCCAGGTCCGGGCGCGTGCGGCGGCTTCCTCGCGGGGCTCGTCAGGGCGGATGCCGATCTGCTCGAAGGTGTGCATGACCGCCTCGTTGGCTCCGCCGTGCAGCGGGCCCTTCAGCGCGCCGATCGCACCGGTCACGGCCGAGTGCAGGTCGGAGAGCGTGGAGGTGATCACCCGCGCCGCGAACGTGGACGCGTTGAACGAGTGCTCCGCGTAGAGGATCATCGACACGTTGAACGCGTCCACGACTTCCGGCGCGGCCTCTTCACCGAAGGACATCCACAGGAAGTTCGCCGCATAGCCCAGGTCCGCGCGCGGTTCCACCAGGTCCTGGCCGCGACGCCGCCGCTGGTCGTAGGCGACGACCGCCGGGAACGCCGCCAGCAGCTCCACGGCCTTGGACAGGTTCGCCGCCGGAGAGGAATCCCCGGCCAGCGGGTGCCGGGCCCCGATCACGCTGGCGGCGGTCCGGCAGACATCCATCGGGTGGGCCTCGACCGGCAGGGCATCGATGACCGATTTCACCACCGGGTCCAGCGCGCGTCCGCCGCGTTCGGCCGCGGTGAACTCCCGCAACTGGTCGCTGTCCGGCAGCTCCGAATTCCACAGCAGGTAGGCCACTTCTTCGAAGCTGCAGTGCGCGGCCAGGTCCTGGACCGGGTAGCCGCGGTACAGCAGCGAGTTCGTCTCCGCGTTGACCTTGGAAATCTTCGTGGTGTCGACGACGACGCCGGCCAGCCCCTTGCGGATCTGCGGTGCTTCGGTTGATGCATCGGTGCTCATAGCGACTCCTATGTCTTGTGGTCAGTGCCGGCCGGGCACGTGGAAATTGAATACAGAGGTGTCGAATTGGTTATACGCCTCATAATCCACCAATTCGTACAAACGCGCACGGGTGAGCATGTCCGCGACCTGTGACTGCTGGGTTCCGTCGGCCTTGATCGCGTCCAGGGTCCGCTCGGCGGCCCCCATCGCGCTGCGCAGCAGGGTGACCGGATAGATCACCATGTTCACACCCACGGAGGACAGCTGGTCCGCGGTGAACAGGTCGCTCTTGCCGAACTCGGTCATGTTGGCCAGCACCGGCACGTCCACGGCTTCGCGGATGGCAGCGAATTCTTCCAGGGTCCTCATGGCTTCGGGGAAGATGGCGTCCGCGCCCGCGTCGACCAGGGCGCGGGCACGGTCCTGCGCGGCGGCCAGGCCGTCCACGGCCCGGATGTCGGTGCGCGCCATGATCAGGAAGTTCGGGTCCCGGCGGGCGTCGGCGGCGGCGCGGATCCGCTTACTGGCGGTCTCCAGGTCCACCACGTTCTTGCCGTCCAGATGGCCGCAGCGTTTGGGGTTGAACTGGTCCTCGATGTGGCAGCCGGCCAGGCCGGCGTTTTCCAGTTCCTGGACGGTGCGCGCCACGTTCATCGGCTCGCCGAAGCCGGTGTCGGCGTCCACCAGGGCCGGCAGGTCGGTCATCCGCGCGATCTGCCCGGCCCGGGTGGCGACTTCGGTCAGCGTGGTCAGCCCGATGTCCGGCAGCCCCAGGTCGTTGGCCAGCACGGCGCCGGAGATGTAGACGCCGTCGAACCCCTTCTCCTGGATCAGCCGCGCCGAGAGCGGGTTGAAAGCGCCGGGGAACTGCTGCAGCTGCCCGGACGCCAATCCCTCGCGCAGCGTCCGGCGCTTCTGCTCCGGGGTGGTGGCGGAGTAGAGCATTTAGAACAACCCCTTCGGCCCGGCCGCGGGGTCGATGACGCCGTCAGCGGCCTGGATATTCAGCTGGTCCAGCTCGCCGGCGCCCAGTTCGGGCAGCCGCTCGACGGCGGCCAGGAACCTGTCGATTTCGGCATCGTCGACGATGCCCTTGGCCAGGGTCCGCAGCTTGTTCACGTACTGTTCCCGGGCGAACGGGCGGGCGCCCAGCGGGTGGGCATCGGCCACGGCGATCTCGTCGGTGATGACGGTTCCGTCGGCCAGCGTGATCTCCACGGAGCCGCCGAAGGCCTTCTCGGCGATGTCCAGCGAATGGTAGCGGCGGGTCCACTCCGGGTCTTCCTCGGTGCTGACCTTCTGCCACAGCGCCACGGTGTCCGGCCGGGCCGCCCGCTCGGGGGCGTACGAATCAACGTGGTGCCAGGCGCCGTCCTGCAGCGCCACGGTAAAGATGTACGGGATCGAGTGGTCCAGCGTCTCGCGGGACGCCGTGGGGCTGTACTTCTGCGGATCGTTCGCGCCGGAGCCGATCACGTAGTGCGTGTGGTGGCTGGTCCTGATCAGCACCGACTTCACGTTCTCCGCGTCGGTGGCCTCCGGGTGTTCCCGGTGCAGCCTGCGGGCCAGATCGATCCAGGCCTGCGCCTGGTACTCGGCCGAGTGCTCCTTGGTGTAGGTGTCCAGGATGGCCCGCTTCGGTTCTCCCGGGGCAGGCAGCGGCACGTCGTAGGAGGCGCCCGGCCCGTCCAGCAGCCAGGCGATGACGCCGTCCTCGCCCTCGTAGATCGGCACCGGTGAGGTCTGGCCGCGCATGGCCCGGTCCACTGCCTCCACCGCCATCTTGCCGGCGAAGGCCGGTGCGTGGGCCTTCCACGTGGAGATTTCGCCCTTGCGCGACTGGCGGGTCGCCGTCGTCGTATGCAGCGCCTGGCCCACGGCCTGGAAAATGGTCTCCGTATCCAGGCCCAGCAGCGTGCCGATACCGGCGGCGGCCGACGGACCCAGGTGGGCCACGTGGTCGATCTTGTGCTTGTGCAGGCAGATGGCCTTGACCAGGTTCACCTGGATCTCGTAGCCGGTGGCGATGCCGCGCAGCACGTCGCGGCCGTTCGCGCCCACGTGCTGGGCCACCGCGAGGATCGGCGGGATGTTGTCGCCTGGGTGCGAGTAGTCGGCGGCCAGGAACGTGTCGTGGTAGTCCAGTTCGCGCACGGCCACGCCGTTGGCCCACGCCGCCCACTCCGGCGAGGTCTTCTGCGTGAGGCCGCAGATGCCGGCGCCTTGACCGCCGCCGGAGACCGGGTGGCTCAGCGCCTGCGCACGCGCGGCCACGATCGGCCCGCGGTTCAGCGAGGCGACCGCCACCGAAGCGTTGTCGATGATCCGGTTGATGATCATCTCGGCCACGTCGGCGGAAACCTCCACCGGGTCGGTGGCCACGCGGGCAATCTTCTGGGCTAGCTGGTCCTCGCGCGGCAGGTTCTCTTCGCTGCGGTAGACGCGCACATGATGGTTGACGGTCATTCAGAATGTCCTCTCGGCTGGCAGGTCGGTCCGGTGTTTCGGATCGGTGGTCTTGAAGTGTTCAAGGCTCTGGTGAAGATGGATGCGGGTGGCCGCGGCTGCCACCTGGCTGTCGCCGTCGGCGATGGCGCCAGCGATGTTGGCGTGTTCGGCCGCCGAGGCCAGCAGGCGGGCCGGGTTGTCCCGTGCAAGCCGCCGGATCCTCACCAAATGGACGCGCAGGTTGGCCATCGCCTGGCGGAGGTAGGTATTGGCGGCGGCATGGTCCACCGCGGCGTCCAGCCGGCCGACCAGCCGGTAGTAGGCCTGCGCGTCCGGGACGGCGCCGCGCATGGCCTCGGCAGCCGCGAGGAATTCCTGCTGCAGCCGCCGGAATTCGGCCGGTTCCCCGCGTTTGGCGGCCAAAGCCGTCGCCTGGCACTCCAGTGCGGTGCGCAGTTCGAAGAGCTCGGTGACGTTCTCCAGTGAAACGTCGGCGACGACGACGCCGCGTCCGGTGTGGGGCGTGGCCAGCCCCTCGGCGGTCAGCCGGCCCAGCGCCTCGCGGAGCGGCGTGCGGGAGATGCCCAGCCGGGCGGCCTGCTCAACCTCGGCCAAAACCGTGCCCGGGGGCAGCCGCCATTCCACAATGTCCTCGCGCAGCGTCCAATACGCCCGTTCGCCGGCACGCAAGTTCTGCTTCATCCCGCCAGTGTATACACAACTGCGGGAAAAGCGAGGCACATCGGGAAAAATGCGCCGTTTTGTATACATGCCGATCCGGCACCGCCGTCGGGCCTGCCCTCATGTACCGACGGCGCAGCCTAAACCTTAGACCTCTACTTGAAGCTAAAGGCTCGCCGATCATCAGCGGCCTGTCGATCGATAACAGGACGGTCACTGTAACCTTGTCAGGAAGAAGAACGGCAGCGAAACGATGGAAGCTGGGTTAGATACGTGAGCAGCGAACAAGGTTCGACAACCACTCTGCGGCAAGCGGACGAGGATGTCCTGGGCCCGACCGGGCGGCCGCTGACCGAGTTCCCTGAACCGCCCGTCCTAACGTCCCATGGCCCCGCGCGCATCGTGGCAATGGTCAACCAAAAGGGCGGCGTCGGCAAGACCACGTCCACCATCAACCTCGGCGCCGCCTTGGCCGAGGTCGGCCGCAAGGTCCTGCTGGTCGACTTCGACCCGCAGGGCGCCCTGTCGGCGGGGCTTGGCACCAATCCGCATGAGCTGGACCTGACCGTCTACAACGTGCTGATGGACCGCAAGACCGACATCCGCGAGGCGATCCAGCCCACGGACGTGGAAAACATCGACCTGCTGCCGGCCAACATCGACCTCTCGGCCGCGGAAGTGCAGCTGGTCAACGAGGTTGCGCGCGAACAGGTCCTGGCCCACGCGCTGCGCAAGGTCGAGGACGACTACGACGTCATCCTGATCGACTGCCAGCCCTCGCTGGGCCTGCTGACCGTCAACGCGCTGACCGCGGCCCACGGCGTGATCATTCCGCTCATCTGCGAGTTCTTCGCGCTGCGCGCGGTGGCGCTGTTGGTGGAGACCATCGAGAAGGTCCAGGACCGGCTGAACCCGCGCCTGCAGATCGACGGCGTGTTGGCCACCATGTACGACGCCCGCACCCTGCACAGCCGCGAGGTCATCGGCCGGCTGCTGGAAGCCTTCGGCGACAAGGTCTTCGAAACCGTGATCAAACGCACCATCAAGTTCGCCGACGCCACCGTCGCCGCGGAACCGATCACCAGCTACGCGGGCAACCACGCCGGCGCGACCGCCTACCGCGACCTGGCCAAGGAGCTCATCGCCCGCGGCGGCGCCCCCTGATGACGCCGGCGCCGGCGGGGACGGTGCCGGCAGGCGGCCTCCCGGCAGGGCAGGACTCCGTGCCCGGCGTCCCGGACCTGGAGGGCGACCGGAAGCCGGCAGGCTTCGCCGTCACGCTGGACAACTTCAGCGGACCGTTCGATTTGTTGCTGGGGCTGATCTCCAAGCACGAACTGGACATCACCGAAGTGGCGCTGGCCCGCGTCACGGACGAGTTCATCTCCTACATCCGCCGCCTGCAGGCCGACGGCAACGACAAGGCCCTGGACGAAGCCAGCGAGTTCCTCGTCATCGCGGCGACCCTGCTGGACCTCAAGGCCGCCCGCCTGCTGCCCACCGGCGAGGTGGAGGACGACGAGGACATCGCCCTGCTCGAGGCCCGGGACCTGCTCTTCGCCCGGCTGCTGCAGTACAAGGCCTTCAAGGAAATCGCGGCCCTGCTCGGCCAGCGCCTGGCCCGGGAGGCCGAACGCTTCCCGCGGCAGGTCGCGTTGGAGCCGCAGTTCGCCGCGCTGCTGCCCGAGCTTGTCTGGCGCACGCCCCTGGCGGATTTTGCCGCCCTGGCGGCCAAAGCGCTGGAGCCCAAGGAGCCCGCGCCGACCCAGGTCGGGCTCTCGCACCTGCACGCGCCGCCGGTCAGCGTAAAGGAGCAGGCGGCGATCCTTGGGGCGCGCCTGCAGGCAGGCCCGCCGCTGACGTTCCGGGCCCTCACGGACGACGCGGACGGCGCGCTGGTGGTGGTCGCCCGCTTCCTGGCGCTGTTGGAGATGTTCCGCGACGGCGTCATCGCCTTCGACCAGGTTGCGCCGCTCGGCGAGCTGACGGTCCATTGGACCGGGCCGGACGCGGAATGGACCGGCGCCAACCTCAGCGAGGAATACGACAACGCCCCGGCCGCCGACACGGCCGCGGACACAACGGAGGGACGCGATGACTGATCCGCTGGAGGAAACGGCGGGGCCCGAGGTCGATGTGGAACGGTTGCCGGGCGGTGCCCGCGCCGCGTTGGAAGCGGTCCTGATGGTTATCGACGAACCGGCCACCGATGTTGAATTGGCCACAGCGCTGGCCCTGCCGGTGGGCACCGTCCAGGCCCTGCTGCTGGATCTGCAGCGCGATTACGACGGCGGCGTCCGCTCCGAAGGGCGGGCCGCCGCGGAGCCGCGGGGCTTTGAACTGCGCCACATCGCCGGCGGCTGGCGGATCTTCTCGCGCAGCGATTTCGCGCCGCTGGTGTCCCGTTTCGTGCTGGAAGGCCAGACCGCGCGGTTGACCCAGGCCGCCTTGGAGACGCTGGCCGTCATCGCGTACCGGCAGCCGGTCTCGCGGGCCCGGGTTTCGGCGATCCGAGGAGTCAATGTCGATTCGGTGGTGCGCACGCTGACCCAGCGCGGCCTCATCGAGGATTCCGGCACCGATCCGGAGACCGGAGCCGTCTTGTACCGGACCACCTCTTATTTTCTGGAAAGATTGGGGATAGGAAGCATCGGCGAACTGCCGGAGATCGCCCCGCATCTGCCGGGACTGGAAAACCTGTCCGAGTACGACGACGCTTCGCTCTAGGCTGCCGGCCTCCGGCAGCAGCAGACCATTGAAGTAGTTTCCACGGGTAAGGATCCACCATGACACAACCGCCTCGTTCCGGCTCCGGACGGAACAACCCCCGCGGCGGAAAACGTCCCGGCGACGGCCGCCGTCCGGACGATGCCGAGCGCCGTCCGCAGGGCGGTTCCGCCCAGGGACGTGGCCGGCCCGGTCAGGGGACCGGCGGCGCCGGCCGGACCGGTGCCGGCAAGCCGGGCGGCGGCCGCTCCG
>NZ_JBNHGI010000020.1:0-18707 GCF_059091125.1 Arthrobacter sp. Y3223151 | reverse complement strand
GCCGGCTGGCTTCACGTCTACAATTTCCACCGCGGGCACACCTCACTCAAAGGTCAGCCACCGGCCAGCCGCGTACCCAACCTCTCAGGTCAATACAACTAGCTCGCGCCAACGCACGGAGCTGCCGGAAGATGCGGCGGGAGGGTGGCCGGTGGACGTATCCACCGGCCACCCTCCCGCTTGTTCAGGTGCTGTCAGCGGCCAGGACCGCCGACGCCGCTAGCGGCCGGAGTGCTGCCCGGGCTGCGGCGAGGCACTGCCGTCGACTATCACGGCGGCACCTTCAGCTGCCGGCGCCTGCGCCGCGGCACCGTTGCCGGAGACGTTTACCGTCACCGCAGTGGCCGCGCCGTCGCCGAACTTGATCAGGCCCACCCAGCTGCCCGCTGCCAGGCCGGACCAGGCGGCGGTTACCGTGCCGTTCTCGCCGTTGGCCAGCTGCAGCGGATCCGGGCTGACCGCCAGGTTGCCGGCGTCACCGCTCAGCGCCACCGTGTCGATGGTTCCCTTGCTGGCCTTGCCGTCCGGGCTGCTGTACAGGTGCGCGATGGCATAGTACGTGCCGGGCGCCGGATTGTTGATGGCCAGGGACTCGCTCGCCGACGCCGTGGCCGCCGAGATCACGGTGCCGGCGGGGGTGTAGACGTACAGATCCCAGTCTGCCCCCGGGTCGGCCGCCGTGATGGAGAACTGCGCCAGCGTGGCACCTGCCGGCACCGCCTGCGGGGCGAATCCGGTGCTGCCGTTGGAACCGATCACGGCGGGCTGGCCGGGAACCTTCTCCACCGCGGTGGCGTTGGCCTTGGCCAGGCCCTCGACGGCGAGGTCGATCGGCGAGTTGGTGCCCGAGGTGACCTCGATCGTGCCGGTGCCGTCGCCGCCGTCGGAAGCGAACGCCACGCTGGCGGGTGCCACCGCGGTGACCGGACGGACGGCGATGGGCGAGGCAACCGCGTGCTGCCCGGCGCCCTTGGCCTCTTCCGTCCAGACCAGCTCACCCATGGTGAACTGATCCAGCGGCGCATCCGCGTTTTCGAAAGTGACCTTGAACGAGCGTTCCTGGCCGGCCTTCTTGAAGGTCAGCTTCGAGGGCGAGACCTTCACGTTCACGCCCGGCAGGTCCACGTCCACCGTGTAGGTGCCGGGCTTCAAGGCGGTGAGCGTGCGCTCCACGGTGACCTTGCCGGCCAGCTTCCCGAGGGCAAACGAGGGAACGTTGATGTCCTTGGACTCGACGGTGTCCCGCTTTTTCAGGCCGAGGTCCAGGCCGGTGCCCTGGATGAAGCCGAGCCAGTCGTTGATATCGGCATCGTAGGCCACGCCGGGATCGCCCATCCGGGCGGTATCCACGTGGCCGGCGCCGGTGGCGAAGCGGTCTTCGTTCACCGAGCCGTCCTCGGTAACCAGGTCGCCGGCGGTGGTCATCATCGCCGACTTCACAGTGGCCGGGGACCACTTGGGGTTCTTGGCCAGCAGCAGCGCGCCGAGGCCTGCCACGTGCGGCGCGGCCATTGAGGTGCCGGACATGAAGCCGCTGGTCTCGCCGCCAACCACCGGGGAAACTCCGGCGAGCACGTTCACACCTGGGGCCGCAACGTCCGGCTTCAGCAGGTTCGAGTCCACCGCCGTGGACGGACCGCGCGAAGAGAACTCGGCGACCTGCGGGACCGGGCTTTGCGGCAGCCCCGTGGTGTCACGGTCGCGCAGCGCCGCGGTCAGCGACGGGTCAGCGGCAACCTTGTCCTTGATGGACGGGTCGTCGATGTGCACGGTGGGGACGGCGTGCAGGTCCAGGTCTAGCGACCCGGGCGTCACGTTGACGAGCACCATGCCGATACCGCCGGCCTGCTCGACGGCCACCGACTTGTCCGCACGGGCGATCACGCCGCGGTCGCAGATGACGATCTTGCCGTCGACCTTGGCCGGATCGAGCTTGCCGGGGTAGCACAAGCGTGCCTCGTCACCGGTGGCGCCGGCCGCACCGGCCTGCGCGGAAAGGATCAGCGCCGTCTGCGGAACCTCGCGGTTCATGATGGACGTGCCGCGGTACTTGGTGCCGTCCGAGAGTTCCACGGTGCCCTGCAGTTCGTTGGAGAACGTGCTGGCCGCCACCGTGGTTACCCAGGGTGCGCTGTGGTTGACGGTGGCGGGAGCCGGGCCCGAGTTGCCGGCGGAGGCGGAGACGAAAACGCCCACTTCGGCCGCGCTCAGGAACGCCACCGACACCGGGTCCAGCACCGAGTTGTTGTTGCCGGAGATGGAGTAGTTGAGCACGTCGACGCCGTCGAGGATGGCCTGCTCGATCGCCGACACGGAGGCCGAGGTGTAGCAGCCGCCGGTGGCGTCGTCGTTGTCCTCCCAGCAGATCTTGTAGACGGCGACCTTGGCGGCCGGTGCCACACCGTTGCCGGTGCCGAAGTCGCGGCCGTCGACGGTCTGTGTCACGCCGCTGTTGCCGGCGGCCGTGGTGGCGGTGTGGGTGCCGTGGCTGGCGATGTCCAGCGGGGAGATGGACTCCTGCGGGTGCCGGTCTTCCGGCGGCACGTAGGCCAGGAAGTCGTCGGCGTAGTAGCGGGCGCTGAGCACCTTGGAGTTGCATTCGGTGCCGTCGAAGCCGGAGCCTTCCTGGCCCGGCTGGCATTCGCCCAGGAACGTGCTGCCGTCTGCCTTGAGCATGGCGATCTTGCCATCCGGCGTCAGGTACGGTTCGCCGACCTTGGCCTTGCCGGTCAGCGGCTTGACCTCTTCGCCGGCCAGGAAGTCGCTGTCCGGGTAGTAGCCGGTGTCGATCACGCCGACCACGGTTCCCTTGCCGGCGTTTTGCTCGCCGCCATACTGTTCGGCCCAGACGCCGTTGCCGCCGGGCAGGTCCAGGAAATCGGTGCTGGAGTAGTCAGGGTGGTGCTGCTCGTCCGGAGCTACCGCCGCCACGCCGGGCTTCTTGGCCAGCTCGGCGGCCTGCAGTCCGGTCAGCTCCGCCGCGAAGCCGTTCACCGCCGTCGTGAAGCTCTTCCCGATCTTCACGCCCTGGGAGGCAGCGACGTCGTTCTGCTGCTCCTGCAGGTGTGCCCGATACTTCTTGGCGTTGGCGCTGTTTCCGTTCAGCTTTTCGCCCGGCGCGGGCTTCGTTGCCGCGATGCCGGACACGCCGCCTTCATAGGTGGCCAGCGGATCGCCGGAGAGCATCACGATGTAGCGGCCGTCCTCGTAGACGGCCTGCTGGCCATCCGGATTCGAGCTGATGGTGCGGGCAAGGTCGGCGGGTGCGGCCGCCGCCGGGCCGGCAAGCCCGGAGAGGATCAGCGGTATCCCCAGTGCGAGTGCCGCGGCAGAGCGCAATCCCTGCAGGTGCACAAAGCTGCTGCTTTGCTGTGTCATGAGAAGGAAATGCCTTTCATCCGGTGGACCGACCGCTTTGGTCGGGCCGCAGACGCAGCCGAATGCCTATCCTGCAGGCCGTACGGCCCGCAGGGTATTGGATTTCCCCGGCGTGCGAGGCCGGCCCCATCCCCAACTGTGACAACAGCCACATTGGTGCGTCTGTGGGATCAAAGTACCGCACCGGAAGGTCTGAAAGAACCGTTTCACCCTTCTTGGGTGCGGCATGGCGGAAAATTCCTGCGCGTACTTCCCTGCCGGGGCCGGCGGTGCTATAAGCCGGGTGCCAATCTGGCGCGGCGGCTGGGACAATGGAACCATGGCGCCGCAGGTTCTCCTCGACCGGCTCCGGGTGCTCGAACCGGAGCAGTGGCTGCCGCGCGCCCGGGCCCACGGCGAGCGCGCCGGGCGCTTCACCGAGCCCTACCTGCAGCGCCGCTCGGCCGGGCTGAAACACCCGGTGGAAGACTTCCTGTTCACCTATTACAGTCTCAAACCGGGGCAGCTGGCGCGCTGGCATCCCGGCGCGGGCGTGGTGTTGACCGGCGCCGACGCCGGCGACCGCCGGGGGTGGAAGTTCTACCGGGCGCCGACCGCCGCCGAGTGCCGCACCGCGGGTGTGGAGCACGACGCCGGTGCGGTCACCTTCGACGCCGAGGCCTTCCTTGCGGCGCGGGGAACCGCGGTGGCGTTCTCGCGGGAAATCCTCGCCGGTGCCGCGTCGCGGCCGGCCCGGTTCGGCTGCTTCGGGCTGCACGAGTGGGCGATGGCCTACAAGTCACGGCTCAACGGCGTCCGGCACGACTACCTGGACCTGCGGCTCGGCGCCGAGGGAACGGACCAGGTGGTGGACAGCAGCCGGATCAACTGCTCGCACTTCGACGCCTTCCGGTTCTACACGCCGCAGGCCGTACCGCTGAACACGCTGCGGCCCACCCGGGAAAACCAGCGGCAGATGGAACAGCCCGGCTGCCTGCACGCCAACATGGACCTGTACAAGTGGGCGTACAAGCTTGCCCCGGCGCTGCCCAGCGAACTGGTGATGGAGTGCTTCGAGCTGTCCTGGCGGATCCGCGAACTGGACATGCGGGCCTCGCCCTACGACCTCTCGGGCTGGGGCTACGAACCGGTCAGGATCGAGACCACCGAGGGCCGCGCCCAGTACGTGGCGGCCCAGCGGGCGTTTGCCGACGAGGCCCAGGCGCTGCGCCTCCGGCTCTTGGAAGCGCTGGACATGCTGGAGGCGCTGGACGTGCCGGAGGCGCTTGATGCTCCCGACCGCGGGACGGAGGGGGACTCGTCGTCGCACCGTGAGGGCGCGCGGCACACCGCTCCGGGAAACATCCGAACGGAGGATTGATCATGGCGGTTGACGCGGAGCGTCCGAGCACACGGCGGGCCCGTTGCCGCCAAGCGTCGGTGCTCCTTTCCTGCCTGCTCTTCCTGCCCTGGCTTGCGGCCTGCGGCCAGGGCGACCAGCCGCAGCCTTCCCCCGGCATCGCCGTTCCAGCTTCCCCGGGCGACGGCGAGACCCCTTCCCCGTCGGAACCCGCTCGCTCGGAACCCCCGACGGTACCCGCTCCCTCGCGACCGGCCCGGACGGAGCCCGCTTCGCCGGAGCCCGCCCCGACGGAAGACCAGAAAGGAGTGGCCATGGATGCGGAACTATCCATCATGCTGACCTCCGCGGACAGCACCGCCCGGTTTGAGCAACTATTGGTGTGCCAGGATTCCCGTCCCGCCGATGGTTCCACGGTCAGCGACCCGGAGGGCGCGTGCGCGGCGCTGGCCAAGCACGGGGACAGGGTCTTTTTCGAGCTGCCCGATCCCAACCGTCTCTGCACCCAGCAATACGGCGGTCCGCAGCAAGCGCACGTCACCGGCACCTTCAACGGCCGCGAGGTGAACAAGCACTTTTCCCTCACGGACGGGTGCAAGATCTCCGAGTGGAATGCCATGGCCGCCCTGCTGGGGGGCCGGGCCGGCGAAGTTTAGCGCCGATCAGGTCAGCGTCGGCGTAGCCGGCCAAGTCAGCGTCGCCGTGGCCGGCCGGGTCGACGTCCCCGTAGCCGACCAGGTCAGCGGCGCCGTTGCCACCGGCTGGGCGAAGTTTAGCGCCGATTAGGTTAGCGTCGGCCGTCGCGCATGACTTCGCTCACGCGGCGGCCAAGATCCTGGCGTGCGGCGCGGGCGGTCCGCCGGTCTTCGCGCTTCTTCCGGATGACCATCCGCCCCAGGCCGCCCAACACTACGGCGGCCAAGATGGGCAGCAGCATCGACTGCGGCTTCTCCGTCATGGAGACCATGCTACGAGCCCCGCTGGCCGACGGCACGGTTTTGCCGGGATCCGCCGTCGTCGTCCCGTAAAATCAGCACCCCGCGATGCCGGTAGAATGGTGCTGCAAGCTCGCGGAGCGCTGGGTCAGCGTGAGACGGCACCAATTGTTGGATTGACACTGCACTGAGTTCCGCGCGCCTCGCTTCGTTTGAAGAGCACAATCCAAGCACAGGAGTGGCCGGATGCCCCGGATCGTTGTTGATGTCATGCCCAAGCCCGAAATCCTTGATCCGCAGGGCAAAGCCATTGCCGGCGCGCTGAACCGCCTGGGCCTGGCCGGCTTCAGTGAAGTCCGTCAGGGCAAGCGCTTCGAGCTGACGGTTGACGGCGAGGTGACCGAGGAACTCCTGGAACAGGCCCGGCATGCCGCCGCCACGCTGCTCTCCAACCCCGTGATCGAAGACGTCACCCGGGTGGAGGTCATCACCGAGGCGACCATCGGGGCCGGCGAATAATGACTGAGACTCCCCTGATCGGCGACTTCTCGCCCGCCCCGGACGCAGGCCTCTCAGGCGCGCGCATCGGCGTCGTCACCTTCCCCGGCACCCTGGATGACCGCGACGCGGCCCGTGCCGTCCGCATTGCCGGCGGCACCGCGGTCAGCCTGTGGCACGGCGACCACGACCTGCAGGGCGTGGACGGCGTGATCATCCCCGGCGGCTTCTCCTACGGCGATTACCTGCGCGCCGGCGCCATCTCCCGGTTTGCCCCGCTGATGGAGCAGATCGCCGACGCCGCCAACGCGCAGCACGATCCGCTGCCGGTGCTGGGCATCTGCAACGGCTTCCAGGTGCTGACCGAGGCACATCTGCTGCCCGGCTCGATGATCAAGAACAACCACCTGCACTTCCTCTGCCGCGACCAGAGGCTGCGCGTGGAGAACAACACCACCGCCTGGACCAGCCAGTACGAAGCCGGCGCGGAGATTGTGGTGCCGCTGAAGAACCAGGACGGCCAGTACGTCGCCGACGAGAAGACGCTGGACGAGCTGGAAGCCGAGAACCGCGTGGTGTTCCGCTATTCGGACGGGAACCCGAACGGGTCGCGCCGCGACATCGCCGGCATCACCAACGCCGCGGGCAACGTGGTGGGCCTGATGCCGCACCCGGAACACGCCGTGGAGGCCGGCTTCGGCCCGGACTCTTCCGCCTTCGGTGACGTCGAGCTGCGCGGCGGCACCGATGGCCTGGGAATTTTCACCTCCGTTTTGACGAAGATTGTGGCAGGTGCCAAGTAAATGACCGAAACCAATCCGACCAGCGCATCAGTGGATACCCGGCTGGAAACCGAGGCCGAGGCACGCAATGAGCACGTGCAGAGCTACGGCGGGGCGGCCGACGCCGTCGAACGCGCCGAGGGGCGTCAGTTCAACATCGACACCGTGGAGCATGCCGCGCAGACCCCGGACACCGAGTTGCCCTGGGCCGAGCTGGGTCTGAAGCGCAACGAGTTCGACGAGGTCGTCAAGGTGCTGGGCCGCCGCCCGACCGCCGCCGAGCTGGCCATGTATTCGGTGATGTGGTCCGAGCACTGCTCCTACAAGTCGTCCAAGGTCCACCTGCGCCAGTTCGGCGACAAGGTCACCGAGGACATGAAGAAGCACATGCTGGTGGGCATCGGCGAGAACGCCGGCGTGACGGACCTGGGTGACGGCTGGGCCGTGACCTTCAAGATCGAGTCGCACAACTCGCCCACCATGGTCGAGCCGTACCAGGGCGCCGCGACCGGCATCGGCGGCATCGTCCGCGACATTATTTCCATGGGCGCACGCCCGGTGGCCGTGATGGACCCGCTTCGCTTCGGCGCCATTGACCACCCGGACACCGCCCGCGTGGTCCACGGTGCGGTCGCCGGCATCGGCGGCTACGGCAACTCGCTGGGCCTGCCGAATGTGGGCGGCGAGGTCGTCTTCGACTCTGTCTACCAGGGCAACCCGCTGGTGAACGCCCTGGCCGTGGGCGTCATGCGCCACGAGGACATCCGGCTGGCCAACGCCTCCGGCAAGGGCAACAAGGTGGTGCTGTTCGGCGCGCGCACCGGCGGCGACGGCATCGGCGGCGCCTCCATCCTGTCCTCGGAGTCCTTCGACGACACCAAGCCCTCCAAGCGCCCCGCGGTCCAGGTCGGCGACCCGTTCGCGGAAAAGGTGCTCATCGAGTGCTGCCTGGAACTATTCAAGGGCTCGCTGGTCGAGGGCATCCAGGACCTGGGGGCCGCCGGCATCTCCTGCGCCACCTCGGAACTGGCATCCAACGGCGACGGCGGCATGGACGTCGAGCTGACCTCGGTGCTGCTGCGCGATCCGACCCTGACGCCGGGCGAAATCCTGATGTCCGAGTCGCAGGAACGCATGATGGCCGTGGTTTCGCCCGAGAACGTCGAGGCGTTCGAGGCCGTCATGGCCAAGTGGGCCGTGGAATACTCCTGGCTGGGCGAGGTCACCGACACCGGGCGGCTGGTGATCAAGTGGGACGGCGAGACCATCGTCGACGTCGATCCCCGCACCGTCGCCCACGACGGCCCGGTCTACAACCGCCCCTACGCCCGCCCGGAATGGCAGGACCAGCTCCAGGCCGACACCTTCCGCGCCTCCGCCGCCGGCGCCAACCCCCCGGCCGGCGCCGAGGACCTCAAGGCGGCCGTGCTGGAGCTGATGGCCTCGCCGAACATGTGCTCGAAGGACTGGGTGACCAACCAGTACGACCGCTACGTGGGCGGCAACACCGCGCTGGCCATGCCCGACGACGCCGGAGTGGTCCGGGTGGACGAGGAGACCGGCCTCGGGGTTGCCCTGGCCACCGACGCCAACGGCCGCTACACCTACCTGGATCCCTACCAGGGAGCGCAACTGGCCCTGGCCGAGGCCTACCGGAACGTCGCAACCGTGGGAGCCATCCCGATGGCGGTGTCCGACTGCCTGAACTTCGGCTCGCCGGAGGACCCGGACGTCATGTGGCAGCTGGCCGAAGCGATCCGCGGCCTCTCCGACGGCTGCATGGAGCTGGGCGTCCCGGTCACCGGCGGCAACGTCTCGCTGTACAACCAGACCGGCAACACCCCGATCCACCCGACGCCGGTCGTAGCGATGCTCGGCAAGCTCGATGACGTCGGCCGCCGCACCCCGTCGGGCTGGCGGGAGGACGGCCAGGCGATCTACCTGATGGGCACCACCCGCGACGAGCTGGACGGCTCCGAATGGGCCAACCTGCGCGGGCACCTGGGCGGCAAGCCCCCGGTCGTGGACCTGGCGGCCGAGAAGCTGCTGGGCGAGCTGCTGATCAACGCCTCCCGGGACGGCATGATCGACGCCGCCCACGACCTCTCCGAAGGCGGCCTGGCCGCCGCCCTGTCCGAGATGGCGCTGCGCTTCGGCGTCGGTGCCCGGATCGGCTTGGGCGAGGTCTGCGAACGCGACGGCGTGGACCTGTTCACGCTGCTGTTCAGCGAGTCCCAGGCACGCGCCGTCGTGTCCGTGGCGCGCAGCGAAGAGGTCCGTTTCAAGGACATGTGCGGCGCGCGGGGCTTCCCGTTCATGCGCATCGGCGTGGTGGACACCGAGAATGGCGCGCTGGACTTCCAGAGCGAGTTCTCCGTGCCGCTGGCCGAACTGAAGGAAGCCCACGAGGGCACCCTGCCGAAGTACTTCGGGTAGGCTCCGCGCTGCCTCAGGGCGAGCGAAAGAGGGATGTTCCCCGCACCGCGGTGCAGGGAACATCCCTCTTCCTCTTATCCTCGAGACCGGCACCCCTAGAAGGCCGGCAATCCGTATCGGTAGGCTGTGCCCATGACGGCACCGCAGATCTACATCAGCTTCCCCGGCACCGCCCGCGAAGCACTGGGCTTCTACGCAGATATCTTTGGCGGAGAGCTTTCCCTGCACACGAATGAGGACTTCGGTAACAGTGCGGGACCGCCGGGGCACATAGCCCACGGCATGCTCAACGGCGTGGTCGCCCTGGCCGGATCGGATGCGGCACCCGGGGAGAAGAGCGTCCGGCTCGAGGGCGTCATGCTCTCGTTACTCGGGACCGCCGAACCCGAGGTGCTTCACGAATGGTTCGACAAGCTCGCCGTAGGCGGCCGGGTGGTCGATCCCCTGGCGCCGAAGCCGTGGGGCGCCTCCGATGGCCAGGTGATCGATCGTCACGGGCTTCACTGGCTCGTCGGCTACGAACCGGCCCCGTAACCGACACCCGGCTCGGGGCACCGCCAGCCGGTCGCTGTGGTTATCCACAGCATCCACACCGCCGCGGATTGAAAGGGTCGTCTGGCAGTGGGTCCATAGGGAAAGCAGCAGGCGGCCACATTCGGTGGCCGCCTGCTGCCGACTACGAACAGGTCACTTCAGTATCTTTTCGCTTTCAAGGTTGGTGTCGAGCTGTTCCGGATAGAGGTTTTCCGTCTTGCATTCGAAGTCCGCGTACATCTGCAGTTGATCAGCGTAGTGCGGTGACTTGGTGCCGTCGGGCGCGATGAATCCGCTCTGGCCGGGCGGGGCGACAGTACACATTTCGGCACGTGAACCGAACAGCGAGACGATGTCGTTTTGAGTGCCCCGGTTCATATAGAACGGCCCAGTCAGGTCCTCGTCCGGGTTCGCCTGGGGGACGCCGATGAAGTTTTTGTAAGAGAATGAGTGGTAGGACGTGGGGGTGGTCCAGTTGTCGCGGTCCTCGCCGTGTTCGGCCTCCATCTTGGCAAGGGCCTGCCGGTAGGTGTCAAGCAAAACCCTCTGCTTGTCCGCGCCGTTGAAGAAGTCGATGTGCTGTTCGACGCCGGCTTCTTCACCCAGCAGTGCGTTATAGACCAGCTTGCTGCCATTCGCCGGGCGGCTCAGGCTGGTGCCCTGCGAGTAGCCGGCGAAAACGGAGGCCGGCAGGTCGTCCTTGAGCACTGTCTCGAACAGGATCGGCAGCCAAGCATCCATGATCGCTGCCTCGGGGCCGTCGAGCTTGCCGTCGCCGTCACTGTCACGGCGCTGGCCGTCCCATCCTGTCAGGAGCCGGACGTCCTGGACCGCGGGGTCCTTGGCGGGCAGCGTCTTGACGGCTTCCTCGAGGAACGGTCGGAAGTAGCGGATGTTCAGGTCCGCGAACGAGGTTTCTTCGTTGATGTTCCAGATCTCGTCGGTCGTGAACTTCTGCTGGTCCTCAAGCCGCTCAATGATCTCGTTGACCCGGTCCACCGGCGACCAGTTTCCTGAGCCTGCGTTGAAGCCGGCACCGGACTGGTTGTTCCAGTTCACGATATAGCCCTGCTTGGGGTTGTAAACCTTGGGGTTTTCGGAGAAGTCCCTGATGCCCTTCCACTCCATGGACCCGTCGCCGACGGCGGGGAGCCGCGGGTCGTGCCCTTCGGCGCGGATCGGCAGCTTGCCCGGGGAGACGTAGCCGATGTTGCCTTTTTTGTCGGCGTAGTACCAGTTGATCGTAATGCCGACCTTCTCTGCCTGGGCCAGGTACTCCTCCCAGTTTTGGGCCTTCATGATCTTGATCCAAGCCATGAAGGACTGGATCTCGGTGCCGGTCCAGCTGCGTTTCTTCGAGTAGGCCGTGTTGTTCGCTTCGTCAAAGCTGGTCACGAAACCGTGGATGGTGGAGTAAACCTGCTGTTCGACCGGTTCCTGCCCGGCGACCTCGATCTTTTCGGTGCGGACCTCCATCGGCACCCAATCGCCGTCGTACTTGTACTCGTGAGGGTTTTCCGGGTTCAGCTGCTCCTGGTAGACGTCGTTGACGTCCAGCGGCCCGGCGGTGGATCCCCAGCTGATGTTCTTGTTGGTGCCGAAGAGGATGGTGGGGTGGGCGAACGGCGTATTGCCCGTCACGTCGTAACCGGCCCCGTGCAGTCCGATGCCGTAGACGTAGGAGGGGTTGAACCAGGAGAACTGGGGGCCATTGAGCAGCACCGAGCCCTTTTCCTTGCTCTTCTTACCGCCGACGATCCAGAGATTGCTGGCCTCGGGCTGGAGGTTCGGCCAGTCGCCGCCGCCGAACTGCTTCATCCGCTCCAAGCCGTCGTCCTTCAGATCCTGGGAGACTTTGTTCAGCTTGGCCATCTGCGAGGGGCTGTCCGAGGCCAGCTGGTTGGGACGCTTTTTATCCTCGCGCGGCACGGTGGTGGGGGCGGTAGGATCTTCGATCCACTGCAGCTGATCGAAGAGGAGCTGGCCCTGCTCCGCGCCGTGTTCGGCGGTGAGCTGCTGGAGAACCTGCAGGCTGGAGAGCTCCCCGGCGCTGTCCGAGAATCGGTTGGCCATGGTGCCGACCCAGATCATCGCCACGTCGTAGCCTGACCAGCGGGAGGGCTCGAAGCCGTAGTCGGTGAACTGCTTCGGCAGCAGGACGCCGGGGTTGTCCATGACCTCGGAGACGCGCTTGTTGAAACCGGCCGCGTAACCGTCGAGAATGTCCCGGTCTTCGGCGGGCAGGGCAGCAATTTGTTCCTTGATGGCTTCCGGGTCGAAGGAGGCTCGGGAGCGCTTGTCGATCTCGACGTAGTCCGCGCCCAGCACTTCGGCAGAGGTGCCCAGAACGGCGCGTTTGGCCATTTCCAGTTGGAACATCCGATCCTCGGCAACGGAATAGCCGTAGCCGTAGAACAGATCCCGGGTCGTGTCCGCGTAGACGTGCGGGACGCCGTACGTGTCCCGCTTGACGGTGATAGCGCCCGATCCGAGGACCTTTTCACTGCTTTGCTGCACGGTCTCCGTGGTGTCGGCCGCCGTAGCGCCGGGGGCGGCAAGGCCTCCCGCCAACCCGGCCGAAAGGACCAATGAGAGTGCCATGAGCGCTGGTTTCGTCTTTTTCACCTGACTCCTCGTCGAATCATTTGCGATGGAACTGCATGCGAATGCCGTCGGCAGCCCCTCTGTGGGAGGGTCTGGTTACCGGCGGCAACTTAGTGTCACAACACCCGCAGCGGGTTGGCAATGGTTGCTGGTCTATTTCCCGTCCGAACGTTCATTTTTTATTGACGTGGGAGTCGGGTGCCGTGGCGCCCGCGGTTTTGCCGGGATAGCTGCAGCCGAAGACCTATAATCGCCGCCATGGTGCCGGACCGTCGGCCTATCTATTCGCTAATCGACAGACCACAAAGAGTTCTGCCCGGAGGATGAGAGCTCCCACCAACGACGACGGCGCCGCGCACCTTCCGGTGCACGGCGCCGTTCGTTTCTACGTCGGTCGCGTTCGGCCTCTAGCGTCAGGCGTCAGGCGCCCCGCAGACGCTCCACGTCTGCCAGTCGCGGATACGCGGCCTGGGTTCCCTTCTTCGTGGCCGCCAGGGCGGCAGCGACCGAAGCGAACGCCGCTGCCTCGGCCAGGGTCTCCCCTGCGGCTAGCCGTGCCGCGAGGGACCCGGTGAAGGCGTCGCCGGCGCCGGTGGTGTCCACGGCGTCAACCTTGGTGGGGGCGATCCGGGTGAAACGGCGCCCCTCCTCGGCATGTGAATCCAGCACGATGGAGCCGTCGGCGCCCAGGGTGACCACGGCGCGGTCCAGCCCCTGCGCCGCAAACTTCAAGCGCACCTGCTCCCAGTCGGCAACTGCGGCATCGGCGCAGGGCATTTCGGCGCCGCCGAGGAACTGCGAAGCCTCGTGCGCGTTGACCAGCAGGACGTCGGTCAGTTCGGCCAGGCTTCGCGGCACGGGCGCGTAAGGCGAGAGGTTGAGCAGCACTGTTGCTCCGGCGTCGTGCCCTGATCTTGCTGCCGTCTCCACGGCGTCCAGGCCGACCTCGAGGCAGAGGCAAACCACGGCGGCGCCATCGAAGACGTCCCTGGCTGCGGCTACGTCCTCCGGAACTACGGTGCCGTTGGCGCCGGGGGAAATGACGATGCTGTTCTCCCCCGCGGCATCAACGGTGATGACCGCGACGCCGGTCTCGACGTCGGCGGCGCGGCGCACGCGGGAACCGTCCACGCCGGCCCCCGCAACGGAGGCCAGCAGCATGTCCCCGTTGGAGTCCTCGCCCACCGCGCCGATCAGGGCGACGTTGCCGCCGAGCCGGCCAGCGGCCACGGCCTGGTTGGCACTCTTGCCGCCCGGGTTCACGGTGAAGCCTTCGCCGCGGAGCGTTTCGCCGGGATTGGGCAGCCGCTCGGTGTAGATGGTCAGGTCCGCGTTCAGTGACCCAACGACGACGATGCGTCCGGCCTGCGGACTCACTTTCCCACCTCGGCATCGACGGGCTTGGGGATCAGCAGCGAGGCGGCGAAGGCCGCGACCGTGATGACCAGGCCGACCACCACAGCCGTGAGGTACGAACCGCGGTCGCCCAGCGCCGAGGTGCCCACGAGCACCGCCGGCAGCACCAGGAAGCTCAGCCCGGCGCCGAGGTTGAAGGCTCCGGCGTTCATGCCCGGGAGGAAGCCGGGGTTGCCCGGGGGCGAGAGCACCACGCCGAGCCCGTTGAGCATGATGTTCGCGGTGCCGGCGTACATGATGCCGAGCAGAGCAGTGGCGGCGACCATCACCGGCAGGCTGTCCATGCCGAACAGCACGATGATCACCAGGGAGATGATGCTGCCGATCATGCCGATGCGCAGCACGTTGTTGTAGCCCAGTACCGGGGCGAGCCGCCCGCTAATCGGGCCGAAGACCCAGCCCAGCAGCGCGTAGGGGGTCAGGATGAGCAGTGCCGTTTCGGTGGGGCCGATGCCGAAGCCGGGAGCGGCGGCCTGTACGTAGGCGGGGACGATCCCGTTGATGACGGCGAAGATGCCGGTCATGGTCAGGATTGTGGTCAGCAGCGGCGCCCACGTGGAGCGCTGGCGCAGATGGACAATCTCGACCATCGGCTCCTTCGCACGCTTTTCGGTGGCCCAGAAGGCGGCGAACGCGGCGACGGCCACACCGATCAACACCAGCGAGAGGATCAGGGTCCCCGTGGAGAACCCGCCGACCAGCTTGGCGGCCTCGTTCAGTGCGGTGAGCAGGGCACCGACCGCGACAACAATAAAGACGACGCCGGTCCAGTCCATCCGCGTCCCGGCCTGCGGTTTGCTCTCGGGCGTCAGGACGGCGACGAGAACCGCGGCGATCACGGCGAGGACCACCATGAACCAGAAGATGCTGCGGAAGCCGTAGTGCTCGGCCATGTAGCCGCCGAGGAAGGCATCGACGCCGGCCACGCCGCCGTTGACCGCGAGGATGACACCCATCAGCGTGCCGTAGGTGCGCGGGTTGGACACGGCGGTGCGCAGCATGATCAGGCACAGCGGCACGGTAGGGCCGCTGACGCCCTGGATGATCCGGCCCACGAAGAGCCACGTAATGTCCGGGGCCAGCGCCGCGATCACGGAGCCAGCCGCCGTCAGCAGCATCATGCCGACGAGGATCTTCTTGCGCCCGACGATATCGCTCAGCCGGGGCAGGAACAGGGAGAACAGAGCGGCGGTGGTAAAGAACCAGGTCTGGGACAGGCCGATCGAGGCCTGGTCCGTCTGCAGTTCCTCCCCCATGGTGACCAGTGCGGGGCTGAGCATGGAGGCATTGAGCTGGAAGGCCACGCAGGCCGTCAGCAGGGCGACCATCAGGGCGGTGGTGCCGCCGCGGGTCGTCTTGGTTTCGTGGAGAACGGCGCTCATTTCGCTGCCGTCCCGAAGGTCTCGGGGGCCGCGGAGGCGGGCGCCGCCGCGGAGGCGGGCGCCGCCGTCGTCGTTGTGGTGGCGGCGGTGCCGATTTCTACCTCGCCGATCCGGACCAGCGCGTCGGTCACCAAATTCCAGAACTTGGTGCGGTCCAGGTCCACGGCGACGGAGGTGTGACAGTCGGCCGGTGCGGGGGCGCGGAAGTCGGCGACGGTCATGCCGAGGGTCAGCTTGCCCTGCAGTTCGATGTCCACCGGGACCTTGCGGGTTGTCATCACCGTGGGGTCGATGACGTAGGCGACGGCGCACGGATCGTGGACCGGCGGGTAGTCGAAGCCCTGTGCGTCCTTGTAGGTTTGGGCGAAAAAGTCCATCAGTTCGCGGACAAAGCGGGCCGGACCGGTGCCGACGGCTTCGATCTGCTCGACGACGTCGGGGGTGGCCAGCGCCTGGTGGGTGAGGTCCAGTCCCACCATGACCAGGGGCCACTTCTCGTTGAAGACGATGTGGGCGGCCTCGGGGTCGATCATGATGTTGAATTCGGCCACGGCCGACCAGTTGCCCACGTGGTAACCGCCGCCCATCAGCACGACTTCCTTGACCCGCTCGACGATGCGCGGTTCCTTGCGGGCGGCCATCGCGATGTTGGTCAGGCCGCCGGTCGGGACCAGGGTTACGGTGCCCGGTTCGTGCGCCATGACCGTGTCGATGATGAGATCAACGGCGTGGCGCGGGTCCAGTTCAATGGCGGACTCCGGCTGCGCGGGGCCGTCCATGCCGGACTCGCCATGGATGTCCGGCGCGGTTTCGATGGTGCGCACCAGCGGCCGGTCGCAGCCGGCGGCGAACGGGATACCGGTGATGCCGGCGATCGTCCCCACGGCCAGGGCGTTCTTGGTGACCTTTGCCAGGGTCTGGTTGCCGACAACGGTGGTCACGGCGAGCAGTTCGATGTCCGGGTTGCCGTGGGCCAGGAGCAGCGCCACGGCGTCGTCGTGCCCCGGATCGCAGTCCAGGATGATCTTCTTCGGTCCGGGCGTCGCGGAAGTGGCGTCCATGTTTTCTCTCCACGTCATCGGGGCCCGCCGCAGCGGGAATTTGGGTCACAGGAAGTGTGACACCCCCTTCCGGCTCACGTCAAACGCTTGACGTAGCGCGCGTCAAGCGCTTGATGCCATGTGGCGCTTGCTTACGCTTATCATGGGCTCATGGATTCCGCCCGCCCTCCCCAGCACCCGCCGCGCGTCGGTCGGCGAGTGACCGCGGCGATGGTGGCGGCACGCGCCGGCGTTTCCCCTGCGACGGTTTCTTTGGTGGCCAACGGCAAGACGCGCGGGCGGGTGTCCGCGGACAACATCTCCCGGGTCAGCCAGGCCATCGCCGAACTCGGATACGTGGTGGACAGCGTGGGCAGTTCGCTGGCCAAGGGGGTCAGCTCCATTGTGGTTCTGGTAGCGCCGGACATTTCCAACCCGTTCTTCGCCAAGGTCGTTGCCGGGGTCCGGGAATCCCTCGGCGCGGACTTCCAGCTGCTGCTCTCCGTCACCGAAGCCGGCGAATTTCCCCGCGCGGATGACATCCGCCGGCTCCTCGCCCTCCGCCCGGCAGGCCTGCTGGTGGATGCCCCCGATGCCGCGTTCCTTGAGGACCTCTCCGCCACGGGCCCCCTGGTGCTGCTCGACGCGCCCGGGCTGGAGGCCTATGCGCCGTCCGTGAACCTCGACGTGGCCCACGGCGCCCGCGAACTCGCGGCGCATCTGGCCGCCTCCGGCCACCAGCGGGTGGCGTACCTGGACAGCGTGACCGGCACAGCCACCTTCGCCATTCGCCGGACGGCCTTCCTGAAGGAGGCAGCGACGCGCGGGATGACCGCGGACCCGAGTCACCTGATCAGCACCACGATCGACGTCGGCGCGTCGGCCGACGCGTTTGCCGCCGCCTGGCCCGAATGGCAGCAAGCCGGTGTCACCGCCGTCGTCTGCGCCACCGATACCCACGCGTACGGCGTGCTGCAGCAAGCGCGCGTTGCCGGCGTGCGGATCCCGGACGACCTCGCCGTCGCCGGCTTCGACGACCTGCCCTACTCCGCCACCAGCAACCCCGGCCTCACCAGCGTCCACCTTCCCGCCGCCCGCCTGGGCCTCACGGCCGGCGAACAGCTGCGCGGCCTGATCGAAGGCCGCGACCTCGAGCAACCCCAGCTCACCTTGGAGGCCTCGCTGATTGTGCGCGGCTCCACGGAGCGGATCGCCGCCAACTAACCAACGACGGCGCGGTGCGGGCCGTTGCGGCTACACCTTGCGCCAGTCGTGGCCGGTGACGGCCGCCCCGGCCTGCGGTCCCATCTGCAGCATGCCGCCGTCCACCACCCACGATGCCCCGGTGACGTAGCCGGCTTCCGCGGAAGCCAGGAAGGCGATCACGGCGGCGACCTCGCGGGCGTCGCCGGGCCGGGCCAGCGGGATGCCGGGCCGGTCGATGCGGTGCGGATCTTCGTCCTCGTTGCCGGTCATGGCGGTGGCGATCTCCCCCGGCGCGACGGAGTTGACCGTAATGCCGTGCCGGCCGAGCTCCAGCGCCATGTTCTTTACCAGCCCGCCGAGGCCGTGCTTGGCGGCGTCGTAGGGGGCGGCCCCGATCATCGGCTGGTGCTCGTGCACGCTGGTCACGGCGATGATCCGGCCGCCGCGGCCGGCCGCAGCCATCCGGCGCGCGGCGCGCTGCATGCACACGAACGCGCCGTCCAGGTCGGTGGCCACCACCTTGCGCCACGTCTGGTAGTCCAGCTCCAGGAACGGCTCCGAGGCGCCCGTGCCGGAGTTGTTGACGAACACGTCCAGCCCGCCGAGCTGCTCCGCGAGCGAATCGACCACGTCGCCGCAGCCGGGCAGGTCCGTGGTGTCCAATTGGGCGACGGCGGCGCTGCGGCCGAGCGCGCGGACCTCCTGCGCCGTCTCCTCGGCCCCGGCTTCGTCCGAGTGCCAGGTGATCCCGACGTCCAGCCCGGCCCGGGCCAAGGCGACGGCGGTGGCCCGGCCGATGCCCGAGTCGGAACCGGTGACGATGGCTGTGCGGGGCGTGAACTGTTCCATGGGCCCTATTGTGGCGAAGAACCGGCCGTTTGCCAGCCCTGCTTCACCTGAACCGGACGCCGGGCGCAACGAAATCGGCGCGCAGACTCAAGCTTCCGGCATTCCGGACGCAAGCAGCCAGAAGCCGATCTCGTTGCGCGAACCGAGGCCATGGGCCGTGACATCGAAAGCCGTGTCACTGGCAACGACAGAACAAGACTCAAGAGTGAGGGCGAAGGCGCTGACGTTTTCTCGGGTTGTGGCGGCGGTTTGAGGGGGGTGATCAGCGTGCTGTGACCTTGCCGGAGAGTTTCGCGATCGGGGCGAGT
>NZ_JBNHGI010000019.1:0-23204 GCF_059091125.1 Arthrobacter sp. Y3223151 | reverse complement strand
GGCGGCCCGCAGCGCTCCACGGCCGGCGGCACCCGCCCGGTCTTCCGGTCGGAGACTCCGGCTGCCGAGCGTCCGGCCCGCCGCGGCCCGCGCCGCGCCACGGCACCGGCTTCGCAGGAAAAGCGCCGCACAAGCTAAGCGGGGGAAACCCAGCAGGCAAACCAAGCCGGGTAAGCGAAGCCCGGCGAGTAGCCGAAGGCCGCAGGGCGGTCCCTCCGTACGGAAGGGACCGCCCTGCGGCCTCTCTGTGTTCGGATAGGGCAAGGTCCTGTAGCGCAGGCTTCCGTGATCCTTGCCTTAGCCGCGAGGTCCACGGTTTACGTTCAGGTCAGGGGTTGTGACGGGTCATTTCGCAGCCAAACCCCGACGTTGCGCCGGGTCGGGGGTCGTGGCAGGCGATCTCTGCGTCAGCCCCTGGCCTCGGGCCGCGTGGAGCTCGGGTGGTCCCGGGGGCTGCCCGACAGCCGGCAAGACCCGCGCCCCAAGGGCACCTCGGGGGACACTCAGGGGCATCCCGTATGGCGGCCGAGCGCGTCCGCGGCCAGAATGGTGGGATGAAGGCACTCCTGAACGTTATCTGGCTCCTGTTCGGCGGCATCTGGCTGGCGCTGGGTTACTTCCTGGCCGGCATCGTCTGCTGCCTGCTGATCGTGACGATCCCGTTCGGCATTGCGTCGTTCCGCATCGCGGGATACGCGCTGTGGCCGTTCGGCCGCATGGTGGTGGACCGCGGCGGGCGCACCTACTTCATGTCCACCCTGGGGAACATCATCTGGTTGCTGGTCGCCGGCATCTGGATCGCGATCGGGCATGTGCTGACGGCGGTGGCGCAGGCGATCACCATCATCGGCATCCCGCTGGCGATCGCCAACCTCAAGATGATTCCGGTGTCCCTGACGCCGCTGGGCAAGCAGATCGTGCCCACCGACCGGGCGTTCCCGGGTTACATTCCCGGCTACCAGCCGGGCGCCGTTGGCTGGCGTTGACCGTTACTTGGCGCTGACCGGTCGATGATGTCGGCTTGCCACGAGGCCACAAGGGCGGTTACTCGATCTGCAACCGCCGGCTGTCGCTGAGCCCCGGCGTGCGGCGGGCCGATGCCGGCACCACAAAACGCCGTCCGGTGACCACCGTGGGAACGATGCGGACGAAATTGTTCTTTTCGCCCGACTGCCAGGGGAACAGCGGCAGCATTGCCGACTCCAGGACCTCCTCGATGCTGTTCATCCGCTGGGCGCTGCCGCGCGCGACGGCGCTCCAGGCGACCCCGGTGGCCGGGTCGAAGCCGTCCACCTCCAGCACCACTTCGCCGGCGAGGGCGGCGTCGAGCTTGGTTCCCGGGGCGGAGCGGAACACGATGCTGCCGTGGTCCACGACGTAATTGACCGGAAAGATCTCCGGGTGGGAATCGACGACGACTCCGAGCCGGCCGAAGTCGGCGCTGCGGAACAATTTCCAGCAATCGGCCACAGGCAACTGCGTCGTCGAAGGCATCTCGTTCGCGGTGCTCATGGCATCAGTCTATTGATCCCTGACAGGCTGGGATAGGGCGCGCATCCCGCCGGCCGGGTGCGGTTGCGGGTCACCAACGCGGCCCGAAATTCACCCGCGGAGGTGGTGCGCAGGGTCCCATTTTGTGTTGGAATTACCACACGAGCCGCACGCGGCTGAAGGAGACGGCCGGGCATCCATCTGGCTTTTGGGGAGGGCAGTGCCTGTGCCAGAGGAGGAGCGCTGCCATGTCCGAACTATCTCCTGATCTGTCCGGCGAGTGGCGGTTCGACCCGGCCCATACCCGGATCGGATTTTCCACCCGCCATGCCATGGTGACCAAAGTCCGGGGCGCGTTCAACGACGTCGAAGGCATCATCCAGGCTGACGTGGACAACCCGGCCAATTCGTCCGTCAAGGTCACGATCAAGGTCGCCAGCATCGATACCCGCAGCCCGCAACGCGACGAGCATCTGCGCACGAACGACTTCTTCGATGCGCCGAACTATCCGGAGATTACGTTCGTCAGCACCCGCATCGATCAGGTGGAAAGCGCAAACTTCATTGTGAACGGCGACCTGACCATCCGCGGCATCACCAAGCAGGTGGCGGTTCCGATTGACTTCATCGGCGTGGAGCGGGACCCGGGCGGGCAGCTACGGGCGGGCTTTGAGGGCTCCCGGCGCATCGACCGGCAGGAGTTCGGGGTCAAATGGAACACTGCCCTGGACTCGGGCGGCATGCTCGTGTCGGACCGCGTGATGCTCGAGTTCGAGGTTTCCGCCGTCAAGGTCGAGGACGCCGCCGCGCAGTAGGGAACCGGCGCCAATCGGATGCCCGCCGCCCTCAGTCCCCGGCGGGATGAACCGACACCAGTGCCGCGAACCCGCGGCCGCTGACCTCGGCCGCCACCGAGCCGACCACGGTGTCGTAGGGATTCAGCGGCTGGGCGGTGTCGCCCGACGTCGCCTGCGCCTGGCCCTGCAGCAGCACCAGGTACTGTCCGTCCGCCAGCCGCAGCGGCTGTTTCTTCGAGAGCTCGACGATCAGCAGGCCGGCGCCCCAGGTCCCGCGGCGGGTCATGACGTTCAGCGCACGGCACGGCCCGGTGGGCAGGCTGCAGTCCGTGCTGCTGCCGCCGTCGAACCGGAACGGTCGGTAGCGTTCCATCCGGTGCTGGCTGCCGTCCACGGTCAGGAAGGCGACGTCGCCGTCCACGATGGTGAATATCCGGTCCACGCCCGGATATTCGGAGAAGCCGCCGTCCGACGTGATGTCCGCCAGGCTTAACCGCCAGCCGGGGAGCCCGTCCGCGCCGACGTCGCCGGCCGCCAGTTCCCTGGTGGTGCCGCCGCCGTTCCGCCACCGCTGTTCCTTGAGCGCGGCTGCGCGAATGATCTCCACTGGGACTCCTTGACCGGATGTTAAAGCTGCCGGTCCCAGTTCAGCACATAAGCGTCCTGGTAGCCGTCCGGGCCGCTGACCGCCGCGGCCTCGTTCCGTTCGAACCCCAGCGACGTGACGATGCGCAGGGACGCGGTGTTGGCCGGATGGACCAGCGCCAGGATGGGCGGCAGTTCCAAAAACTCGTTGACATGGGCCACGACGGCAACCACCGCCTCGCGCCCGTAGCCGCGGTGCCACACGGCGGGGTCGAAACGGTAGTAGAGATTGAGCACCGGGCGGCCGGACAGTGCCACGTGCTTGACGCCGGCAAAGCCGATGGGGTCTTCATGGCCGGGCAGGCGGACGGCAAAGTAGCCCACGCCGTGGTCCTCCCACTGCCTTTCCCAGCGCTGGAAAAGGCCCTCGGCTTCCTCGTTCCAGATGAGCGCGTCGGACGGGTTAAACCGCGTGGTGCGCCGGTCGGAGAGGATTCGGAACATGGCACTGATGTCCTCCGGCGTCGGCTGGTTCAGCAGCAGCCGGGCAGTTTCCAACATGGTTTCCGTCAGGGCCACCTCCGTCCCGCTTCCTGCACGTCCCCGCTCCAGCCTATGCGCCGGACGCCCTTCCGGGCAGGGGCGCCGGGGCGACAAGATGGTGGTGGGCAAGCAGGCTCCGGCGGCGGGGAAGCAGAGCTCCGGTAGGGGGAGCCTGGCTCCGCAGGTGGGCAAGCAGGCTCCGCAGCCTGTGGATAACTTTACATCCAAAGTTGAGTGGACTAGACTCAACTTAGTTTCAGGACCAGCACTGATGGGGCTGGCCAGATCCATTCCGGAGCGAACGGAGAGATGTGTTGGACGCTAAATTCACCACCAAGAGCCAGGAAGCGCTGTCGGCCGCGGCCATGAACGCCTCGACGGCGGGCAATCCGCAGATCGAGCCCGCCCACCTGCTCAAGGCCCTGATGGACCAGCGGGAGGGCGTGGCCGTCGCCGTGCTGAAGTCCGCCGGGGCCGATCCGGACTCGGTGAGTGTCCAGGCGAGCACCGCGATCAAGGCCCTGCCGTCGTCGTCGGGATCCTCCGTGGCGCAAGCGCAGTACTCCCGGGGCCTGCTTCAGGCGGTGAAGGCCGCCCAGCAGGAGGCGGAGAAGCTGGGGGACTCCTTCGTCTCCACCGAGCATCTGCTGCTGGGCCTCGCGGCGGACAACGCCGCCGTCGGGAAGATCCTGCGCGACGCCGGCGCATCCCACGAAGCACTCCTCGCCGCCCTGCCGGGGGTGCGCGGAGACCGGAAGGTCACCAGCGCCGACCCGGAGAACACGTTCCAGGCGCTGGAGAAGTTCGGCACCGACCTGACCGCCATCGCGCGCGCCGGGAAGCTGGATCCGGTGATCGGCCGGGACGCGGAAATCCGCCGCGTGGTCCAGGTGCTCTCGCGCCGCACCAAGAACAACCCCGTGCTGATTGGCGAACCCGGGGTCGGCAAGACCGCCGTGGTGGAGGGCCTGGCCCAGCGGATGGTGGCCGGCGACGTGCCCGAATCGCTGCGCGGCAAGACGCTGATGTCGCTGGACCTCGCGGCCATGGTGGCCGGCGCCAAGTACCGGGGCGAGTTCGAGGAACGGCTGAAGGCCGTGCTGGAAGAGATCAAGAACTCGGACGGTCAGATTGTCACCTTCATCGACGAGTTGCATACCGTCGTCGGCGCCGGGGCATCCGAAGGCTCGATGGACGCCGGCAACATGCTCAAGCCGATGCTGGCCCGCGGCGAGCTGCGGCTGATCGGCGCCACCACGCTGGACGAATACCGCGAGAATATCGAGAAGGATCCGGCGCTGGAGCGGCGCTTCCAGCAGGTCTACGTGGGGGAGCCGAGCGTCGAGGACACCATCGGTATCCTGCGCGGGCTCAAGGAGCGCTACGAGGCGCACCACAAGGTATCGATCGGGGACTCTGCCCTGGTGGCCGCCGCGACGCTGTCCAACCGCTACATCTCCGGCCGGCAGCTGCCGGACAAGGCCATCGACCTGGTGGACGAGGCCGCCTCCCGGCTGCGGATGGAGATCGATTCGGCGCCCGAGGAGATCGACCAGCTGCGCCGCGCCGTCGACCGGCTCACAATGGAAGAACTGGCGCTGGCCAACGAGACCGACGCGGCCTCCCGGGAACGGCTGGAGGCGCTGCGCGCCGACATGGCAGACAAGAAGGAGCAGCTGGCGGCCCTGAACTCCCGGTGGGAGGCGGAGAAGGCCGGGCTGAACCGGGTGGGCGACCTGAAGGCCAAGCTGGACGAGCTGCGCTCGCAGGCCGACAAGTCGCAGCGCGAGGGCGACCTGGCCGAGGCCTCCCGGATCCTGTACGGGGAAATCCCCACGCTCGAAAAGGATCTGGCCCAGGCGCAGGCGGCCGAGGAACAGGGCGGCGCGGGCCGGGACCAGATGGTCTCCGAGGAGGTCACCGCCGACGACATCGCCGAGGTCATCTCCGCGTGGACCGGCATCCCCGCCGGCCGCATGCTGCAGGGCGAGAGCCAGAAGCTGCTGCAGATGGAGGAACACATCGGCTCGCGGCTGATCGGCCAGTCCAAGGCGGTTGCCTCGGTCGCGGACGCGGTACGGCGCGCCCGGGCGGGCATCAGCGACCCGGACCGGCCCACCGGCTCGTTCCTCTTCCTGGGTCCCACCGGCGTCGGCAAGACCGAGCTGGCCAAGGCGCTGGCGGACTTCCTGTTCGACGACGAACGGGCCATGGTCCGGATCGACATGAGCGAGTACTCGGAAAAGCACTCCGTGTCGCGCCTGGTCGGCGCCCCTCCGGGCTACGTGGGCTACGAAGAGGGCGGCCAGCTGACCGAGGCCGTCCGGCGCCGTCCCTACTCCGTGGTGCTGCTGGACGAGGTGGAGAAGGCCCATCCCGAGGCCTTCGACATCCTCCTGCAGGTACTCGACGACGGACGCCTCACCGACGGGCAGGGCCGCACCGTGGACTTCCGCAACGTGATCCTGGTGCTGACCTCCAACCTCGGCTCGCAGTTCCTCGTGGACCAGACCATGGACGCGGACACGAAGCGCGAAGCGGTCCTGAACGTGGTGAACGCCAGCTTCAAGCCGGAGTTCCTCAACCGGCTGGATGACGTGATCATCTTCGACCCGCTGAGCATCGAGGAACTCTCCCGGATCGTGGATCTGCAGGTGGCGGCGCTGGCTGCGCGGCTGGCCGAACGCCGGCTGACCCTCGAGGTCACGGACGCGGCCCGCGAATGGCTGGCCCTGACCGGCTTCGATCCCGCCTACGGCGCCCGGCCGCTGCGCCGGCTGGTCCAGCGCGAGATCGGCGACAAGCTGGCCCGCGGCCTCCTCGCGGGCGCGATCAGCGACGGCGACACCGTGCTGGTGGATGTGCCGGAGATCGACGTCGACGGCGGGGCCGGCGGCCTGAGCGTGCAGTCGAAGGTGGGGGCGGTCCGGGGCGGCTGACCTGAGCAGCCCGCAGAGTCCCGGGAGAAGTCCGGCGGTCCCGCCAAGGCGGGGCCGCCGGACTGTTTTATGTCGGGTTACTAGTCCACCAGCGAGCCGGTGATCTCCTGGCCCTCCTCGGCGATCTTGAAGCAGTCGATCCTGCGATCGCCCTGCGCCTCCCACGTCTCCTTCGAAGGCATGCCGTAGGAGTCCTTGAGATCCGGCTGGTCGGCCGCGGAGTCGTTGAGGGCAACGGCCGTGCAGACCTCCTGGGCCTTGATGTTCAGTTCGTCGGCGCCCGGGAACTCTTCGTCGTCCCCGTAGGAGAAGGTGCCCACCAGCTGCGCCGTATGCGGCGTGTCGCAGGTGACAACGGTTGCCTCCTGCATGACGGCCTCGAAGTCGGTGAAGCACTGACCCTGCTGGAAATCGAACGGCGAGACGTTCTCCGCGACGACGCCGTCCCCGTTAGGCGTCTCGGCGACGGTCTGCGACGATGCCGGACTTGCCGCCCCGCCGGCGGGCGAGCCGCTCGTCAGGCTGGAGACGATCATGGCGATAATCACGATGGCCACAATGACGACCGCGCCGATGATGACCAGCGGCTTCCAGTCCATTTTCCGCGCCGGGCCCGCGGCGGGATCGCCGGACGCTTCGTCACCGGCCCCGCTGCCGCGCAGGCCGTCGGCGGCGGTGGAGTACCACTTCTTCTCCGGCGCGGAGCCGTCGGTGCCGGACGGCGCGGACTCCCAGGCCGACGGCGGGACGGCCGCAGCCGGTGATGCCGGCGCCCCGGTCGCGGCGGCGGCCCCGGGGTCGGGGTTGCGAGCGGCGTCGGGCTTCGAAGCCGCGTCCCGTTCCGGGGCTTCCGCCGGGGCACGGGCGCCGGCCGGGGCCTCGCCCGCCGCGTCCTGGTCGCCGGCGGGTGCTCCCGCGGGCGCGGTGCCGCGGGCCTTGATGGCGCGGTCCTCGCGGGTGCCGCCCACCAGTTGGCCGGCGGCATCGGCTTCCTTCTCCACCTCTTCGGCTTCGGCGGCAGCTTTGGCCAGGTCGGCCTCGGTGGCGGCATCCTCGCTGATGCGCGCCTGTCCCAGTGTTGGCTCGGCCAGCTGCACCTCGTCCGCGCTGACGTGCAGGCTGGGGTCGGGTACCTCGAGGCTCTCGGGGCGCTCCAGCGGAGGCCTCCCGTCGTCGTCAGGCCGCTTGTCCTGTTCGCTCATGGGGAAACTTGCCTTCCGTGCGTGTTGTCCTCCGGGAGAAGGGGAGAACCGGTCCACGATGACTTTAGCCAACAATCCCGCGTCGCCGCACGATTTAGTCGTTTCGGGGTCCGGGCGGGCCCCCTCGCAGGCACTGTTCGCGTGCCACGAGCGGTCGTGAAAACCATGTACCCTATAGGTACGACAGAATTGATCAATTATTCCGGGACCTCGTGCGCCAGTCGTGCGACCACTTCCGGATCGACGTACAAAGGGGGTCACGCCATGGGGCGCGGCCGTCAGAAGGCAAAAGCAACCAGGCAGGCCCGGGACATGAAGTATTTCAGCCCGGCCACTGACTTGACTGCTCTCCAGCGCGAACTCGGCGCTGCGAAACGCCATAACTCCGACACGTTTTCCGAGGAGCCATATGAGCCGGACTACTCGGACTACGAGGACAAGTACGCGGATCAGTACGACGACGACGAAGACCACGGCAGCCGCAACGTAGGCTAGCCGGCTCGGTCGTTTCTTCCCGGACGGGATCACTCACCAGCCTCACCCTCATGGGGTGGTCGATCGGTGGGTGCGCATGGCGTGCGCGGAAGTGCCTGCCCAGACTCCCGGACTCAGGCGCCGGACCGCTGCGGCTCCGGGGCGTCCGTCAGGGCCCACACGTCGATCACCCGGCGATGCCTCGGGTCTCCGTCCGGACGCATGTCCACCAGCGCCGCCTGGCCCACGTGGACGGTGTCGCCGGCGTGGAGCCGGCCTTCTGCCTGATGGCTGACGTGCGGGCGGAAGTTCTCCCGCAGGTGGTGCGGACTCAGCAGGTGGACCTCATCGCCCAGCGCGTCGAGCAGGCTGTCGTGCAGCAACTGCAGCTGTGGCTCCGGCTCGACGAGCGAGACCGGCACGGATCCGTCCCGGCCGAAGAACGCGTCGGCACCGATGCGCACGTCACACCCCGGGCAGCCGGAGAAAGCCCGGCCGACGCGTTCCCTGACGGCCACGGCCGGCTCCCGCGTATCGAAGCGGGCCAGCGTGATGTGCAGCGGCCACCGGCTGCGCGGGAACGTGTAGCCGGCGGTCACCGGCCTGACGAACGCCACCACCACGTACGCACCCATCCGTCCAGTGTGCCACCCGGGCCAGCCGGCCGGTATGCCGGACAAAACCGCCCCCGCACCGTCGCGTTCGCGGTGCAGGGGCGGTCCGGTGTGCGGGCGGGCTAGGCGTAGGAGTTCACCAGGTGGACGGCACCGCCGTCGACGCCCTTGGCGCCCTGGACATAATCGATGCCGCCGAGGGACGGATCGGCGGGACCGACCTGGCCCATCACCCACGCGGGCACGCCGCGCTCATTCAGGCGCTGCAGGGCGGCATCGGCACCGGCGCGGTCCACAATGGCAACCATGCCGACGCCGAGGTTCAGCGTCCGTTCCAGGTCGGCCTGCGGGACGTTGCCCAGTTCGCCGATGAGCTTGAAGATGGCCGGCAGCTCCCAGGTGGAACGGTCCACGGTGGCCATGAGTCCCTGCGGCAGCACGCGCGCGAGGTTCGCGGCCAGGCCGCCGCCGGTGACGTGGCTGAAGCCGTGGACGCCGGCTGCTTCGTAGCGTGCCAGGTCCAGGCAGTCCGCCGCGTAGACGCGGGTGGGCTCCAGGAGTTCCTCGCCCAGTGTCCGGCCGAATTCGCTGACCTGCCGGTCCAGCGCCCAGCCGGCGTGGTTGATCACCCGGCGGACCAGCGAATACCCGTTGGAATGGAGGCCCGAGGAGGCCATGCCGATGACGACGTCCCCGTCCTTGACCCGCTCCGGGCCCAGCAGGTCGTCGGCCTCGACCAGGCCGGTGGCGGCGCCGGCAACGTCGTATTCGTGTTCGCCCAGCAGACCGGGGTGCTCGGCGGTCTCCCCGCCCACCAGCGCGGTGCCGGCCACCTCGCAGGCGGCGGCGATGCCGCGCACGATGTCGGCGATCCGTTCCGGGACCACCTTGCCGCAGGCGATGTAGTCGGTCATGAACAGCGGCTCCGCCCCGACCACCACGATGTCGTCCACCACCATGCCGACCAGGTCGAAGCCGATGGTGTCGTGGATGTCCATGGCCTGGGCGATGGCGACCTTGGTGCCCACTCCGTCGGTGGAGGTGGCCAGCAGTGGCTTGCGGTACTTCAGCAGTGCCGAAACGTCGTACAGGCCGGCGAAACCACCGACCCCGCCGATGACGTTGGCGTTGTGAGTGGCCTTGATGGCCCCCTTCATCAGCTCGACGGCCTTGTCTCCGGCCTCTACGTCGACGCCGGCGCTGGCGTAGGTGATCTGGCCCTGTTCGGGGGAGGTCATACTCGCTCTTTCTTGTCGTCGGCGGTCAGGAGCTTCTCCAGTTCCGAATCCGGCCCGGGGTCGCACGAGCCGTGTTCCTGGTCCGCCTCGCCGCGTTCCAGCAGGTTCTTGCCCAGGCGGTCGGCGGTGGGCAGTTCGATCGGATACTTGCCCGTGAAACACGCGGTGCACAGCCGCTCGCGGGGCTGTTCGGTCGCCTCGATCATGCCCTCTTCGGAGATGTATCCCAGGCTGTCGGCGCCGAGTGACGCCCTGACATCTTCGACCCCGATGCCGTTCGCGATCAGCTCGGCCCGGCTGGCGAAGTCGATGCCGTAGAAGCACGGCCACTTAATGGGCGGAGACGAGATGCGCACATGCACCTCGGCCGCACCTGCTTCACGCAACATCCGGACCAGGGCCCGCTGGGTGTTGCCGCGGACGATCGAATCGTCAATCACCACCAGCCGTTTGCCCTGCACCACCGACCGAAGCGGGTTCAGCTTCAACCGGATGCCGAGCTTGCGGATGGTCTGGCTGGGCTGGATGAAGGTCCGGCCCACGTAGGCGTTTTTAACCAGTCCCTGTCCGTAGGGGATGCCCGACGCCTCGGCATAGCCGATGGCGGCCGGGGTCCCGGATTCCGGCGTCGGAATCACCAGGTCGGCCTCGGCCGGGTGTTCCTTGGCCAGCTTCCGGCCCATTTCCACGCGGGCAGCGTGGATGCTGCGGCCGTTGATGGACGTGTCCGGGCGGGCCAGGTAGACGTATTCGAAGACGCAACCGGCAGGCTTTTTCTCGGCGAAGCGCTGGGAGCGCAGGCCGTTCTCGTCGATGGCGATGAATTCGCCGGGTTCGACTTCGCGGACGAAGGATGCACCCACGATGTCCAGCGCCGCGGTCTCGGAGGCGACCACCCAGCCGCGCTCCAGCCGGCCCAGCACCAGCGGGCGGACCCCGGCCGGGTCGCGGGCGGCGTACAGCGTGCCTTCGTCCATGAAGGTAAAGCAGAAAGCGCCGCGCAGCTTGGGCAGCAGCTCCAGCGAACGTTCCTCGAGGGTCTGGCCCTCCTCGCCGGCCATGAGCGCGGTGACCAGCGCGGTGTCCGTGGTGTTGCCCTGGGCCAGCTCGCCGCGGTCGGGCTTGCCGAACTTCTCCAGCACCTTCTCGTACAGCTCGGCGGAGTTGGTCAGGTTGCCGTTGTGGGCCAGCGCGACGGTGCCCGTGGCGGTGGCGCCCAGCGTCGGCTGCGCATTCGCCCACGTGGATCCGCCGGTGGTGGAATAGCGGCAATGGCCGACGGCGATGTGCCCGCTCAGTGTGTTGAGGGTGGTCTCGTCGAAGACCTGGGACACCAGGCCCATGTCTTTGTAGACGTTGATGCGTTTGCCGTCGCTGGTGGCAATACCGGCGGATTCCTGTCCGCGGTGCTGCAGGGCGTACAGGCCGTAGTAGGTAAGTTTTGCTACTTCTTCGCCGGGTGCCCAGACGCCGAAAACGCCACAGGCGTCCTGGGGTCCCTTTTCGCCGGGGAGAAGTTCATGGGAGAGTTTTCCGTCACCGCGTGCCACCCGCCCATTCTCTCATGCACCCCGCCGCTCGGGCGCACCGAGGTGACCGGCATTACGGGCGCCGGCCGGCAGGTTACGCCCGGCGTTCGCCCTCGGTGCCGCCCCCGGTTTCGCCCTCGGCCCCGCCCCCGGTTTCGCCGTCCCGTTCGCGGGGGACGGCGGTGCTCCCGTCCCGGCCACCGGGCGACGCAGGGAGGTCGGCAGGGCCCGGGTCCGCGGGGTCCGCGGAGTCTTCCTGCCCGGGTTCGGCAACTGCCGTCACGTGCTTCGCGCGCTTGACGCTGGCCCGGTCGATGAGCAGGAACAGGAGCGATCCCACCAGGATGCCGGCCAGGCCGAACAGCACGGCCAGGAAGGCGAAAACGGTGCCGCGGGTGAACTCCGCGTTCTCCGGCCCGGTGTAGGCAGACACGGCGGCCAGCACGACGCCCAGCACGGCCCAGACGGCGATGAAGGGCGCGTACTTCGGCGCCCGGCGAACGGTGACGTCGCGGCGCTCCGGCTCGATGGGTCTGCGGTCGCGAGCCGGTTCTTGCTCAGAAGTCATACGATCCAGCCTACCGGGCGAAGAGCGGCAGCTTGTCCGCCAGTTCGGCCCGCAGCCCGGAGGCAGCGACCCTGCCCTCGGCGACGGCGGCGTCCCATCCGAGCGCCCCCGTCACCAGGGCAAGCCAGGTGGCCGGGTCGGTTTCCACCACGTTCGGCGGTGTGCCCCGGGTGTGCCGCGGGCCCTCGATGCACTGGGCGACGCCGAACGGCGGCACCCGCACCTCCACGCTGTTGCCGGGGGCACGCTCGGCCAGTTCCTCCAACGCGTACCGCACCGCCGTGGCAGTGGTCTTCCGGTCCGTGGCGCCGCCGCGCCACGCACCCACGGCGGCGTCGCCCTCCCGAGCCGGGATCCGGCGTCGTACTCCCATCGAATAAGGTCCTTCCGGGGCTCAGTCCAGCAGCGCGACCATGGGCGGTGCCAGCCGCAGCCTGCCGACCGGCTGGCCGCCGCCGAGGACGGGCTTGACCACGTCCTCCAGCACCGGGCCCACCTTCTCCACGTCGACGGCGCCGCAGGCGGCCAGCAGGGTCAGCGCGATCAGGGAACCGGCGCGGCCGCTGCCGTCCAGGATCTTCACCGCCGCCGAGACGCCGTTGGGTGTGGCCATCACCATCACGCCCTCGGCGCCGGACTTGGCAACGACCCCCAGCTGCTCCATCACCACGGTGTTTTCCTGGCCCCAGCCGTGCACCGCCCACGGGTAGTCCAGCATGGCGGTGGCGATGGTGGCGGCGCGGGCATCGGCGTTCTTGTCCGCCGGCGCCTTCGCCAGCTTCCCGACGGCGCGGGCCAGTCCGGTCAACGACAGCGCGGGTGCCGGGGCGCCGCAGCCGTCGACGGCGATGTGCTCGATCTTTTCTTCGGCGTACTCCTCGATGACCTCCATCACGCGGCGCTGGAGGGGGTGGTTCGGTTCCAGGTAGGTGTGGGTGTTCCAGCCGTTCTCCACGCAGGCCCAGAGGAAGGCGGCGTGCTTGCCGGAGCAGTTGAAAGACAGCCGCTGCTGGCCGCGTTCGGTGCGGACCAGCCAGCCGCGCGCCTGCTCGTCCTGCGGCCAGGCCGGCGGGCAGCGAAGATCGGCGTCGGTCAGGCCGGCGGCTTTGAGCATGCCCTCCACCACGTCCATGTGCTCCAGCGACCCCACATGGCTGGCGCAGGCCAGAGCCACCTGGTCGCCGCGCAGCGGGACGCCGGACTGCATGGCGGCCAGGGCCTGGAAGGGCTTGAGGGTTGAACGCGGGAAGATCGGTGCGGTGATGTCGCCGAGTTCGGTCACCACGGTGCCGTCGGCGGCCATGACCACCGCGGAGCCCAGATGGCGGGACTCGATGAAACCGTTGCGTTCAACGACGGCCAGTTCCACGGCGTCCGCGGCTTTGAATGTCTCGGGCATGGACTTAGTTTAGGGCCGGTGCAACAACTTCGAGGCTCCGCCCCGCGACCAGTAGGCTAGTTCCTTGTGAAGGTACTTGTGATCGGCCCCGGCGGCCGCGAGCACGCAATAATCCGTTCCCTGCTGGCCGATCCCTTTGTCACCGAGGTGCACGCCGCCCCCGGCAACGCCGGGATCGCGCAGCTGGTGCCCACGCACCAGGTGGATGCGGGCGACCCGGCGGCGGTGACCGAGCTGGCCCGGCGGCTGGAGTCCGACCTGGTGGTGGTGGGCCCGGAGGCCCCGCTGGCCGCCGGCGTGGCCGACCCGCTGCGCGTGGCCGGGATCCCGGTGTTCGGCCCCAGCAAGGAAGCGGCCAGGCTCGAAGGCTCCAAGGCCTTCGCTAAGCAGGTCATGGCCGCGGCGAACGTGCCCACCGCCATGGCGCATGTTGCCACCAACGCCGACGAGGCGGCCGCAGCCCTGGATTCGTTCGGGGCCCCCTACGTGGTCAAGGACGACGGGCTGGCGGCCGGCAAGGGCGTGGTGGTGACCGAAGACCGCGACGCCGCCCTGGCGCACGCCCAGGCCTGCTTCGACGCCGGCGGTTCCGTGGTCATTGAGGAATTCCTCGACGGCCCCGAAGTCTCCCTGTTTGTGATTTCCGACGGCGAACGCGCCATCCCGCTGGTGCCGGCGCAGGATTTCAAGCGGATCTTCGACGGTGACGAGGGCCCGAACACCGGCGGCATGGGCGCCTACACGCCGCTGACCTGGCTGCCGCCCGGTTTCGTGGACGAAGTCATGGACCGCGTCGCGCTGCCGACCATCCGCGAGATGGCCCACCGCGGCACCCCGTTCGTGGGCGTGCTGTTCTGCGGGCTGGCCGTGACCGGCCGCGGCCTGCGGGTGATCGAATTCAACGCCCGCTTCGGAGACCCGGAAACCCAGGCGGTACTGGCCCGGCTGCGCACACCGCTGGGCGGGCTGCTGCTGGCGGCCGCCAAGGGGGAACTGGATGACACCGAACAGCTGGTCTGGTCCCGGCGGTCCGCCGTCACGGTAGTGCTGGCCTCGGAGAATTACCCGGGAACCCCGCGCACCGGAGACCGGATCCGGGGCCTGAAGAAGGCCAATGCCTTGACCGACGTGCACGTGATCCACGCCGGGACCGCTTTGGACGAGAACGACAAGGTGGTCAGCGCCGGCGGGCGGGTACTCGCCGTCGTCGCGCTGGGTGAAGACCTGGTGGAAGCCCGCGAACGTGCCTACGAAGGCATCGAAGCCATCAGCCTGGAGGGGTCGCAGTACCGCAGCGACATTGCCCTGCTGGCCGCCGAGGGCAAGATCAAGGTGCCCGCGTCCGGCCCGAACTCCCGGGCCGGCGCACAGAGAGACTGAGGACCGTCAACCATGGCATTTGCCCCCGAAGTACTCGAACTGCCCGGCTGGAAGCACGTCTACTCCGGCAAGGTCCGCGACCTGTACGTCCCGGCCGCCCCGCAGCAGGTGGAGACGGCCAGCGACGACATTGCAGCCGAGGGCCTGTTGGACCGGCGCAATGACACCGTGCTGGTGGTGGCGAGCGACCGGATCAGCGCCTACGACCACGTGCTGTCCAGCGAGATCCCGGACAAGGGCCGGATCCTCACCCAGCTGAGCCTGTGGTGGTTCGAACAGCTCGCCCAGGGGGACGACCCGGTGGCGCACCACGTGGTGTCCACCGAGGTGCCCGACGCGGTGGCCAACCGGGCGATGGTCTGCAAGAAACTGGACATGTACCCGGTGGAATGCATCGCCCGCGGCTACCTGACCGGGTCCGGCCTCGCCGAGTACCGGCAATCCCGGACCGTGTGCGGGTTGCCGCTGCCGGCCGGCCTGGTGGACGGCTCCCGGCTGGAGCCAGCCATCTTCACCCCCTCGGCCAAGGCCGAGGTGGGCGAGCACGACGAGAACATCACCTACGACGCCGTGGTGCAGACCGTCGGGGCGGAGACCGCCGCCCGGCTGCGCGAGAAGACGCTGCAGATCTATACGCGCGCCGAAGCGATCGCACGGGAGCGGGGAATCATCCTGGCGGACACCAAGGTCGAGTTTGGCGTCGACCCCACGACGGGGGAGATCACCCTGGGCGACGAGGTGCTGACCCCCGACTCCTCGCGGTTCTGGGACGCGGACACCTACGAGCCGGGCCAGGCGCAGCCGTCGTTCGACAAGCAGTTCGTGCGTGACTGGCTGACGTCGCCCGACTCCGGCTGGGACAAGAACTCGGACGCCGCGCCGCCGGCCCTGCCGGAGGACATCGTGCAGAAGACGCGGGCGCGTTACGTCGAAGCCTACGAACGGCTCACCGGCCGGACGTTCGCCTGACCGGCAGCGGCGCGGGGCCGTGCCGGGCGCTCCCGGCCGCGCCCAGGGGGTCCGGCAGAGGGCGGGCCTACAGAGGGCGGGCCGGCAGCCCGGCCGGGCCCGCGGGGGAGTCGGGAGCGGTTTCCGGGAGGCGGCCGGCCGTGCGCTCGGCGGCCGCCAGCCGGGCCGCGGCTTCGGCGACGGCCGTGGCATAGTCGCCGGCACCGCCGTCGTCGGCAGGACCGAGGGAACGCAGCGCGTCCGCACGTTTCAGGGCCCGCAGCATGGCAGCGGTCGCCGGGCGCGAGACGTCCGACATGTCCGGGTAATCGATGGCCAGCGCCGGATCCAGTTCGTAGGCCAGCCAGCGGGACCGGAGGGCGTCGTGCCGGGCCGCGGCTTCATGCCAGTCCCGGCTGTCCTGGTAATGGATGGCGGCGGCGGCGGAACGGCTGATCCGCCAGACGGCGGGCGCGGCGCAGCCGGCAGCGAGCAGCAGCCAGAGCGGCACGGCGGACGGGAAGACGACCGCGGCGGCGAGCACCACGGCCAGGGCGCAGCACAGCCCGGAGAAGCAGTACCAGAACGCGGTGTCCGGATCGGGGCGGCGGCGCAGGCCGCGTTCCACCGCGTAGGAGGTCAGGAAAACCACGGCAGCCAGCACGGCCGTGGCCACGGCCAGCTGCGCGAACTCTGCGAGGAACATAGACACCCCTGCTGACGGAGTTATCTTCCATTCCAGTACGCGGCGCCGGCAGAGTCAATGGTGAGGGCGCCGCGGCGCCCGCGGGTCACTTGTGACGCGGCCGACGACGTCGTCCAACTGCTTGAGGACCAGGGCCTGCGGCGCCTTGCTCATCACCGTCCGCTGGAGCTTCTGCTTCCACGGCTTCTGCTGCCGTGCCATGGCCGCCATCTTGCGCGAACGCTCGACGACCTTGGCGGTATGCGGGGCCCGGGCCCGTTCGTAGTTGCGCAGGGCCGTGGTGATGTTCCAGTCGGCGTTCAGCGCGTCGGCCAGCGCGACGGCGTCCTCGAGGGCCTGGCCGGCGCCTTGGCCGAGGAACGGCAGCATGGGGTGCGCGGCGTCGCCCACCAGGGTGGCGTGGCTGCCGGACCAGACGGCGGCGGGTTTCCGGTCGAACAGTTCGTGCGCCATGATGTCCTGGCTCTTGGTGGCGCCGATGACCGCCCGGACGGCCGGGTGCCAGCCCTCGAAGCGCTGCAGGGCCAGGGTGCGCCAGAGGACCTCGTCGTCCTGCGCCAGCACATGGTTGGGCATGGTGGCGTACCAGTAAATGAGGTTACCGGGCAGCGGGACCATGCCGAAGACTTCCCCGTTGCCCCAGGACTCACCCCAGGGCAGCCAGGCGGGATCGAGGTCGCCGATCGGGCAGACCGCGCGCATTGCGGTGATTCCGGAGGCACGCGGGGCGCCGTCGCCGACGAGGTCGTGGCGGACCAGCGAGCGCAGGCCGTCTGCGCCGACCACCAGGTCGGCGTGCAGGGAGCCGCCGTTGTCCAGCGTGACCGTTCCGCCGTGCGGATCGCGCCGGAACTTCACCGCCTGCAGGCCCAGATGCACCGTGTTGACGTAGAGCGCGTCGTTCAACAGCGTGGTGAGGTCCGAGCGGTGGATGGAACGCAGCGGGTGGCCGTAGCGGCGCCGGAGGTCGTCGCTGCTGAACGTGGACAGCACGTTGCCGAACTGGTCGTGCGAGCTGCCGCCGACCGGGAGGGAAGCCTCTTCAAAGGCGTCCAGCACGCCGAGCCGCTGCAGGGCGCGCGTCCCGTTGGCCCAGATCGTCAACCCGGTGCCCAGCTGCTGCAGCGTTCCGGCGCGTTCGACCACGTGGACTTTCCAGCCGGTTCGTTGCAAGGCCCGCGCAGTGGCGAGCCCGCCGATCCCGGCCCCTACGATGAGCGCCGAGCGCTGCAGAGACCCCATGGGTCCATACTTCCCGCTTTTGGGCCGGGTTCACAACTTTCGTCCGGTACAAACCGGTTCCGGGAGCGGAAAAGCAAGAACTCCCGCCGCTCCGAAGAGCAGCGGGAGTTCCGTGGTTGGTCGGGGTGACAGGATTTGAACCTGCGACCTCGTCGTCCCGAACGACGCGCGCTACCAAGCTGCGCCACACCCCGATACCGTTGCCCCCGCCCTCGTCGTGACGGCCGCGAAAGCAACTGTTCAAGGATAGCGGAGACAGCCCCCAAAGGAGAAATCGGCGACGGCCCGGCCCGGCCTCGGTCAGGCCAGGGCGGCGGCCCGGCCACGCCTCGGTCAGACCCGACCTCGGTCAGACCAGCGAGTCCCTCCACGCGGCGTGCAGTTGGGCGAAGCGGCCGTTGCCGGCGATCAGTTCCGCCGGCGAGCCGTCCTCGACCACCCGGCCCTCGTGGATGACCAGCACCCGGTCGGCGATCTCGACGGTGGAAAGCCGGTGCGCGATGATCAGCGCCGTGCGGTTGCCCAACAGCGTCTGCAGGCCCTCCTGCACCTGGCGCTCGCTGGGAATGTCCAGCGACGCGGTGGCCTCGTCCAGGATCAGCACCGCGGGGTCGGCCAGGAACGCGCGCGCGAAGGAGATGAGCTGCCGCTGTCCGGCCGAGACGCGGCCGCCGCGCTTGTTCACGTCGGTGTCGTAGCCCTCGGGCAGCGACAGGATGAACTCGTGGGCGCCGACGGCGCGGGCGGCGTCCTCGATCTGCGCGCGGCTCGCCTCCGGGTTGCCCAGGGCGATGTTCTCCGCGACGCTGCCGCTGAACAGGAACGCTTCCTGCGTGACCATCACGACGGCGCGGCGCAGGTCTTCGTTGGAGAGCTGCCGCAGCTCGATCCCGTCCAGGGTGAGCGACCCGGAGGTCAGGTCGTAGAAGCGGGCGATCAGTTTGGCCACGGTGGACTTGCCGGCCCCGGTCTGCCCGACGACGGCGACCGTCTGGCCGGCGGGAATGTCCAGGTTCAGCCTGGGCAGCACCGTCCGGCCGTCGCCGTAGCCGAAGACGGCATCGCGGAACCGGATTGCCCCGCGGGCGTCTTTGAGCGGGACCGGGCGGGCCGGGGGAACGATGGTCGGTTCTTCCTCCAGCAGCCCGGAGACCTTCTCCAGCGCCGAGGCCGCGGACTGGAAGGAGCTGTAGAACATGGCGATCTGTTCGGTGGGGCGGAAGACCTGCTTGGTGGCCAGCAGCACGGCGACCAGGGTGCCGATGGCGAGATCGCCGTCGAGCACGCGGAAGCCGCCGATCAGCAGGACCGCGGCCACGGTCAGGTTGCCGACGCCGTTCAGCACCGGCTGGAGCACGCCGAAGAACCTGATGTTCCGCAGGGTCGCGCCGCGGTAGTCGGCGGCCAGCTCGTTGTAGCGTTCGGAGTTGTCTCGCTCGCGGCGGAAGGCCTTGACCGCCCGGATGCCGGTCATGGTTTCCACGAAGTGAACGATCAGCCGGGCCGACACCACCCGGGAGGCCCGGTTGGCCAGCTCGGAGCCCTTTTGGTACCACCGGGTGACGAAGGCGATGGGGATGGCGGCGACCAGGATGATCAGCCCGCTCTTCCAGTCCAGTCCGGCGATGCTGATGGCGGTGAAGAGCATGAACATCACGCCGGAGGTCAGCTGGGTGACGCCGTTGTCCAGCAGTTCCCGCAGCGCCTCCAGGTCCGACGTCTGCCGGGAGATGATCCGGCCGGAGGTATAGGTTTCGTGGAACTCCAGGCTCAGCCGTTGCGTATGCCGGAAGACCCGGACCCGCAGGGCCAGCAGCATGGCCTGGCTGAGCCGGGCGGTGACGTAGATGTAGGCCGCCAGCAGGGATCCGCCGGCGATCGCGACGGCGGCGTAGGCGGCGCCGACCAGCACCAGGGGCATCGTGTCACCGCCGGTGAAGGCCGGCAGCGCATTGTTGATGCCGAAGGCCACCAGCACCGGACCGGCCGCCCGGGCGGCGTTGCTGACCACCACCAGCACGATGGAGAGCGCGAACAGTCGCTTGTGCGGGGACACCAGTTCGCCCAGCAGCCGCAGGGAGCGCCGCCTGACGGCCTTGCGGTCGGCCTGGTCCAGGTTGATGTTGTCTTCGCCGGCGACTCCGGTCATGGAACTCATCGGGCTTCCTTCGCGTCCAGGACGTCTTCGACGGTGGGCTCGGCCGCCAGCGAGGCGATCACGTACCGGTAGTGTGTGCTGCTGCGCAGCAGCTCCGAGTGGGTGCCGACCGCCGTAATCCGGCCGTCCTGCAGCAGCGCCACCCGGTCGGCCAGCGCCACGGTGGAGGGCCGGTGGGCCACGATCACGGTGGTGGTGCCGCGGAGTTCTTCCCGCAGCCGCTGCGTCACCGCTTCTTCGGTCCGCACGTCCAGGGCCGAGAGCGGGTCGTCCAGCACCAGCACGGCCGGTTGCGCGGCGATGGCCCGGGCCAGCGCGATCCGCTGCCGCTGCCCGCCGGACAGGCTCAGCCCTTCCTCGCCGATCCGCGTATCCACGCCCTGCGGCAGGTCGTAGGAGAACCCGGCCTGCGCCACCTCGAGCGCCCGGGAGAGGAGGTCCTTGTCGCTGCCCGGACGGGCACCGAGCAGCACGTTGTCCCGGACCGAGGTGGAGAACAGCGTGGAGTCCTCGAAGGCCACCGAGACGCGGGCGCGCAGCTCGGCCAGCGGGAGATGACGGATGTCCGTCCCGTCCAGGAACACGGCGCCGGAGGTGACGTCGTACAGCCGGGGGATCAGCTGCAGCAGGGTGCTCTTGCCCGAGCCGGTGACCCCAACCAGCGCCAAGGTTTCGCCCGCGCGCACGTGCAGGTCCACGCCGTCGAGGACCGGGGCCGCGTCCGCGGCGGCGTCGGGATACCGGAAGACGACGCCGGACAGGCGCAGTTCCCCGCGCACGGGGCCGGCCGGTGCGGGTACTTCCGGGTCGATGATGGTGTTCTTCGTATCCATCACGTCGAAGTGCCGGTCCAGGGCGGTCTTCGCCGTCAGCGTCATGCCCATCAGGGACCCGATCGCTTCCACCGGACCGGCCACCACGGCGGCGGTGGCGAAGAAGGCGACCAGGTCGCCCACGGTCATGTGCCCGCCGGAGACCTGCATGATGCCGATGACCAACGCGGCGCCCAGCACCAGATCGGGCAGCGACACGACGGTCGCGAGGAACTTGGACAGCGTCCTGGCCTTGGCCAGTTCGGTCTGGCGCAGTTCTTCGGCCTGCCCGTGGAAGTTCTCCAGCGCGTACTTGCCGCGGCCGAAGGCCTTGAGCACCCGGATGCCGTGCACCGATTCCTCCACCGTGGTGGCGAGGTCGCCGGCCTGGTCCTGGCTCAGCCGGGAGGAAGCGCCGAACGCGGTACGGAAGCGGAACCCCTGCCAGACAAGGGGCACGGCGGCGGCCAGGAAGATCAGTCCCAGCAACTGGTTCAGCGCGAACATCAGCGCCAGCCCCGCGACCACCGTCACGAAGGAGACCACCAGCATGAGCGACCCGAACGCCAGCCACCGGCGGATCAGGCCCAGGTCGGCCATGGCTCGGGAGAGCAGCTGGCCCGAGCCCCAGCGGTCATGGAACGCGGCCGGCAGGTGCTGCACGTGCCGGTAGAAGCTGGTGCGCATGCCCATCTCCACGTCCGTGGCGGGCGCGATCGCGAACACGCGACGCAGAAACACCAGGCCGGCCTCGGCCACGCCCAGTACGGCAATGACGACGGCGGGGCCCCAGACCTCCGAGGGGCTGCCGCCGGTGTGGATGGTGTCCACCAGGCCGCGCAAGACCTGGGGAATGGCCAGCGCCACCAGGCTGGCGCCGAGGGCGCTGAAGAATCCCAGGATCAGCCGGGGGAGGATGGGCCGGACATAGTGTTTGAGCCGGGCAATCGAGCGCCAGAGGGATAACTCAGTCATGTGGTCGATTCGTCGCAGTGGTTCGGAGGGCTTCGTGTACTGCAGCAACTATCCTAGCGACCGCATTGAGGCGCTGGTCACTCATGGGCCCGCCCGAGCCGACGCGGCTGACGCTTTGGTAAACCGATGCTTGCTAGGCTGTGCGGAACCATTCACCAACGGGGGCGGGCATGGATCTGGCGGACGTCGCGCAAGGCTTCGGGTTGTTCCTGTGGACGTCAATGCTCTTTCCGCTGCTGCAAGTGGCCGGCGTCCTGCTCTTGGTACTGCGGAAGCCGGCCGGCTGGCTGGTGCTGCTGGTGGAACCGGTCCTATCCATGGTGTTGATGGGCGTGACGGGCGGATTTAGCTTAGCCGTCCTGGTGTTGCCTGCGGTGGCCGCCTACGGATGGTGGCGGTGGCGGTGGCGGCCGCGCCGGCAGCCGGCGACCGGCGGGGTTCCGGTCCATCCGGTAGAGCGGTCCGACTGGCTGGCCGCGGCCGGGCTGATCGCACTCGTCCTGCTTTTCTTCGGCATAGACGTGCTGCCCATGATGCTGATGCTCATGGCGGACCCGTGGGCGATTGCTGAAGCGGCGGTCGTTAGCCTCCTGACCCCGCTGCTGTACCTCGGTCTCGCGCGCGGCGTTATCGAAGCGTGGTGGATCGGCGTCGCCCTCTCGCTGATGGGGCTGGCCAGAGCGGCAGCGAACGCAATCCCGCAGGTCCTCTTTGCACTGGACGGCATCGTGTTCACCGTCCTGCTGGGAATTTTGAGTCTGTACGGCTGGTCCAAATGGCGCGAGGCGTATGCGGAGACAGTCGCTTCGACGTAGCATCGCGGCGCCGTGCTTAGGCCTGACGCCGAGCCGCTTGTGACCGCGGATTCGCGCGCTGCTGGCCTTCCACCTGATCGCGCGCTCGCGGGCTGCACGCTCGGCAAAGGGGCAAAGGGCGAGCAAGGGGCAGGGGCCGAGCCTGCTGCAGGAGGTCTGGGAAAGTAAGCCGGCTGGATCTCCAACGGATGCGATGCAAGGCCATGGCCGCAAATCTAGGCAGGAGGCATCCCGGGCCATTCGCATTGTTACCCACATGCCCTGCCTTTGGGCACTACTCCTACACAATGGGCCCTTTTGATGGCTATCGAATGTGTGTACTAATAAAATTGTGGTATGGCTCTTGCACCGTTGGACCGCACTGGGGAGATGGAAGCATCTCTGGTCCAGGCGTGTGTGCTGCTGCAGGATGTCGCCGACCGCTTACCGGCCGAGGCGGTGTCCCTGTGCAACCGGGACCTGGCCAACACGGTGGCGGCGGTGGAGGGCGTTTCGAAGCTGGTGGAGTTCCTGCAGGCGGTCGGCGCCCAGGCGGTGGAGCGGGCGGACATCGCCGCCACCGGGGAACACGCGGCGGCCCCAGGACTCGGAGCAAGCACAGGGGCCAGCGCAGAGCCCGGTGACGCAGCTTCGGCGACGGAGGGGGCGGGGGAGTGGGCGGACCCGGCGGCGGCGATCAGCACCGGGAGCGGGGACGCCGCTGCCCCGGAGGGGTCCGGGTCGCAGCAGGTGCGGCGCCGCCGCAAGACGGAGTTCGCGAACACGGCGGAGTATCTGCGCTCCCGGTTG
>NZ_JBNHGI010000018.1:0-36149 GCF_059091125.1 Arthrobacter sp. Y3223151 | reverse complement strand
GGACGTCGGGTGCCCCGGCGGCCCCGGCGGACGCGCCCGCCCGGACATCGGGCGCGCCGGCGGATGTCCCGTACGAGCCGCAGCGGCCGCCGATCGAGGGCGGACGACGGGCCCGGCGCAGCGGGGACACCGGCCGCCATCCGGTCCAGCCTCCGGCCGCCGCGCCGGACAAGCCCCTCTCGGAGGCCGGGCGCGAGGCCGTCGACGCCGGCGAGATGACCGTTGAGCAGGCGCTGGCCGCTCGCGATCTGCTGATGGGCCAAGCCAAGAACATGGTGGCCATGATGGAGTCCCGGCAGGAGCAGGACCCGCATGACGTGGACCTGGAACTGCTGGCCCAGCAAAAGGCCCTCGCCGAGCGTGCCGCCGTCCTGAACCGCAGGGCCGCGGACAAGAAGCGGCTCAGCGACGAGAACGAACAGCGCCGGCACACGGCCATGGAGCGGCCGGCGGCGGACATTGCCTCCGCACCGATGGAATTCGTGGCCGTCCCGGGGACCGACCGGCACGAGCTCCGGCCGTCGTCGACGTCCTACGTTCCGGTGGTGACGACGCCGGCTCCGGCCCAAGCGCCGCCCACTCCGGCGAAGCCTACTCCGGCGCAGGCGCCGCCCGGCCGGCAGCAGGCTCCCGCTCGCCGGAAGCCGGCACCGGAAACGGTCAAGCCGCAACCACCGGCGGCGACGCAAGCTGTGCCGGCGGGATCAGGGAAACCTGCAGGGCAGGACCGGAAACCGGCTCCGGCACCGTTGGACACGGCCGCATCGGCGCCGCCGCGATCGAAGATCCTGGCCCAGGCCGAAGCACTGGCCGAAGGGCGCGGTGCCACCATCCATCCGCTCAAGGCCAGCAGTGCCTACGGGCTGGATCCCCTCGATGCCCGGACGGCAGGGCTCGACCGGCTCCGTCGGGTGAGGCTTGCGGTCGGTGGTGCGCTGGTGGTTGGCGCCGCCGCCTTCGCGGCGGGGATTGCCATGATGCTCGGTATCTTTGGCGGCTAAAGCCGCCGCTCATTCGCTGGTTCACATTCCAAGGAGACACATGACCGCACCCGAGAGCTCAATCGCCATTGCGCGCACTGCCGCGAAGGCAGCCAGCGACAAAATCGCCGAAGACATCGTCGCCATCGACGTCAGCGAACGGCTGGCCATCACCGACGTGTTCCTCATCGCCTCGGCACCCACCGAGCGGCAGGTCAACGCCATCGTCGACGGCATCGAAGAGGAACTGCACAAGCAGGACCTGCGCCCGGTCCGCCGCGAAGGCCGGTCCGAGGGGCGCTGGGTGCTGCTCGACTACGCGGGCGTGGTCATCCACGTCCAGCATCAGGAAGACCGCGTCTTCTACGCCCTGGAGCGGCTGTGGAAGGATTGCCCCTTCATCGACTTGCAACTGGACGCGAAGCCCGCGTCGACGGACACGGAGTAGCCGGGCCGACGGGCCCGGGCGGCCGGAACCAATCCTCCGGCTGCCGGCTGCCCGGAACCACCCGCTGATTTGGAATCCGTGCGGGTCTCTGCATAGAATATTCAAGTTGCTTCGAAGGAAGCGGCACGGAATCCGCAAGGATAACGGGGCTGTGGCGCAGCTGGTAGCGCACCTGCATGGCATGCAGGGGGTCAGGGGTTCGAGTCCCCTCAGCTCCACTCCGTGAACCACCATCGGTGATATTCACGCAGCGGAATATAACGCCGGTTCGGCGAATCATTCCATTCCAGGGGCTGTGGCGCAGCTGGTAGCGCACCTGCATGGCATGCAGGGGGTCAGGGGTTCGAGTCCCCTCAGCTCCACCCATCAGAAAAGGTCCGGCGCAAACAAACTGTTTGCGCCGGACCGTTTTCATCTCAGCCGAGCGGCCAACTTCTCGTGTCCGCCAACGGCCCTTCCGAGGCGGCCGCCGGCCGCGGCGACCGGTGCCTCCATGCCCCTCGTACCGAGCACCGACGAGAGTCGCCCGACCGAACGCCTGTTGCGCATCACGCGTCCCTGTGCGGAGCACGGTACTTTACGTCTGCGGGTGGTCACGATGCCATAACTCCTCGAAATCCGCGCTAATTCAATGGCAAAGCACTGATAGCCAGCATTTCCGCGGCCCGTTTGAGCCGTGATTCAGCTGTGGGCGAACGGCCGATTGCTACGGTTGGGACAGAAACAACCAGTCAACGATAAGCCTGGGGACAAGGCGGCACCGAGCCGTCGCAATGAGCTGGATGTCGAACTGACGGTTGGGGGTAGCGTCCCGCCATCGCCTTGGCGAGACCGTCTTCCTCTGCGCCGTGATCGCGGCAGCCGGAGCCTTAGGGTTCGACGCTTGCCGTTGTCCGCAGGACCAAGCACACCAATCGCTGCAAAGCCGCGCGATCCAGGCGGCGCCGCAGCGTAGACGGGCCGTGAGTGAACGAACAAGTTGCGCTGAGCGTACAGAATGTCTACAAGGTCTTCGGCAAGCGTCCCGCCGAGGCCGTCAAGCGCCTCAAAGCCGGAAAGACGCGCGAGGAAGTGTCCTCCCTGGGCACGGCCGCCGTAATTGACGCGTCGTTTGATGTCCGGGCCGGCGAGATCTTCGTGGTCATGGGGCTGTCCGGTTCCGGCAAGTCGACACTGATCCGTACCCTCAACGGGCTGCAGCCGCAGACCGCGGGGAACGTCGTCGTCGGCGGAACGGACATCTCCAAAATCTCCGACAGGGAACTGCGGAAGGTCCGGCAACAGAAAATCTCCATGGTCTTCCAGCATTTTGCGCTGATGCCGCACCGCACCGTGGCGGACAACGCGGCCTACGCCCTGGAAGTCCAGGGCGTCGGCAAGGCCGAACGACTGTCCCGCGCCGAGAAGGTCCTGAAGCTGGTGGGCCTGGACGGCTGGGGGGACAAGTTCCCGTCCGAGCTGTCCGGCGGCATGCAGCAGCGTGTCGGCCTGGCCCGCGCGCTGTGTGCCGAAACCGACATCCTGCTGATGGATGAGGCGTTCTCGGCTTTGGACCCGCTGATCCGGCGTGAGATGCAGGAACAGCTGGTCGGACTGCAGGCCGAACTGGGCAAGACCATCGTGTTCATCACGCACGACCTGAACGAGGCAATGTTCCTCGGCGACCGGATCGCGGTGATGCGTGATGGTCGGATCGTGCAGATCGGCACCCCCGACGACATCCTGACCCACCCGGCCAACGACTACGTGGCCCAGTTCGTACAGGACGTGGACCGAACCCGGGTGCTGACCGCAGGATCCGTGATGGAGCCGGCCCGCGCCGTCGTCAATCTCTCCGGCGGTCCGCGCAACGCCCTGCGCACCATGCGGGACTTGCAGACCTCCGCAGCCTTTGTGGTGGACCGGCGCAGGACCTTCTTCGGCACGGTACGCGACCGCGATGTGATGAACCTGGTGGAATCGCGGGCGCAGGACCTGACGGCCGCCGTGCAGAACGGCAACGGGCCAGTCCGCGCCGAGACCCCGCTGTCGGAGCTGTTCGGCCTGGCGGTGGAAAGCCCCGTGCCGCTGCCGGTGGTCGACGACGAGGGCCGGCTGGTCGGAGCGATCCCGCGCGTGACCCTGCTGGCCGCCCTAGGCAACGTGCCGTCCGCCACCACCGGCATTCCGATCGTGGAAAGCGCGCCCGCGCCCATCCCCGAACAGGAAGTCACCCGGACCCTCAATAAGACCTCTGAGCAAGGAGGAGCCCGATGACGGACCTCGAGTTCCGGATCCCGCTGGGCGACTGGGTGGACGTTGGCCTCGATTGGCTGCTGGCGACCTTTGCGGCGGTCTTTGCCTTCGTCCGCACCCTGTTCCTGGGCGCCTACGACAGCCTGGAATGGCTGCTGATCACCCCTCCCAGCTGGGTGATCATCATCGTTCTTGCCGCCATCGCCTATGCAGCCAAAGGCTGGAAGCTTGCGCTGGGCACCCTGGTCGGTTTCCTGCTGATCGTCGGCGTGAACCAGTGGGAGAACGCCATGGAGTCGTTCGCGCTGGTCATCGTGGCCACCGTCGTGGCGGTTGTCATCAGCGTCCCGACCGGCATCCTCGCCGCCAGCTCCGCCACCGCCTCCGCCGTCATCCGACCGATCCTCGACTTCATGCAGACCATGCCGGCCATGGTCTACCTGATTCCGGCCCTGGTGATGTTCCGGGTGGGCGTGGTTCCCGGCATCATCGCCACCATCATCTTCTCCATGGCACCGGGCGTGCGTTTCACCGAGCTGGGTATCCGCGGGGTGGACAAGGAAGTGGTGGAGGCCGGCTATGCCTTCGGCTCCAGCCCGGGCAGCATCCTGCGCAAGATCCAGCTGCCGCTGGCCATGCCCACCATCATGGCCGGCATCAACCAGGTCATCATGCTGGCCCTGTCCATGGTGGTCATCGCCGGCATGGTCGGTGCCGGCGGGCTGGGCGGCGAAGTGGTCGCCAGCCTGAACCGGATCGACGCCGGCCTCGGGTTTGAGGCGGGACTGGCCGTGGTCATCCTGGCGATCTTCCTGGACCGCGTGACCGCCAGCGTGGGCAAGGCCTCGCAGCCCGGCCAGCGCCGGCGTGCCGGCCGGCTGGCGAAGCGGACCCTGCAGAGTGCGTGACGGCGCCGTCGACAAGACCAATCAACGTGCCCTGGGGCATAACGAAAGGAACAACATGAAGCACTACAGCAAGCTGGCGGCGGTAGCCGCCGTCGCGGCACTCGGACTGACAGCCTGCGGCAGCGGCGGCGGGTCGGAGGATGGCGGCGCAACCGGCGGCCTCGACAACGGGGACCAGCAGGACGTGACCATCGCGGTGTTCAACGGCTGGGACGAGGGCATCGCCGCGTCCGAACTGTGGAAGACCATCCTCGAGGAGAAGGGCTACAACGTCACGCTCGAATACGCCGACCCGGCACCGGTCTTCTCCGGCCTGTCCAGCGGCGACTACGACGTGACGCTGGATACCTGGCTGCCGGTCACGCACGCCAGCTACCTGAAAGAGTACGGCGACAAGATCACCGAACTGGGCCAGTGGAACGACGAAGCGAAGCTGACCATCGCGGTGAACGAGGACGCTCCGATCGATTCCCTCGACGAACTGGCGGCCAACGCCGACCTGTTCGACAACCGCCTGGTGGGCATCGAGCCCGGCGCGGGCCTGACCGAGGCCACCAAGGAGCAGGTCATCCCGACCTACGGCCTGGAGGACATGGAGTACCTGACCTCCTCCACCCCGGCGATGCTCTCCGAGCTGAAGTCGGCTACCGACGCCGGCGAAAACGTGGCGGTCACCCTGTGGCGTCCGCACTGGGCCTACGACGCCTTCCCGATCAAGGATCTGGAAGACCCCGAGGGCACCCTGGGCGGGGCCGAAGGCCTCTACACCTACGCCAGCACCACGTTCGAAAAAGACTTCCCGACCCTGGCGGGCTGGCTGAAGGACTTCAAGATGGATTCGGAAACGCTGTACTCGCTCGAGAACGCCATGTTCAATGAGGCCGACACCGACGACTACGGTCCGATCGTGGAACAGTGGATCGGCGAAAACCAGGAGTACGTGGACGGCCTCACCGCCGGATAGGTCAGCGCAACAGTAACCGACCGCAGCAGCCAGCAGGCGCCGCCGGATCCCGCCCCACGGCGGGGACCGGCGGCGCCTGCCCCGGCGAATCCCTCAGGTGCGCCTGGTCGTGATGCTCATGTCGCGCAGGATCACCGACAGCTGGTCCATGAACAGGCCCAGCTGCGCGTTCTGCCGGTCGTTGATCAGCAGCGCAAAGATGTTCCGTGCCAGCCGGATTTCCGGCACGTCCAGCACCACGATGCCGTTGGGCCCGTCGTGCATGGCCAGTTCCGGCACGAGCGCGGCGCCCAGGCCCGCGGCGGCCATGGCCAAGCTGGCGTTGAAGTCGTCGCAGTAGGCGACCACGCGCGGGTGGAGGTTGCAGCTGGCGAAGAGGCGCTCGATCACGGTGGCGTCCGCCGTGCCGGGATGGTGCATGATCCAGGGCATCTCCGCCAACTGGGAGGCCGTCACCGAAGCCCCGGGCCGGATGCCCCACGATTCGGGCAGCACCACCCTGAAGTTGTCGTCGCCGATCCATTGCCGGCTCACCGTGTTGGGCCACGCCAGCCCGCCCTGGCCCACCTGGAACACCAGGGCGACGTCGAGTCCGCCGCCGGCGCGCAACCCCTGGATCGTCTGGCCCGGCTCGGCGACGGAAACCTTGAGGTTGATCCCCAGGCCCGGCCATCCGGGGGCCTGCAGCAACCGGGGGAGTACGTAGGTGGCCAGGCTGGGAAAGATCCCCAGCCTGACTTCCTGCGTGCTGGTGTCCCGGCTGCGGGCGGTGGCAGCCAGGAGCGCATCGATGTCCGTGAGGACCTTGGCAGCGTGCCGGGACATCACCATCGCCGTCTCGGTCGGCTGGACGCTGCGCGCCGACCGCTCGAACAGCTTGGCGCCCGTCTCGCGCTCCAGCGCGGACATCTGTTGGGAAACGGCCGAAGCCGTATAGCCCAGGTTGGCCGCGGCCGCGGCGAACGACCCGCGCCGGGTCACTTCGAGCAGCGTGCGCAGGTGCACCGTGTTGACCATCAGCCCTCCTGTGGCTCATTCACTCTTGCGCTAAGCCTACCTTGGGCTCTGCTGGGGCCGCCGGGCCGTACCGGGAGGAATGCCGCTGCCCTCCGCAGCGTTGTATTAAGGGTGCCGCGAGCACGCGAGGGGGAGTGTTTCGGGCCCGGACGTGCTGCCCAGGCAGTCCCGGACGTGAATGAAATCGGACCGCGGCGCGTGGCGCCGGCGAAAGCGGCGGGCCGATTGTCCGAGGCGGCCGCTAGAGTCCGGGGCACCAGGAAGCGCCATAGGAGAAACGACGGAAGCCAGGACCACAACATCTAGTGGTCCAGGCCCCTAGGAGCGACACGCCGAGGAAACAGCGACACGAGACTTTCCGAAGTTGTGGGCAGCCCATCCACAGGCTGTGGACGGCGGTCTGGAAACGCCGGAATATCAACTGTTTAACCGCAGAAAATATCCCCATGGGCTGTGGACGAAGGCGGACTCGGAATGACATACTTGTAATACATCATCTTGGGGTTCCGAATGGCCGAGTCCACTAGATGTAGTATTGGAACCGCTGGCGGGCAGCGATCGCGGGTTCTTCTGAGGGACAGCCGCACAGCCAGAAATCAGCAGAACGCCGTACCGAGAATTAGGGGAGAAGGACCATGACTGTAACGGTTTACACCAAACCAGCATGCGTGCAGTGCAATGCCACGTACCGGGCTCTGGACAAGAAGGGCATCGCCTACCAGAGCGTTGACCTGTCCCAGGATCCGGAAGCGCTGGAGCGTGTCCGTTCCCTTGGTTACATGCAGGCGCCCGTCGTCGTCACCGAGCAGGACCACTGGTCCGGGTTCCGCCCGGACAAGATCGAGGAGCTGGCCCAGGCCGCTGCCTCGGTAGCCTGAGCGGATTCGTTCGGAACCAGAACCAAACGCCATGACCGAGCTGCTGATGAGTGAGGCCGCCAGGCGTGAGGCGGGTCCGGCAACCGGCGGGACCGCCGATACGGACCTGATCTATTTCTCCTCAGCCTCCGGCTACACCGACCGCTTCATGCAGAAGCTGGGGCTGCCGGCGGCACGGATCCCGCTGCGCACCCAGCAGGAGACGCTGCACGCGCTCCGGCCGTTCGTCCTGGTACTGCCGACGTACGGCGGCGAATCCGGCCGGAACTCGATTCCGCCACAGGTCATCAAATTCCTCAACCTCGAGGAGAACCGGCGCCTGCTCCGCGGAGTGATCGGCTCCGGCAACACGAACTTCGGCACAACGTACTGCCTGGCGGCGGAGAAAATCGCCGCCAAGTGCCAGGTGCCGCTTCTCTATCGATTCGAACTCATGGGCACGTCCGAGGACGTCGACCGGGTCAAGCAAGGATTGGAACACTTTTGGAAACGACAGTTGCACACGCAGCCGTAGCCGACGCCAAGGCAGAATTGCCGGCGGCTTTTAAGGGACTGGGCTACCACGAACTCAATGCCATGCTGAACCTTTACGGTCCGGATGGGAAGATCCAGTTCGAGGCCGACCGCGAAGCCGCGCGCCAGTACTTCCTGCAGCACGTTAACAACAACACGGTGTTCTTCCATGACCTGGAAGAAAAACTCGACTACCTGATCAAGAACGACTACTACGAGCGCGAGACGCTCGACCAGTACACGATGAACTTTGTCCGGTCGCTCTACGACCGGGCCTACAAGAAGAAGTTCCGCTTCGAGACCTTCCTGGGCGCGTTCAAGTTCTACACCTCCTACACGCTCAAGACGTTCGACGGCAAGCGTTTCCTGGAGCGCTACGAAGACCGTGTCTGCATGGTGGCCCTGCATTTGGCCAGGGGCGACGAGGAACTGGCGAACCGGCTGGTGGACGAGATCATCGACGGTCGCTTCCAGCCGGCCACGCCCACGTTCCTGAACGCGGGCAAGAAGCAGCGCGGCGAGCTGGTCTCCTGCTTCCTGCTGCGCATCGAAGACAACATGGAGTCGATCGCCCGCGGCATCAACTCCGCCCTGCAGCTGTCCAAGCGCGGCGGCGGCGTCGCGTTGTCGCTGACCAACATCCGCGAGCACGGCGCGCCGATCAAGCAGATCGAGAACCAGTCCTCCGGCGTCATCCCGGTCATGAAGCTGCTCGAAGACAGCTTCTCCTACGCCAACCAGCTCGGCGCCCGCCAGGGTGCCGGCGCGGTGTACCTGCATGCGCACCACCCGGACATCTACCGCTTCCTGGACACCAAGCGCGAGAACGCCGACGAGAAGATCCGGATCAAAACACTCTCGCTGGGCGTTGTCGTCCCGGACATCACGTTCGACCTGGCCAAGAAGAACGAGGACATGTACCTGTTCTCCCCGTACGACGTCGAGCGCGTCTACGGGGTCCCGTTCTCGGACATCTCCGTCTCGGAGAAGTACTACGAGATGGTCGACGACAGCCGGATCAAGAAGACCAAGATCAGCGCCCGCGAGTTCTTCCAGACGCTGGCCGAGATCCAGTTCGAATCGGGTTACCCGTACATCATGTTCGAGGACACGGTGAACCGCGCGAACCCGATCCACGGCAAGATCATCATGTCCAACCTCTGCTCGGAGATCCTGCAGGTTTCCTCGCCGTCGCTGTACAACGAGGACCTCACCTACGCCGAGATCGGCAAGGACATTTCCTGCAACCTCGGCTCGATGAACATCGCCAAGACGATGGACTCGCCGGACTTCGGCACCTCCATCGAGACCGCGATCCGCGCGCTCACCGCGGTGTCGGACATGTCCTACATCAACTCGGTGCCCTCGATCGCCGAAGGCAACCTGCAGTCCCACGCCATCGGCCTGGGCCAGATGAACCTGCACGGCTACCTGGCCCGCGAGCGGGTCCATTACGGTTCCGAGGAAGGCCTGGACTTCACCAACATCTACTTCTACACGGTGCTGTTCCACGCGCTGCGTGCCTCGAACAAGCTTGCGATCGAACACCGCCAGACCTTCGGTGGCTTCGAGAAGTCCAAGTACGCCTCGGGCGAGTTCTTCGACAAGTACACCGAGCAGGAATGGGTGCCGCAGACCGACCGGGTCAAGGAACTCTTCGCGCATGTGGAGATCCCCACCCAGGCCGACTGGCGGGAGCTGAAGGCCTCCGTCATGGAGCACGGGATCTACAACCAGAACCTGCAGGCCGTCCCGCCCACCGGTTCGATCTCCTACATCAACAACTCCACGTCCTCGATCCACCCGGTGGCCTCCAAGATCGAGATCCGCAAGGAAGGCAAGCTGGGCCGCGTGTACTACCCGGCTCCGTACCTGACCAACGACAACCTGGAGTACTACCAGGACGCGTACGAAATCGGCTACGAGAAGATCATCGACACCTACGCCGCGGCCACCCAGCACGTGGACCAAGGCCTGTCGCTGACGCTGTTCTTCAAGGACACCGCCACCACCCGCGACATCAACAAAGCGCAGATCTACGCCTGGCGCAAGGGCATCAAGACCATCTACTACATCCGCCTCCGCCAGCTCGCGCTGGAGGGGACCGAGGTAGAGGGCTGCGTCAGCTGCATGCTGTAGCAGCCCGCACCAACTGAAAAGTACGACGGCGGGTGCCCGCCCGCCGTCGTACGGGCACCGACGGGACGCCGGACATCCGGCCACCACCCGCTGGCCCCAGCCGGCCGCACCCCGGCCGGCATTCGGGCACTATGGAACAAGACAGACTTTGGGAAGAAGGGGACGCGATGTCAGCCGAGAAGGTCAAGCTTCTGCACCACGTGGAAGCAATCAACTGGAACCGGATCGAGGACGAGAAGGACGTTGAGGTCTGGAACCGGCTCTGCAACAACTTCTGGCTGCCCGAAAAGGTCCCGCTGTCCAATGATGTGCAGTCCTGGGGCACGTTGACCGAAGACGAAAAGCTGCTCACCATGCGCGTCTTCACCGGCCTGACCCTGCTGGACACGCTCCAGGGAACCGTCGGCGCCGTCAGCCTGATCCCGGATGCGCTGACTCCGCATGAGGAAGCCGTCTACACGAACATCGCGTTCATGGAGTCGGTGCACGCCAAGAGCTATTCGTCGATCTTCTCCACCCTGTGCTCCACCAAGGAGATCGACGAGGCATTCCGGTGGTCCACCGAGAACGAAAACCTGCAGAAGAAGGCCCGGATCATCGAGGGCTACTACTACGGCGACGACCCGCTCAAGCGCAAGGTCGCCTCCACGCTGCTGGAGTCCTTCCTGTTCTACTCCGGCTTCTACCTGCCGATGTACTGGTCCTCACGGGCCAAGCTGACCAACACCGCGGACCTGATCCGGCTCATCATCCGTGACGAGGCGGTGCACGGTTACTACATCGGCTACAAGTTCCAGAAGGGCGTCGAGGGGGAGTCCGAGGCGCGCAAGCAGGAGCTGAAGGACTACACCTTCGAGCTGCTCTATGAGCTGTACGAGAACGAGGTGCAGTACACCCACGACCTCTACGACGCCGTCGGCCTGTCCGAGGACGTCAAGAAGTTCCTGAACTACAACGCCAACAAGGCGCTGATGAACCTGGGCTACGAGGCCATGTTCCCGTCCACCGTCACCGACGTGAACCCGGCCATCCTCTCCGCCCTGAGCCCCAACGCGGACGAGAACCACGACTTCTTCTCCGGCTCCGGCTCCTCCTACGTGATCGGCAAGGCCGTCAACACCGAAGACGAGGACTGGGACTTCTAGCTCTCTCTCTTTCTTTCTTGGGGGATCCCGGCTGTCCCAGCAAGATGGCCGCCTCCGGGTAAAATGAACGACCTATCTGAGCAACGCTCAGGTAGGTCGTTCCTTTAGCGGGCACTGCCTGGGGAATGGCCGGAAGTAACTGGGACAGGCTCGCTGTGACCGGAACAACCAGGTTCCAACTGTGAGGGGCGGAAAATTCCTTGGATCTCTTGGGCGGGTTGAGCCGCGACGAACTCCGCGTCTTCTCTTGGTGTGCGGCGGCCGTCTTTGCGCTAGTGGCCGGCGCCTGGCGTCCGCGCAGGCTTCATTGGACTGCGCTTGGTTCCGTCCTCCTCTTCGCGGCACTCAACGCGGGTGCCGGGATCTACGTCTTGAACCATTTCGGTGATCCACGCTGGTCCGCCGGGGGAGAACCGCCGCTGAGCGCTCCGTCGTTTTCCGGGACGCCTGTCGTGGGGCAGTTTCTGGGTCCGCTGGACACTGCTCTTAATGGAGTCGTCGGTGGCGTGAACGAGTTTCTGGCCTTCAGGCAGGCACTTCCCGTAGCACTGGAGTTCCTTGCCGCGTCCGGCTGGGCCCTGCTGGTGGCGTTCCCGCTGGGCATCCTCGCCGCCGGCATCAGTTACTCCGTGGCCAGGCGCCCGACGGCGCAGTTCGAACAGTATCGTGTCACCGTTGACCTGCTCAAAGATGAGCTCGAGCAGATCAAGCGGCAGATCTCGGCAGGGACATCGGTCGACACGGCACGCCCTCCCGGGGACAGGGTCACTGACGTGCGGCCTGGCTAACCCGCTGCGTTGTGCTTGAGTCCGCCCACCACCCATCATGCAACCCTCCGGACCCACGGCGTCCCGTCTCGGTTTTGGTCAGCCTTCGACTCGTATGTCGGTTTGCAGGTCACGGAGCGAGAGTCGGTCGGTCGCAGTGCGGAAATCTGTGATCACACTATGCTGCGGATTGAACGTTGCTTCCGCCGTGTAGTCCGCATCATCGATGTAAACCATCGAGAGATGGATGCCATCTTCTTGCCGTTCCATGCCCGTGATGCGCTGGTTGTCTTGGTGCCCGCCCCAGATGCGCATGCTGAGGGGATAGAAGAGCTGGATTTCATCAGGAAGCCAGTCCGGTCGTTGGAATCCGAGCGTTTCAATTCTGTTGCCGGTCCTTATGACGCAGCCGTCGGAGGGATTGCACGTGACGCTGCCGCCATCGCCTTCGACGCTCCAGCTGTGATCGCCATCGCTGATGCGGACTCTCGTGCTAACAATGTTTCCTTCGTGGTCGGTCCTGTCCACGACGCCCGACATGGGGTACCGCAGGACCGCATTGCGCACCGCTGACAACAATTCCAGCAATGCTTCGAAGTCTTCGCGCCCGCTCACAACCACCTGCTCTCGACCGCAGAGGCGGCACGTCAGTTTTGAACCGATGGTCCCAACTTAGGCGCAAGGCCCCGTTCATACCAGACAATGTTCTTGATAGTTATCAGCTGGTTCACTCTGGCTCTCTTGGCAGAGTTGATCAAGACGGGGGCAGCGGCGAGTCGCGTCCGGTCCGTCAACGATTGGCGACTTGGCGGTCACTGGTTCTGGTGCCGGAAATAACCTTAATCTGACCATCGACGTTGCTTCCGCCCCTAATCACTTCCTTTGGGTGTGACGTTCTCGCCTGCCTCCTGATATCCCATTCTCAGCTGGGAGAAACGGTGCATTTCATCTAAAACCCGTAACAATACACCCTGAATTCAAGAGGGTAGAGGGACTGGCTAAAAACCTTTGACAGTCGGAAAACCGCAGACGTAGGGTGGGCGCACTGTGCGCCTTGCTGGGGGAGGAACGCAGGGACCGTGGTTCTCTCAACGGACCTGTCGCCACTACGGCATCCAACGGACATTCGTGCAGGATGAGCGACCAGCCCTCCTGCTGCCCAGGAGACCCCATCATGAACCGCAAAAAAGCACTGCGATTGCCCATTTTCTTTACAATCTTCCTCGCTGTGGGGGCCGCTCCCGCCGCTGCGACGCCCGAGGAGGAAGCCCCCGCCCCCTGGCCTCCCCCGGACACCGGCGGCCATTACCTGCCAGTTCCGGAAGAATATTACGACCCGATTGAGATCAAGGCCTGCGGCACCACCGTCACCATGGAATCCGGAGATGTCCGGGAAGTTCATTACAAGTCCCGGGTGAAGCAGAACGGGGCAACTTCGCTGAAGTTCAAAGGCGATGCCACCGTTGACCTGACCCGCGCCACGGACGGCGCCTTCATTGACGAACTCGACATTTCCGGAACGCTTTATCAATACATTTCAGCCGATGAACTCACCACGGTGGAACTCCTCAGCGCCAACTCGATCGTGGCAGCAGCGAACCCCGAAGAAGCCGAAAAGATGGCCGACGAAGGGCTGCCGGAGTTCGCTTACTACACACGGGGGTGGCTGGGGTTCTACAGTCAATTCTCTGAGGACCCCGAGGTGATGGAGCCAATCGCTTCCGATATCGTGCTGAACACCACCCGGCACGTGCACGACGTGTGCGCAATGCTGGATGAGGCGGCCTGGGAATAACCAGCCCACCACCCGCTCCAAGTATTTGAAGGATAGGAGGCTAGCCCAGGTTCAGGTTTTGCAGCTCACCTCCTTGCTGCCGACGGAGGAAAGGACACCCTGCCCGACCGCCATTCCCTAGCAGGGACTGCAAGCGAAAAGCGGCCTCTTCGAACTGACGGGTTGGGGCTTCTCAGCTCTTTTAGTTCTCCTGCCGTGCGGAGCGCCCATGTGCCAGCCCGGTGGGAATGCCAAGGAACGCCGGCTCGGAAGCAGCGCAGCAGGCTTCGTCGGGCCCGGTGGCCGCTGCCGTTGTGTAACAGCTGCCGCCGAGGTCGGTGGAGCAGACGCCGGTTTCCGGCAGGACGAGTTCGACGTTGTCTGCTGCCTCCTGATCGCATGCGAGGGCAGCCGCGATGGAGCGGACCTGTTCGTAGCCGGTGGCCATCAGGAACGTCGGCGCGCGGCCGTAGGATTTCATCCCCGTGATGTAGAAGTCTTTCTCCGGGTGGGACAGGAGTCTGGCGCCGTGGGGTTCGACGGTGCCGCAGCTGTGGAATTCGGGATCGATGAGCGGGCCGAGCTCCCGCGGTGCTTCCACCGCAGGGTCCAGGTCCAGCCGGACTTCGCGCAGCATCTCCAGGTCCGGGCGGAATCCGGTGGCCGGCACCAGCAGGTCCACGTCCAGCTGTGCCGGTCCGTCAGGGGTGGTTCCGAGGACGGCGAGCGTGTTGGCGCTCTTGAAGCCGGTGATCGTGAACGAGGTGTGCAGCTCGATGGCTCCGTCCTCGACCAGGGCGCGCAGCCGCGAGCCGAGTGCTCCGCGGGCCGGCAGGCCGTCGAGGTCGCCGCCCCCGTACAACGTGGCGGCTGAGTTGCGGCGGATGGCCCAGCTGATCCGGGTTCCGGGTTCCTGCGCCGTCAGCTCGCCCAGCGACAGCAGGGTGTTGGCGGCCGAGTGCCCCGCACCGACGACCAGGACGTGTTTGCCGGCAAAGCGTGCCCGGTCGCGTCCGGTGACATCGGGCAGCGGGTCGGCGATGAAGCCCGCCGCGCGGGCTTCATCCTCCCCTTCGGCTTGAAGGCCGGCCTGCCCCAGCGGGTTCGGGGTGTTCCAGGTGCCGGATGCATCGATGACGCCGCGGACACGATGATCGGTGGTCGTGCCTTCGGCGTCTTCGACCCGGACCAGGAACGGGGTGGTCTCCCGGCCGCGGGAGTGGGTCTTGTCCATGCCTTCACGACTAATGGCGATGACCCGGCAGGAGGTCCGCAGGGCGCCGGCGATCGCGGGGACCGACGCCAGTGGGTTGAGGTAGTCCCTGATGAGTTCTGCGCCGGTAGGCAGCGCCTCCGGGTCCGGTTCCTGCCAATCCGTTCGGGTGAGCAGTCGGCGTGCGGCGGCGTCGATGTTGTACCGCCACGGTGAGAAGAGCCGGATGTGTCCCCACGCGTCGACTGCCGCGGCAGGCGTGTCACCTGCTTCGAAGATGACCGGCATTAGCCCTCGTTGGAGCAGGTGGGCGGCTGCTGCCAGCCCGACCGGACCGGCACCGACGACGGCGACGGGAAGCTGCAGGGTCTCGGTCTTGGCGGCGGTGTTCTCAGGCATGGGTGCCCTCCTCGACGAGTGCGGTGGCAATACTGTCGGAATCTTCCAGTGCCGCCAGGTAGCGCTCGGCGTCCAGGGCGGCCGAGCAGCCGGTGCCGGCGGCGGTGATCGCCTGCCGGTACCGGTGGTCCACGGCGTCACCGCAGGCGAAGACGCCCGGGAGGTTAGTGCAGGTGGTAGGGGCGTCAACCTTGATGTAGCCCTCGTCGTCGAGGTCGATTTGCCCCTTGACCAGGTCGGTGCGGGGCAGATGCCCGATGGCCACGAAGATCCCGGTCGCACCCACTTCTCGGGTCGCTCCGGTAACGGTGTCTGTCAGGGTCACGCCGGTGACCTTGCCGTTGCCGTGGATCGCGGTGACGGAACTGTTGTATTCGAAGCGGATCTTTTCGTTGTCCTTCGCCCGCTGCGCCATGATCTTCGATGCCCGGAGGGCGTCGCGGCGTACGACGACGGTAACGGACTTGCCGAAGCGGGTCAGGAACAGGGCTTCTTCCATGGCCGAGTCGCCGCCGCCGACCACGATGATGTCCTGTTCACGGAAGAAGAAACCATCGCACGTGGCGCACCAGGACAGGCCGTGTCCGGAGAATTTTTTCTCTTCCGGCAGGCCTAGTTCCTTGTAGGCGGATCCGGTGGCCAGGATGACCGCAGGCGACTCATGGGTCTGACCGGCTCCGGTAGTCACCCGCTTGAGGTGGCCCTTCAGAACAACCTCAGTGACGTCGTCGAAGACTATGCGCGCGCCGAACTTCTCAGCCTGTTTCTGCAGCCCTTCCATGAGCTCGGGTCCCTGAATGCCGCCCGGGAAGCCGGGAAAGTTTTCTACCTCCGTGGTGTTCATCAGCGCTCCACCGGCAGTGACAGACCCTGCCACGACCAAGGGGTTCAGTCCCGCGCGGGCGGCGTAGATCGCGGCTGTGTAGCCGGCGGGGCCGGACCCGATGATGATCAGCTGTTCGGTTTGGACGTCGGTGTTCACGAAAGTCTCTCCTGGTGCTCTCATTCGGGTTGGTCTAGTTGGCTGCCGGGATCAGGGATTGGATCAGTCCCTCGATGCGGGTTTTGATCTCGTCGCGGATGGGGCGGACAGCGTCTACGCCCTGCCCGGCCGGGTCTTCCAGGGCCCAGTCCTCGTAGCGCTTGCCGGGAAAGTAGGGGCACTCGTCGCCGCAGCCCATGGTGATCACGACGTCGGACTCCTTGACTGCCTCGGTGGTGAGGACCTTCGGGATCTCGGCGGACATGTCGATGCCGAGTTCGGCCATGGCCTCCACAGCGGCCGGGTTGACCTTGTCTGCGGGCTGGGAGCCGGCAGAGCGGACTTCGATGGCGCCTTCGGACAAGGTGGTCAGGAAGGCCGCCGCCATCTGCGAACGCCCTGCATTGTGGACGCAGACGAAGAGGACGGAAGGCTTTTTGGTGGTATCGGTGCTCACGGGTTTCTCCTGTGGTTCGAATGGTGGATTTGGTTGGGCATACGGCCCGCTCCATCGCTGCACCGACTCCGTATTGATGCCTGTCGATGTATGGAGTATCCGGCACTATATTGATGATTGTCAATATGCGCTGTGTTTGTTCTGCCCGGCCGCTCAGGCGGCGCGCAAGCGTGGCGCGAGGTCGCCGATGCGGTCGGAGATGTCGAGGAAGGCGTGTTCGAAAGCGTCGCTGGTGTTCGATCGGAGGGGGTCCGGAACGGACCAGTGAATTCCTTCCAGGCGCGGGAGTTCCTCGTGCGCGTTGTCGCACACGGTGACGATGAAGTCGTCGCTGGTTGCAACCTCAGCCAGCAGGCGCGGAGTCGCGTTCCCGAGGTTGACGCCGTGACGTTGCGCGATGTCGATGGCCCCTTGGGCGACGCGGTCTGCCGGGTGCGTGCCCGCCGACGTCGCAGGGATTTTACTTACGCGCCGCCATAGGGCAGTCGCCAGCTGAGACCGTGCGCTGTTGCGCGTGCAGACGAAGAGGACGCGGCGCACGCCGTGTTCACGCCCGGGTGACAGCCCCTCCATCGCTCCGGAGGTGAGCCTGATGTAGCTGCGCCGCTTATCCGCCTCCGAGCGGCTGCGGGTCGCGAGACCGGCAGCTTCCAGGGTGCGCAGGTGGTGGGACAGCAGGTTGGAGGGGATGCCGAGCTCGGCCTGCAGCTCCGTCGGTGAGTAGTCGCCGAGCGTCAGCAGGTCGACGATCCGCAGTCGGGCAGGGTCTGCCAGGGCGGCGTGCTTTGCAACTCGCGCCTGAAAGTCCCCGCTTCGCTCAATAATCATTGATTCAATTTTGACTGAGTTAATTTATTCGGTCAAGCTGGATCTCATGACTTCACACCAGCCACCCTTGTGGCGCCGCGCTGTCGCCGAGCTGCTCGGGACGGCCCTGCTTGTTTGCATCGTCGTGGGCTCGGGCATTGCCGCTCAGCAATTGTCCCCGAACGATGTGGGACTGCAGCTGCTGCAGAACAGTACCGCCACGGTGCTGGGACTGACGGTTCTGATCCTCATGTTTGGACCGGTCAGCGGTGCCCACTTCAATCCCGTGGTTTCGGTCGCGGACTGGCTTCTGGGTAGGCGCAGCCGCACCGGCTTGACCTTTGCGGAATTGGCTACATATCTGGTGGCGCAGATGGTCGGCGGGATCGGCGGCAGCGTACTCGCCAACGCCATGTTTGAGGTGGCTACGAGCGTCTCGACCAAGGACCGGGCAACTGCGGGAACCCTGCTGGGCGAGGTGGTTGCGACGGCTGGGCTCATTCTGCTGATCTTCTCCCTGGCTGCCACTCGAAGGGGTATCCTCGCTGCTCCCGCTGTGGGTGCGTACATTGGCGCGGCGTACTGGTTCACGTCCTCGACGTCTTTCGCCAATCCCGCCGTAACGGTCGGCCGCATCTTCAGCGACACGTTTGCCGGCATCGCCCCGGGCTCCGTCCCAGGTTTCGTGCTGGCGCAGGTGATCGGTGCGGCAGTGGGCGTCGGCCTCCTCATGCTCCTCTTCCCGGCGGCATCGCGCATGGCCGACGACGTTGTTGTCCCGCACCCTTCGCACAGGGGCGGATCCTGACCGCAAGAGCAAGAATTCCGCTTCCGCCAGAATTCGGGCTGTCGGCCCCAAAAGATTGATAGCGGTCAATGTTCCGGCATAATGGTGTTCATGACTGCGCTGCCCATCCTCGAACCGGCCGCGAAAGAAACCTGCTGCACCCCGGCGGGGACGGTTTTGGGCGCCGAAGCGGCGAAGGAAAAGGCCGTCATTTTCAAGGCCCTGTCCGACCCGAACCGACTGCGCCTGCTCTCCATCGTTAAGGCCGAAGCCTCCGGCGAATCGTGCGTTTGCGACCTCACCGAACCCCTGGACCTCGGCCAGCCCACCGTCTCGCACCATTTAAAAATCCTGGTGGATGCCGGCCTGCTGCACCGCGAAAAGCGGGGCACCTGGGCATACTACTCCCTGGCCCCCGGCGCCCTGGACAAAGTCGCGGGCATCCTGACCGAGCTGTGAGCGCCACAGGAACGACTGCTCGTCGTAGCGAACTGCCTCCGCGCTCATCCCGCAGATGCCCTTCACGCTCCAGGCCGAAGCCGATGAGCGCCGCAGACGAAGCCATGGAGCCGGCCCAGATCGCGACAATGGCCTCGATCACGTTGTACGTGATGGTGGAAGCGACAATGAGTCGCACGCGGCGGTGCAGCACAAAACGCCGCTCGGCAGAAAGCGCTGTTGGTGCTGTCATCGGGACCCCTCGCATCCGGGCAGCGGGCATGCCGGGTCGGCGCAGGGTTTGTTTTCGTCCACCATCAGTGTCACTTCCACGAGGGCCTGTAGGGCGTTCGCCAGGTGGGGGTCGGCGATCTCGTACCGGGTTTGCCGGCCTTCAGGTTCGGCCATGACGATGCCGCAATCACGAAGGCACGTCAGGTGATTGGCCACTATCACAAGGGCTACCTCTGCTCGTGTTGGCAATCACTGGAAGAATCCGGTGCGGGAAATAACCTTAATCCGCGCTTTGACATCGCTTCCGCCCCTAATACCCACCTGTGGATGTGACGTTTTCGCCTGTCTCCCGATATCCCATTCGCGACTGGGAGAAACGGTGCACTTCTTTTCGAACGGTTTTATGCACCCTTGATTAGAGAGGGTAGTGGGACTGCGTCAGAACTCGTTGACAATCGCAGAACCGCAGGCGTAGGTTGACCGCACTGTGCGCCTGGCTGGGGGAGGAACGCAGGGACCGTGGTTCCCTCAACGGACCTGTCGCCACTACGGCATCCAACGCATATCCCTGCAGGATGAGCGAGAAGCCTCCTGCCCGCCCAGGAGCCCCATCATGATCACGAAGAAAACACTGCGCCTGCCCATTTTCATTGCTCTTGCCCTCGTCGCAGGGACCGCGCCGGCCGTCGCGACGCCTGAGGAGGAAGCCCCCACCCCTTGGCCGCCCGAGGACACCGGTGGGAAGTACCTACCAGTCCCCGACGATTACTACGCTCCGGTCGAGGTCGAGGTATGCGGCACAACCGTCACCATAGAATCCGGAGACGTTCGGGATGTCCACTACAAGGCCCGGGTAAAGGAGAACGGGTCAACGGTGGTGAAGTTCCGGGGCGAGTCCACCGTTGACCTGACGCGAGCCTCAGACGAAGCATTTATCGATGAACTCGACGTCTCAGGACCGATGGTTCAACATTTCTCGGCCGATAAACTGACCGTCACGGACTCACTCAAGGGCCCCTCGTACATTTACCCCCTAAGCGACGTCGACGCCGCGGCGCTGGCGGAAGAAGGCTTCCCGGAGTTTTTCTACTATGACCGGGGGTGGCTGAGCATTCAGGCACACCTGTCCGAGGACCCAGCAGAAGAGCCAACCTCAGTGGATATTCTGCTGAACACCACCCGGCACGTGCACGATCTGTGCGAAATGCTCGATGAGGCGGCCCAGGAATAACGCGTCCTCTCTCCCCGGGCTCCTGGGAGGAGGAGCCGAGGTTCAGGAAAAGGTGCCGTCAGCCGAGCCAATTGCGGCGACGCGAGATGACGCCTTAGTCCTGTCGCTTGGCGTAGTCACTGTATCCGTGCCAGTCAAGCACCACGCATGGCTCATCGCCTACGACCCATGCATCGTGACCTGGAGGAACCGACATCAGGTCGCCGACGGCGAACTCGTTTTCCTCGCCGTCGTCCATGACGATCTTGATTCGTCCGGACAACACATAGCCAGTGTGGGCCACCTGACAGCTGTCCGTCCCGGCGATGGGTTTGACGTGCTTGGACCACTGCCAACCGGGTTCGAAAACCGCCCGCCCGACGGCGCCTGACTCGAGATTGATTAGATCCAGCTTCCCCTTACCGTCCTCAAAAGGCCGGGTTTCTTCGGGCTCGTTCAGACTCTTGCGGATCATGGGTGACATGAGGGTCTCCTTTGAACCAAACTGCCCTGCACACACAAGTGTGGCAGCACGCCGGGAACAGGGTCAACGCGTGCAGGCCTGACGTGGACCGTCACCAGCCGCCGCGCGTCGGCGTATGTCCCTTTCGGGCGTCGTCGGGCATTGCCATTTCGGCCCGCAGGCCTAAGAGCCGGATGGGACGGCCTTCTTCGATTCCTGCTGCGAGGTCCAAGGCCCGCGCGAGGATGTCGTCCCGGTCGAATGTCTCGGGAATCTTCCTCGCGTGGGTCTTGGTGAAGAACGGAGCATATCGAACCTTCAGTGTCAGCCCGACGACGGGCCGTCCCTCGGCCACGACGTCCTCAAGGACACGCGCTGTCAGCTCCCTGACGGCGTCGTCGACCTGGGCGGGCTCGGTCAGGTCCCGCTGGAAGGTGGTCTCCCGGCTATGCCCGCGGGCAACCCACGGGGTGTCGTCCACAACGCTGGCGCCGTCCCCGCGTCCGAGTTCGGCGTACCAGGGCCCCATCCTGGGGCCGAACTCCGGAACCAGGTCTTGGGGGTCGGACGCGGCGAGCTCGGCAACGGTGTTGATGCCGAGTTTGGCCAGCCGTCCCGACACCTTGGTGCCGACGCCCCACAGGTCCTTGGTGGGCCGGCCGCCCATGACGTCAAGCCAGTTCCCGGCGGTGAGACGAAAGACGCCGGCCGGCTTGCCGAAACCGGTGGCGACCTTGGCGCGGACCAAAGTGTCGCCGATGCCCACGCTGCAATGCAGCCGCGTTCGCTCCAGTACGGCGGCCTGCACCTGCCGGGCGTAGGCTTCCGGATTCCCTGTTTCGACGCCGACAAAGGCTTCATCCCAGCCCAGCACCTGCACGGTGGCGCCTGGCTGCGCTCGCAGTGTATCCATCACCGTTTCAGACGCCGCGAGGTACGCCTCGTGATCGACGGGGAGGATGACGGCGTCGGGCACTTTCCGTGCCGCCGTGCGCAAGGGCATTCCCGAACCCACGCCGAAGGCCCGGGCTTCGTAGGATGCGGTCGACACCACAGCCCGTTCCGTGGGGTCGCCCCGACCGCCCACAATGATCGGCTTGCCCGCAAGCTCGGGCCGCCGGAGCACTTCGACCGCAGCGATGAACTGGTCGAGATCGACGTGCAGCACCCACGGGTTTCCGCTCACGCCACCAGTGTGCCCTAAACATCCCCGGCAAGCATCGGGTCGCCGCCGGACCTTGGATCACGACTTCGCGGTGGCACGGCGGTCCAGGATCGAGGCGCCCACGGCGGCCGCAACGATGGACACTGCAAGGAACAGCGGCAGCTGGGTGGCCTGCGAAACGACGGCGCCGGCCGCAGCAGTTCCTGCCGAACCCGCAGTGATCTTCAGGGCTCCGACCCACACGAACACCTGGCCGCGTGCCTCCGGCGGCGCATATTCGCTGCGGGCGGCCAGGGTTGCGGCGAAGAAGTACGAGTTCGCGATCCCGGCCAAGGAGTAGGCGGCCACCGCGACAGGGAAGCTGCCGGCGAATGCCGCCCCGGCGAGGGCTAAGCCGACCCCGGCTGCGAGCCATGTCATCAGTCGGTCGGCGTCGGCCTGCATCGGCCGGACCATCACCCCTGCCGAACCGGTCAGGCCGCCCAGGCCGTAGGCCGCAGCCAGGACGCCTGCTGCAGCAGGTGCCACGGCGAAGTCGCCGGTGGAGGCCACGGCCGTGACGGGCAGCACGGCAACCGACAGGGCGACAACAACCGTCATGTAGAGGGTTCGCCGCAAAGGACCCGACGAGAACATCATCGCCAGCGTCCGTCCCGGCTGAGGCACCTCCGAGGCCGCGGCAGCAGGCGGGGAATATGGCAGGAGCCTGATCACCGCCGCGGCGACGAACGTGGCAGCGGCCAGGATCAGCGCCGCCACCGCCGGACTTGACCACGCCGAAACGGCGGCGACAAGGGAGGGCCCTATCGTGCCGCCAATGCCATAGGTGGCCACGTCCCAGCCTTGGGCGCGGCGCTGGCTGGATCTTCCCGGTCCGGCTATGGCCGGCAGCCGGCTGCTGATGCCCCCGGTCAGCAGGGGACCAACCAGTCCGGAAGCGACCAGCAGTGCTCCCGTGATGACGGGCCAGGTCACCGGATACAGCAGTACAGCGGCCGCGAGCGTTGCCCCGTGGGCCATGCAGGCCAGGGCAATCACGGAACGGCCGTCGCGGGCAGTATCAAGGCGCCGGGCGACGAAGGGGCCAAAGAGGTGGGGAGCGGTAATGCAGGCGCCCAGAAGGCCGGCCAGCCATCCCGGCGACCCGCTCGTCGCCACCAGCAGAATGATGGCAACCACCGCGCCCCCGTCCGCGCTGCGGGCCAGGGTGGCCGCCACGACATAGCGGGCGAGCGCCCCGCGCACACCGGTGCCTCGACCGGGCGCGTGGCCGGTAGTCACCCTGCGGCTTGAAAGACTCATCCGGCCTGCCGCCTCATCCAAAATCGCCTTCATGAATAGTTCCTCCCCGGCCTTCCTCCAGGCCGCAGTGAACCGTCGGGGCAAAGGCTTTCCGCCCCCGCGCCTGCGCGCCAAAGATGCCGGAGCCGGGCAGAAACCCTTGGGTCATGCCTGAAGACCGCACTGGCGAATGGCGTCCGCAACTTTCAGGCTTCCTTCACTGTCCAGACCGTGAAGCGGCAACGGCAGGCTGGGTGACGGAATCAGCCCCAGCTGCTCCGCAATCGCTGCCGTAACGCGCAGGCTGCCGTACGTCCGGAAGAGCGACCAGAGGGGCTCGAGATTCGCCGACGCTTCCACGGCCCGGTCGCTGCGGCCGGCCAACGCATGATCCGCCATCACCTTGGCCGTTTCGGGAAGGACGCCGGCGATCACCGAATACCACGCGTCACAGCCCGCAAGCAGTGCTTCAGCCGCGGCCCAGTCGCCGCTGATGCCTACCGTTATGCGTTCCGGCAGCAGCGAGCGCAACTCCCTCAGGCGTGCAGAAGCCTGCCCCGGCGGGGGAGGCGGGATTTTGATGGAGGCAATCGCCGGGATGTCGGCAATGCGCGAATACAGGGCATCGGAAAATGTGAACCCGGTAGTGCCTGGGTTGTCGTAGACGACCATGGGTACCGAGGATGCCGCCGAGACGTCCTGGTACAGGCTGAACACTTCCGCCTCCGTCAGGCGTTGGTATGACACCGGGGCCAGCAGCAGGCCCGAAGCCCCTGCCGCCTGGGCATCTTCAACATGCGCCTGGACATCGCGGGTACGCACCGCACCCACTCCCGCGATGACCGGGACCCCGTCGGCGGCATCGACAGCGGCCTCAAGTACGGCACGGCGTTCCTCCCGGGACAAGTACGCGTAGTTTCCGGTGGAGCCGAGCACGCCAAGGGAGTCCACGCCGGCTCTCGCGGTCCGGGACACCAAGAGAGCAACGGCCTTCACGTCGATGCGATCATCGACAATCGGTGTGAGGGGGAAAGCGCAGAGTCCGTGAAACATGAGTCCTTCTCTCATCCGGCTCCGGCCGGGAAAAGGCGGAGCAGCGGCGTGGGCGTCTGGTTGCGGTTTCCATGGTGGCAAGCGCCTTGGTCCTACACTAGGTCCAAGAAAGATCAAATCAGGAGGTCCATTTGGGAGAGGCCGAGCTTCCGCTCACACTCGACAGGAATGCGCCGGCTCCACTTGCCGCCCAACTGGCCGATCAACTCCGCCGGGCCATCCTCAGTGGGCTGCTGGGGCCGGAGCACACGCTCCCGGCAACACGCAGGATGGCCTCCGAGCTCGGCATCTCACGCGGGGTCGTGGTCCGGGCGTTCGAGCAGCTGGCCGGCGAGGGGTTCCTGGAAAGCCACGGTGCCGGTGGAACCAGGGTCGCGCTCCGCCCGGACGTTCAACACCCTGCCCGCGAGGAACGCCCTGCCCCGCGCCTTCAGGACAGCAGGCCGATCATCGACCTCACGCCGGGACGTCCCTCGTCCACACCTTTCCGCGACCGCGAGTGGCACACGGCCTGGCGCAGGGCGGTATCCGAACAGGGACCCACGCACCTGCCCCCACCTCTGGGGACCGCCACCCTGCGGAAGGAAGTCGCAGGGCACCTGGCAGCAGCCAGGGGACTGGCCGTCGAACCCGATGACGTCATCATTACCGCCGGAACCAGCGACGCCCTGCATCTGGCCGTCGCAGCCCTGCGAAGCCGCAGAGAGCATCCCCGCGTACTCGTTGAGGATCCCGGGTATCCAACGGCCCGACGGGTCATGGCCGCCGCCGGTGCCGTGGTGGAAACAGTGCCCGTCGACGACGACGGACTCAAAGCCGCCCAGCTGGCGTCCCTTGGTCGGCCGCCGGACGCCGTGCTGATCACCCCGAGCCACCAGTACCCGCTAGGCGGCCGGATGCCGGTGCAGGAACGGCTGGATCTTCTGAACTGGGCAGCCGAGCACGGTGTGCTCGTCCTCGAAGACGACTACGACAGCGAATTCCGCCACCGCAGGATGCCCTTGCCTGCCGTTGCTTCACTTCCCTCCACAGCCGATGTGGCGCTGCTGGGGACATTTTCCAAGTCCCTCAGCCCCTGGCTGCGGTGCGGCTACCTCGTGGTCCGTGGGGAATCAGGCCGCGCGCTGAAGGCCATCCGCGAAGACCTGGACACGCCGGTCGCCGGCATCATGCAAACGGCCCTTGCCTACTACATCCAGGCCGGGGGACTGGCACGACACATCTCGCGTGCGCGCCGCGAATACGCGCACCGCAGGGCCCTGCTGCTGGAACGCCTTGGGGCCCGATCGGACCTTCAACTTGCAGCCCTCGACGGCGGACTTCACGCAGTCCTGCGGTTCCAGGGAAAGGACGCCCCTCAACTGGCCGACGAGGTCCTTCGCCGCGGCGTCCGGCTGGCCACATTGGCCGCCTACTACGCCGACCGCGCGCCCGAGAACGGCTTCGTCATCGGGTACGGCGCCCCCAGCGATCTGCAGCTCACCAAAGCACTCGACGTCATCGTCGAATTGCTGAGTGCGCGCTGACCGCTGCAACTGCCGGCCGGCAGTAACTCCTCGTGTCAGTTGATCTGATCAGGGTGGGAGCCGATCCGGCCGTCCCGGCGGTCAAGGCCGGCCAGGCACTCCATGGCGGCGTTGTCCAGCAGGAAGTCCCAGACGTGGAAGTTTTCCTGGATGCGGGGACCGGTTGCCTTGGGGATGGCAATATTGCCCAACTGGAGATGCCAGCGCAGGACCACCTGTGCAGGGGTTTTGCCCAGGTCGCGGGCCAGATCCACCACGATGGGGTCACTCAGCGTCGCTCCCCGGGCGAGGGGACTCCACGCCACGGTGCGGATGCCATGGGCGGCGTTGAATTTCCGCAGGTGCGCCTGCTGGAACCTCGGGTGTAGCTCGATTTGGTTAACCGCCGGGACGATGTCCGTGTGTTGGAGCAACTGTTCGAGGTGTTCCGGAAGGAAGTTTGAAACGCCGACCGCCCGAACGCGCCCCGCCTGGTAGAGGCTTTCGAGTGCCCGGTAGGTTTCCACAAACAGAGCCCGCTTGGGTTGCGGCCAGTGGATTAGATACAGGTCGATGTAGTCAAGCCCCAGCAGCCGCGCAGAATCTTCAAAGGCCTGGAGCGTTTGGTGATAGCCGTGGTCATGGTTGTAGACCTTGGTGGTGACGAAGATTTCCTCACGGGAGGCCAGCCCGCCGGCCATATATTTGCGGACAGCCTCACCGACCCCTTGCTCGTTGCCGTACAGGGCCGCGGTATCGATATGGCGAAAACCGGCCTCCAAAGCGCGATAGCAAAGCCCGGCCGTCTCCGGCGGGGGAATCCTGGCCGTGCCGTAACCGAGCCGATCTATCCACACACCGTTGTTGAGCGCTGTTTTCTGCTCCGCCGCCATGGACGAGACTCTAGTCTTTCAGGGACGCCTGTCACCATCGTCACGGCCGTAAACGAAGGGCGGACCCCCAGTGTGCATGAATCCGCGCGGGAGCGGCCCTTGGCATCCGCCGCTGACCGGAGGACGATTAAAGGACCGACACGAAGGAGGTTCGTGATGTGCTACGCCTCGAATAGGGATTCCCGCTGGGGCTTCCGCAAGGAAGCCGAGAACACGCCGGAAACCCGCCGCGAAGACAAGGACACCGGGCGCGAAACCTGGACGAAGACTGATGACTCCGAAGTGATTGCCTTCCTTGACAAGTCAACAGTGGAAGAGCCAGCCAGCGACCGAACCACGTAGCCGAAACCGTACGGGATAGATGAAGCCCCGCAGTAACTCTGCGGGGCTTCATTGCGCCTACTGGCTCGGCGATTCATCCGGGTCGAAATCCTCCAGCGGGGCTCCCAGCCGGTCGTCCGCCATCCCGCCCTCGAGCGGATCGGACAGGGTCTCGTCCACGGGACGCTCGGAGTCCGTATCGATCCCGGCGTCCACCAGTTCCGGCGGCACCGCGTCGACGCCCTCATCCGGGATGAGCGGGTCTTCACCCTGGATGTTCAGCTCCGGATCCGGCAGGGTCTGTTCGTCCTCCGGGCGGTTCTGCTCGCTCATGGCAGCCTCCTTCGATCGTGATCCACCTTGCGCTGAGATTGCCACCGTAACCCGGACGAGCCGTGAGGGAAACAGGCAGGGCTGCCGGAAAACCGGCCAGTGCGTGCTTCATCGCCCGATGCCGGTCCGCCGGCGTTGGGGAAACGGGATCAGGTCCAGGTCCCGGGCCGCAACCACCTCGGCCCCTCCTGCCCGCGCCCTGGCCTGTTCCTCGAGCGGGACCAGGTCGGGGTAGCGCGAGGAGAAATGGGTCAGCACCAGCGTGCCCACGCCGCCGCCGGCGGCGAGTCCGCCCGCCTGGCCGGCCGTGAGGTGGCGGTGCCGGACGGCGAGGGCCTCGTCGTCGTCGCTGAAGGTGGACTCGGCCACGAGCAGGTCGGCGCCGTCGGCCAGTTCCTCCGCCCCGGCGCAGACCGCGGTGTCCATCACGAACGCAAAGCGCTGCCCCGGCCGGGGCACGCTGACCTCCTGGAGTTGCAACCCCTTGAAGGTCCCTTCCCGCTGTAGGCGGCCGACGTCGGGGCCGGAAATCCCGGCGGCAGCCAGCCGGTCGGGCAGCAGGGTGCGGTCGTCGGGTTCGACCAGCCGGTAGCCGTAGGCCTCGATCCGGTGGTCCAGGGGACGCACCTCGAGGCCGTCAGCAATGGCCCCGGGGGCGCCGTGCGGGTGCAGGCGCAGGTCAAGTCCCGGGGAGGCGACCGAGACCAGGGCCCGGACCACATCACCGCCGGAGGCCGGATAGTGAAGATGAACCGGATGCTCAACGCCGTCCAGGACCATGCGCGAGAGCACGCCGGGCAATCCGTAGCAGTGGTCGCCGTGCACATGCGTGAGGCAGATGCGCGTGATCCGGCTGGCCGAAACCCCGGCGAGGATCATTTGCCGCTGCGTTCCCTCACCCGGGTCGAACAGCACTCCCTCGCCGTCCCACCGCAGCAGGTAGCCGTTGTGGTTGCGGCTCCGGGTAGGAACCTGCGAGGCGGTGCCCAGGACGACAAATTCGCGCATGCGGCCGAGTCTGCCATCGCGGATGCGCCGGCGGCCACCGTCTGAAGCGCAGCGGCGCGGCCGGCCGGGGAACCGGGGAACGGCGCATGAACGACGGCGACGCATTGCCGGCTCGTCACGGGGCTGGAAAAATGTCAGGAACAGCCCGGTGGCTGAGCATCGGGCCCAGGTCGTAGCGGAGGCGGTGTCTGACGAGTGAACAGCGGGGCAGCGGGTGACAACGGCCGGCGGCTGGAACGCGCCGCGGAGCTGCGGGCGTCACGGGAACGCGGGCCGGCCGACGCGGACGAAGAGGAGCGGGCGGAGGCCGAAGAGGAGAAGCACCGGAAAATCCGGGAGCTGGACACCTCCCGGCGCGCGGACTACCTGATCCGGGAGGCCATGGCCCGCGGGGACTTCGACGACCTGAAATACGCCGGAAAACCGATCCCCAACCTGGGCAACGGGTATGACCCCGACTGGTGGCTCAAGGGGCTGATCGAGCGCGAGAACCTCACGGGGCTGGGCCCCGAAGCCCTGCTGCTGCGGACCGAGGATGCCGAGCTGGACGGACGGCTGGACCAGCAGATCTCGGACCGGCGGGTGCGCGAAATCCTGGAGGACTTCAACGCCCGGGTGGTCAACGCGCGGCGACAGCTACAGGGCGGCCCGCCGGTGATTACCAAGACCCGGGACGTGGAGTATGAACTGGAACGCTGGCGGGAACGCCGGGCGGCCAGGGCAGCCGCGGCGGCACGCGAGGAACCGGAGCCCGAGCCCAAGCGGCCGTGGTGGCGCCGGATGTGGGACGTGACCGAATAGCCGGGCGCTACTTCCGCTGGGCGGCCGGTGCCCCGCGCAGGCCAGCCAGTTCCCTTTTCACCTGCCGCTTGGCCACCGGGCGGAAACCTGCCGCCAGGTAGCGGTCGCGCACGGCGCGTTCGGAGCGGAAGAGCGCCCAGCCGCGTTTGAGCAGGAACGGCAGCGGTTTGCGGTGCTCGCGCAGGTCGCGCACCAGGCGGCGCACCGCCGTCGTGATGGGAGAGACCGTGATGAAGACGGCGTCCACCTCCAGCCCGAGGCTGCGCAGCTGGCCGAGCACTGCGTCGGCGAAGATGCCCTCGGCAATCACCGGCCCCTCCGCGAGTTCCACGGTGCGGTGCCCGTTGTAGCTGGAGGTGGCGATGGAGTAGTCGGGAATCCGGGTGCGGCCGGTCTCCAGCAGTTCCGTCATGGCGCGGGCCGCGGCGCCGCTGTTCCAGGTGCCGGGATGGTCCCAGTCGATCTCCCCGTACGGGGTCAGCGGCAGCGGGGACCCCGGGGTGTGCTCGCCGATTTCCCGGTAGAACGCGTCGAGCTCCAGATGCGGACGGCCGAACCGCGCCGCCAGATAGGACTTGCCGGAACCGGAGGCGCCGCCGAGCAGCACGAGCGGCAGGTGGGGAGAAGGCACATGGCTATTATTCCGTGCCCGGCACGGTGGCGAGTCACCCAACCCGCCGCGGGGTGGCAGGAACGGCACATGTCGTGGCCCGGCGCCGTAAAATGGCAGGGGCCGCCGGGCAGGCGGTGCGGATCGGCAGGTTCAGGAAGCAGGCAACACTTTGGAGCACTCAGCGCAGGGCCTTGGCGGGCTCGACTGGGTCCGCCAGCCGGAGTCGTTCGGCGCGGAGGCGGACCTGCAGTTTGGCCTGGCACTGCTGGCAGCGGCCAGGCAGGGACGGCTCGGCCCTACCGTGCGCGTGTACCGTCCGGCACCGACGGTGGCGTTCGGGCAGCGGGACGCGCATCTGCCCGGCTTCGGGGAGGCGGCGCGCCGCTGCCGCGAACTTGGATTCGAACCGCTGGTGCGCAAGGCGGGCGGCCGGGCCGCCGCCTACCACGAAGGCTGCCTGGTGCTGGATCACGTGGAGCCGCTGGCCGATGCGATTGCCGGAGCGAAAAGGCGTTTCGGCCGGTTCGGGGAGCTCATCGCCGGCGGATTGCGGGCAACCGGGCTGCAGGCCGGCGTGGGCGAAATCCCCGGGGAGTACTGCCCGGGCGAGTTCAGCATCCACGGCGCGTACCCGGTTGAGCCGCTGCGCCGGATCAAGCTGGTGGGCACCGCGCAGCGGGTCGTCGCCGGCGCCTGGCTGTTTTCCTCCGTCGTGGTGGTCGAGGATGCGGCGCCGCTGCGCGAGGTGCTCACGGCCAGCTACGACGCACTCGGCCTGGACTGGGACCCGGCAACGGCCGGCGCGGCCGAGGACCTGCTGCCCGGCCTCGGCGTGGGCTCGGTGGAGCGGGCGCTGCGGGCGGCGTACGCCGGCTACGCCGACGTGGCGGACGGGGCGTTTCCCGACCTGCTGGCCCGCCTGCAGGTCCCGGAACCGGCCCCGTTGTAGTGAACGCCCGGCCAGCCTAGTCTGGAGGGGACTTCGAGTCCCGGCAGCGGAGGCACACCATGGACGGGCCAGCGCAGCACGGTCCGCACACCCTCGACGACGCACTGGGCCGGCCCCTGCGGGATCGGCGGATCTCCGTCACCGACCGGTGCAACTTCCGCTGCGTCTACTGCATGCCCAGGGAAGTGTTCGGCCGCGACTTCGTGTTCCTGCCCAAGGACCAGCTGCTGACCTTCGACGAAATCGTCCGCGTGGCCCGGATCGCGGCCGCGGAAGGGGTGGAGAAGTTGCGGCTGACCGGCGGCGAACCGCTGCTGCGGCGGGGGATCGAGGACCTGGTCGCCGGGCTGGCCGCGCTCCGCACGCCCGAAGGCCGTCCGCTGGACCTGGCGATGACGACCAACGGCTCGGCACTGGCCCGCAAGGCCGAGGCGCTCAAGGCGGCCGGGCTGTCCCGGGTGACCGTCTCGCTGGATTCGGTCGACGACGCCACCTTCCGCGCCATGAACGACGTCGACTATCCCGTCGCCGCGGTGCTGGAGGCCATCGAGGCCGCGGCCGCGGTCGGGCTGGGCCCGGTCAAGATCAACATGGTGGTCAAGCGCGGCCAGAACGACGGCGGCGTCCCGGCCATGGCGCGCCACTTCCACGGCACACCCCACATCGTCCGGTTCATCGAATACATGGATGTGGGCACGACCAACGGCTGGAACCTGGAGCAGGTGGTCCCGTCGGCCGAGATCGTGCGGCGGATCGACGCCGAGCTTCCGCTGGAACCGCTGGCACCCCGGTACCCCGGGGAGACGGCCACACGCTTCAGGTACCGCGACGGCGGCGGCGAAATCGGGACCATCTCCAGCGTCACGCAGGCGTTCTGCCACGGCTGCACCCGCGCCCGGCTGAGCACCGACGGGAAGCTGTTCACCTGCCTGTTCGGCACCGGCGGAACGGATCTGCGCGCCCTGCTGCGCGGCGGCGCGGACGACGGCGAACTGGCCCGCGTGCTGTCCGGCGTCTGGCGGGGCCGTTCGGACCGCTACTCGGAACTGCGCGGCGCCGAGACCGCGGGCGTTGACCCACGTGCCGGCAAGACTTCGGCCGGGATAGCTGCCCCGCCTGCCGCCGGCTGGCCGGGGCGGAAAGTGGAGATGCACTACATCGGCGGCTAGGGCCCCCACTTATCCACATCGGCGCAATCGCCGGTGCCGTTGCAGCGGATGCGGATGCAGACTGGCTGGACAATTCAATCCATCGGCAAGAGGAGCCCATGGTGTGCGATATCTGCAACGGCATGACCCATCGGGAGGCGAGGGAGAAGACGCTGCAAACCATCGACAAGTACGGCTGGCAATGCATGATCGTCGAGGGGGACGCCGACAACACCGCTTTTGGCTACACCATCGGGCTGACCCAGGTCCAGCATCCCGAAATACTGCTGACCGGACGGGCCTTGGCGGAAACGCACGCCATTCTCAGCCTCTTGGCGCACCGGGTGCTGCACCATGGCCGCACCCTGGTGGCGGGGATGGAGGTACCGCTGCGGCCGCGGAAAGTGGCGCTGGCCCGGATTGAGCGGCCGGAGGATGTGCTCCTGGTCGCGGCAGATATTTACAAAGGCCGGCTGCGCGGCCTGCAGGCCATCTGGGCCGACGGGGAAGGGCTGTTTCCGTGGCAGCAGGACGTCCCGGACGTGCTGACCCAGCCCCTGTATGGAACACCGCCCGTGCTCAGGCCGAAGCCGGGTTGAGCACGGGCGGTGTAGCGGGGTTTAGCGGACCGTTGTCAGTGCCCGCGGGCAATCCACTCGTCGAGCTGCGGTGCCTCGGCGCCGATGCTGGTGGCATCGCCGTGACCGGTCTTCACCGTGGTCTCGGCCGGCAGCGTCAGCAGCCGGCCCTTGATCGACTCGATGATCGTCTCGAAGCTGGAATAGCTGCGGCCGGTGGCGCCCGGACCGCCGTTGAACAACGTGTCGCCGCTGAACAGCACGTTTTGCGAGGCCAGGTGGAAGCAGACCGATCCGGGGGAGTGGCCCGGAGTGTGGATGGCCTGCAGCCGCGCCCCCGCGATCTCGAAGGTGTCGCCGTCCTCGATCGTGTGGTCGGGTGCGCTGTCCGGGAAGACGGCGTCCCAGAGCATCCGGTCGGCCTCGTGCAGGTAAACCGGTGCCTTCACCAGGTCCCGGAATTCACCGACGGCTCGGATGTGGTCGTCGTGACCGTGCGTGAGCAGGATGGCCTTCACGGTCCGGGAGCCGACGGCGTTGGCAATGGCCTGCGGATCGTGTGCCGGGTCGATCACGACGACCTCGGTGGCGTCGCCGACGATCCACACATTGTTGTCCACGTCCCAGGTGCCGCCGTCCAGCGAGAACGTGCCCGAGGTGACCAGGTTTTCGATTGCCGCGCTCATGCTACCTCCACCACCGAACGCAGCACCTTGCCCTCGTGCATCTTGTCGAACGCGGCCTCAACGTCGTCCAGCTTGATCCGCTCGGTGACGAAGGCGTCCAGGTCCAGGTTGCCCTGCTTGTAGTGGCTGACCAGCATCGGGAAGTCGCGGGACGGCAGGCAATCGCCGTACCAGGAGGACTTCAGCGAGCCGCCGCGGCCGAACACGTCCAGCAGCGGCAGTTCGATCTTCATGTCCGGCGTGGGGACTCCCACCAGGACCACGCGCCCGGCGAGGTCGCGGGCGTAGAACGCCTGCTTGTAGGTTTCCGGACGTCCGACCGCTTCAATCACGACGTCGGCGCCGTTGCCTCCGGTCAGCGCCCGGATGGCTTCCACCGGGTCCTGTTCCTTCGAGTTGATGCCGTGCGTGGCACCGAGCGACTTGGCCAGCTCCACCTTGTTGTCGTCGATGTCGACGGCGATGATCGTGGTGGCGCCGGCAAGCTTGGCGCCGGCGATGGAGGCGATGCCTACACCGCCGCAGCCGATCACGGCCACGGATTCGCCGCGCTTGACCTCGCCGGTGTTGATCGCCGCGCCGATGCCGGCCATGACGCCGCAGCCGAGCAGCCCGACGGCCGCCGGGTCGACGTCGTCGTCCACCTTGGTGCACTGGCCGGCGGCCACCAGGGTCTTCTCGGCAAAGGCACCGATGCCCAGGGCGGGGGAGAGCTCGGTGCCGTCCTCGAGGGTCATCTTCTGGGTGGCGTTGTGCGTGTTGAAACAGTACTGTGCCTCACCGCGCCGGCAGGCCCGGCACTCGCCGCACACGGCGCGCCAGTTCAGGATGACGCGGTCGCCGGGCTCAAGATCGGTTACGTCGGGGCCGACGGCGCTGACCACGCCGGTGGCTTCGTGGCCGAGCAGGAACGGGAAGTCGTCGTTGATCCCGCCCTGCTTGTAGTGCAGATCGGTATGGCAGACGCCGCAGGTGAGGATGTCCACCAGCGCCTCGCCCGGGCCCGGATCGGGAACCAGGATGGTTTCGATGGAGACCGGAGCATTCTTTTCCAGGGCCACTACTGCCCGAACCTTGTGAACCATGCGGGAGTGATTCCTTCCTAGCGAAGTCTGGCGAGGCCGTCGTCGGCCGTCCTGCCCCATCCTAGGAACAAAACAGGGGCGCCACAATTTCCAAAACGATTGTTATGGAAACTGCGGCGCCCCGTGGGCCCGCGGTCCGAATTCCGCCGGCGGAGCCTGCCGCTGCTAGACGCCCAGGCGTTCCTTGACCAGCGAGAGCGGCGGGTTCGTGGCGCTGCTGCCATCCGGGAAGAGCAGGGTGGGAACCGTCTGGTTTCCGTCGTTGAGCTTCTCGACGAGCTCCGCGGTGCCGGGGACCTCTTCGATATTGATCTCGGTGTAGGCGATGCCCTGCGCATCGAACTGGGTCTTGAGGCGGCGGCAGTACCCGCACCAGGTGGTGGAGAACATGGTGACGGTTCCGGCAGCAGGTGTGTAATCCAAGATGGCTCCTTCTGGTCTGAAAGCTTGTGTACATGTCAACGTCGCACCGGGCGCGGTCATTCCCGGCGCCGCAAGCGGCGGCAGCCGGCCGGGCATTCCGGCGCGCGGTGCGAGGCTGTTTCGGGCCGCGCGCCGGGCATCAGCCGCGCGGCTGGACCATAATGGAGGCATGTGCGGCAGATACGTCATGGCCCGAAGCACCGGCGAACTGGTGGCTTCGTTCGACGTCGATGAGTCCTATGTCGAAGAGATCCAACCTTCCTACAACGTGGCACCGACCGACGAGGTCCCGTTGATCATCGACCGCAAGCAGGCCGACGGCGAGGGAGTGTCCAGGAAACTCATCGTGGCCCGGTGGGGCCTCGTGCCGCCGTGGGCCAAGGACCCGCGCTCCGGCGCCCGCCTGATCAACGCGCGGATGGAGACCGTAACGGAGAAACCCTCGTTCCGCAAGGCGGCGGCCAGGAAGCGCGGATTGCTTGTTGCCGACGGGTATTTCGAATGGCAGAAGACCGAGGACGGCAAGATCCCGACCTACCTGCACGGCGAAGGCGAAGAGGCGCTGGCTTTCGCGGCTTTGTTCGAAAACTGGCCCGACCCGGCCCTGCCCGAAGACCACCCGGAGAAGTGGCTGCGCACCTGCACCATCATCACCACCCAGGCGGCCGATGCGCTCGGGCATATCCACGACCGGACACCGCTGATCGTTCCGCCCGGCCTCTATGCGGACTGGCTGGATCCGGAAACAACATCCGAGGCCGACGTGCGGCAGCTGCTGGAGGCCATGCCCGAACCGCATCTTGTCCCGCGGCGGGTCAGTTCGAAGGTCAACAACGTGCGCAACAACGGGCCCGACCTTATCGACGAGGCAGCATGACTGCCGTCCGGCGTCCCGGAAGCGGGGATCGTTCCCTGAGCGGCGTCCCCGCAGCCATTGTGCGCCGGCCCCGGCTGCCGGAAGCTGGGATGGAGTAGCCGGACCCGCGCCGCCAAGGCGGGAACCAGGGGAGGAAACCATGCCCGGACAGTACGTGGCCAGTTCGACGGCGACGATTGCGGCGCCGCCGGACCGTGTCTGGTCGGTGATCACGGACCCCGAAGCCATCAGGGGATTCATGTTCGGCACCGACGTGCAGACCGATTGGAGCGTCGGCGGACCCATCCGATGGCGGGGTGAGTGGGAGGGCGAAGCGTACGAGGACAAGGGCCAGGTGCTGGAGTTCGAACCCGGACGCCGGCTGGTCGTCACGCACTTCAGCCCGCTGTCCGGCCGGGAGGACCTGCCCGAGAACTACCACCGTCTCGTCTGGACGCTGGAGGAAGTTCCGGGCGGCACGGAGTTCACGCTGTCGCAGGACAACAACGAGACCGCCGAGGCGGCGGAACACTCCAAGCTGATGTGGGACAAGCTGGTCGGCGACGTGAAGTACCTCGCCGAGCACGAGGGCTAGGTGTATTGCCCACGGACGTTAGGGACGCGCGGCGTGGCTGGGTGACATGAAGAAGACCTCCGGGTGAGGTGGGGCTTGTCGAGAGTCCACATCTTCAC
>NZ_JBNHGI010000017.1:0-52942 GCF_059091125.1 Arthrobacter sp. Y3223151 | reverse complement strand
CCCGCCGGGGAGCGGCGGCGCGGGGGAGGCACCGCCGTTGGCCTCCGCACCGGGGCCCGCCCCGGGGCCGACGGCGACGGCCGGCGCGGGCCCGGCGTGCCCGGGAATCCGCTGCGCCACCGTGGCCCTCACCGGCGACCTGCTGCTGCACGAGCCGCTCTGGGAGCAGGCGGCCGCAGACGCCCGGCGAACCGGGAAGGGGGCCCTGGACTTCGAGCCGATGCTGTCGGCCCAAGAGCAATACCTGGACACCGCCGATCTCGCCGTCTGCCAGCTGGAAACCCCGCTGGCCGGCGACGACGGACCGTACTCCGGCTACCCTGCGTTCAACGCGCCGCCGCAGATCCTCGACGCCGCCGCCGCCGTGGGCTACGACGCCTGCACCACCGCCAGCAACCACGCATTCGACCACGGCACCGCCGGCCTGGAACGGACCCTGGCCGCGCTGGACGCGCGCGGCCTGGAACACACCGGCACCTACGGCAGCGCGGCCGAGGCCGGGGAGGTGCTGGTCCTGGACACCCCGGCCGCGCGGATCGCGGTCATCACCGGCACGTTCTCGCTGAACGGGCTGGCGCCGGACCGGCCCTGGCAGGTGGACGTGCTGGATCCCCAGGCGATGATCGCCAAGGCCAGGCAGGCCCGGGCCCAGGGCGCGGACATCGTCCTGGGAGCGCTGCATGCCGGGGACGAATACACCGACTACGCCAGCCCGCAACAGCAGGAGGCCGCCCACGCGCTGGCCGACAGCGGCGAGTTCTCCCTGGTGTACGGGCACCACAGCCACTCCGTCCAGCCGATTGAGCGCCACGACGGCACCTGGATCGTCTACGGGCTGGGCAACACCCTCGCCGCGCACGCAACGCCGAACATCCTCAACACCGAGGGGTTGATGGTCAGGGCCCAGTTCAGCCAGGCCGACGACGGCGGCGGCTGGGAGGTGGCGCGGCTGGACTGGCTGCCGGCCACGTTCGACGGACCCGGGCGCCGCTGGTGCCCGGTGGCAGCCGATGCGCTGGCGGCAGCCGCGAAGTCCGGGGACTGGTGCGTGTCCGAACAGGCGGACGCGGCCAGCCGGCTACGGACCAAGGCGACCGTCGAGTCCATGGGAGCCCCGACGGACGTCGCCCGCGAGTGGCTGCTCAGCGGCGATTGACGCCGCTCGCCGTCGCCCGGACGGCCTTCGCCGCGGCCGGCGTCAGCGTCAGCCGGCATCAGCGTCGGCGTGTCAGCCTCGGCCGGCGTCAGCGCGGGCGGGCGGCCGCGTCGGCGCGGGCTTCGGCCTCATGAGGAATCTCCAGCGCCACATCGTTGAAGCTGCCGTAGCGCCGCTCGACGGCGTGGCGGATCAGGTAGTCGGCCACGGCCGGGTTCTTGGGCAGCAGCGAACCATGCAGGTAGGTGGCAATCACGTTCCGGTGGCGGGCTCCCTCGGTGCCGTCGGTGCCGTTGTTGCCCTGGCCCTTGGTCACCCGTCCCAACGGCCGGACATCGCCGCCGAGGGTGGTCAGGCCGCTGTGGTTCTCGTACCCGATAATCGTGCCGAACTCGCCGCTTTCCAGCACAGTGTTGCCGATCAGCCGGGTGGGCCCGCCCACGGTTTCGGCATCGAGCAGCCCGATGCCGGTGATGACCTTGCCGGTGTGGGTGGTGAACCGGTGGCCAAACAGCTGGTAGAGGCCGCAGACCGCCAGCATCGGCAGGCCGTCCTCGGCCAGCTCCCGCAGCCGGCCGCCCTGGGCCAGGAGGTCGGCCTGGATCTTGTTCTGGCCGGAGTCCTGGCCGCCGCCGCCCACGATCAGGTCCACCTGCTCAGGGAACGCGTCGCCGGGGTTGTACTCATGCAGCCGGACGTCGTAGCCGCGCAGCTCCAGGCGCTTGCGCAGCACCAGGACGTTTCCCCAGTCGCCGTAGATGTTCATGTCCCGCGGGTAGAGCTGGAGCAGGTCGATTACAGGAGCGTCCATCAGGAGACCACTTCCACTTCGGTCAGTTTGCCGAGCTCGCGGCGCAGCGCCAGCATGGCGGTGTAGGTGCAGTAGATGCGCTTCGGCGTCTCCGGATCGCCCGCAATGAACCGCTGCAGCGAGGCATTGAGGTCCGTGTCCACCCGGTCCACGGGAACGTCCTCGTAGAAGAGGCGCAGCCCCATGTCGCGCGCCCGGACCCCGGAGACCTCGGCCACGCCGGTGTCCCGCAGCGAATCGAAGTCGACGTCCCAGAGCCAGGACATGTCCCGCCCGTCCGCGTAGTTGTCGTTGATGGCGATCATGGTCCGGTAGCCGGCGGCGGGGAAGGACTTCAGTGCCAGCCGGAAACCGGCCGGGTTCTTCACCAGCACCAGGTCCAGCGGCTGGCCGTTGACGGTCAGCGATTCGCCGCGGCCAAAGGCCGGCGTCACGTTCTCCAGCGAGGCAAGCAGCGCCGGTTCGTCCACCGCGGGGCCCAGCACGGTCCGCGCCAGCGCCATCGCCGCGGCGGCGTTAAACACGTTGTAGACGCCGGTCAGCTTCAGCTCGACCTCGATCTCGCGGCCGTCCAGTTGGAAGGTCGCGGCGGCCCCTTCGCAGACCGAGAGCACGACGTCGGCGCTCGGCCGGCCGGCGTCGTCGGCGGTGGTACCGGAGGGGCCGGCGGTCGCGGCGGACCGCATGTCGTCGTCGTGCGGGAACATGTGGCGCAGCTGCGGTGCCAGCCCGAAGTATTCAATCCGCGGCGCGGCCACGGCGCCCGCCAGCGCCGCGATGCGCGGGTCTTCCCGGTTCAGTACCACTGCCTCGGTCGTCGCGGCGGCGATCTGCCGGAGGAATCCCGCGGTCGTTTCGATTTCGCCGAAGCGGTCCAGTTGGTCGCGCATGACGTTGAGCAGCAGGCTGTAGCGCGGGGCCACCAGTTTGACGAAGTGAACGGCGTGGGCTTCGTCCAGTTCCAAGACGGCGATGTCCGCGTCGAGCCGGCCCCGGGCGTTGGAATCGCCCAGCACGGCAGCGACCACGCCGCGGGTGAAGTTGCTGCCGGTGCGGTTCGTGAACACCTTCAGGCCCTGCCCCTGCAACAGCTCCACCACCATCTTGGTGGTAGTGGTTTTGCCGTTCGTCCCGCTGATCACTATGACGCCGCGCGGCAGTTCGCCGAGCGTGCGCGGCAGGAACTGCGGATCGATTTTTTCGGCCACCAGGCCGGGCAGTGCGGAACCGCCGCCGCGGAGCCTGGCTACCGCCTTTACGGCCTTTCCGGCAACGGTCGCAAGGAGGTGTCGCATGAGTAGAGACTATACAAGCCGCCGTGCCCGGGCACCGCCGGCGCGGGCCGAACAGTGTCGGTCCCCACACCGGGCGGGGGCACCGTTTAACATCGCCGGACCGGTTGGCACTACTGTTTTTCCGTACGGCCGCCACTGAGGCGGCCCCGATGCGAATTCCGAGGAACCGTCACCGTGGTCACGATTGGTGTGCTCGCCCTGCAGGGCGATGTCCGCGAACATCTATCCGTCCTGCAGCACAGCGGCGCCACGGCGGTGCCGGTGCGCCGGCCGGCGGAACTGGCGGCCGTGGACGGCCTGGTCATCCCCGGCGGTGAATCCACGACGATCGACAAGCTCACCCGCATTTTTGAGCTGGCCGACCCGCTGAAGCGGCGGATCGAAGCGGGCATGCCGGTCTACGGTTCCTGCGCGGGCATGATCATGCTGGCCCGGGAGATTGCAGATCCGGCCACTGACCTGAAGGGCGAACCGCAGCAGACGCTGGGCGGCCTGGACATTACGGTGCGGCGGAACGCCTTCGGCCGGCAGCGCGAGTCGTTCGAGTCCGACCTGGACTTCCGGGGCCTGGAGTTCAGCGCGGCGTCTCCCGGCCAGGGCCCGGCGCCGGTCCACGCGGTGTTCATCCGTGCGCCCTGGGTGGAACGCGTGGGCGAGGGCGTGGAGGTCCTGGCCACCGTCGAGCCGGAGGAGGCCTCCCACACCGACACTTTGCACGGGACAGCTAGAATAGTGGCAGTGCGTTCGCGGCATCTGCTGGCGACATCCTTCCACCCGGAGATTACGGGGGAGCGCCGCATCCACGAACTTTTCATCCGCATCGTCAGAGGAGAGGCGTAAGCATGGCCGGACACTCGAAGTGGGCAACCACCAAGCACAAGAAGGCCGTGATCGACGCCAGGCGTGCCAAGTCGTTCGCGAAGCTGATCAAGAACATTGAGGTGGCGGCGCGCAACGGGGGAGCGGACATGTCCGGCAACCCCGCGCTGGAACTGGCCGTCCAAAAGGCCAAGAAGACCTCGGTTCCCAACGACAACATCGACCGCGCGGTCAAGCGCGGCGCCGGCCTGACCGGCGAAACGGTGGACTACAGCGAAATCATCTACGAGGCCCGCGGGCCGCAGGGCTCCGCTGTGCTGATCGAGTGCCTCACCGACAACAAGAACCGGGCCGCCTCCGAGGTCCGCCTGGCCATCACCCGCAACGGCGGCACCATTGCCGACCCGGGGTCGGTGTCCTACATGTTCTCCCGCAAGGGCGTGGTGTCCCTGCCCAGGAACGGGCTCACGGAAGACGACCTCCTGATGGCGGTGCTCGACGCCGGCGCGGAGGAAGTCAAGGAGCAGGGCGACAACTTCGAGGTCCACACCGATCCCACCGACCTGCGCGCCGTCGTGGGCGCACTGGAAGAGGCCGGCATCGAATACGAAACCGACGAGATCGAGTTCGTGTCCTCGATGGCCGTGGATCTCGACGCGGACGCGGCCCGGAAGTTCATGAAGCTGGTGGATGCCCTCGAGGATTTGGACGACGTCCAGAACGTCTACTCCAACGCCGACATCAGCGCGGACGTCCTCGCCGAAATCGAGAACGACTGACACCGGTCCGGCCGTCGCCGTCGGCCATGCGCGTGCTGGGAGTGGACCCGGGCCTGACCCGCTGCGGCCTGGGCGTGGTCGATGTCGAACCGAACCGGCGCTCCTCCCTGGTGGACGTCGGAGTGGTCGGGACCACCCCGGACATGCCGCTGGAGCTGCGCCTGCTGAAGATTGCGGACGCGATCGACGAATGGCTCGACGCGCACGCCCCGGACGTGCTCGCCGTCGAACGCGTTTTCAGCCAGACCAATGTCAGCACGGTGATGGGCACCGCGCAGGCGTCCGGCGTGGTCATCGCGGCCGCGGCACGGCGCGGGATCGGCGTCGCGCTGCACACGCCTACCGAGGTGAAAGCGGCGGTCACCGGCAACGGGCAGGCGGACAAAGCCGCCGTGACCAAGATGGTAACCCGGATCCTTCGGCTGGACACCCCGCCGCGCCCGGCCGATGCGGCGGACGCCCTGGCGCTGGCGATCACCCATGCCTGGCGCGGCGGAGCAGCGAAACCGGCTGCCGGCGGCGGGATGACGACGGCGCAGCGGCTCTGGGCGGAAGCGGAAGCGAAGGCCAAGCGCACCCGCCGCTGACGTGCGGCCGGCGGCGGCCGCGGCAGCGGGGCCACGGTGTGGCGGTGGCCGGCAATGTCCGTGCTGCCCCGTAAGCTATTCGTAGATATGTTCGGACAATCCGCCGCCGTGCTGCCTGCGGGGCGGACTCCGGGCCGCAGTGCCGGAATTGGGAGTTGAGTTCATGATTAGCTCGTTGCGCGGCGTCGTCGCCCACGTGGGATTGCAATCGGCCGTGATCGACGTCAACGGATTCGGCATGCTCGTCCAGGCGACGCCGCAGACCCTGGGCACGCTGTTCGTGGGGCGGGAGGCCGAACTGGCCACCACCATGATTGTGCGCGAAGACTCCATGACGCTGTTCGGCTTCGAGGACGCGGCGCAACGGGAAGTTTTTGAAACCCTTATCTCGGTCAGCGGGGTCGGTCCGAGGCTGGGCCTGGCGGCGCTGTCGGTGCACTCGCCCGAGGCCCTGAGGGTCGCCGCCGCGGAGGGGGACAGCAAGGCGTTCACCAAGGTTCCGGGCATCGGGCCGAAGCTCGCCGGCCGGATCGTGCTCGAGCTGGCCGGGAAGCTGATCCCCACCGGCGAGCAGGCCCCCCAGCAGAAGGGCGGCTGGAAGGGACAGGTGCAGGAGGCCCTGGCCGGCCTGGGCTGGTCCGAGAAGGACGCCGCCGCGGCGGTGGACACCACCGCCGAGGAAAATCCGGAGGCGGCAGCAGCAGGCAACGTGGGCGACTTGCTCCGGCTGACCCTGCGCCGGCTCGGCCAGGACGGCGCCCGGACCGGCGCGGCCCGGCGGACCGCGGGAGTGAACTAGCGTGGCGGAGGAATCCGAGAACAACCGGCTGGTCGCCAACACGTCGGAAACCGAAGAACGGGCGATCGAATCGGCGCTGCGGCCCAAGAACCTGGACGATTTCGTGGGCCAGGCCCGGGTCCGCCAGCAGCTGTCGCTGGTGCTGGAGGCATCCCGGATCCGCGAACGGACAGCCGACCATGTTCTGCTGTCCGGGCCGCCCGGTCTGGGCAAGACCACGCTGGCCATGATCATCGCCGCGGAAATGAACGCGCCGCTGCGCATCAGCTCCGGGCCGGCGATCCAGCACGCGGGCGACCTGGCGGCGATCCTGTCGTCGTTGACCGAGGGGGAGATCTTCTTCCTGGACGAGATCCACCGGATGTCGCGGCCGGCGGAGGAAATGCTCTACATGGCGATGGAGGACTTCCGGGTGGACATCGTGGTGGGGAAGGGCGCCGGCGCCACCGCCATCCCGCTCGACCTGCCGCCGTTCACCCTCGTCGGGGCCACGACCCGGGCCGGACTGCTGCCGGGCCCGCTGCGCGACCGGTTCGGTTTCACCGGGCACTTGGAGTTCTACGCCGTCGCGGAGCTTGAACTCGTGCTCCGCCGCTCGGCCATGCTGCTGGACCTCAAGGTGAGTTCGGCCGGTTTCGCCGAGATCGCCGGGCGCTCCCGCGGCACGCCCCGCATCGCCAACCGTCTGCTGCGCCGGGTTCGGGACTGGGCCCTCGTGCACAAGATCGAGGAGATCGATGCGCGCGCGGCAGCGGCGGCACTCGATATGTACGAAGTCGACGAACGGGGACTGGACCGGCTGGACCGGGCGGTGCTGACCGCCCTGATCACCAAGTTCGGCGGAGGACCCGTCGGCCTGTCCACCCTGGCCATAGCCGTCGGCGAGGAAACCGAGACGGTGGAGACCGTGGCCGAGCCCTACTTGGTCCGCGAAGGGCTGCTCGGTCGGACGCCGCGCGGACGGATCGCCACCGCCGCGGCCTGGCAACACCTGGGGCTGGCGGTGCCCGATCACCTGGCCGCGGGACCGACCGAAGACCTGCTCTCGGAACTGCTGGAGCCGGACACGGATTTCGCCGAAAACTGAAGCTTGACCGTGTGCGGGCGGTCACCGCGTAGAATGGTAGGAACGTGCGGAGTGCGCCGTCCCCCACGGGACGCGGCAGGCTGCGTACACGGTCCGGATTTTCCTACCGGTCCGCTCCAGACTTCTAGGACGGAACTTTCCTGTGTTCGTAAATCTCTTCACCGGCACCACTCCCCAGCAGCCGTCGGGCGGCATCGACGTGATGACCATCGGCCTGTTCGCCGTTTTCGCGCTGTTGATCTTCTTCATGTTCCGCAAGCAGAAGAAGGTCCAGGCGCAGATGCGCGAAAAGGCCGAGCGCATCAAGGAGCAGATGGTGCCGGGCACCGAGGTGATGACGCAGTTCGGCCTCTTCGGCACCGTCGTTTCCCTCGACCCCGACAACAACAAGGTGGTCCTTGAACTGTCGCCGGGCAACACCGCCACCGTGCACACCCAGGCGGTGAACGAAGTCGTGACGCCGGAGGCCCCCGAGGTTCCCGATGACGCCTCGTCCCTCACCACGGAAAGCGCTACCCGCCCGGAGGAGTCCGCCGAGGACACCCTGAAGCGGCTCAACGAAGAGCAGAACAAAGACACCAAGTAGGCCAGCGACGGCTTAGCCGTATAGGCGTGCAGTGGCGGGGCATGCCCCGCCACTTCGCCATGTACCGGCCGGTTCCGCCGGCCGACTGAGCCGATGAGAGAAAGATCTTCCATGGCACGATCCGGTTCCACCAGCATTGCGCGGCGGACACTTATCTGGCTCGGTGTGCTCCTGGCCGCCGGCACCGTCATCCTAGGCAGCGGTGTATTCACCGGCCAGGCGAGCTGGGCGCCCAAGCTGGCGCTCGACCTTGAGGGCGGCACCCAGATGATCCTGGCTCCGCAGGTCCAAGGCGGCGGAGGCGAGATCACCGCCGAGCAGCTCAACCAGGCAGTGGAGATCATCCGCCAGCGCGTCGACGGCTCCGGCGTGGCTGAAGCTGAGATCACCACGCAGTCCGGCCGCAACGTGGTGGTCAGCCTGCCCGGTGTTCCGGACCAGCGGACCCGCGAACTGATCCAGGCATCGGCCGCCATGGAATTCCGCCCGGTGCTCACCGCTGCGCCGGGTTCCGCCGTTCCCGAAGAAGAGCGGACGCCAGAAGCGGACCTTCCAAAACCGGCGGGCGACCCGGAGAACGCCAGCGACTTGAACTGGATCACCCCGGAGCTCTATCAGGAGTTCGAGGCGCTGGAGTGCCTTGACCCGGCCGCGGCCGAAGAGGAGAGCGAGCCTGCCGACCCGGCCAAGCCGATGGTCGCCTGCGAACCGGATACCGGCATGAAGTACATCCTGGGCCCGGTGGAGGTGCCCGGCACCGACATCGCCGACTCCAGCTTTGGCCAGGTGCGCGGCACCCAGGGGCAGACGCTGAACCAGTGGGCAGTGAACATCGAGTTCAACAGCGAGGGAACCGCAACCTTCAAGGAAGTGACCGAACGGCTGTTCGGGCTCTCCGGCGCCCAAAACCAGTTCGCCATCGTGCTGGACGGCGAGGTGATTTCCGCTCCCACGACCAACGCGGTCATCCCGGACGGCAAGCCGCAAATCACCGGCAACTTCACGGAGGAATCTGCCCGTGTCCTCTCCGAGCAGCTGAAGTACGGCGCGCTGCCGATCAGCTTCGAGATCCAGAGCGAGCAGCAGATTTCCGCCACCCTGGGCGCCGACCAGTTGCGGATGGGCCTGTTCGCCGGGCTCATCGGCCTGGTGCTGGTCGCCGCCTACTCGATCTTCCAGTACCGCATGCTCGGCCTGGTGACCATCGCGTCACTGGTGGTGGCCGGCCTCATGACCTATCTGGCGATCGCGATCCTGGGCTGGACCGAAAACTACCGGCTGTCGTTGGCCGGGGTCGCCGGCCTGATCGTGGCGATCGGCCAGACCGCCGACTCGTTCATCGTCTACTTCGAACGCATCCGCGACGAACTGCGCGAGGGCCGGGGCCTGGTCTCGGCCGTGGACAACGGCTGGAAGCGCGCACGGCAAACCGTGCTGGCTTCCAAGGCGGTCAACCTGCTGGCCGCCGTCGTGCTCTACTTCGTGGCGGTGGGCAACGTGCGTGGCTTTGCCTTCACGCTGGGCCTGACCGCGGTGGCGGACCTCCTGGTGGTCTTCATGTTCACGCACCCGGCCATGCAGCTGCTGGCACGCACCAAGTTCTTCGGCGAGGGCCACCGCTTCTCCGGCCTCGATCCGCGCCTGCTGGACGCGGTGCCGCTCTACCGCGGGGCGGGCCGGATCCGCCAGCCCGGCGAACGCAAGGTGCCGGTGCGGGCCAAGAACGCCGCGGCGGCTGCCGAAGCCGACCGCCGCCAGACCATCGCCGAACGCCGGGCGGCCGAGAAACAGCGCGCCACCAGCGGCGCGGGCCGCGGGTCCGACAAGGAGAGCAACTAAATGGCCAACTTTGCTAAGTGGGGCAACGATCTCTACACCGGCAAGCGCTCCTACGACTTTGTCTCCAAGTACCGGCTCTGGTTCGGCATTGCCGCCGCGGCGATCCTGCTGTCCATCGTGGTGCCGTTCGTCAAGGGCGGGTTCAACCTGGGCATCGACTTCCGCGGCGGCTCCGAGTTCACCGTGTCCAACGTGGAAAACACCGACGTCGGTCCCGGCGAGGCTGCCGTAGCCGGGGTCGCGGCGGATGCCGATCCCCGCGTGACGAACATCGCGCCGGGGACGATGCGGATCCAGACCGAGCGCCTGGACGACGACCAGACCCTGCAACTGCGCGACGCCCTCGTCGAAGCCTACGATGTCGAGTCGGACGAAGTGACGTCCTCGTACGTCGGTCCCACCTGGGGTGCCGACGTGACCCGGCAGGCGATCTGGGGCCTGGTGGTGTTCGTTGTGCTGGCGGCGATCATGATGGCGTTGTACTTCCGGACCTGGAAGATGTCCGTCGCCGCGCTCAGCGGCCTGGTGGTGGTGCTCATTGTGACCGCCGGCATCTATTCGCTGAGCGACTTCGAGGTGACGCCCTCGGCGATCATCGGCTTCCTGACCATTTTGGGGTACTCGCTGTACGACACGGTGGTGGTCTTCGACAAGATCCGCGAGAACACGGAAGACCTGGACAAGTCCACCAGGAGGACCTTCGCGGAAGAGGTCAATCTCGCCGTGAACCAGACCCTGGTCCGGTCCATCAACACCTCCGTGGTCGCCGTCCTGCCGGTCGCCGCCATCTTGTTCATCGGCGCGTTCCTGCTCGGGGCCGGCACGTTGAAGGACGTGTCCCTGGCCCTGTTCATCGGCATCATCATCGGTACCGCCACCACAATCTTCATTGCGGCGCCGATGTATGCGCGGCTCCGGGCCAAGGAACCGGCGCTGCTCAAGCAGGCAAAGAAGGTGGAAGAACGGCGCCGCACCGAGGCCGCCCCCGTCGGGTGACCCCGCAACGGAACGCCCGAGCCGCCGGTCAAGCATAGAATGGTTTCCGGAACAATCCTGGGCTGTGCGCCGCCAGCCAGCGGGCCAAAAGGCTGTAGCGTCGGTACCAGGACTCAGCGGGAAGGCGGGAAGGATTGGCCGAACACCTCAGGTCGACAGACCAGGCCAGTGACGCCGGTGTGACACCGGATCCTGGTCCTTCTGTTGTGCCCGCGGCCGCCGAAGTCCCGGGCAACGCTCCGGTCCGCCATGCCTTCCCGGGGCGCCGGGAACGGACGATGTCCCGGCTTGCCCGGCTGGCCGGGCGGGGCGGCACCAGCTATTCGCCCATCCTGGAGCCGCTGCTGCGCACCGTCAGGGCCAACAACCCGCGCGAGGACTTCGACCTGATCCACCGCGCCTTCGTGGTGGCCGAACGCAGCCACCGCGGGCAGAAGCGCAAGAGCGGCGACCCGTACATCACCCATCCGGTGGCTGTCGCCACGATCCTCGCGGAACTGGGCATGACGGGCACGACGCTGGCCGCCGCCCTGCTGCACGACACGGTCGAAGACACCGAGTACACGCTCGCCGACCTGAAGGCCGAGTTCGGTCCGGAAATCGCGATGCTCGTGGACGGCGTCACCAAGCTGGACAAGGTGCAGTTCGGCGACGCGGCCCAGTCCGAGACGGTGCGCAAGATGGTCGTGGCGATGGCCAAGGACATCCGCGTCCTGGTGATCAAGCTGGCCGACCGGTTGCACAACGCCCGGACCTGGCGGTTTGTCTCGCCGGAGTCGTCGGCGAAGAAGGCGCGCGAAACTCTGGAGATCTTCGCCCCGTTGGCACACCGGCTGGGCATGAACACCATCAAGTGGGAGCTTGAAGATCTCTCCTTCGCGGCCCTGCACCCAAAGGTCTACGAAGAGATCGTGCGGATGGTGGGGGAGCGCACCCCCGAACGGGAGAAGTACCTGACGACGCTGCGCACCAAGATCGGCGACGACCTGCGCGCCGTGAAGATCAAGGCCACGATTACCGGCCGGCCCAAGCACTACTACTCCATCTACCAGAAGATGATCGTGCGGGGTAAGGACTTCGACGACATCCACGACCTGATGGGCATCAGGGTACTGGTGGACACGGTCCGCGACTGCTACGCGGCACTCGGTGCCCTGCATGCGCGCTGGAACCCGCTGCCCGGCCGGTTCAAAGACTACATCGCCATGCCCAAGTTCAACATGTACCAGTCGCTGCACACCACGGTGATCGGTCCGGGCGGCAAGCCGGTGGAAATCCAGATCCGCACCCATGAGATGCACCGCCGCGCCGAGTACGGCGTCGCGGCCCACTGGAAGTACAAGGACATCGCGCGCGGCGGGACGGCCGACGGCGGTGACATGGGCTGGCTGCGCAGCCTGGTCGACTGGCAGCAGGAGACCAGTGACCCCGCCGAGTTCCTGGACTCCCTCCGGTTCGAAATCAACGCCAAGGAAGTCTTCGTCTTTACGCCCAAGGGTGAAGTCATGGCGCTGCCGGCAGGATCAACGCCGGTGGACTTCGCCTATGCCGTGCATACCGAGGTCGGCCACCGCACCATCGGTGCGCGGGTCAACGGCAAGCTGGTCCCGCTGAACAGCGAACTCAGCCACGGCGACTGGGTGGAGATCTTCACCTCCAAGGCGGAGGGCGCCGGTCCCAGCCAGGACTGGCAGGGCTTCGTCAAGAGCCCGCGGGCACGGAACAAGATCCGCCAATGGTTCACCAAGGAGCGCCGCGAAGAGGCGATCGAAAAGGGCAAGGACCAGCTCACCCGCGCCATGCGGAAGCAGAACCTGCCGCTGCAAAAGATGATGACGCACGACGCGTTGATGTCGGTGGCGCAGGAACTTCACCACGCCGACGTGTCGGCGCTGTACGCCGCCGTGGGCGACGGCCATACGTCCGCCCAGAACGTGATCGAGCACTTGGTCGGCCTGCTCGGCGGCCGCGAGGCGGTCGAGGAGGCCGAGCCGTCGCTCCCGACGACGGTCAGGCGGCCGAAGCATCCGGACTCCGGCGTCACCGTCGTGGGGGTCGGCGACGTCTGGGTCAAGCTGGCCCGGTGCTGCACCCCGGTCCCGCCGGACCCCATCATCGGGTTCGTCACCCGGGGCTCGGGCGTGTCGGTGCACCGCTCCGACTGCCGCAACGTGGCGGAACTGCGCGAAAGCCCCGACCGGATCGTCGACGTCGCCTGGGCGCCCACCCAGTCCAGCGTGTTCCTGGTGGAGATCCAGGTCGAGGCGCTGGACCGCAAGAGCCTGCTCTCCGATGTCACCCGGGTGCTCGCCGAGAACCATGTCAATATACTCTCCGCCACGGTGCATACCTCGAGCGACCGGCTCGCGATCTCGCGGTTCTCCTTCGAGATGGGCGACCCGAAGTACCTCAGCCATGTGCTCAGCGCGGTCCGGCGCATCGACGGCGTCTACGACGTGTACCGCACCTCGGGGTCCCAGCGCCGCTGATGCGCCCGCCCGCGGGCTGACACCACGCCGCGGCCGCCCCGCAGGAACGTTCCCGCCGTCAGGCTGCGCCCATCGCTGCGTCCAGGCGCTGCAGCGCCCGGGCCTTGCCCGGCAGCCTCGGCCTCGCCTCGACCGCCTGCCGGATGGCGTCCAGCGGACAGCCGAGCCCGCTGGCCCCGGCCAGTGCCCGCAACACGGGGATGGCCTCGTGGTCCGGAGCGTGCAGGGCCACGTCCAGCGCGGTCCTCAGCGGCGTGCTGACCGGGACCCCGCCGATGGTCACGGTATCCAGGGGGCCCAGCGTCACCTCGTGGATCAGGGCAAGGCGGTACCGGCCCTGCGACGTGGTCCGGTGCCGGTGGTCCAGCAGCACCGAGAGTTTCTGCGGGGCGGGCGCGCAGCCGTAGACCCATGCCGCCGTCGTCCTGCCCAGCACCACTTTCCGGCGGACCTGCCCGGGCAGGCTGAAGTACGCGGCCGCCGCGCGGTGCCGGGGTGTGATCGGCTCCCACGGCACGGCGAACCCCGGACCGTAGACGTTGACCAGGAGGCCCTCCAGGCGCATGCACTCCAGTTCGCTGCGGCTGAACGGATGCCCTGGCCGCAGTACCGCCGGCGCGGCCTGGGCGGTACGTTCAGCCGCCGTGGCGGCGGGATGCAGACGGGCCATGCAGACAGCATGCCAAACGGCCCGGGACAGCCGAAGGGCCCCCGAACGCGTTGTGGAAAGCGTTCGGGGGCCCTCCGGTTGTGTAGGGCTTGGCCCGCTAGGAGAAGTCCTCCGCGGAGCGCTGCAGCGTGTCGAGCCACTGGCGGCGGGCCTCCAAGGCCTCCCGGGCCTTGGCAATCCGCCGCTGGTCGCCGGCCTTTTCGGCCTGGGCCAGGTCATCCTCGAGCCCGGCGATGGCCGACTCGAGCTGGGACAGGGCACTGTTGGTGCGGGCCTTGGTCTCCGGGTTCGTCCGGCGCCAGTGGTCGTCCTCGGCGGCCTTCACCGCATCCTCGACCTTGCGCAGGCCGGCATCGATCCGCTGCATGTCGCCGCGCGGAACCTTGCCGGCTTCCTCCCAACGATCACGGATGGACTGCAGGGCCTTCTTGGCTGCGGACAGGTCGGTCACGGGCAGCAGCGCCTGGGCCTCGGCGACCAGCGCTTCCTTGACCACCAGGTTGGCGGCGAACTCCTGGTCGATCGCCTCGTTGGCGGACTGGCGTGCCGCGAAGAACTTGTCCTGCGCGGCCCGGAACCTGGCCCAGAGCGCGTCGTCGTCCTTGCGGCTGGCGCGCTTGGATGCCTTCCAGTCGTCCATCAGCTTCCGGTACTCGGCCGCGGTGTGGCCCCAGTCGGTGGAGGTGGAAAGCTCTTCGGCCCGCGCGATCAGGGCTTCCTTGGCGGCCTTTGCCGCAGCGTTGTCGCTGTCCAGTTGGCTGAAGAACGCGCGGCGGTGCCGGTCGAAGACCGTCCGTGCGGAGCGGAAGCGCTTCCACAGTGCGTCCTCGGTGCTGCGGCCCAGCCGGATGCCGTTCTTTTGGGCGGCCTTCCACGCGTCGAAGAGTTCGTTCATGCGCGCGCTGCTGGTCTTCCACTGCACCGACGACGGGTCCTTGCCGGCGATCTCCTCGGCTTCGGCGACGATCGCTTCCCGGGCCGCCAGTTCTGCGGCGCGCTGGGCCTCCTGGTTTGCCTTCTCGGCCTTCTGCAGTTCGCTGATGGCAGAGCCAAGTTTCTCCAGCCGGGACTCGAGCGCGGGCACGTCGCCGACCAGGTGGCGCTCGGCCACCTGGGCCTTCAAGTGCTCAAGGGTCTTGTGCATGTCGTTGGAGGGAGCCTTGGCTTCGACCCGCTGTTCCAGGAGGGCAGCCTGGGCCGCCACGTCGTCATACTTGCGCACGAAGTAGGCCAGCGCCTCGTCCTTGCTGGCGTCCGGGTACTGGCCGACCGGATGCTCCTGCCCGTCGACCAGCAGGAACACGTGGCCGTCGTCGGTGACGCGGGCCCACTTGGACGCCTCGGAGAGCGGTGTGGAGGCGACCGCCGGAACGGGGATCACGTGCTGTGCGGGGGCAGCGGCAGCAATCTTCCCCGGCATGGCCGCCGGCGTGGGCTTGCGGCCGGGGGCGGGCTTCGGGGCCGGTTTGCCCGCCGGCTTCGGGGCATTGGGGGAGGGCGCGGCCGATGCCTCGTCCGCGGAGGCCTGCGGCGCCGTGGCAGCCTGGGGCTCCGTAGCCGCGGGCTCGCCAGCCTCCGGCGACCGCTCAGCCTGCGCGGCGGGAGCCTGTTCAGGCTCCTCAGCCTGCGGCGCCTGCTCGGCAGGGACCTGTTCGGGCTCGTCCGCCGGGGCCTGGTCGGTTGCCGGCTCGGCGGTGGCCGCCGCTGCGGCAGGCGGCTCGCCGGCTGCCGAGCCATTTGCGGTCTGTTCGGTCGGAACCTGTTCCGCTGCCAAACCGGTTGCGGCTTGTTCGATCTCGGCGGTCTGGGCTGCTTCGTCGGATTGCTGACTAGGTGTCACCGCTAGAACTCTTTCGCTTGTGCCTGGGGCCGCGTATTCAGCGGCACCATCGTGGTGGGGTGCTCACTGGAGGGTGAACGACTCTATTGTTACCGGTATCTTAGGCGGGCCGTCCTGGCTGTCGGCGTCCTCGACGCCTCCGGCCGCGATCTGCTCGATGACGTCCAGCCCTTCGGTTACCTTACCCATAATCGTGTAGCCGCCGGTATCCTGCGGGATCGTGGAATCTTTCCATGCAATGAAGAACTGCGTCCCGTTGCTGTAGGTGTCGGCGCCGCGGGCGACGGCGATCGTGCCGGCCGGATACACGCCGTCTTCGGGGGTGTTCTCCACCGGGCCCCATTGGTATTCGGGGTCGCCGCCGCCGGCCCCGTCCACGGAACCGCACTGCAGCACGCCCATGCTGGCGGCGGTGGTGAGCCGGTGGCAGTTCTTGCCTTCGAAGAAACCGTCCCGGGCCAAGGTGCTGAAGACCGCTGCCGCCTGCGGCGCCGCCTTGCCGTCCAGTTCCACGCCGATATCGCCCTCGTTCGTGGCGATGGTGCCGCTGAAGATCTTTCCCTCGGCGACCTCCGGCGAGGGGATGCCGGCCGCGTTGGCGGAGGGCGGCGGCGAGGCGACGCTTTGCGGGTCTTGGAGGCCTTGGCGGACCTGTTCCACCTCGGACGGAGTGGGGTTCGAGGCGAACACGGTCATCTGGACGATCACGCCGCCGGCCACCAGGGCCGCCAAGGCTGCGCCGCCGAGGATGTTGTCGCGCTTCCGTCGCGCCGCCTGCTGCCGGCGCAGGTCGCGTTTGGCCTCCATCCGGGCGATGCGGCGCCGGGTTTCGCGGTCATGACGGCTTCGGGCCAAAGCTCCTCCTGGTCGTTGCGATGAACGGCTCCGCCCGACGCCGGGGCGGCGCCCGGCAGCGCGTTTGGTTCCGCTGCCGTGGCAGGCCTTAAACTGGTCCAGCAGCCAGTCTAGCGATCCAGTGCCGCCGCACTGTCCGCGGGCTTCAATGCACCCGCCTCATCCTTACCCCTCATCTACTAGGAGATACGCCCGTATGGCACGCAAGGCCTCCCTGTCAGGCTTCCCGGAATGGCTTCCGCAGGAGAGGCTTGTGGAGCTGCATGTTCTGGATTCCCTGCGCCGGACGTTTGAGCTGCACGGTTTCTCCTCCATCGAGACCCGCGCCGTCGAAACGGTGGCCCAGCTGCTGCGCAAGGGCGAGATCGACAAAGAGGTTTACGGCCTGCACCGTCTGCAGGCCGACGATTCCGACGGCAAGTCCGAAGACAAGCTGGCCCTGCACTTCGACCTTACGGTCCCGTTCGCCCGCTACGTCGTGGAGAACGCCGGCCACCTGGCTTTCCCGTTCCGCCGCTACCAGATCCAGAAGGTCTGGCGGGGCGAGCGCCCGCAGGAGGGCCGGGCCCGCGAGTTCACCCAGGCGGACATCGACGTGGTGGGCGACGGCGAGCTGCCCTTCCGCTACGACGTGGAGCTGGCGCTGGTCATCGTCGAGGCCCTCAGCGCCCTGCCCATTCCGGAGTTCAAGCTGCGCGTCAACAACCGCAAGCTGGCCGAAGGCTTCTACCGTGGCATCGGTCTGACCGACACCGCCGGGGTGCTGCGCAGCATCGACAAGCTGGAAAAGATCGGTTCCGAGAAGGTGGCCGCGCTGCTGCAGGAAGAACTGGGCGCCACCGACGAACAGGCGCAGGCCGCGCTGAAGCTGGCATCGATCCGCACCGAGGACACCTCCTTCGTGGACCAGGTGCGGGCGCTCGGAGTCCGGCACGAGCTGCTGGACACCGGCCTGGCCGAGCTGGAGGAAGTCATCGGCGAGGCGCACCGCCGCGCCCCGGGCAAGGTGCTGGCCGACCTGAGCATCGCCCGCGGCCTGGACTACTACACCGGCACCGTCTATGAAACCGTCCTCGTGGGCCACGAGCAGCTGGGCTCCATCTGCTCCGGAGGCCGTTACGACGCGCTGGCGGCCAAGGGCAACCGGACCTTTCCCGGCGTCGGCCTCTCCATCGGCGTGACCCGGCTGGTCATGCGGATCCTGGGACAGGAGTTCGCCGTGGCCTCCCGGCAGGTGCCGACGACGGTGCTGGTCGCCTTGGCCAACGAGGACAGCTGGTCGCAGGCCCAGGACGTGGCGGGGGAGCTGCGGTCACGCGGCATCAGCGTGGAAGTGGCCGCCAAGGCAGACAAGTTCGGCAAGCAGATCAAGTACGCGGACCGCCGCGGCATCCCTTACGTCTGGTTCACCTCGGTGGCCGACGACGGCAGCCTCAGCCACGAGGTCAAAGACATCCGCTCCGGCGACCAGACCGCGGCGGACCCGGCGGTCTGGACCCCTCCGGCGGACGATCTGGCCCCGCAGATCACCGCGGCCGCCCACTAGGGCGGCCGCGGCGGCGGCCCGGCTCAGTCGTATTGGCGGCGGACCGGCTCAGCCGCCGGGACGGCGGCGGACCGGCGCCAGCGCCGCACGGCCGACCACGCCCGCGCCCAACACGGCCAGCATCATCACCACGGACGTGACCGGCAGGGTGAAGGCCAGCAGCAGGCAGCCGAGGAGCCCGGCGATATTCAGCAGTTTCGGCGCGTGCCAGGGCCGCTCGTCGAGGGTGAGGGCGGCCGCATTCGTGACGCTGTAGTAAATCAGCACGCCGAAGCTGGAGAGCCCCACCACGGCGAGCACATCCTGGGTGAGCAGCAGGAAAATGACGACGGCGGCCACCACCAGGTCCGCCGCCCACGGAACCTTGAAGCGGCTGCCCACCGTGGCGAAGACCCGCGGCAGGTCGCCCTCCCGGGCCATGGCGAAGGTGGTCCGGCCGACGCCGGCGATCAGCGCCAGCAGGGCGCCCAGGCTGGCGAGGGCCGCGGCGATTCCCATGGCCGTGGTGCCCACGCCGCCGCCGACCTCCTCCATCACGGCGCGCAGCGGGGCATCGCTCTCCGCCAGCAGCTCGGGCCCCAGGTAACGCAGCAGTCCGAGTCCGATCAGCACGTAGAGCACGAACGTAATCAGCAGCGCCGAGAAGATAGCGAGCGGAATCAGCTTCTTCGGTTCGCGGATCTCTTCGCCCATGGTGGCGATCCTGGCGTAGCCGGCGAACGCGAAGAAGAACAGCCCCGCGGCCTGCAGCACGCCGTACGGGGACGCGGCGACCTGCCCGCCCGGGGCCCCGACCGGATCGGCGTCGAAGGCCACAACGACCGCGAAAACCAGCACGGCGGCCACGAACGCCACGATCCACCGGGTCACCCACGCGGTCCGGGTGATGCCCAGCAGGTTGATCGAGGTCAGCACGACGACGGCGGCCACGGCGGCGGCCGTGGCATACTCCGGGAAAACGTAGAGGCCGAAGGTCAGGGCCATGGCCGCGCAGGAGGCAATCTTGCCGGTCACGAAGCTCCAGCCGGCCAGGAAGCCGGGCCATTCGCCCAGCCGCTTCCGTCCGTAAATGTATGTGCCGCCGCTGGTGGGGTAGAGGGCGGCCAGCTGCGCGGTCGCCGCCGCATTGCAATAGGCCACGAACGCCGCGATGCCCAGTGCCAGCGGCAGCCACGAACCGGCCGCGGCGGCCGCGGGACCAAACACCACGAAGACGCCGGCACCGATCATGGATCCGACGCCCACGGTGGTCGCGTCGACTCCGCCGAGGCGGCGTTCCAGCGACGATTCACTACTCACAGTTGCTCCAGCTCCTTGCCCGCTGCGCCCGGGCGCCGGCCGGCCGGTCCGTGCCAATTCCTCTCGCGCGGCGGCAGCCGAGGTCCGGGGCGCAGCTTGATCAACGGTAAACTCGTTCTACATCTCCACTCACCATAGCCGTACCCCGCCGCCGGACCAGGTAAACAGCGGGCGGCGGACAGATGAGCAAATCGTTCTACCGGAAGGACTGTTGTGCTGCGCACACACGACCTCGGCACCCTCAGGGCCGAGCACATCGGACAAACCGTTACCCTCGCCGGCTGGGTGGCCCGCCGCCGCGATCACGGTGGTGTGGCGTTCCTGGACCTGCGCGACGCCTCCGGTGTGGCGCAGGTAGTAGTCCGCGAGGAGGACGTGTTCCATTCGCTGCGCAATGAATATGTGCTGCAGATCAAGGGCACCGTGGAGAAGCGCCCGGAGGGCAATGAGAACCCGGCCCTCGCCACCGGTGAGGTGGAGGTCATGGCGGAGGACGTCGTCGTCCTCAACACGGCCGATCCGCTGCCGTTCCAGGTGGACGAGCACGTGGAGGTGGGCGAGGAAGCCCGCCTCAAGCACCGCTACCTGGACCTGCGCCGGCCGGGCCCCTCGAAGGCGCTGCGGCTGCGCTCGGAAGCCAACCGGGTGGCGCGCGAGCTCCTGCACGGCGACGGATTCGTGGAGATCGAGACCCCGACGCTGACCCGCTCGACGCCCGAAGGCGCCCGCGACTTCCTGGTCCCGGCGCGCCTGGCCCCGGGGGCCTGGTACGCGCTGCCGCAGTCCCCGCAGCTGTTCAAGCAGCTGCTGCAGGTGGGCGGCTTCGAGAAGTACTACCAGATTGCCCGCTGCTACCGCGACGAGGACTTCCGTGCCGACCGCCAGCCGGAGTTCACCCAGCTGGACATCGAGGCCAGCTTCGTGGACCAGGATGACATCATCGCCCTCGGCGAGCGGATCGTCCAGGCCCTGTGGCGGCTGATCGGCGTCGAAATCAGCACCCCGATCCCGCGGATGACCTACGCCGAGGCGATGGACAAGTACGGTTCGGACAAGCCGGACCTGCGGTTCGGGCTGGAGCTGACCGAGCTGACCGAATTCTTCAAGGACACCACGTTCCGCGTCTTCCAGGCGCCCTACGTGGGTGCCGTGGTGATGCCCGGCGGGGCCTCGCAGGCCCGCCGCACCCTGGACGCCTGGCAGGAATGGGCCAAGCAGCGCGGCGCCAAGGGCCTCGCCTACGTGCTGGTCCAGGAGGACGGGGAGCTGACCGGTCCGGTGGCCAAGAACCTCACCGACTTCGAGCGCGAGAACCTCGCGGGCACCGTCGGTGCCAACCCCGGCGACTGCATCTTCTTCGCCGCCGGCGACCGCGCCGCCTCCCGTGCGCTGCTGGGTGCGGCGCGCGTGGAGATCGGCCACCGCACCGGCCTGATCAACGAGGGCGACTGGGCGTTCGTCTGGGTGGTCGACGCGCCCATGTTCGAGCCCGCCGAGGCGGCCGTCGCCTCCGGCGACGTGGCCGTGGGCGGCGGCAAGTGGACGGCCGTGCACCACGCCTTCACCTCGCCGAAGCCGGAATTCATGGACACGTTCGACACCGACCCGGAGTCGGCGCTGTCCTACGCCTACGACATCGTCTGCAACGGCAACGAAATCGGCGGCGGCTCCATCCGTATCCACCAGCGGGACATGCAGGAACGCGTGTTCAAGGTGATGGGGCTGGACAAGGAGTCCGCGCAGACCAAGTTCGGCTTCCTGCTGGAGGGCTTCAAGTACGGCGCCCCGCCGCACGGCGGCATCGCCTTCGGCTGGGACCGCGTGGTTGCCCTGATGGCCGGCGAGGAGTCCATCCGCGAGGTCATCGCCTTCCCGAAGACCGGCGGCGGCTACGACCCGCTGACCGCAGCTCCGGCGCCGATCACGCCGCAGCAGCGCAAGGAAGCCGGCGTCGACGCCAAGCCGCAGCCCAAGGACGCGGCCAAGGAGGCCGGGGCCAAGGCGGAGTAGCCGGGCACCGATCCCTCCCTGATGTACGACGGCGGGCGCGCACCCCTTGCGGTGCGTGCCCCCCGTGCTGTCTGCTGGGAGCATGCAGACAGCTACCGGTGCCGGCGTCGCCGTCCTCCCGGCAAACCAAGCCTCCTGGGAGGACCTGCAGGCGGTCTTCGGCACCCGCGGTGAAGCGGCGCGTTGCCAGTGCCAGTGGTTCCAGACCCCGGCGGCCCAGTGGCGGGAGGAGCTGGTCGAGGAACGCGCCTTCCGGCTCCGGGCCGAAACGCGGTGCGGTGATCCCGAGGCCGGTTCCACCAGCGGCCTGGTGGCCTACCTGGACGGCGAACCGGCCGGCTGGTGCGCCGTGGAACCGCGGACGGCCTACCGGCGCCTGCGCACCAGCAGGGTGGTGTGGGCCGGCCGCGACGAAGACCCCGACGACGGGACGGTGTGGGCGGCGGTGTGCTTCACCACCCGGGCCGGCTTCCGGCGCCGCGGCATCAGCCGGGCACTGGCCTCCGCGGCCGCCGGCTGGGCGGAGGAGAACGGTGCCCGCGCCATGGAGGGCTACCCGCTCATCCCCAGACCCGGGCAGCGCATGACGTGGGGCGAACTGTACGTGGGCAGCCACAGCATCTTCAGCGTCGCGGGATTTCGCGAGGTCACCCGCCCCACGCCCCGCCGCGCCGTGATGCGCCTCGACTTCCGGGGGTAGGGCCGGCGGTGCCCGGGCCGTCAGGGGAAAACGATAGCCTTGACCGTGTGAGTGACTTGTTCAGTGCCGCCGCGGGCGAGGATGAAGATTACGACGGCGACGGCCGGGGACCGGAGTCCGACGCCGACCCCGGATCCGGGCGTCCGCGCAGTCCGCTGGCGGTCCGGATGCGGCCGCGCACGCTGGACGACGTGGTCGGCCAGCAGCACCTGCTCCAGTCGGGATCGCCTCTGCGGCTGCTGGCCGCCGGCGGTGCGGCCTCCGGACCGGCGGGGCCGTCCTCGGTGATCCTGTGGGGCCCGCCGGGCACCGGCAAGACCACCCTGGCGCACGTGATCGCCCGCGGACCGGGCCGCAAGTTCGTGGAGCTCTCCGCCATCACCGCCGGCGTCAAGGACGTGCGCCGGGTGATGGACGAGGCCCTGACCGCCCGCGACCTGCACCGCATCACCACCGTGCTGTTCCTGGACGAGATCCACCGCTTCAACAAGGCGCAGCAGGACGCGCTGCTGCCCGGCGTCGAGAACCGCTGGGTGGTGCTGGTCGCCGCGACCACCGAAAACCCGTCGTTCTCCGTGGTCTCGCCGCTGCTGTCCCGCTCGCTGCTGCTGACGCTCCAGCCGCTGACCGCCGACGACATCGAGGCCCTGCTGGTGCGGGCGGTGGCAGACGAGCGCGGGCTGGCCGGGCGCGTGGCCCTGAGCGACGAGGCGCTGGAGCACCTCGTGCGGCTGGCCGCCGGCGATGCGCGCCGCGGCCTGACCGCGCTGGAGGCCGCCGCGGGAGTGGCCTGGGGCGAGTCCGGCGGAACGGGCGAGGACGGCGCCCCGGTGCTCGTCGAGCTCGCCCACGCCGAGCGTGCGATGGATCGTGCCGCGCTGCGCTACGACCGGGCCGGCGACCAGCATTACGACATCACCAGCGCCTTCATCAAGTCGATGCGCGGTTCCGACGTGGACGCGGCGCTGCACTACATGGCCCGGATGCTGGAGGCGGGGGAGGACCCGCGGTTCGTGGCCCGCCGGATCGTCATCCATGCGTCCGAAGACGTCGGCATGGCCGATCCCACCGCGCTGCAGACGGCCGTCGCCGCCGCCCAGGCCGTGCAGTTGATCGGCATGCCCGAGGCCCGGCTGGTGCTGGCCCAGGCCGTGGTGCATATCGCCACCGCACCGAAGTCGCCGGCCTGCTACCTGGCGATCAACGCGGCAGTGGCGGATGTTCGTGCCGGACGCGGCCAGGGCGTTCCCGTGCACCTGCGCGACTCCCACTACGCCGGCGCGAAGGGCATGGGCCATGGGAAGGGCTACGTGTACTCCCACGACGCCCCGCACGGGATCGCCACCCAGCAGTACGCACCCGACGACCTGGTGGGCCGGAACTACTACGAACCGACCACCAACGGCGCCGAACGGGAGATCTCCGCCCGGGTGGACCGGCTGCGGAAAATCATCCGCGGCGAGTAACGACGGCGGTGCCCGGCCGTGCACACCCTAATCGCGGCGCGGCTTGCCGAAGTCCTCGGTGTCCAGGCTGACGGTAAACGGCCCCGAATTCACCAACTCCAGCTCCATCATCGCGCCGAACACGCCGGTTTCCACCTGCGCGCCGAGCACCCGCAGCGCCGCCACGAAGTCCTCCACCAAGGGCTCGCCGACCGCCGCCGGGGCGGCCGCCGACCAGGACGGCCGCCGGCCGCGGCGGGTATCGGCGTACAGGGTGAACTGGCTGACCACCAGCAGCGGGGCACCGGCGGTGGCACAGGATTGCTCGCCGTCGAGGATCCGCAGCTGCCAGGTCTTCTGCGCCAGCGCCACGGCGTCGTCAGGGGTGTCGGAGTGGGTGGCGCCGACCAGCACCACCAGTCCGGGACCGGGCAGGGCGCCCACCACGGCGCCGTCGACACTGACGCTGGCGCGGCTGGCGCGCTGCAAAATGGCTCGCATGGACCCAGCCTAGGCAAAAGCCGCCCCGCCTCACGAACTGCGGCGGCCGGAAGCCGGCGAGGGGAGCGGAACAAACTCAACAAGAGCGCCGCCTACGACGTCGCGAAGGTAACGGCCTGACGGGCACCCCCTATGTACACACAAGGGTCAATACACACAGGATGTTGCATGTGGCGAGCCGCGCCGAGCGTATCCTCGAGGCACCTGGGGGACTCGGAAGGGGCAGAGTTCTCCGTGCTGCCCTCAACTGAAGGAGGAGCCATCAGAACGATCCAACTCATCAAGCGCCAAGTCTTCGAGAGGCCCCAGCCGGCAAAGGCCCTCTTTCTGTGTTCGCTTGGGTTCTTCCTCCTCATCTTTGCCGTTGCTGCACTCAAGGGTCCGGAGTGGTTGGTGCTGCTCGTTTTCGGGGCAGTTGGACTCTCATTCTTTCTCTTGGGTCTCTGCATCCTCAGGGATGTCAATGGTGTCGCCAGTGCTTGGTCCCGCATGTACAAGGAGAGCAAAGGAATACCGCGGGAGGGCTTCACCTTCGCGGATGTTCCGACGATAAGGTTCATGGGCTTCATCTACATGTGTATGGGAGTCGTGGCCTTTGTAGGCATAGCACTCGAGACTTTAAGATAGCCACACCTGCCAGGGCGCACGCGTGCGGCGGCAACCCGAGCTGCTGCTAGAATGGTTGGCTGACTGGCAAGCCGTTCTTCACGCGCCGTCAAACCCCGGATCGAAACAGAGGTGGGGCCAGACGCGTGCCGCGAACGGACTGTAGCTGAAGGTAGCGGTTGACCAACGCTCTCCGATACATGGAGGCCAGCAAACCATTGCACCGCACATAACTGGAAGGACATCGTGGCTAACAACACACGAGCCCGCCGCAAGGTCCGCATTTCGCGTGCCCTTGGCATTGCCCTGACGCCCAAGGCTGAGAAGTACATGGAGCGTCGCCCGTACGGCCCCGGCCAGCACGGACGCGCCCGCCGCAAGCAGGACAGTGACTACGCCGTACGTCTGCGCGAGAAGCAGCGTCTGCGTGCCCAGTACGGCATCCGCGAAGCACAGATGACCCGTGTCTTCGAGGAAGCCCGCAACACCGCCGGCCTGACCGGTGAAAACCTGATCGAGCTGCTGGAAATGCGTCTTGACGCCCTGGTGCTGCGTGCCGGCTTTGCCCGCACGATTGCCCAGGCCCGCCAGCTGGTGGTGCACCGCCACATCATGGTTGACGGCAAGCGCGTGGACCGCCCGTCCTTCCGCGTTTCCGAAGGCCAGCTGATCCACGTCCACGAGCGCTCCGAGAAGATGCCCCCGTTCCAGGTGGCAGCTGCCGGCGCTCACCGTGACGTGCTCCCCAACGTTCCGGCGTACCTGGATGTCGCTTTGGAGAAGCTGCAGGCTCGCCTGGTCCGCCGCCCCAAGCGCTCCGAGGTCCCCGTGACCTGCGAAGAGCAGCTGGTGGTCGAATACTACGCTCGCTAGGCCCGTTGTCCCGGGGGTGAAACCCCGGGACCGCACCTGCGAGATGCCGTCCCCGTGCGCGGGGCCGGCGCAGAACAGCCCGCGGCATCGCCGCGGGCTGTTCAGTAGGTAAGGTGTTGTCAGTGGCGGAACGGTGCCTGCGTCCAGGCGCGCCCCGCCGTCGTTAGCCGGACCTAAGCAGCAGATGGCCCGCCCACGCTGCGCGCGGAACCCGGAGTACGCCAAGAACCAACAATGAGGAGCGTTTGAGCCCATGTCAGGTGGAGATATCGCCGGTCTGATCGCCGCGGGCGTGTTCGCGGTGCTGGTGGCCCTGCTGGCCATACCGGTCTGGAAGCTCGGCAAGGTGTTTGACGAACTGCGCCAGGCTATCCGGGAAATCAGCGACGGCACCACCCCGCTGATCGGCGAAGTCACCACCACGGTGAGCACCACCAACGATCAGCTCAGGAAGGTCGACGGGATCTCCAACCACGTCTCGGACGCCTCCGCCAACCTGTCGGCCCTGACCTCGCTGGTCTCCGCGACCCTGGGCTCGCCCCTGATCAAGGTGGCCGCCTTCTCCTACGGCGTGCGCAGCGCCTTCAATTCCGCCGGCAAGGGCGCGCCCGAGGGCAAGCGCCGCCGCGGCCGCTGACCGGAAAGAGGAACCGACATGAAGCGAATGATCTGGATGGCCGCCGGCGTGGCGATCGGCGTGCTCGCGGTACGCAAGGTGTCCCAAACGCGCGAGGCGTTGGGCCCGGCGGGTCTGAACCGCGCCCTGGCGCAGGCGGCCGACTCCGTAGCCAACTTCGCCGACGCGGTCCGCGACGGCATGCAGGAACGTGAAACCGACCTGCGCCTGGCCCTGGGCATCGATTCCGCCGACGACGTCCGCAAGCGATAAGTTTTTTACGGTCACCGAAGCCGCAGCCCGGCGCCCACAACCGTATTGCACCCCGGAAGGTAAGACACAGGCACCATGAAATCCCATGAGATTGTCCGCCGCTGGCTCGACTTCTTCGAGAAGAAGGGCCATTCCGTGGTCCCCTCCGCGTCCCTCGTGTCGCCGGATCCGTCGCTGCTGTTCACCGTGGCCGGCATGGTGCCGTTCATCCCGTATCTGACCGCCCGCGAGACGCCGCCGTACCCGCGCGCCACCAGCGTACAGAAATGCATCCGCACCGCGGACATTGAAGAGGTCGGCAAGACCGTCCGGCACGGCACGTTCTTCCAGATGTGCGGCAACTTCTCCTTCGGCGACTACTTCAAGGAACAGGCCATCGCGATGGCCTGGGAACTGCTGACCAGCCCGGTGGAGCAGGGCGGCTACGGCCTGCCGCCGGAGAAGCTCTGGATCACCGTGTACGAAGAGGACGAGGAAGCACTGGCCATCTGGCGCGACCAGGTGGGCGTTCCGGCCGACCGGATCCAGAAGTCCGGCAAGAAGGACAACTACTGGTCCACCGGCCAGCCCGGCCCGGCCGGCCCCTGCTCGGAAATCTTCTACGACCGCGGCCCGGAGTACGGGATCGAGGGCGGCCCGATCGCCGACGAGACCCGCTACATCGAAATCTGGAACCTGGTCTTCATGCAGTACCAGCGCGGCGCCGGCATCGGCAAGGAGGACTTCGAGATCCTGGGCGAATTGCCGCAGAAAAACATCGACACCGGCCTGGGCATGGAACGCCTCGCGATGATCCTGCAGGGCGTGGAGAACATGTACGAGACGGACCAGGTCCGCCCCGTGCTGGACAAGGCCGCGGAGATCTCCGGCAAGGAGTACACCAGCGCCGAGTCCGACGACGACCCGCACCACGGCGACGATGTGCGAATGCGCGTGGTCGCCGACCACATCCGCTCCTCCCTGATGCTGATCTCCGACGGCGTGACCCCCTCCAACGAGGGCCGCGGCTACGTGCTGCGCCGGCTGATCCGCCGGGCGGTGCGCGCCATGCGCCTGCTCGGCGTGGAACGCGCCTGCCTGCCGGACCTGCTGCCGGTCTCCCGGGACGCGATGAAGGGCACCTACCCGGAAGTGGCCGAGGACTTCGAGCGCATCAGCCGGATTGCCTACGCGGAGGAGAAGGCGTTCCTGCGCACCATTGCCTCCGGTACCGCCCGGCTCGAAGAGGCCGTGAAGGAATCCAAGGCCGCCGCCAAGCCGATCTCCGGCGAGGACGCCTTCACCCTGCACGACACCTACGGCTTCCCGATCGACCTGACCCTCGAGATGGCCGAGGAAGCCGGCCTGCAGGTGGACGAGGCCGGATTCCGCACGCTGATGGCCGAACAGCGCGAGCGCGCCCAGGCCGACGCCCGCGGCAAGAAGCTGGGCCATGCCGACGTGTCCGTCTTCCGCGAGATGCTCGCCGGTGGCGAGACCGTCTTCACCGGCTACGACGAACTCACCACCGAATCCACGGTGCGCGGCATCGTCCGCGGCGGCGAGGTGCGCGGCTTCGCCGGCCAGGGCGAGGAAATCGAACTGGTGCTCGACGCCACCCCGTTCTACGCCGAGGCCGGCGGGCAGGCCGCGGACGTCGGGCTGATCACCGGCGACGGGTTCGTGGTCGAGGTGCTCGACGTGCAGAAGCCCGTCAAGGGCCTGAGCGTGCACAAGGCCGTGGTGCGCGAGGGCGAACTGCCGTCCGGCGCCATGGTGCAGGCCGCCGTCGACGCCCAGCGCCGCCAGGCCGGCGAGCAGGCGCACACCGGCACGCACATCATCCACGCGGCCCTGCACCAGATCCTGGGCCCGGAGGCGCTGCAGCGCGGTTCGTTCAACAAGGCCGGCTACCTTCGCTTCGACTTCTCCTGGGGCGAGGGCCTCTCCGACGCCGCCAAGTCGGAGGTCGAAGAGGTCTCGAACCTGGCCATCCGCAACAACTTCGAGGTCCAGACCCGCGTCATGCCGCTGGCCCAGGCCCGCGAGCTGGGCGCCATGGCACTGTTCGGCGAGGCCTACGGGGACACCGTGCGCGTGGTGGAGATCGACGGCGCGTGGTCCCGCGAGCTTTGCGGCGGCACCCATGTGGAGGCCACCTCGCAGATCGGTTCGCTGACCCTGCTGGGCGAGGCATCGGTGGGATCGGGCAACCGGCGCGTGGAGGCGTTCGTGGGCATGGAGGCCTTCCGCCACATGGCCGCCGAGCGCGCGCTGGTGAACGAACTCTCCGAAATGCTGAAGGTGCCGGTGGCACAGCTGCCCGAGCGGATTTCCGCCACCCTGGCCAAGCTCAAGTCCGTGGAGAAGGAGCTGGACAAGCTCCGCAAGGAACAGCTCGCCGCCTCGGCCGCCTCGCTGGTGGCCCAGGCCCAGGACGTGGCGGGGGTCCGGCTGCTGGCGCACCATGCGGGTGAACTCAGCGGCGCGGACGACCTCCGGGCCCTGGCCCTGGACCTGCGGACGCGGCTGGGCTCCGACCCGGTCACCGTGGCAATGACGGGTGTGGCCAACGGCCGGCCCCTGATCCTAGTGGCCACCAACGAGGCCGCCCGTGCCGCCGGTGTCAAGGCCGGCGCCCTGGTCAAGACCGCCGCCGGAGTACTGGGCGGCGGAGGCGGCGGCAAGGACGACGTCGCACAGGGCGGCGGGTCCGATGCCACCAAGATCGACGAGGCACTGGCCGCCGTGACGGCCGCGGTCGCCAACCGCTAGGGCATCCGGTGTCTGTTCCCGATTATCCGCGCGGCACCAAGCTTGGTGTCGACGTCGGCGCGGTGCGCGTGGGCGTGGCCAGCTGTGATCCGGACGGGATCCTGGCCACCCCGGTGCGCACCCTGAAGCGCGACGCCAAGAAAGACAGCGACGTCAGGGTCCTGGTGCGCGAGGCCGCCGAGCGGGACGCCGTGCAGGTGTTCGTGGGGCTGCCCCGGACGCTTTCGGGCGGCGACTCGGCCTCCACCGAAATGGCCCGCGATTACGCCCGGAAGCTGGCCGCGGCGCTGGCCGGGGCGGGGTCGGTAGCCAGGGTCAACCTGATCGACGAGCGTCTGACGACCGTGGCCGCGCACCGCGGACTGCGGGAGGCTGGTATGGATACACGTCAACATCGTAAAGTAGTTGATCAGGTAGCCGCAGTGGGTATACTGCAGCAGGCTATTGACATGCAACGGGCCCAAGGGCAGGACGTGGGGACACCTGTCGCACCGCCCGCCGGCAGCCATGTGCCGGCTGCCAGCCATGAGGAGCCGACGATTTCGCACGGACATGACCGAAGCGGGGACCCCGGGACATGAGCAAGCACCCCGACGACTGGAACAACCTGCCGTCCCGGCGCGCCGCACGCGGCCGCCAGGCCGCCGACCCGCGCTTCGACGACACCGTCCCGCCGTACTGGGACGACGACGCCGTACCCGAATGGGAGGAAGCGCCCGCGGACGAGGCATGGCCTTCTCCGCCCGCCCAGCCCGCGGCCCCCGTCGCCCCCACTCGGGACGAGCCGGCTGCCGGCATAGGGGAGGCACCGGCCCCGGCCGGCTGGACCGAGCCGGAACCGGGCCTCGGGGACGAACAGGCCGCCGCCTGGCATGAGCCGGAGCCGGAACCCGGCGTCGGGGACGAACCGGCCGCCGCCTGGCATGAACCGGAGCCGGCCACCGTCGTCCACCAGCAGGTTCCCGCCCCGGACAGCGACGCGGAGCAAAACTGGGACGTGGCCGACGGCGGCGTCGTGTACCAGGACGACGGACAGGTTTACCACGACGGCCGGCTGGACTTTTTCGAGGACGAACCGGCGCCGGGCCGCAAGGGCCCGCCCCGCAGCAAGCAGCGCGCCCGCCGCCGGCGCAACACGATCATGCTGGTGGTGTTCGCCGTCTTCGCCGCCGGCCTGGTCGGCGTCGTGCTGTTCCTGCAGAACCTGCTCGGCATGGGCGGCGGTCCCGAAGACTACGCCGGCCCCGGGGAGGGACAGGTGACCTTCACCGTGGAACAAGGCGCCGGCCCGCTGGCCATCGCCGGTTCACTGGTGGAGCAGGACATCGTCTCCAACAGCGAAATCTTCCTGGGCGAACTGGCCAGCCAGGCCAACGGCCGCGAGGTCCAGCCCGGCGACTACCAGATGCAGTACAAGCTGCCGGCCGCCGACGCGGCCGCTATCCTGCTCGCGGACGTGGGGGAGAAGGTTTCCTACGTTGCCATCAACCGCACCTGGCGGCAGGACGAGGTGTTCGACGCCCTGAGCAAGGGCACGAAGATCCCGGCCTCCGAGTTCGCGGAGCTGGCCAAGAATCCGCAGCAGTTCGATTTGCCCAAGGAAGCACGGAACCTGGAAGGGTACCTGTTCCCCGGCGAGTACCGCTGGCCGCTGGACGCCACCGCGGAGGACATCATTTCCGAACTGGTCGCCAACACCAAGGAGCGGCTGACCGCGGACGGCATCACCGATCCGCAGGAACAGTTCCGGGTGCTGACCATCGCCAGCATCATCGAAGCCGAGGCCGGCGAAGCCGACTACGCCAAGGTCGCCGGGGCCATCCAGAACCGGCTGAAGCCCGACAACACCGAAACGAACGGCCTGATCCAGTCCGACGCCACGGTCACGTACGGGCTGGGCCGGAAGGGCTACGACATCACGCCCGAGGAGAAGGCCGACAAGTCCAATCCGTACAACACGTACGCGCACACCGGGCTGCCGGCCGGGCCGATCAACTCGCCCGGCGGACCTGCCATCGACGCGGCCGCCAACCCGGCCGACGTCCCCTACTACTACTGGGTGACGGTCAACCTGGACACCGGCGAGACTAAGTTCGCCGAGACGCTGGCGGAGCACAACTCCTACACCAAGGAATACCTGCAGTGGTGCAGCGAGCAGGAAGAGGGCCGGTGCAGCTGACCGACCGTCCCGCGGACGGCGTGCCGGCCGGCGCGCGGCCCGCTTCCCGGCAGTACCAGGCGGCGGTGCTCGGCCATCCGATCGACCACTCCCGGTCGCCGGCCCTGCACCGCGCCGCCTATGAACTGATCGGCTTCGACTGCAGCTACCGGGCCATCGATCTCACGGCGGACCGCGTGCCGCAGTTCGTCCGAAACCTGCGCGCCGAGCGGGACTGGGCCGGGCTGTCGGTGACCATGCCGTTGAAGGCCGCCATGGTCGGCCAGATGGACCGGGTCAGCGAACTGGTGGACCTGCTGGGAGTGCTCAACACCGTGGTTCCCGAGTACGACGGCGGGGGAGGCGTGACGCTCTCCGGTCACAACACGGACGTGGCCGGCATCGTCGGCGCGCTGCGCCACGGCGGCGTCGCAGAGGGCGAACCTGCAGTAATCCTCGGCGGCGGCGGCACCGCCGCGGCGGCCGCCGCCGCGCTGGCGGACCTGAAACCGTCCGAGGTGACCCTGTGCCTGCGGAATCCGGCCAACGCAGGGAGCGTGCAAGGCATCGCCCGCCACTTCGGCCTGCCGCTGCGGGTGGCCGGGTGGGACCAGGCGGCCGCCGCGCTGCGGCGGGCCGGGACGGTGGTGTGCACCCTGCCGCCGCGCGCCGCCGATTCCCTGGCCGCGGAGCTGGCGGCGGAGGCCGGAACGGACCGGAGCGGCCGGGTGCTGCTCGACGTCGCCTACGATCCCTGGCCCAGCGAGCTGGCGGCCGTCTGGCAGCGCCACGGCGGGGCGGTGGTCCATGGATTGGAAATGCTGATCTACCAGGCCGTGGAACAGGTGCGCCTGTTCGCCGGCGACCGCTTCACCAGCGCCGCCGAAGTCACAAATGTGATGTGTGACGCGGTAGGTGCACCGCGGCGCTAAACAGCCCGCCGAGGCATGGCAGTATTGAATCCATGTTGCGTTGGTTAACCGCCGGTGAATCCCATGGTCCGGCCCTGGTAGGCATTATCGAAGGCGTCCCTGCCGGCGTCGAACTGACCGCGGCCGAGGTCCAGGATGCCCTGGCCCGGCGGCGTCTTGGCTACGGCCGCGGCGCCCGGATGAAGTTCGAAAAGGACCAGGTCACCCTGGTGGGCGGCGTCCGCCACGGCCTGACCCAGGGCGGCCCGGTGGCCATCGAGGTCGCCAACACCGAATGGCCCAAGTGGGAAACCGTCATGTCCGCCGACCCGGTGGATCCGGCGGCCCTGGCGGACCTGGCCCGCAACGCCCCGCTCACCCGGCCCCGGCCGGGCCACGCCGACTTCACCGGCATGCAGAAGTACGGCTTCGACGAAGCCCGCCCCGTGCTGGAACGGGCCAGCGCCCGGGAGACCGCGGCCCGCGTGGCCCTGGGAACCGTGGCCGCGAAATTCCTCGCCGCGCTGGGCATCCGGCTGGTCAGCCACACCACCGCGGTCGGGCGGGTCTCCGTACCCGAAGGCTGCCCGCTTCCCGGGCCGGGCGATGTCCTGGCACTGGACGAAGATCCGCTGCGCTGCTTCGACGCCGAGACGTCCGAGGCCATGGTGCTGGAAGTGGACCAGGCGCACAAGGACGGCGAAACCCTCGGCGGCGTGGTCGAGGTACTGGCCTACGGCCTGCCGCCCGGACTGGGCAGCTACGTGCACTGGGACCGCCGGCTGGACGCCCGCCTGGCCGCCGCCTTGATGGGAATCCAGGCGATCAAGGGCGTGGAGGTCGGCGACGGCTTCCTCACCGCCGCCCGCCGCGGATCGGAAGCCCACGACGAGATCGTCCGAGACGACGACGGCACCATCGTGCGGGCCAGCAACCGGGCCGGCGGCATCGAGGGCGGCATGAGCATCGGGGAGACCCTGCGCGTCCGCGCGGCCATGAAACCGATCGCCACGGTGCCCCGCGCGCTGTCTACCATCGACGTCACCACCGGAGAACCGGCCAAGGCCCACCACCAGCGGTCCGACGTCTGCGCGGTGCCGGCATCCGGCGTCGTCGCCGAAGCCATGGTGGCCCTGGTGCTCGCCGAGGCCGTGACCGAGAAGTTCGGCGGCGACTCCGTGAGCGAGACGGCACGCAACCTCCGGTCCTACCTGGCGGCGATCCCGGAGTCGCTGGATTCGATCGGCCGCTAATGGCAGCCGGGCAGCCGCTCAAGCTGCGGCGCCACCTGGTCCTGATCGGCCCGATGGCGTCCGGCAAATCGACGCTGGGCAGCCAGTTCGCCAGCCGGCACGGCCTCGCCTTCGCCGACAGCGACAAGCGGCTCGTCGAACGGCACGGACCCATTCCCGCCATCTTCACCTCGATGGGCGAACACGCCTTCCGCGAGCTCGAGGCCCGCGAAGTGGCGGCACTGCTCGCCGCCGGCCGGCCGCCCGCCGTCGTGTCGCTGGGCGGCGGCGCCATCCTGGACACCGGCACCCAGCAGCTGCTGGCCAACTGCACCGTGGTTTTCCTGGACATCGACGTGGATACCGTGCGGCCGCGCATCATCAAGGACACCGGCCGGCCGCTGCTGGCCGGCGACCCCGTAGGCCGCTGGATCGAGACCTTTGGACAACGCCGGCCGGTCTACGAACGGCTCGCGGACCTGGTGCTGGACACCCGCGGCAAATCACAGCAGCAACTGCTGGCCGAACTGAGACAACTGCTTGATGAAAGGCACGAACCGTGAGCAACACCGCCGAGGCAACCACCATCCCGGTCACCGGCAACACGCCCCAGGAGGCGTACGACGTCGTCGTCGGCCACGCGCTGCTGGGCCGCCTGCCGCAGGTGCTGGGGGAGCGGGTCCGCAAGGTTCTGGTGATCCACCCGCGCGCGCTGCGCGCCACCGGCGACGCGGTGCGCGAGGACCTGGCCGCCAACGGGCTGGAGGCGCTGACCGCCGAAATTCCCGACGCCGAGGAGGGAAAGCACATCCAGGTGGCCTCGTTCTGCTGGCAGGTGCTGGGACAGAACGACTTCACCCGCTCGGACGCCATCGTGGCCGTGGGCGGCGGGGCGGTCACCGACGTGGCCGGCTTCGTGGCCGCCACCTGGCTGCGCGGCGTCAAGGTGGTGCACATCCCCACCAGCCTGCTGGGCATGGTGGACGCCGCGGTGGGCGGCAAGACCGGCATCAACACCGCCGAGGGCAAGAACCTGGTCGGCGCGTTCCACCCGCCGGCCGCGGTGCTGGCCGACCTGGACGCGCTGCAGACACTGCCGCCCAACGAACTGGTCACCGGCCTGGCCGAAGCCGTCAAGTGCGGCTTCATCGCGGACCCGGCCATCTTGGAGGTGATCGAAGCGGACCCCAAGGCCGCCAGCACCGCCGGCACGCCGCAGCTGCGGGAGATCATCGAGCGGTCCATCCGGGTCAAGGCCGAGATAGTCTCCTCCGACCTGCGCGAGTCGGGACGCCGGGAGTTCCTGAACTACGGGCACACCCTCGGCCACGCGATCGAGCTGGCCGAGCGCTACCAGATGCGCCACGGCGCGGCCGTTTCGATCGGCCTGGCCTTTGCCGCCGAGCTGTCCCGGATGGTGGGCCGGCTGGACGATGCCACCGCTGACCGGCACCAGGCGATCCTGACGTCGCTCGGACTGCCCGTGACCTACCGCCGCGACCGCTGGGCCGCGCTGCTGGACGGGATGAAGCGCGACAAGAAGGCCCGCGGCGACCTGCTGCGGTTCGTGGTGCTGGACGGCCTGGCCAAGCCCGGAATCCTGGAAGTCCCGGACACCTCGCTGCTGTTCGCCGCCTACCAGGAGATCGCCGAGTAGCGCCGGACGCCGCGTGGTGCCGGAGGCGGCCGAGGGCGGTGCCCAGTGGATTTCAACTCCCGTGCTGTCCACCTTTTGGCAGGGCGGCCGGCGTTTCCGCAGGTCAGGAGCTTGGGCGCCTCCAAGAGTTGGACAATTCCTGCGGAACGTGGACACGTTGGGCCGCCCGTCCGGAGAGTCAGCGCCCCACCGGAGAGCCAGCGCCCCAATCGGTGCGGGGTCCCGCGCGCGTAGGGTCCCGCGCGCCTTGCGTTCGCTCCCACGTTTGGCCGGCAAGCCCGGACATCGCCGCACGTCAGGATCCTTCACGCTGCCAAGACGTGGGACGTTAGGGCTAAACGCGGGACGCAGCCGCCCACTCTGTCCGCGGCAGCGGCTGGCGTTGCCGGCCGCCACAGCCGCTCCGCGACAAAGCGCGGCCAGCCCATCCGCAGGGCCACGCTTCGGTCAGGCAACCCGCCAGCAGGTAGAATGTCTGCTGGACTTCGCTCCGGGCCGGGCGGACTTTCCGCCCGCGGCCCGCCATCATCGACGAAAGTGAAACTGTGGCCACGACCAACGACATCAAGAACGGCACCGTGCTGAAGCTGGACGGCCAGCTGTGGAACGTCATTGAGTTCCAGCACGTGAAGCCGGGCAAGGGCGGCGCGTTCGTGCGCACCAAGATCAAGAATGTCGTCAGCGGCAAGATCCAGGACAAGACGTTCAACGCCGGCCTGAAGATCGAGACCGCCACGGTTGACCGCCGCGATTACACCTACCTGTACAAGGACGGCGACGACTTCGTCTTCATGGACGTGCAGGACTACGACCAGGTCACCGTTCCCGGCCCGGTGGTCGGTGACGACGAGAACTTCCTGCTGGAAAACATCAAGGTCAACATCGCCATGCACGACGGCATCCCGCTCTACATCGAGCTGCCCGCCTCCGTGGTCATGGAGATCACTTACACCGAGCCCGGCCTGCAGGGCGACCGTTCCACCGGCGGCACCAAGCCCGCCACGGTGGAGACCGGCTACCAGATCCAGGTTCCGCTGTTCCTGGAGACCGGCACCAAGGTCAAGGTCGACACCCGCACCGGCGACTACCTGGGACGAGTCAACGACTAGTGAGTGCTCCCACTTCTGCCCGCGGCAAAGCCCGCCGCAGGGCCGTCGACGTCCTCTTTGAAGCCGAACAGCGCGGCGTGTCCGCCGCCGAGGCGCTGGCCGGTCGGGGCAACACCGACCAGGTGATCAACCCTTATACCGCGCAGATCGTGGAGGGCGTCGCCGCGCTCCAACCGACCATCGACGAGTTCCTGTCCACATACGCCCAGGGCTGGACGCTGGAACGGATGCCCGCGGTGGACCGCATCATCCTGCGGGTCGGCTCCTGGGAACTGCTCTACAACGACGAAGTCCCCGACGGCGTAGCGGTCAGCGAGGCCGTGGAACTGGCCAAGACTCTGTCGACGGACGAGTCGCCGTCCTTCGTCAACGGCCTGCTGGGCCGGCTGCAGCAGCTCAAGCCCACCCTCCTGGCCTGACCCCGGCCCGCAGCCACCATCCCCACGCGCGACGGCGGGTGCCCCCCTTTGGCGGGCACCCGCCGTCTCCGCGTCCGGGCCGGATCGGGGACGGGGGGGGTGGGGGAACCCACAGCGGGTCGGTGAGCTTGCGCACATCGTCCGCGCATCGCCGTCGCACAGCCGTCACGAACGGCAGGAGCCGAGCCAGGCATGGTAATTTTGAGGGCGCAAGCAACCTTTAAATTCCGTCCAGTGAGGCGGGGAAGGAGGCGGCAACAGATGAACACGGACCACCCGGCGCAGCCGGCATCGTCGCGCGTTGTACTTGCCGAAGCGGACATCAACCGCGCATTGACCCGTATCGCCCACGAGATCCTCGAGGCGAACAAAGGCTCCCAGGACCTGGTCCTGCTGGGCATCCCGCGCCGCGGTTTTCCGCTGGCCCGGCGGCTGGCCGCCAAGATCGCCGCCACCGACCCCTCGGTCGCCGCCGACAAAATCATCGGCCAGCTTGACGTGACCATGTTCCGCGACGATCTGCGCCGGCATCCCACGCGTTCGCCGCTGCCCACCCAGCTGCCGGCCGACGGCATCGACGACAAGGTCGTGGTGCTGGTCGACGACGTGCTTTATTCCGGGCGCACCATCCGCGCCGCCTTGGACGCCCTGGTGGACCTGGGCCGGCCACGGATCGTGCGGCTGGCCGTGCTGGTGGACCGCGGGCACCGCGAGCTGCCGATCCGCGCCGACCACGTCGGCAAGAACCTTCCCACCTCCTCCAAGGAGAAGGTCCGGGTCCGGCTGGCCGAGACCGACACCAACAACGGCGCACCGGCGGCCGACGAAGTAGTGATCGAGGACGTCAGCGCATGAAACACCTGCTCTCCACCGCGGACCTGGCCAAGCAGGACGCGGTGCAGATCCTGGACACAGCCGAGGAGATGTCGGCGGTCTCCCAGCGCGAGGTCAAGAAACTGCCCGTGCTGCGCGGCCGCACCGTGGTCAACCTCTTCTTCGAGGACTCCACCCGCACCCGCATTTCCTTCGAAGCCGCCGCCAAGCGGCTCTCGGCCGACGTCATCAACTTCGCGGCCAAGGGATCCTCGGTCTCCAAGGGCGAATCGCTCAAGGACACGGCCCAGACCCTGGAGGCGATGGGCGCAGACGCCGTCGTCATCCGGCACTGGGCCTCCGGGGCACCGGCCCGGCTGGCCGGGTCGGGCTGGATCGACGCCGCCGTGGTGAACGCCGGCGACGGCACCCACGAACATCCCACCCAAGCGCTTCTGGACGCGTTCACGCTGCGGCGCACGTGGGCCAGGCTCTCCGGCACGGCCTCGGCCGGGAGCGACCTGGCCGGCATGAAGGTGGCCATCGTCGGGGACATCCTGCACTCCCGGGTGGCCCGCTCCAACCTCTGGCTGCTGCGCACCCTCGGCGCCGAGGTCACCATGGTCGCCCCGCCGACGCTGCTGCCGGTGGGCAGCCGCCAGTGGCCGTGCACGATCAGCTACGACCTGGACGCCACGCTGGCCGAGGGCACCGACGCCGTCATGATGCTGCGCGTGCAGGGGGAGCGGATGAACGCCGCCTACTTCCCGTCCACGCAGGAGTATTCGCGCCGCTGGGGGTTCGACGACCGCCGCCTGGCGGCGCTGGACGCCTCCGGCCGCGCCGGCACCATCATCATGCACCCCGGCCCGATGAACCGCGGGCTGGAAATTTCCTCGGCGGCAGCCGACTCGCCGCGGTCCACCGTGCTGGACCAGGTACGCAACGGGGTTGCCGTGCGGATGGCCGCGCTCTACCTGTTGCTCTCCGGCGGCACCGAATCCGCCGCACCCATCGCCGCCCAGGAGGCCAAGTGACCCAGTCCAGCGAAACCACCTACCTGATCCGCGGGGCTTCGCTGACCGGCGGGGAGCGTGCCGACCTGCTGGTCCGCGGCGGGAGAATCGCGGAGGCGGGCACCGGCCTGAGCGCGGCCGGCGCCGTCGACATCGATGCCGACGGGCTGATCGCGCTGCCGGGCATGGTGGACCTGCACACGCATCTGCGTGAGCCGGGCCGCGAGGATGCGGAGACGGTAGAGACCGGGACCCGCGCCGCGGCCCTGGGCGGCTTCACGGCCGTGCACGCGATGGCCAACTCGACGCCGGTCGCTGACACCGCCGGCGTGGTCGAGCAGGTGTACACGCTGGGCCGGACCGCCGGCTGGGCAGACGTCCGCCCGGTGGGCGCCGTGACCGTGGGCCTGGCCGGCGAACGGCTCGCCGAGCTCGGCGCGATGGCCGACTCCCGGGCCCGGGTCCGGGTCTTTTCCGACGACGGCATCTGCGTGTCGGACCCGGTGCTGATGCGCCGCGCGCTGGAGTACGTCAAGGCTTTCGACGGCGTGATCGCCCAGCACGCCCAGGAGCCGCGGCTGACCGACGGGGCACAGATGAACGAAGGCACCGTCTCGGCGGTGCTGGGCATGACCGGTTGGCCGGCCGTCGCCGAGGAGAGCATCATCGCCCGCGACGTGCTGCTGGCCCAGCACGTGGACTCCCGCCTGCACGTCTGCCACGTCTCCACGGCCGGATCGGTGGAGCTCATCCGCTGGGCCAAGGCCCGCGGGATCAAGGTCACCGCCGAGGTTACGCCGCACCACCTGTGGCTGACCGACGAACTGGTCCGCAGCTACGACCCGGTCTACAAGGTCAACCCGCCCCTGCGCACCGACGAGGACGTGCAGGCCCTGCGCGCCGGCCTGGCCGACGGCACCATCGACGTCATCGGCACCGACCACGCGCCGCACCCCTCCGAGGCGAAGGAGTGCGAGTGGGCGCAGGCGGCCATGGGCATGACCGGGCTGGAGACCGCGCTGTCCGTCGTGCAGCAGACCATGATCGAATCCGGCCTGATCGGCTGGGCCGACTTCGCCCGGATCACCTCCGCCATGCCGGCCCGGATCAGCCGGCTGGCCGGCCAGGGCCAGCCGCTGGCCGCCGGATCGGCCGCCAACATCACCCTGGTGGACCCGGCGGCCCGCTGGACGGTGGACCCCGCCGCCATGGCCACCAAGGGCAGGAACTCGCCGTTCGCCGGCCGGGAGCTGCCCGGCCGCGTGGTCGCCACGTTCCTCAACGGCCACCCCACGGTGCTGGAGGGCGCCCTGAACACCCCGGCACGCCCGGCAAGGGAGGCCTGAGATGAACCAGATGCAAGCGGGCCTGGTGATGCTCGCCGTCGCCGTCGTGCTCATGGTGCTGGTGGGCGTCGGCTGGCGCAACCGGGTCAAGCGGCAGCGGGACATCGCGCCGCTGCCGCAGGTCCCGGCGGACACCGCCAACCCGACCGGCTACTACGAAGGCATGTACGTGGTCACGACGACGGCGGGGGACTGGCTGGACCGCGTCGCCGTCCACGGCCTCGGCATCCGGACCAAGGCGGCGCTGCGGACCTATCCGCATGGCGTGCTGATTGAGCGGCCCGGCTCCACGGACCTCTACATTCCGGCCGAAAGCATCTCCGACGTCCGCACCGAGAGCGGCATGGTGGGCAAGTTCGTGGAGTCCGAGGGCCTGGCCGTGATCACGTGGAAGCTGGGGGAGCGCGAGGTCGACACGGCCTTCCGAACCCGGCAGGCCGCCGACAAACAACCGCTGCTGGCGCAGCTGCAGACATACCTACCCGCCGTACAGGAAGACTAGGACCTATCGTGAGCGCAGAAACAACTTTCCTCTCCGCACCGGCGCTGCTGGTGCTCGAAGACGGCCGGACCTTCCGCGGCCGCAGCTACGGCGCGCAGGGCACCGCGCTGGGCGAGGCGGTCTTTTCCACCGGCATGACCGGCTACCAGGAGACCCTCACCGACCCGTCCTACGCCCGCCAGCTGGTGGTGCAGACCGCACCCCACATCGGCAACACCGGCGTGAACGACGACGACGCGGAATCCCGCAGGATCTGGGTGGCCGGCTACGTGGTCCGCGACCCGGCCCGCCGGCCCTCCAACTGGCGCTCCGAGCGCAGCCTGGACGACGAACTGGTCAACCAGGGCATCGTGGGCATCCAGGGAGTGGACACCCGCGCCCTGACCCGCCACCTGCGCGAACGCGGCGCCATGAAGGCCGGCATCTTCTCCGGCGACGCGGCCGCCCGCCCCGCGGCGGAGCTGCTGGCCGAGGTCACCGCGCAGCCGGCGATGGAAGGCGCCCGGCTCGCCGAAGAGGTCAGCGTCACCGAGGCCTACACCGTCGACCCGGCCGACCACGGCTGGGACGGGGAGCCGCGGTTCACCGTCGCCGCCCTCGACCTGGGCATCAAGGCCATGACCCCCGTCCGGTTCGCCGAGCGCGGGATCCGCGTGCACGTGCTGCCCGCCACCGCCAGCTTCGAGGACATCCAAGCCGTGGCGCCCGACGGCATGTTCATGTCCAACGGCCCCGGCGACCCGGCCACGGCCGACCGCCAGGTGCTGCTGCTGCGCAAGGCGCTCGACGCCGGCCTGCCGTTCTTCGGCATCTGCTTCGGCAACCAGATCCTGGGCCGCGCCCTGGGCTTCGGCACCTACAAGCTGCGCTACGGCCACCGCGGCATCAACGTGCCGGTCATGGACCGGCGCACCGGAAAGGTCGAAATCACCTCGCAGAACCACGGCTTCGCCGTCGACGCCCCGCTGGACGGGCCCACGCTGGCCCCGGAAGAGCGCTTCGGCCGGGTCGAGGTCAGCCACGTCTGCCTCAACGACGACGTCGTCGAGGGCCTGAACTGCCTGGACATCCCCGCCTTCTCCGTCCAGTACCACCCCGAGGCGGCCGCCGGGCCGCACGATGCGGCGCCCCTGTTCGACCGCTTCACCGACCTGATGAACTCCCGCCGCAACCAGACCGGGACCGCTTCCGAGACCACGAAGGAAAGCAAGTAATGCCCAAGAGAGAAGATCTGAAGTCCGTCCTGGTCATCGGTTCCGGTCCCATCGTGATCGGACAGGCGGCCGAGTTCGACTATTCCGGCACGCAGGCGCTGCGGGTGCTGAAGGAGGAGGGCCTGCGGGTCATCCTGGTCAACTCGAATCCCGCCACGATCATGACGGACCCTGAGTTCGCCGACGCCACCTACGTGGAGCCGATCACCCCGGAGGTGGTCGAAAAGATCATCGCCAAGGAGCGCCCGGACGCCCTGCTGCCCACGCTGGGCGGCCAGACCGCCCTGAACACCGCGATCGCGCTGGACAAGAACGGCGTGCTGGACAAGTACAACGTGGAGCTGATCGGCGCCAACATCGCCGCCATCGAACTCGGCGAAGACCGGGAGAAGTTCAAGGGCGTGGTGGAGCGCTGCGGCGCCGAGTCCGCCAAGTCCGTGATCGTGCACTCGATGGACGAGGCCTTCGCCGCGGCCGAGGAACTGGGCTACCCGATGGTGGTGCGCCCGTCCTTCACCATGGGCGGCCTCGGCTCCGGGATGGCCTACAACGCGGACGACCTGCGCCGGATCGCCGGGGCCGGCATCCAGTACAGCCCCACCAGCGAGGTGCTGCTCGAAGAGAGCATCCTGGGCTGGAAGGAATACGAGCTCGAGATGATGCGCGACAAGAACGACAACGTCGTCGTCGTGTGCTCGATCGAAAACTTCGATCCGGTGGGCGTGCACACCGGCGACTCCATCACGGTCGCCCCCGCCATGACGCTGACCGACCGCGAGTTCCAGAAGCTGCGCGACATCTCCATCGCGGTGATCCGCGAAGTCGGCGTCGACACCGGCGGCTGCAACATCCAGTTCGCCATCGAACCGGACACCGGCCGCGTCGTCGTGATCGAAATGAACCCGCGCGTTTCCCGGTCCTCCGCGCTGGCCTCCAAGGCCACCGGTTTCGCGATCGCCAAGATCGCCACCAAGCTGTCGCTCGGGTACACGCTGGACGAGATCCCCAACGACATCACCCAGCAGACCCCGGCAGCCTTCGAACCGACGCTGGACTACGTCGTCGTCAAGGTTCCGCGTTTCGCGTTCGAGAAGTTCCCGGCCGCCGACCCGACGCTGACCACCACCATGAAGTCCGTCGGCGAGGCGATGGCCATCGGCCGCAACTTCACCGAGGCGCTGCAGAAGGCGCTGCGGTCGCTGGAGCAGAAGGGGTCGCAGCTCGAGTTCGACCCGGTCAACGACTATGACGTGCCCGAACTGCTGGCCAAGTCCAGGGTCGGGTCCACCGAACGGCTCTCGATGGTGCAGCGGGCGCTGCTCGGCGGTGCCACCGTCGAGCAGGTCTTCGAAGCCACCGCGATCGACCCGTGGTTCCTGGACCAGTTGCAGCTGATCAACGAAGTGGCCACCGAAATCCGCCGGGCGCCGGCGCTGACCGAGGACATCCTGCGGCTGGCCAAGCGGCACGGCTTCTCCGATGAACAGATCGGCAAGCTCAGCCACACCAGCGAGGCAGTGGTCCGCGGGGTCCGGCACGCGCTGGGCATCCGCCCGGTGTTCAAGACGGTGGACACCTGCGCCGCCGAATTCGCCGCCTACACCCCGTACCACTACTCGTCCTACGACGAGGAGGACGAGGTCGAGCTGCACGCGAAGCCGTCGGTGATCATCCTCGGCTCCGGCCCCAACCGGATCGGCCAGGGCATCGAGTTCGACTACTCCTGCGTCCACGCCACCATGGCGCTGCGCAAGGCCGGGCACGAGACGGTCATGATCAACTGCAACCCGGAGACCGTCTCCACCGACTACGACATCTCCAACCGCCTGTACTTCGAGCCGCTCACGCTCGAGGACGTGCTGGAGGTCATTGCCGCGGAGGAGCGCACCGGCGGCGTGCTCGGCGTGTTCGTGCAGCTGGGCGGCCAGACGCCGCTGAAGCTGGCGCAGGCGCTGGCCGACGCCGGCATCCCGATCCTCGGCACCTCGCCGGAGGCCATCGACCTGGCCGAGCACCGCGGCGCCTTCCAGCGGGTGCTGGATTCGGCCGGGCTGATAGCCCCGAAGAACGGCACCGCCGTTTCCTTCGAGGAGGCGAAGAAGATCGCCGACGAGATCGGCTACCCCGTGCTGGTCCGCCCGTCGTACGTGCTGGGCGGGCGCGGCATGGAGATCGTCTACGACGAGGCCAACCTGTCGCGCTACATCGCCAACGCCACCGAGATCACCCCGGACCATCCGGTGCTGGTGGACCGCTTCCTGGAAGACGCCATCGAGATCGACGTCGACGCCCTCTACGACGGCAAGGATCTCTACGTCGGCGGCATCATGGAGCACATCGAGGAGGCCGGCATCCACTCCGGGGACTCGGCGTGCGTGCTGCCGCCGATCACCCTGGGCGCCGACGTGCTGGAGCGGGTGCGCAAGGCCACCGCCGCCATCGCCGAGGGCGTGGGGGTGCGCGGCCTGATCAACATCCAGTTCGCGCTGGCCGCCGACGTGCTCTATGTGATCGAGGCCAACCCGCGCGCTTCCCGCACCGTCCCGTTCGTGTCCAAGGCCACCGGCGTGCAGCTGGCCAAGGCCGCGGCGCTGATCGGCACCGGCGTGGACATCGACATGCTGCGCAGCGTCTACAAGGTGCTGCCGGAGACCGGCGACGGTTCCCGGCTGCCGCTGGAGGCACCGGTGGCGGTGAAGGAAGCGGTGCTGCCGTTCAGCCGGTTCCGCACGCCGGAGGGCACCGTGGTCGACTCGCTGCTCGGCCCGGAAATGCGTTCCACCGGCGAGGTCATGGGCATCGACAAGTACTTCGACACGGCGTTCGCCAAGAGCCAGGCCGCGGCCGGCAGCGCCCTGCCCACGTCCGGCAAGGTGTTCGTCTCGGTGGCCAACCGCGACAAGCGCTCCATCATCATGCCGGTGAAGCTGCTGGTGGACCTGGGCTTCGAGATCCTCTCGACCGGCGGCACGGCCGAGGTCCTGCGCCGCAACGGCATCCAGTCCACCACGGTGCGGAAGGTCGCCGAGGGACGGTCCGACGACGGCGAGGGCACCATCGTCGACCTGATCACCGAGGGCCAGATCGGACTCGTCCTCAACACCCCCTCCGGCGGCCAGGCCCGCGGTGACGGCTACGAGATCCGCGCGGCGGCGACGTCGGTGGGCACGCCGATCATCACCACGGTGTCCGAGTTCGGCGCCGCCATCCAGGCCATCGAAGCGATGCGCCAGTACGAGTGGGATGTCACCAGCCTGCAGGAGCACGCCGAGAACCTGAAGGCCGCCTTCCATGCCTGAGCCGCACGCCCGGCCGCAGCCCGCCACCTTCGGGCAGCGGCTGCGGGCGGCGATGGAGGCCCGCGGGCCCCTGTGTGTGGGGATCGACCCGCACCCGTCGCTGCTCTCCGCCTGGGGACTGAACGACGACGCCGGAGGGCTGGAACGCTTCTCCCTCACCGTGCTGGACGCGGTGGGGGAGCAGGCTGCCGCCCTCAAGCCCCAGGTTGCGCTGTACGAACGGCACGGTTCGGCCGGCGTGGCTGTACTGGAGAAGCTGCTGGCGGCCGCGGGCCAGGCCGGTGCCCTGACCATTGCCGACGCCAAGCGCGGCGACATCGGCTCCACCATGGCCGCCTACGCGGACGCGTGGCTGCGGGACGGTTCGCCGCTGGCGGCCGACGCCGTGACGCTCAGTCCCTACCTCGGGTACGAATCCCTGCGGCCGGCGCTGGACCTGGCGGCGGCAACCGGCCGCGGGGTGTTCGTGCTGGCGTTGACCTCCAACCCGGAGGGCGCCAGCGTGCAGCACGTCGGCGGCGCGGAGTCCGTGGCCGCCCGGATCGCGGAAGCCGCGGCGGCCGACAACGCGGAGGCCGGCCGGGCCGGGGAGCTGGGCTCCGTCGGCCTGGTGGTCGGCGCCACGGTCCGGGCCGAGGTGATGGAACGGCTCGGGGTGGACCTGGCCTCGGTCAACGGGCCGCTGCTGGCCCCTGGGCTGGGCGCCCAGGGCGCCACCGGGGCGGACATCGCGGCGGCCTTCGGCTCCGCCGTCGGGAATGTCCTGGCTACCTCCAGCCGGGACATCCTCCAGGCGGGCCCGGACGCCGCCGCCCTGCGCGCCGCCGCGGACCGCACCCTGGCCGGTCTGGCGGGCCTCGTGGGCTGAGTAGCGCGTCTGGGCGGCTGCCCCGTGCACACCTCCTGCGCCGGGCAGCCGACCCTCAGCCGCGGCGTTGCCGTTCTGGTAAGTTCAATTCATGCCCAATATGCCCGCCCGGCATCTTGTCCGACGGGCCGGATTGTCTGGAGGAGCTGTGGGTCTTCGACCGCTGACGGAGAGCGAACGCACCACCGCACGGCTAAAAGCGACGGCCGCCCGGGTCGAACGTGCAGAGATCAAGGCCAAAGTGAAATCCGGCGCCATGACCGTCGCCGAGGTGATCGAGGCCGCCGCTTCGATGGAATCGGTCGGCCGGCTGCGCGTGGCCGAACTGCTCGAATCGTTGCCGGGCATCGGACCGGTCCGCGCCGCCGCCATCATGGAGACAGTCCGCATTGCGCCCAGCCGCCGGCTGCGCGGGCTCGGCATCCACCAGCGGCGAGCCCTGATAGACCACTTGGAATCCCAGTAACAGATGGAAGATATGTCCGACAAACCCCGCCTGACCGTTCTCGCCGGCCCAACGGCCGTCGGCAAGGGCACCGTTTCGACCTATATCCGCGACAACTACCCCGACGTCTGGCTGTCGGTCTCGGCCACCACCCGCGAACCGCGGCCCGGCGAGCAGGACGGCGTCCACTACTTTTTCGTCGGCCCCGAAGAGTTCGAACGCCTGGTGGCGGCCGGCGAGATGCTGGAATGGGCCCTGGTGCACGGCCGGAACCGCTACGGCACGCTGCGGCGCACCGTGGACGAGGCCATGGCAGACGGAAAGTCCGTGCTCTTGGAGATCGACCTGCAGGGCGCCCGGCAGGTCAAGCAGTCCATGCCCGATGCCACGTTCGTGTTTCTGGCCCCGCCCAGCTGGGAGGAAATGGTCCGCCGGCTGGTGGGACGCGGCACCGAAACACCCGAGGAACAGCAGCGCCGGCTGGAAACCGCTAAACTGGAACTTGCTGCCGAGCCCGAGTTCGATTTCACCGTCGTTAACGACGATGTCAAGCGGGCGGCAGACGAGCTCGTTTCATTGATGGGACTTGTTCCGCACCCGCGCTGAGCGGGCCCCGAAGAACACGTCCCGGAACCCATTGGAGATTTTGTGTCGACCAACCTCGAAGGCATCATCAACCCGCCGATCGACTCCCTGCTGGAAGCAACGGATTCGAAGTACGCGCTGGTTATTTACGGTGCCAAGCGTGCCCGCCAGATCAACGCCTACTACTCGCAGCTGCACGAAGGCCTGTTCGAGTATGTCGGCCCGCTGGTGGACACCAAGCTGAACGAGAAGCCGCTGTCCATCGCGCTGCGCGAAATCAACGAGGGCCTGCTGGTCAGCAAGCCCGTCGAAAAGGCCGCAGAGTAACCAGCGTCTAACACCGGGGCAGGCATGCGGATCATTCTGGGCGTGGGCGGCGGGATCGCCGCCTACAAGTCGGCATCCCTGCTTCGGTTGTTTAAGGAAGCAGGCCACGAGGTGACGGTCATGCCGACCGACGCCGCCGAGAATTTCGTTGGCCGCGCCACCTGGGAGGCCCTCTCCGGCAACCCGGTGAGCAACAGCGTCTTCGACGCCGTCGAGTCGGTCAACCACGTCCGCCTCGGCCAGGAAGCCGACCTCGTGGTGGTGTGCCCGGCGACAGCGGACCTGTTGGCGCGCGCCGCCGCCGGCCTGGCCGGCGACCTGCTCACCAACACCCTGCTGGTGGCCACCGCGCCTGTGGTCTTTGTGCCGGCCATGCACACCGAAATGTGGCAGCACCCGGCCACCGCGGCGAACGTGGCCACGCTGCGCAGCCGCGGCACCACTGTGATGGAACCGGCGGTCGGCCGCCTGACCGGCAAGGACACCGGCCCCGGCCGGCTGCCCGAGCCGGCGGACATCTACGACTTCATTACCGCCGCCCTCGCAGACGGGACTTTACAACCGGGGACGACGGCGGAGCCCGGCTGGCCGGCGGAATCGTCCGCGCCCGTCCTCGCGGCTCCGGAACCCGGTCCGCTGGCCGGCAAGCGGGTGCTGGTCACCGCCGGCGGCACCCGCGAACCGCTGGACCCGGTGCGCTTCCTGGGCAACCGGTCCTCCGGCAAGCAGGGCGTGGCGCTGGCCCGCGCCGCTGCTGCCGCGGGAGCGGAGGTCGAACTGATCGCCGCGCACATCGAAGTTGCCATCCCGGATGGGATCAAGTCCAGCTCGGTGGAAACCGCCCTGGACCTGCGCGAGGCGACGCTCGAAGCGGCGGCACGCTCCGACGTCGTCATCATGGCAGCCGCCGTGGCGGATTTCCGGCCGGCGGAAGTGACCGACACCAAGATCAAGAAGCGCGACGACGCCGACGACCCCGTGATCACGCTGGTGCGGAACCCGGACATCCTGGTGGAGGTCGTGCAGCAGCGCGGCTCCGGCGATGCGCCGTTGATCATCGGTTTCGCGGCGGAGACCGGCGACGACCGCGGCGACGTGCTCGACTACGCGCGCAGCAAGCTCGAGCGCAAGGGCTGCGACCTGCTGGTGCTCAACCGGGTGGGCCGCGACCTGGTGTTCGGCCAGGATGACACCGAGATCACGCTGCTGGCTCGCGGCGGCGTCGAACCGCAGACCCACCGCGGCAGCAAAGACAGTGCGGCGGCCGTGGTCATCGAGCGCATCACCGCCGAACTCTCCCGCTGACACTGCGCGCGGGCGCTTCCGGCCGGCCGCGGGAACCGGCCCGCCCGTGACCCCCTGTGTACTACCGTTTCGCTCCATGACCCGGCCTTTCGAGGCCGCCTCAACCGTTCCGTGGCGGTCCCCGCCAGCAAGTAAGGTATGTCTGTGACTTCTTCTGACAGCAATCTGCGGCTCTTCACGTCCGAGTCCGTGACCGAAGGCCATCCGGACAAGATCTGTGACCAGATTTCCGACGCCATCCTCGACGCGCTGCTGCGCGAGGACCCCGAGTCGCGGGTAGCCGTAGAGACGCTGACGACGACCGGCCTGGTACACGTGGCCGGCGAGGTCACCACGAAGGGCTATGTGGAGATCCCGCAGATTGTCCGCGACACCATCCTGGAGATCGGCTACAACTCCTCGGACAAGGGGTTTGACGGCGAGCGTTGCGGCGTGTCGGTTTCGATCGGCCAGCAGTCGCCGGAGATTGCCTCCGGGGTCTTTAACTCGTTCGAAACCCGCGAGGGGACCGGCATCGACGCGCGCGATGCCCAGGGTGCCGGTGACCAGGGCATCATGTTCGGCTATGCCAGCGACGAGACCGACGTCTTGATGCCCGCACCGATCTGGCTCGCGCACCGGCTGTCGGAGCGTCTGACCGAGGTGCGGAAGGACGGGACGCTGCCGTATCTGCGGCCCGACGGCAAGACGCAGGTGACCATCGGTTATGACGGCGACAAGCCGGTGTCCGTTAACTCGGTCGTGATTTCCAGCCAGCATGAAGGCGGCGTGGACCTGGACCACCTGCGTGCGGACCTCGCCTCGCGCGTGATTGAGCCGGTGCTGGCGGCCAGCTCCCTGGACGCCACGAACGTGCGCTACATCCTCAATCCGGGCGGCGACTTCGTGATCGGCGGGCCGGTGGGCGACGCCGGGCTGACCGGACGCAAAATCATCGTGGATACCTACGGCGGCATGGCCCGTCACGGCGGCGGCGCATTTTCCGGCAAGGATCCGTCCAAGGTGGACCGTTCCGCCGCCTACGCCATGCGCTGGGTGGCCAAGAACGTGGTGGCCGCGGGGCTCGCCCGGCGCGCCGAGATCCAGATCGCATACGCCATCGGCATGGCGCGGCCCGTCGGCATCTACGTCGAAACCTTCGGAACCGAGACGGTTGACCCGGCGCGTATCGCCCAGGCGATCGAGGAAGTTTTCGACCTGCGTCCGCTGGGCATCATCGACGACCTGCAGCTCAAGCGGCCCATCTACAAGCAGACCGCGGCGCACGGCCATTTCGGCCGTGAACATCCCGACTTCACATGGGAGCGGACCGACCGGGCCGACGCGCTGCGCAGCTACTTCAACGCCTGAGCCTGATGGGCTCTGATCCGCACCAGCTGAGCCTGCTTCAGGGCTTCGGTGCCCCCAAGCAGGCGCCGGGCACCGTACCGGCGGCCGCAACCAACCCGGTGGCGCAGGTGCTGATCGAAACGTCGCTGCCACATCTGGACCGGATCTTCGACTATCTGGTGCCGGAGAATTTGGACGCCGACGCTGTTCCCGGCGCGCGGGTCAAGGCCCGTTTCGGCGGCCAGGACATGAGCGGGTACATCACCCGCCGCACGTCTGAGGTGCCGGAAGGGGTCAAACTGGCCCCGTTGGCCAAAGTGGTGTCCGCGCAGCCGGTGTTGACCGAGGAGCTGCTCCAGCTGGCAACCTCCGTGGCCGAGCGCTATGCCGGAAACGTCAGCGACGTACTGCGCGCCGCCATCCCGCCCCGCGTGGCCAAAGTGGACAAGGAATTCGCCGCCCGCGAGGAGGGCCAGGCGGCTGATCCGGCGCCTTTGGCTGACCCCGCACCTCCGGCTGACGCGGCAGCTCCGGCTGGCACTGCGCCTCCGGTTACCACCGCGCCTTCGGTTACCACCGCGCCTTCGGTTACCTCTGCCATCTCTGCCGCCGTGCTTACGGCTACCGCGCCGGCTCCGGATGGCGCGGAGCAAGCCTTCGCCGGTTATGACGGCGCCGGTGAGTTTCTGGCCCGGCTGGCGTCAGGTGCCGCCCCGCGTGCCGTGTTAGCCAGCCACAAGTCCTTCGGCCCTGCTTCATGGACAGCCCAAGTAGCCCACGCCGTGGCAAGCGTCCGGCAGAGCGGCCGCGGCGCCGTCGTCGTTGTCCCGGACGCGAAGGACCTGGCACGGCTGGAAGCCGAACTGGAGCGCGTCCTCGGCCCGGACCAGTATGTCCGCCTCACTGCCGAGGACGGGCCGACGCCGCGCTACCGGAACTACCTGCGGTTGCTGCATGGTGAGGTCTCGGTGGCCGTGGGGACGCGCTCGGCCGCCTTCGCTCCGGTGCAGGATCTGGGACTGGTGGCCATGTGGGACGACGGCGATGACCTGTTGCTGGAGCAGCGTTCCCCGTACCAGCATGCGCGCGAGGTGTTGTTGCTGCGCACGGCACAGGCCGGTTGCGCGGCCCTTTTCGCCGGTGTCTCGCGCAGCGGCGAAACACAGCGGCTGGTTGAGAGCGGCTGGGCGTCGGAGCTCACACCTGCCCGGCCGTTCCTGCGCCAGGCGACTCCGCGCATCCTCAACACCGCAGATTCGTTCCAACAAGAACGCGATCCCATGCTCCGCCATGCCCGCCTGCCGCATGCCGCGTGGCTTGCCGCCAAGGAAGGCCTGGAGCGCGGCCCGGTGCTGGTCCAGGTGGCACGGACCGGCTTTTCACCTGCCCTTGCCTGCCAGGACTGCCGCACGCCTGCCAGATGCACCGACTGTAACGGGCCGCTGGCGCAGCCGGGCCGGGCCGCGGCGCCGGCTTGCCGGTGGTGCGGCCGATTGGCCACGAACTACTCCTGCCCCGAATGCGGGTCCCACAGGCTCCGTGCCTCTGCGGTCGGTGCCCTGCGCACGGCGGAGGAACTGGGACGTGCGTTCCCGGGGGCGACGGTCGTGTCTTCTTCGGGGGAACACATCAAGTCTGTGGTCGAGTCGCGGAAAGCCCTGGTGGTCGCAACACCGGGAGCCGAGCCGGTGGCACCCGATGGGTACGCGGCGGCGTTGCTGCTGGATGGCAACGCCATGCTTAGCCGCGAGTCTCTGCGTACCCCCGAAGACGTGCTGCGTCGGTGGTTCCGCGCCGCGTCGCTGGTGCAGCCGTCGTCCGAAGGGGGGCTGGTGGTAGTCACCGCCGATCAGGACGCGGTTGTGGCGCCCTTGGTTCGGTGGGACCCCACCGGTGCCGCAGCCCGGGAAATGCAGTTGCGGCGTGAGCTTCAGCTACCTCCTGCCGTCAGGATCGCCGCCCTGACCGGGAAGCCCTCAGGCATTGAAGCCTTTATGGCGGACTTTGAGCTCAGCGGCAGCCTTCGCAGCGTCGGACCCGTCGAACTGCCGGCCCGAGCGGGGGAGAGCAGCGAGCACCGCCTGTTGCTGTTCTTCAGCTATCAGGACGGACCCCGCGTGACTGCCGCGCTCCGTCACCGCAAGGCGGCGCTGTCCGCCAAGCGCGTCCCCGACCCGGTGCAGGTGCGCTGCGACGGGACCGACCTGCTGTAACCTTCGGGGCGCGCGGTGCGGCGCCGGCTCGGGACGCAGGGGCGGCGCCGGGCCGGGAAGCAGGGGCTGCCTCTGCATCCGGCGGCGGCGTTCCTGGTAGTGGTGGCGGGGTGGAGGTGTAGGTGTGTCCGGTGGGCGTGGTGGTCTCCACCGCGTTGTGTGGTCCGTCAATAGGGCGGCTGGTCCAGCCTTCGGCTTCCTTGGACTGGTTGCATTGTTCGCACAGTCCCTGGCCGTTGGCCATGGTGGTTTTGCCGCCGTGTGACCAGGGCACGATGTGGTCGATGTGCCGGATCGGGGCGTCGCACCAGGGCCTGCCGCAGACCCCGTCGCGGGCGTGGATCATCCGGCGCATCCCGTCGGGGAACTTCCGTGCGGCCGAGTCCATCCCCAACAGCTGCCCGGTCCCCGGGCTGGTGTAGAGGCGGCGGACCCAGATGTCCTCCACGCTGGCCTGTTTCAACACCTGGTTGCGTTGGGCCTGCTCGCGGGCGGTCTTCCACCCCGGTTCGGTCCCGGCCGGCGGCGCCTTCTGCCCGGTCCCGCCGGGCGGGCTGCCGTCGGTGGTGGTGGTTGCCGGTTGTGCCGGTGCCGGCGGTGCTGGGAGACGGGTGAGGTTGCGGGCGTAGCGGGCCGGGACGATGCCGTGCCCGGTCAGCCAGGCCGGTTCGTTCTGGCCGTGGAGCAGGGCGCGGTCGGTCATCACCAGCTGGATTTCCAGCCGGGCCGGGTTGGCGGTGCTGCGCCCGGTGACGCGTTCGAACACGGTATCGGCCATCAGCTGGCCCCGCGAGCGGGGGTCGCCCATGCTGCGCAGCCGGTCCGCTTCCCGGTGCAGGGCGGCCATCACCGCGACCCCCTGGACGACCGGCAGCAGGGTCCGGACCGAGACCATGGTGTCGGGCTCGGGCCGGGAGGACACATGCCGGTCCGCTTCGGCCTTCGCCGCCCGCTCCACCACCG
>NZ_JBNHGI010000016.1:0-61067 GCF_059091125.1 Arthrobacter sp. Y3223151 | reverse complement strand
ACACACCACAGGGGCGGCACGCCACGGCACTTTCAACCAATAAATAATTGGTATCAACAAACTTGGCACACTATTGAGTTCTCAAACAACAGGAGCAAACGAATAATTCCCCAAAACAATTTCTTCCGAAATTCGCTTTGCTTTTCTTCGCTGCGATGTTTCTACTTTATTTCATTCCTTTTCTTTCTGTCAAATCGGCGTTTCCGCTTCATTTACCTCGAGAAAAGGAACCCATCACAAAAACCCAGCTAATTTGCCTGCGCACTCGGGCGCATGACAGTCGCTGTCTTTTTATCGAAGGGGCTTGTCGCGTTCCGGCCGGCTGTTTCACAACCAGCGGCGGCGACTTAGAAAACATTACACGGCACCGGACGGGCCCGCAAATCGCCGGCGGGTGATGCCCGCCACTGATGCCGAAGGGCCCGCGGCCTCCCCTGACCAGGGGGACTGCGGGCCCTTCGACGTGGCCGGCTGACGTGCGAACGCCGACGGAATCAGGCAGACACTTCGACCATGGCGAGAGTGCGCTTCCCGCGGCGCATCAACAGGTACTTGCCATGCAGGAACTGTTCACTCCCGACCGAAGCGTCCGGATCGGTAATCTTCTGGTTGTTAACGTAGGCGCCGCCCTCGGCTACGGTCCGTCGCGCCGCGGAATTGCTGGCGGCCAGACCGGACTGGACCAACAAGTCAATGATGCCGGTGGTGGCTGCACCGGTCACTGCGCTGGGCAGCTCGGCAGTGGCGGCGACAAGAGTCGCCTCGTCCAGCTCGGCCAGGTCGCCCTGCCCGAACAGGGCCGCGGAGGCGGCGATCACCTTCTCGGTGGCTGCGGGGCCGTGCACAATCGACGTCACGTCATAGGCCAACGCACGCTGTGCCTCACGGGCATGCGGCCGTTCGGCTACGGCGCGCTCAAGCGCTTCGATCTCCTCGCGGGAACGGAAGGTAAAGACCTTGAGCCGCTGCACCACGTCCGCGTCGGCCGTGTTGAGCCAGAACTGGTACATGGCGTAGGGGCTGCACATGTCCGCATCCAGCCAGATGGCATTGCCCTCGCTCTTGCCGAACTTGGTTCCGTCGGAGTTCGTGATCAGCGGCGTGCCGATGGCGTGAACAGACTTGCCCTCCACCTTGCGGATCAGCTCGATGCCGCTGGTGAGGTTGCCCCACTGGTCGGATCCGCCGGTCTGCAAGATGCAGCCGTACTGCCGGTACAGCTCCAGGTAATCCATGCCCTGCAGGATCTGGTAGCTGAATTCGGCGTAGCTGATCCCCTCGTCCGAGTTCAGCCGGGACGCGACGATGTCCTTCTTGACCATCGTGCCGACGCGGAAGTACTTGCCGATGTCGCGCAGGAAGTCCAAGACACTCAGCGGGGCCGTCCAGTCCAGATTGTTGACCATGCGCGCGGCGTTCGTACCGTCGAAGTCCAGGAAGCGCTGCACCTGTCCCTGCAGGCGGTCCACCCATTCGGCGACGGTTTCCTTGGTGTTCATGGCGCGCTCGGCGGTAGGGCGGGGATCGCCGACCAACCCGGTGGAACCACCTACAAGGCCCAGCGGCCTGTGCCCCGCCAACTGGAGCCGGCGCATGGTCAGCAGCTGGACCAGGTTGCCCAGGTGAAGGCTGGGTGCGGTGGGGTCGAAGCCGCAGTAATACGTGATCGGGTCCCCCGCCAGCACCTTCTCCAGTTCGGCTTCATCGGTCGAAACATGGACGAGGCCGCGCCACTTCAGTTCCTGCCAAACATTGGCAAAACCAGGGTCGTTGCGTTGGGAAGCGAAAAACGTATTATTCACGGATACCAAATTATCAGCCTTCAATGCCCTCGGGGACGTCGCCTTCGGCCAGCAGCCGGAGCCGCTGGGTCGGACGGGTCATGGCGACATAGAGATCTCCGACGCGGCCGCCGACCCGGTGCAGCAGCTCACCCGGCTCAAGCACTACGACGGAATCGAACTCCAGGCCCTTTGCCTCCTGCGGACCCAGCACGCTGATGTCCTGTTCCATCCCCCCGGCACCGCCGCCCACCCGTGCCCCATAGGCTTCGGTCAGCGCGTCCCGGACGTCCCGCAGGCGGTGGTCGGAGGCAATAACCGCCAACAGACCGCCGTCGGCAGCGGCAAGCTCCTCGGGCATGACCTCCAGAAGCCGTTCGACCATGCGGCCCTCCGGCACCCGGTCCACGACCGGCGACCAGCGGCCGTCGCGCACCGCCTTCGGAGCCGTCACGACCAGGCCCGCGGCGTTGGCCATCCGGACCGCGGCCTGCGCAATCTGGGAAGGCGTGCGGTAGTTCACGGTCAGTTCTTCAAGCTGCCAGCGGTCGCCGGCGAACGGCTCGAGTGCCTGCTGCCACGATTCCGCGCCGGCGGCCGAACTCGTCTGGGCGATATCGCCGACGACGGTGAACGACTTGAGCGGGCAGCGGCGCATCAGCAGCCGCCACTGCATGGCCGACAACTCCTGCGCCTCGTCGACCACAATGTGGCCGAAGGCCCAAGTGCGGTCAACGGCGGCCCGTTCGGCCGCCGTGAAGCGGGTCTGCTGCGCCTGGTTGTAACCGGCCAGGTCCTCGGCGCTGACCACGCCGTCGATCCCGATGTCACGCAGCATCTGGTCGACGTTCCGCAGCGACTGCTCCGCATTGGCGACGTCGCGGGCCCGCTCGGCATCCCGCTGGGCCTTGTCCCGCCCGGCCGAGGCATCCATGTCCCCGAGCAGCTCCGCGGCTTCATCCAGCAACGGCACATCGGCTTCCGTCCACGGCGCGTCCGCGGGGCGCAGCAGCAGCTTGCGTTCGGCTTCCGTCAGATCGGGAGCGGCCGCCTCCAGATGGGCCGGCTTGCTGAGCAGTTCCCTGACCAGCTGTTCCGGGGTCAGCGGCATCCAGCACAGATTAAGCGCCACCCTGACATCGCGCGAGGTGCGCACGTCTTCGATCAGATAGGCACGGTCCGCGTTGTTTCCCGGTCCGGACGATTTCTCCAGTGCCTCCGCCAACTGGTCCGCCAGTTCGCGCAGCAGGATCTTCACGAACGTGACCCGGGCCGTGTTGTGTGGTTTACCGGTCGCCCGTGCCCGGTCGCGGGCCCGTGCCACTTGGCGCGATGTCAGCGTCAGCATGGTGCCTTCGACGTTGAGCCTGCGCGGTTCCGCCGGAAGCCGCTGCCGGTTGGCCACTGCGTTGGCAACGACGCCGGCCATGGCCAGGCGGCCTTTGATCTCGGCCACGGCCGGGTTGCTCTCGGACACGGTCCGTACGCCGGGCATCAGCCCGCCCAGGGTGGACATCACCACTCCGGTCTCGCCCAGCGAGGGAAGCACCCGCTCGATGTACTTCATGAAAGAGTTCGATGGCCCCACCAGCAGCACGCCGGCGGACTTCAGCCGTTCGCGGTGCGAATACAACAGGTAGGCCGCCCGGTGCAGGGCGACGGCGGTCTTGCCCGTACCGGGACCGCCCTGCACCACGAGGATCCCCGGCATCGGGGCCCGGATGATGCGGTCCTGTTCGGCCTGGATGGTGCCGACAATGTCGGACATGGCTCCGGTCCGCTTCGAATTCAGCGCCGCCAACAGGGCCCCTTCGCCCTGCAGGACCCCGTCCTCGGAGAGCATGGTCGGATCCAGCACGTCGTCTTCGATGCCCTTGACCTGGTGCCCCTGCAAAATCAGGTGCCGGCGCCGCCGGACTCCCAGCCGTTCGAAGGCCGTAGCCTGGTAGAACGCCCCGGCTTCGGGCGCCCGCCAGTCCACCATCAGCTGCTGCAGGTCTGCCGTGCTGAGTCCGATCCTCCCGATGTAGCGGCGGTCGCCGTCGTCCAGATCGAGCCTGCCGAACACCAACCGGTCGTCCACGGCGTTCAGTTGCGCCAGCCGGTCTTCGTACATGGTGGCAAAAGCGTCGCGCTCGGAAATGTTCTGCATGCTTCCCACGGCCCCGCTGCTGCGGACGCGGGCCAACTGTTCCTGTTTCTCGGCGCGCAGTTCTTCCAGTCGGCGGTACAGCCCCGCCACGTAGGCGCGCTCAAGTTCAAGCTCGGCATGGGCCGAAGGCGATTCAGGCATACGTGTTTTCCCTCCCCAAAAGGCAGACCGTCCATTCTACTACCGGCGCGCCGAATTTTCTTCCGCCGGAACGACCGCGGGCGGGTGGGCACGCGCCCTTTCGCCAAGGACGCAATTGCCGGGGGCTATTCACGCACCAGCGAGCGGATGCGGTGCCCGGTCAGGGCAGACCTGCCCCGCAGGGCCGAGAGCTCGAGGACCACGCCGAATCCGGCAACCTGCACCCCTGCCCGTTCGAAAAGGCGGCACGCCGCGCCGAGGGTCCCTCCGGTGGCCAGCACATCGTCCAGGATCAGGACGCGCGAACCCGGCACCAGTTCATCGGCATGGATCTCCAGCGTGGCGGTGCCGTACTCCAGCGCGTAGTCTTCGGAAATCGTCCTGCGCGGCAGTTTGCCTTTCTTGCGCACGGTGATGACCCCGGTGCCGGAGGCATACGCGGCCGCAGCGGACAGCAGGAAGCCGCGGGCCTCGACACCGGCGACGGCGTCGAACTGGCCCTCGAACGGATCGATCAGGGCGTGCACCAAGGCGTGCAGCGCCTCGCCGTCGGCGAATACAGGGGTAAGGTCCCGGAAGATGATCCCTGGCTTCGGATAGTCCCGAACCGTTTCCGAAAGACGGTTGACCATGGCTTCAACTGATTCGTGGGGACGTTCATTCACCCGTCTACCCTACCCGCTGCCGGCGCGCCGGCGCGGCTTCGCGGCCCGGTACTGCGAGACCGTCGGGTCCCCCTCGAGCCAGAAACGCCACGGGTAGGCCGCGGTGCCGCCCTCGCCGCTCACGCCCACCCGCGGCCCGCTCCGCACATGCTGATGGGAGGCCCGGACCGCCGGTCGTGCGAGTTCCAGGTCCCCTTGGGTGAGGGCCCTGCCGTTGTCCGCCAGCGTCAGCCCCAGGGCCGTGGCCAGCCGGGCCGGCCCCCGAGCCAGTTCCGCATCGTTTTTGGCCGAAGCGCGCCGGCTTCGGGCAAGGTCAAGGCCTTGGGTGATTTCACCGGCGCGGAGCAGGACGCCCGTTGCCTGGCCCTCATGGCCGCACACGATGTTCACGCAATGGTGCATGCCATAGGTGAAGTAGACATAGATGTGGCCGGGCGGGCCGAACATCGCCTTGTTGCGGTTTGTCGGGCCGCGGAAGCCATGAGATCCGGGGTCGTGCTCGCCCATGTAGGCCTCAACCTCGGTGAGCCGCACGGCTACTGTTCCCTCGGGTGTGCTGTGTGCCAGGCGGGCGCCGAGCAGCCCCGGAGCGACGTCCACGGCGGGCCGGGCGAGCCAGTGAAGTAACGCTGCGTCCATTAGGCCGGCTGCACCCGCTGGTAGAAGCGCGTCAGGGCTTCGAGCCGGTGGGCCGAATCATGCACATGGCCGCCGCCCAGCACCGTGGCGAGGGCATCCAGCCGCGCATGCCAGCGGGCCATCAGGGCTTCGGGCGATATCTCCCGGCCGATGTTGTGCACCAGCAGCAGGCGGGTCTTGCCGTCGGCCGGTTCCAGCATCCAGTGCACGGTTCCGCTGCCCTCCGGAGCGGTCCAGGTGTAGTCGAGACGGCTGCCGGCGAGCACATACTCAACGTCCCCGTTAACCGTCCGTTCCGGCAGGGTGAATTCGACGGCGCCGCCGGTCTGCAGCTCCACGCGGCCGGGGCCCAGCCACTTGCCGAACAGCTCCGGCTCGGTCAGGGCCGCCCAGACCTCCGTTGCGGCGGCGTCGAGCAACCGTTCGAAACGCAGGCTGGTGCGCCCCGAATCCTTGTGGGCGGTGCCCATCGAATGCGAGAGCCGGAAGTGGCGGGCATAGGCCTCCCGCAGCCGTGCCCATCGACCGGGCTCCGGGTCCGACGGCCGCCCGCCCGCGACGGCGGCGAGTGCGTCCAGGATTGTTTGCCAGCCCGCGCTGCCTTCGGTCAGGAAGTCCGGCCCCTCGGCGCGTGAGCGGAACTGCAGCAAGGTACCGCCGTCGCTCTCCAGCACCCGCCATTCGATGACCGCTTCCTGCCCCAGCTCGTCCTCCCAGCTGATCTGCAGGCTGAGCGGCGGATTCAGCTGCAGGACTGTGCCGCTGGTGGTGCCACCGCCCAGATCCAACTCATAGGTATGGCCCAGCTGCCAGTCGGCATCGAGCGTGCCGAGCCATTTGGCGACGTTGACCTTTTCCGCCAGCAGGCTCCAGATGTAGCTGCGCGGGTAATCGAACTGTCGGTCGAAGGCCAGGACGTAATCCCCGTCAACCCGCTCGATCCGGCCCTCCGGCACCAGCTTTTCCTCGTCCTGGCTCAGCGTCGACATGCTCGCTCCCTCGGCTCAGTGGCTCTCGACCCGTCGCTTCACAAACTACCGCAGCACCATTTGCTACCGGCCGGTAACTTACCCGTTCCGGGGTGCGGCCGGCTCAGGGGCGGTCGCCGGAGACGTAGCCACGTGCGCCGTCCAGCGCTGCCTCAAGCGCCGCAATCTGGGCGGCCACGGCGGCCGGGGCGGTGCCGCCCTGCGAACTGCGGCTGGCCAGCGAACCTTCAACCGTGAGCACTTCACGCACCTGCGGAGTCAGCTGCGGGGAAATGGCCGCGAATTCCTCGTCCGTCAGGTCCCAGAGTTCAACTCCGCGGCTTTCGGCCTGTTTCACGGCGGCACCGGACAGCTCGTGCGCTTCCCGGAACGGAATGCCTTGCCGGACCAGCCATTCGGCGATGTCGGTGGCCAGCGCGAACCCTTGCGGGGCCAACGCTTCCAGCCGCTCGGTATTGAAGACAAGGGTTTCGATCATGCCGGCAACGGCGGGCAGCAGCAGCTCCAGGGTGTCTGCCGCGTCAAAGACCGGTTCCTTGTCTTCCTGCAGGTCGCGGTTGTAGGCCAGCGGCAGGCCCTTGAGCGTGGCCAAGAGCCCCGTCAGGTCGCCGATCAGCCGGCCGGCCTTGCCGCGGGCCAATTCCGCAACGTCCGGGTTCTTCTTCTGCGGCATGATCGAGGAGCCCGTGGAATAGGCATCGTCCAGCGTCACGAAGGAGAATTCCTTGGTGGCCCACAGGATGACTTCTTCCGATATCCGGGACAGGTCCACGCCGATCATGGCCGCGACCCAGCTGAATTCGGCAAAGACGTCCCGCGCCGCAGTTCCGTCGATCGAGTTCCAGACCGCGGAGTCGAAACCGAGGTCCGCCGCGACGGCGTTGGGGTCCAGGCCGAGCGAGGAACCGGCCAGGGCCCCGGAGCCGTAGGGAGAGACCGCGGCCCGCTTGTCCCAGTCCGCCAGCCGCTGGACGTCCCGCAGCAGCGCCCAGGCGTGGGCCAGCAGGTGATGGGACAGCAGCACCGGCTGCGCGTGCTGAAGGTGGGTGCGGCCCGGCATGGCAACCTCCGGATACCGGCGCGCCTGGGCGAGCAGCGCATCGATGGTTGCCAGCACTCCCCCCGCGATGATCCGTGCGTGGTCGCGCAGGTACATCCTGCCCAAGGTCGCGATCTGGTCGTTGCGGGACCGCCCGGCCCGGAGTTTTCCGCCCAGCTGGGCGCCGGCCCGTTCGATCAGCCCGCGCTCCAGGGAACCGTGCACGTCCTCGTCCGACTCGGCCGCCGCATACGCGCCCGACCGCACGTCGTCGTCGAGCCGGTCCAGGGCGGCGAGCATGCCTTGCAGTTCGGCGTCGTCGAGCAGTCCGGCCTTGTGCAGCACCTTGGCGTGGGCGCGGGAACCTGCGATGTCGTACTGTGCCAAGCGCCAGTCGAAATGCGTGGACTTGCTCAGCGCGGCCAGGGCATCGGCCGGCCCACCGGCGAAGCGGCCGCCCCAGAGGGCGCCTTCGTTGGTGTGCCCGGTGGGGCTCTTCGGTTCCTGCGTCACGTTGTATCTTCCCTTTCCGCCAGGTTGCCCTGGTGACGGTTCCGCATCCTGCCGTGCCGGCCGGCGGAGATGGCTCGTTGCGCCGGCTTCCGCGCCGGCGCCCGCAGCTGCTGTTGCTGCGACTAGGTTATGGGGTTCAGGCGTTGCGCGAGGATTCGTCGGCGAACTGCAGGAACCGTGCGGCGAGCGCAGCTCCGCCGGCCGGATCCCGAGTCACCAGCAGAACGGTGTCGTCGCCCGCAATCGTGCCTAAGACCGACGGCATGACCGAGTGGTCGATGGCCAGCGCCAGGAAGTTGGCCGCCCCCGGCGGTGTCCGCAGGACCACCAGGTTTGCGGAGGCCTCGGCGGTCACCAGCAGGTCGGCACAGAGCCTGGCCAGCCGGGCGTCCAGGATTTCCTGGGTGACACCGCTCTGCGGCGTGCGTTCCCCGCCCTCGCCGGGCACCGCATAGATCAGCCCGCCGTCCTGGCCGCGCACCCGTACCGCCCCCAGTTCCACCAGGTCCCGCGAGAGCGTGGCCTGGGTTACCTGGACTCCCTCGTCCGCCAGCCGGGCGGCCAGTTCCGCCTGGGAGCGCACCGACTCGCCGGTGAGGATCGCGGTGATCTTGGCCTGGCGGGCGGTCTTGGTGGCCGGCATCGTGTTCACCGCCGTCAGCTCCCGGCCAAGGGAGCCAGCGACGACCGGTCCATCAGCCATGCCATCAGCGCCTTCTGGGCGTGCAGCCGGTTCTCCGCCTCGTCCCACACCACCGACTGGGGGCCGTCGATGACCTCGGCGGCGATCTCGTAGCCGCGATAGGCGGGCAGGCAGTGCAGCACGACGGCGTCGTCGGCTGCCAGCTTCAGGGCCGCCTGGTCCACGGCGTAGTCCTTGAACAGTTCCAGCCGCTCCGCCTTCTCCTCTTCCTGCCCCATCGAGACCCACGTGTCCGTGGCGACGACGTCGGCCTCCGCCAGCGCCTTGGCGGGATCCGTGGTGACCAGAACCGATCCGCCGGTTTCGGCGGCGCGTGCTTCGGCTTCGGCCACGACCGAAGCCGCCGGCAGGTGCCCGGCCGGTCCGGCGATCCGCACGTGCATCCCCGCCGTCGCTCCCGCGAGCAGGTACGAGTTGGCCATGTTGTTGGCCGCATCGCCCAGGTAGGTCATGGTTAGGCCGGCCAGCCTGCCTTTGTGTTCCTGCACCGTCAGCAGGTCGGCCAGCAACTGGCAGGGGTGATAGTCGTCGGAGAGCGAGTTAATGACCGGCACCCGGGACAGCGCCGCCATCTCCTCCAGCCCGGCGTGGGCGTAGGTCCGCCAGACGACCGTGGTGACCATCCGTTCCAATACCTTGATGGTGTCGGAGACGGACTCTTTGTGTCCCAGCTGCGACTCGCCGGGATTGATGACCAGCGGCACCCCGCCCAGGTCCGCGATCCCGGCGGCGAAGGACACCCGGGTGCGGGTGGAGGTCTTGTCAAAGATCACGGCCACGGTCTTGCGTCCCGCCCCGTCTCCGGCGTACGGCTGGTAGCGGTAGGGAGACCGCTTCATGTCAGCGGCCAACTGCAGCACTTCCGCCTGTTCGGCCGGGCTGAGGTCGGTGTCCTTCAGGAAGTGGCGGGTCATGATGCGTCCTTGCTGGTAGCGGCGGCCACGGCAGCCGCGGTGGTCAGGATGTCCGGCAGCGCGGCGGTGAACCGGGCGGCCTCTTCGGCGGTCAGGATCAGCGGCGGGGCCAGCCGCAGCGTGCGCGGGCCCGGGTTGTTGATGATGAAGCCGGCTTCCAGGGCGGCAGCCACCGCGGCAGCGGCGATGTCGGCATCCAGGTCGATCCCGATCAGCAAGCCCTCGCCGCGGACCTCGGCGACGTGTTCCAGGTTAGCCAGGTCCGCGCGCATCCGCTCCCCCAGCCCGGACGCGTGGACCAGCAGCCCGCGCGACTCGATGGCCTGCAGCGTCGCCAGGCCCGCCGCCGTCGCCACCGGGTTGCCGCCGAACGTCGTTCCGTGCTGGCCCGCCGTCAGGAGTTCGGAAGCAGTTGCGCCGAAGGTGATCAACGCGCCGACCGGCAGCCCGCTGCCCAGGCCCTTGGCCAGGGTGATGGCGTCCGGGACGATCCGCTCGCCGCCGGCCACGCCGCCCTGGAACGCGAACCACTTGCCGGTGCGGCCGACGCCGGTCTGCACCTCGTCCAAAATCAGCAGCGCGCCCGCGGCCTCGGTGGCTTCGCGGGCCGCCTTAAGGTAGCCCGCGGGCAGCGGCCGGACGCCCACCTCCCCCTGGATTGGTTCCAGCACGACGGCGGCCACGGACTCGTCGACGGCGGCGCGGAGGGCCTCCTCGTCACCGAAGGGAAGGTGGATTACGCCGCCGGGCAGCGGTTCGAACGGTTCACGGTAGGACTCCTTGGCCGTCAGGGCCAAAGCCCCCATGGTCCGGCCGTGGAAAGCGCCCTCCAGGGCCAGGATCTTGGTCCGGGTGGGGCTCGAGTTTCGCCGGGCCAGCTTGAACGCCGCCTCGTTGGCTTCGGTGCCGGAGTTGGCGAAGAACACCTTGGAACCTGCCGGAGCGGCGGCGAGCTGCAGCAACCGCTCCGCCAGCGCGATCTGTGCCGGGCTGGTGAAGAAGTTCGAGACGTGCCCGAGGGTGGACAACTGGGTAGCCACGACCCCGGTCAGGAACTCGTCCGCGTGGCCGAGCGCGTTCACCGCGATCCCGCCGAGCAGGTCCAGGTATTCCCTGCCGTCCGCGTCCCACACGATGCAGCCCTTGCCGCGCACCAGGACGCGCTGCGGGGTTCCGAAGACCCCCATCAGCGACCCGCGATACTTCTCCAGCAACTGCCGGTTGCCCAGGCCTTCCAGTGCTTCCAGCCCGGCGAGGCCGGCGGCCGGGGAAACGGTATCCGGGGTGTTCATGCTGCTTCTCCGTCCGGGACGACCTGGGTGCCGATGCCGGCCGCGGTAAAGATTTCCAGCAGGATCGAGTGCGCCATCCTGCCATCGACGACGGCGGCGCGCTCGACTCCCCCGTCGACCGCCTTCAGGCAGGCTTCCATCTTGGGAATCATGCCGGACTGCAGCCGCGGCAGCAGCTCGCGCAGCTCCCCCGCCGTCAGCGACGAGATCAAGGAGGACTTGTCCGGCCAGTTGGCGTACAGCCCCTCCACGTCGGTGAGGATGACCAGCCGCGAGGCGTGCAGGGCGTCCGCGACCGCGGCGGCCGCGGTATCGGCGTTGACGTTGAGCACCTGGTTGGTGCCTTCGCCGTCGCCGCCGATTTCCGGCGCCACGGTGGAGATCACCGGGATGCGCCCGGCGTCGAGCAAATCCAGGATGGCGGACGGGTTGACGCCCACGACTTCGCCGACCAGGCCCAGGTCGATGTCTTCGCCGTCCACCACGGTGCCGGTGCGCACCGCCTGCAGCAGCCCGCCGTCTTCACCGGAGAGGCCCACGGCGTACGGCCCGTGCGAATTGATCAGGCCCACCAGTTCCCGGCCGACTTGCCCGGTGAGCACCATGCGCACCACGTCCATGGCTTCGGGGGTGGTGACCCGCAGCCCGCCCTTGAACTCGGACTCGATGCCCAGCCGGGAGAGCATGGCGTTGATCTGCGGTCCGCCGCCGTGGACGACCACCGGCTTGATGCCGGCGTGGTGGAGGAAGACGATGTCTTCGGCGAACGCCTGCCGCAGTTCGTCATTGACCATGGCGTTGCCGCCGTACTTGATCACCATGGTGGTGCCGGCGAACCGCTGGATCCAGGGCAGGGCCTCGATCAGCGTGGCGGCCTTGTCCTGGGCCATCAGCATCGTGTTCATCTCGGTCCTCAGCTGGAGTAGGCGGAGTTCTCATGCACGTATTCGTGCGTGAGGTCGTTGGTCCAGATGGTCGCGGTCTCGCCGCCGGCATTCAGGTCGATCACCACGGCCACGTCGCGGCCGTTCAGGTCCACCAGGTCGCGCGGTTCGCCCACGCCGCCGTTTCGGCAGACCTGCACGCCGTTCATGCTGACGTTGAGCTGGTCCGGCTCGAAGGCGGCGTCGGTCGTGCCCACCGCTGACAGCACCCGGCCCCAGTTCGGATCCTTGCCGAATATGGCGGTCTTGAACAAATTGGAGCGGGCCACTGCGCGGCTGACGGTTTCCGCATCCCGCTCGGAAGCGGCGTTGATCGTCGTGACCGCGATGTCGTGGCTGGCGCCCTCGGCATCGGTAATCAGTTGCCGGGCCAGGTCCGCGCAGACGCCGGTCAGGGCGGCGGTGAAGTCGTCCAGCGCGGGAATGACCCCGGAGGCGCCCGAAGCCAGCAGCACCACGGTGTCGTTGGTGGACATGCAGCCGTCGGAATCCGTCCGGTCGAAGGTCAACCGCGTGGCCTCGCGCAGCGCCACCTGCAGCGCCTGCGGTGCGAGTTCGGCATCCGTGGTGATGACCACCAGCATGGTAGCCAGGCCCGGGGCCAGCATGCCGGCGCCCTTGGCCATGCCGCCGATGCTGTACCCGCCGCCGGTGAACAGGGCCTGCTTGGAAACGGAATCGGTGGTCATGATGGCTTCGGCCGCGTCGGCGCCGCCCTCGTCGGACAACGCCGCTGCAGCAGCTTCGACGCCCGGCAGCAGCTTGTCCATCGGCAGCTGCTCGCCGATCAGCCCGGTGGAGCACACCACCACGTCGCCCGAGGAAATACCGAGCAGGGCTGCGGTTTTCTCGGCGGTGGCGTGGGTGTTCTGGAAGCCCTCGGCCCCGGTGCAGGCGTTGGCACCGCCGGAATTCAGCACCACCGCGTCCGCCCGGCCGTCGCCGATCACCTGCCGTGACCAGTGCACGGGAGCGGCAGCCACGCGGTTCGAGGTGAAGACTGCCGCCGCGGCCCGCTGTGGTCCGTCGTTGACCACCAGCGCGACGTCGGGCTTGCCAGAGGCTTTCAGGCCGGCGGTGGCGGCGGCGGCGCGAAATCCCTGTGGTGCGGTAACGCTCACGGTGCTATCCCCTGCTGGGTCAGGCCGGCGGTCTCGTCGAGGCCGAGGGCGATGTTCATGGACTGGATGGCGCCGCCGCCCGTTCCCTTGGTGAGGTTGTCGATGGCGCAGGTGACGACGGCGCGGCCCGCGTGCTCGTCGAAGGCCAGCTGCAGGACGGCGTGGTTGCTGCCCTGCACCGACTTGGTATTCGGCCACTGGCCCTCGGGCAGCAGGTGCACGAACGGTTCGTCCGCGTAGGCGGCCGCCCAGGCGCGGCGCAGCGACTCGGCGTCCGTACCGGGCTTGGTGCGCGCGGTGGCGGTGGTCAGGATGCCGCGGCTCATCGGCGCGAGGGTGGGGGTAAACGAGATCGTGACCGCCTCGCCGGCGGCCGCCGACAGCCCCTGCTCGATTTCCGGGGTGTGCCGGTGGCCGCCACCGACCCCGTAGGGGCTCATGCCGCCCATGACTTCCGAACCGATCAGGTGTACCTTGGCGGACTTGCCGGCCCCCGAGGTGCCGGACGCGGCGACAATGACCACGTCTTCGGGCTCCAGCAGCCCGGCCTCGAAGCCCGGGGCCAGCGCCAGCAGCGAACTGGTGGGATAGCAGCCCGGGACGGCGATCCTGCGGGCGCCGCGCAGCTTGTCCCGGTGCCCGGGAAGTTCGGGAAGGCCGTAGGGCCAGCTGCCGGCGTGGGCGGTGCCGTAGAACTTCTCCCAGGACAGCGGGTCCACCAGCCGGTGGTCCGCGCCCGCATCCACCACCAGCGTGTCTGCCGGCAGCGCGGCGGCGATCTCCGCGCTGGCGCCATGCGGCAGCGCCAGGAACACCACGTCGTGCCCGGCCAGGTTCTCGACGGTTGTGTCGACCAGGACTTTGTCCGCCAGCGCATGCAGGTGCGGCTGCAGTTCCCCCAACCGCGAACCGGCATTGCTGTGTGCGGTGACGGCTCCGACCGAGACCTCGGGGTGGTTCGCCAGCAGGCGGAGGACCTCGCCGCCCGCGTAACCGCTGGCGCCGGAGACTGCAACCTTAATTGTCATGGCATCCAGCATACAGCAAGACTATGCATCGGAGAGGATATTTATGCATCCTCCTGCGTGCCCTGCCGGCGGATGAGGCGGGCCGGGCGGACCGACGTTAGCGCCTACGATGGGTTCTGAGCCGGCAGGCCCTCAGCGGCCCGGATTCCGCCGCCGGCACCGATTGTCCCGAGTACCTTAAGGAGACCCTACATGGCCAAGGCGATCGTGGCCGCCGCACCCGGCGGTCCGGAAGTACTGCAACTGCGCGAGGTCGACACCCCCCAGCCCGGCCCGGGCCAGCTGCTGGTCAAAGTTGCCGCGGCAGGTGTGAACTTCGTCGAGACCTATGAGCGCAGCGGCGTCTACAACGTCCCGTTTCCGTACACGCCCGGCTCCGAGGCCGCCGGCACGGTCGAAGCCGTCGGCGCCGGCGTCGACGGCTTCGCCCCCGGCGACCGCGTCGCCTTCGCCGAGGGAGACCGCACGTACGCGGAGTACACCGTGGTCTCCGCCGAGGCGGCGCTCCCGGTGCCGGACGGCGTGGCCGACGATGTGGCGGCCGCCATCCCGCTGCAGGGCATGACGGCGCATTACCTCATCAACTCCAGCTTCAGGGTCCAGCCGGGCCAGACGGTACTCACCCATGCGGGTGCCGGCGGCGTAGGCCTGATCCTGACGCAGCTGCTCAAAGCCAAGGGCGCCCGCGTGATCACCACGGTGTCCACCGACGACAAGGAAGACCTGGCCCGCAGCGCCGGGGCGGATGAGGTCCTCCGCTACGACGATTTCGCCCGGCAGGTGCACCAACTGACCGCCGGGACGGGGGTGGACGTGGTCTACGACGGCGTCGGCAAGGACACCTTCGACGGTTCGCTGGCCAGCCTGCGTACCCGCGGCATGCTCGTGCTCTTCGGCGGCGCGTCGGGCCAGGTGCCGCCGTTCGACCTGCAGCGGCTCAACCACGCCGGATCGCTGTTCGTCACCCGCCCCAAGCTGGCCGACCATCTGCTGACGCCGCAGGAACGGCGCTGGCGTTCCAGCGAACTGTTCGACGCCGTCCTGTCCGGCCGCCTGGACATCCGGATCGGCCGAACATATTCCCTCGCCGAAGCAGCGCAGGCACACGAGGACCTGCAGGCCCGCCGCACCACCGGCAAGCTGCTGCTGGCCCCGTAGCCCGCCCGGGTTGCCGTCGACGCCCTCCCTGCCTGCCGGCGCCGGCGTCCCGGCGCCGGCGGAGGAGGAAATTTCGGCGGACGGGGAGGGCGGGCGGAGCGCCAACCCTCCCTCCCCGTTCAGCCCTGGACGGCCGCAGTTTCCCGGTAGGTGATCTTCGGGTCGGCCGACCCGCCAACCGCCAGCGCCGCGGCGAGGCCGGGCGGCACTTCCCCGCCGGCATCCGCCAGCGTGAGGTCCAGCAGTTGCAGCCCGGGACGGTCTCCTGCTTCCCCTGGCCAACCGGACAGCTGGGGTTCACCGTCCGCACCGGCGACGCCGATCGTATCCGGCGGCAGCCGCAGGCCATGACCGGTCGACTTCAGCACGGCCTCTTTCCTGGTCCACAGCCGGGCCCGCAGCAGGCGCGGGTCGGCTGCCTGTTCCACCAGGGTCCGCTCCGCTTCCGTGAGCATGACGGCGTCGATATTGTCCTCCGGCCGGAAAGCGTCCGCCCAGGCGTCTTCGATGTCGACTCCGAGCAGCACGGGCCGGAAGGACAGTGCGGCCAGCAGCCAGCGGCCCGAGCGGGCGTAGCTCAGGCGGGCGGGCGCCGGAGCGCCGTCCAGCAGCAGGTGCGGCTGGCCATGCCGGCCATCGTTGCCCCGCGTGCATTGGCGGCAGTCGAAGGCGAGCCGCATCCGGTCGGGGTCGACGTTCAGTTCCCGCGCCGCCAGCAGGCGGACTGCTTCGCGGGTGTGCGCGCGGACGCTGGGACGCCGGTCCGGCCCGCTGGCGGCCGGGAACCCGTTTTGCAGCTGCACCAACTGCAGTATCACCTGGGCCTTCATGCGTTCCTTTTCCCTTTCCCCCACGACGGCGGGGCCCACCTGCTTCGGTGGGCCCCGCCGTCGTCATTCATGGCAGTAACCGGTTACCGCTGAACGGCACCGCAGCGGGCTGCGGCCAGCTCCACGGCCTGTGCCCGTGCCGCGGAGGCCTCGTCGGCGGTCAGCGTGCGGTCATTCGCCCGGAACCTGAGCCCGAAGGCCAGCGATTTCTTCCCGTGCTCGATCCCGGGGCCCGAATAGACATCGAACAGGGCCACATCTTCCAGCAGTTCGCCCGCGCCTTCACGCAGCGCCTCGCGGACTGCTTCGGCCGGAACCGACGAATCGACGACCAGCGCCACGTCCTGGGTGGACACCGGGTAGGTGGACAGGTGCTTGGCCACGATCACATCAGCGGCGGCCTCAAAGAGTGCCTCGCCGTTCAGTTCCATGGCGGCAGTCCGCGCCGGCAGGTCCCCGTCCTGGAGCAGCTTCGGATGCAGCTCGCCGGCGTAGCCGACGACCTCGCCGGTGCGCAGCGACAACTGCGCGGTGCGGCCGGGGTGGAAGGCCTGGTGCTGCCCCTGGGCGACGACCAGTTCTATGCCGAGGACGTCGCCGACGGTCAGTGCGGCGTCCAGCGCGTCCGACCATTCCCAGGTGCGGGGTGTGAACCCCGCGCCCGGTGCCGCCTCGTGCCCGATCAGGACCGCGGCCACGTGCCAGGGCTGGTCCGGGATCCCGGCCTGCAGTTCCTCGAGCACCTCGTCGGAGGGCCTGGCGCCCAGCGGGGGCAGGACCGGAGACCCGGTCTTGTCGCCGGGCAGGAACACCAGGCCGCCTTCGTACAACGCCAGGTCGCGGAAGCCGCGGGAATGGTTGCGGCGTGCGGTCTCCAGCAGGCCCGGCAGCAGGCTGGTGCGCAGGTACCCGAATTCGGCGGAGATCGGGTTCGCCAGCTTAACGGCGGCAACCCCGGAGCCGGCCTCGGGAGTTCCGAACGTTTCGTTCTGCCCGGTGGAAACGAAGGGGTAGCTGAGCACCTCTGTCAGGCCGGCGTCGGCCAGGGACTGCAGCACGCGGCGCCGCTGCTGCTGGCCACGGGACAGGCCGCGCCCCGGTGGAGCCACCGGCAGGGTGGCCGGGATCCGGTCATAGCCCACCAGCCGGGCGATTTCCTCGACCAGGTCCTCCTTGATGGCCAGGTCGGGTCGCCAGCTGGGCGCCGTGACGCGCAGGCCGCCGTCGTACCGTTCGATGCAGGCGCCGATGCCGGTCAGGGCGGATTCGATCTGCCCTGCCGTGTACTCGAAGCCGATGAGTCGGGAGGCGAAACCGTCGGGCAGGTCGATCTCGACGGGTGCCGGACGTGCCCCGACATCCGTGGCGGCGGTGTCGGCCGTGCCGCCGGCGAGTTCGACCAGCAGGTCCACGGCGCGCTGCGCCGCCTCGTCCGCAATTTCCCAGTCCACTCCGCGCTCATTGCGCTTGGACGCCTCGGACGGCAGCTTGTGGCGGCGCCGGGTGCGGCCCATGGAGACGTCGTCGAAATGGGCGGACTCAATCAGCACATTGGCGGTTCCGTCCCCGACCTCGGTTTCGGCGCCGCCCATGACGCCGGCCAGGCCGATGGCGCCGCGGTCATCCGTGATCAGCAGGTCCTCGGTGGAGAGCCGGCGCTCCTTGCCGTCCAGGGTCACCAGGGTCTCGCCCGGATTGGCCCGGCGGACCACGATCGGGCCCTGAAGCTTGTCCGCGTCGTAGAAGTGCAGCGGCTGGCCCAGTTCCAGCATCACGTAGTTGGAGATGTCGACCACCAGCGAGATGGAGCGCATGCCGGCCAGGCGCAGCCGGGAGGCCATCCACTGCGGCGTGGGCCGCGACGGGTCGACGCCGCGGACCGTGCGCGCCACGAAGCGGTCGCAGCCGGGCTTGCCATAGACCGGGGACCGGTCTTCGAGCCGGACGGGGTGGCCCTCGCCGGTCGCCTCGGGAACATCGATGCGGCTGGCCGGGTCGACGAATTCGGTGCCGGTTGCCAGCGCGTATTCACGGGCCACGCCCCGAATGGAGAAGCAGTAACCGCGATCCGGCGTCACGTTGATCTCGGCCGCCTCGTCGGTCAGGCCGAGCAGTTCCATCGCGTCGGTGCCGATGTCCGGGTCGAGGCCGAGCCGGGACAGCACGATGATGCCGTCGTGGTCCTCGCCGATGCCGAGCTCTCGGGCGGAGGCGATCATGCCGGCGGAAGTGTGCCCGTAGGTTTTGCGCGGGGTGATCCGGAAATCCCCCGGCAGCACCGCGCCGGGCAACGTCACCACGACTTTGTCGCCCACCTCGAAGTTGTGGGCTCCGCAGACGATGCCCTGCACGCCGGACGGGTCGATGCCGTCGCCGGTGAGCGGCTGGCCGGCGCCTTCCGGCGCCACGCGGACCTGGCACCAGTTGATGGTCTTGCCGTTTGACTGCGGCTCGTTGACCACGTCGAGGACCTGTCCCACCACGATCGGCCCGGAGATCGAATCGGACGGACGGTGGACGTCCTCTTCTTCGAGCCCGACCTTGACGAGGTCGGCCATGACGTCCTCGGCGGTGGCGTCTGCGGGAACCTGCGCGTACTCGCGCAGCCAGGAAAGGGGAATACGCATAGTTCTAGATCTCCATCCCGAAGTGCTGGCTGAAGCGGATGTCGCCTTCAATCATGTCGTGCATGTCCGGGACGTCGTTGCGGAACATGAGGGTGCGTTCGATCCCCATGCCGAAGGCGAAACCGGAGTAGACCTCCGGATCGATGCCGGCAGCGCGCAGCACATTGGGGTTGACCATGCCGCAGCCGCCCCACTCGATCCAGCGGGGGCCGCCCTTGGCGCCCGGATGCCAGATGTCCATCTCGGCGGAGGGCTCGGTGAATGGGAAGTAGGCCGGGCGCAGGCGGATCTTGGCCTCGGCGCCGAACATCTGCCGCGAGAAGTGCTCCAACGTGCCGCGCAGGTCGGCCATCGTGAGCCCCTTGTCCACGGCCAGGCCTTCAAACTGGTGGAATACAGGCGTATGGGTCGCGTCCAGTTCATCGGTGCGGAATGTCCGGCCCGGGCACAGCACGTACACGGGCAGGTCCCGTTCCAGCATGGAGCGGACCTGCACCGGCGAGGTGTGGGTCCGCAGCACCAGATGGGCCTCGGGCGGTTCCACGAAGAAGGTGTCTTGCATCTCCCGTGCGGGGTGGTCCGGCTTGAAGTTCAAGGCGTCAAAGTTGAACCACTCGGATTCCACCTCCGGCCCCTCGGCGATCTCCCAGCCCATGCCGACGAAGATGTCGCTGACCCGTTCCTGCAGTGTGGAGAGCGGGTGCCGGGCACCGGCGCGGCGGCGGCGCGGAGCCGCTGTAACGTCCACGGCCTCCTCGACGAGGATCTGTGCCTCCCGCTCGGCCTCCAGTTCGGCGGTGCGGGCGGCCAGCGCCTGGTTGATGCGTCCGCGGGCCGGACCCACGATCTTGCCGGCGGCCGCCTTGTCCTCTTTGGCGAGCTTGCCGATTTCGCGGTTGGCCAGGCTGAGCGGGGATTTCTCGCCGGCGTGGGCGAGCCGGGCGGTCTTGAGCCCGTCCAGGTCGGAGGCAGCCTTAAAAGCCATCACCGCCTGCTCGACGGCGGCGGCCACCGCGGCTTCGTCGAGGGGGCTCGGCACGGGTGGCTCCTGGGCTGGGGGTGTCACGTCAGACATGTGCTGTGGGGACCTCGGAATAGGTTAAAGGGTTTCCGCCCGCATACGGGCAACCAGTCCAGTCTAGTTCACGGGCTGGCACCGCCCCGAAACGCTTACGATGGGCCCATGACGCCGTCCGAGAAGCTGCGTGCCGCCTGGAACCTGCTCAACGGCTCCACCCTGTTGGGGCTGACCCTCGCCGCCGCGGTCCGCTGCAGCCTGCATCCCGGACCCCATGGCCTGATCCTGGCCCACGGCTATCGGCCCGGGCTGCCGAAGGCCGCTGCCTTTACCGTGGGCAACGTGGTGCTGTTCCGCGACGCTGCGGTCGGACTGGCCGGCAATCCGGTGCTGCTGGGCCACGAATCCCGCCACAGCAGCCAATATGCCTGGTGCCTGGGCCTGCCGTTCCTGCCGCTGTACGGCTTCGCTGCCGCGTGGTCGTGGTGGCGGACCGGCGACCCGGCGTCCCGGAACGTCTTCGAGCGGCTGGCCGGGCTGCAGTCGGGCGGCTACGCGGAGCGGCCGGTGCGGCGGGGGCCTGGACGGCGCGGGCCTGGGCCGCGCGGCTCGCGTCCCGTGCGGGCGGCCGGCTAGCTTTCCCGCGGAACTCCCCTCCGGCCCTCGGCCCGTGCGGGCGGCCGGCTAGCTTTCCCGCGGAACTCCCCTCCGGCCCTGTCGCGCAGTTCGAAGATGTGTTCTACTTAAAGCATGAGGTGGTCCTCCCAGCAAGCGGAACCAGGCGCACTGCTCCCGTTGTCCGGACTCGTCCGGAGCGTCCAGACCCCCGGTTTCGCCGGCATCACATTCCATGAGGTCATGGCCAAGTCGGCGCTGAACCGCGTGGGCGCCGGCTCGCGGATGCCGTTCGAATGGACCATCAACCCCTACCGTGGCTGCAGCCATGCGTGCGTGTATTGCTTCGCCCGCAAGACGCACAGCTACCTCGATTTGGACACCGGGCTGGATTTTGACAGCCAGTTGGTGGTCAAGGTGAACGTGGGCGAGGTGCTCCGACGCGAGCTTGCCAAGCCGTCGTGGAAGCGCGAACACGTGGCCATGGGCACCAACACTGATCCTTACCAGCGGGCCGAGGGCCGCTACAAGCTGATGCCGGAGATCATCAAGGCCCTGGCCGGGTCAGGAACCCCGTTTTCGATCCTGACCAAGGGCACCTTGCTGGCCCGTGACGTGCCGCTGCTGCGTGCGGCGGCCGGGGACGTCGAGGTCGGCATGGGGATTTCGCTCGCCATGACCGACGCCGGACTGGCGCGCCGGGTGGAGCCGGGAACACCGACCCCGCGGGCCCGGCTCGAGCTGATCGCCAGGCTCAGCGACGCCGGCCTGCCGTGTTCGGTGATGGCCATGCCGATCCTGCCCTGGCTGACGGACTCGGAGGAGGCGCTCGACGGGCTCTGCGCGGCCGTTGCGGCAGCCGGTGCCACCAGCATGACGGCGGGCGCGCTGCACCTTCGTCCCGGCGCCAGGGAATGGTATCTGCAATGGCTGGCCACGGAATACCCGCAACTTTTGGGCAAGTACCGCCGCCTCTACGACGGCGGCACGTATGCCGCCAAGGACTATCGGGTTTGGCTGGCGGACCGGGTCCGGGCAGCCAAGCGCCGGCACGGATTGGAAAACGCTGCCCGGCTGCGCAACGTGCCCATGCGGCCACCGGCGGAAAGTCCGGCAGCACCGTCCGGCAAGCCGGCCGCAGCGGGACAGGCGACGTTGTTCTAACTTCCCGGCAAGGCCGCGGCCCCGACGACGGGGTCCGGCCGGAGCCGTTACGCGGGACGGCCGGCGGTGTGGCCCGCAGCGGCGAGCACGGCCTCGAGGATCGGAAAATCTGCGGGGATCCACGGCAGGGCCGCAGCTTCTGCCGCCTCCAGCCGGACCCAGCGCAATTCGTCGTGGTCTTGCAGCGGCTTCGGCTGCCCGTCGGTGATGTAGGCACACCATACGCGCATGGCCGCCGCCTCATTCAGCGGCCACCCCTGCGGGAACGGACCGGAGACTTCGACTCCCATCTCTATTCCGACCCCCAGTTCTTCGCGGATTTCGCGGCGCAAGGCGTCTTCGCAGCTCTCCCCCGGCTCCACTTTGCCGCCGGGGAACTCCCACAGGCCGGCCAGCGCCTCTGGCGCGGTGCGCCGGGCGGCCAGCAATCTGCTCGGCGCGTCGCGGGCGTCGAGGATGGCTGCCCCTACAATCTGTTTCAGGCTCGTTTGCACGCGGATCAGTCTACGGTGCATGTCTTGCCTGGCTCCCCGCACGGACTATGCCGCAGACCACAGGTCACACGGGTCCGGAATGGGATGCCGCGCCGTCGCGTTGCCGTACAGTGACAGCCGGTGCCCGCAGCTGCCGCCCGTGCCGTAGGCCATGGCATGCAGGCGTGCGCCGGCGCCCAGTTGTCCGTCCGACCGAAAGCCGATCATGAATTCCCCGACACTCGTCACCGCACGGAGGCAGACCGAAAACCGCCGGACAGCGTGGGCCATCGTCGCCTTGGCCATGGGCGGCTTCGGCATCGGCACCACGGAATTTGCCATCATGGGCCTGCTGCAGAATGTGGCGGCCGGCCTGGACGTCTCCATCCCGGAGAGCGGGCACTTGATTTCCGCCTATGCCCTGGGCGTGGTGGTCGGCGCGCCGCTGCTCGCAGCCCTCGGAGCCAAGCTTCCGCACAAGCACATGGTCCTGGGGCTGATGGTCCTGTTCACGCTCGGGAACCTCTCGTCCGTGTTCGCGCCCGACTACGCCACCATGCTGGCCACCCGGTTCATTTCCGGCCTTCCGCACGGCGCCTATTTCGGCGTGGCCGCCGTTCTGGCCGCCTCGCTGGTTTCGCCGACCCGCCGCGCGCAGGCGGTGGCCATGGTCATGCTCGGGCTCTCCGTGGCCAACGTCGTCGGCGTACCGTTGGTGACCTGGCTGGGCCAGCAGTACGGCTGGCGGCTGATGTTCGTGGCCGTGGGCATCGTCGGCGCGGTGACGATACTGATGCTCCAGCGGCTGGTCCCCTTCAGCCCGGCGCATGCGGAGGCCGGCATCCGCCGGGAACTCGGCGCCCTGAAGCGGATCCAGGTCTGGTTGGCGCTGTTGATCGGCGTGGTTGGCTTCGGCGGATTCTTCGCGGTGTATTCCTACATCAGCCCCACCATGACCGAGGTGACAGGCCTGGCCCCGGCCGCCCTGCCGCTGATTGTCGGCCTCTACGGCCTGGGCATGGTCGTCGGCACCTTCATCGGCGGCAGGTTGGCGGACCGCTCCGTGATGGGGACCATCTACCAGGTGATGACGGCGATCATCGTGATCCTGGTGTTCTTCTGGGCGGCCTCATCCATTGCCGCCCTGGCAATTCCCCTCGTGTTCCTCCTCGGGGCCGCAGGATCGAGCCTGATCCCGGCCCTGCAGACGCGCCTGATGGACGCCTCCCCCAACGCCCAGACCCTGGCCGCGTCGCTGAACCATTCGGCGTTGAACATGGCCAATGCCCTCGGTGCCTTCCTGGGCGGCCTCGTGATCTCCTGGGGCTGGGGATATGCCGCGCCGGCGCTGGTAGGTGCCGGGCTGGCATCCTTGGGGCTGGTCATCGCCGCTCTCAGCGGGGCGCTTGAGAAACGGCGCAGCCTCGCCTGAGGCGCAATATGCGGCTGCCGGGCCGGTCAGCAGCTACCCTGCAGGCCCGCGTCGACGCTGGGATCTGGCGGAGGCGTACAGGCAGACGGTGGCAGCCGTGCCGACGTTCAAGCTTTCGGCCTGGCCGTAGACCGGCACTGCCACCCGATGGTCCGCGGCAGCCAGCTCTTCCGACGACAACCCTTGGGCTTCGTTCCCAAAGAGCCAAGCGGTAGGCGCCGCCAGATCCGGAAGGCCGGCCGCACCCTCGTCCCCGGCTGCGGGACCTTCTCCCATCCGGGCCAGCGCACTGCGGTCCTGCAGGTCGTCCAGATCGACGGTGCCGTAGCCGTCAGCTGCCAGTATGGTCGCGCCGGCGGCGCGCACGGCGGCCGCCACGTCACCGAAATCGTGACCGTTCACCACAGGCAGGTGGAAGATCGATCCGGCCGTGGAACGCACGGCCTTGGGGTTGTAGATATCCACGCTGGAGTTGGTCAGGATCACGGCATCGGCGCCGGCTGAATCGGCCGCCCGCAGGATGGTGCCGGCGTTGCCCGGGTCCTGCACCCGGACCATGACCGCCAGCAGCAGGGGTTTGCTTTGCAGGACCTCGTTCAGCGGCCGGTCCAGGTAGTGGCAGACGGCCACGATCCCCTGCGGGTTTACGGTGTCTGCCATTGCGGCCAGAACCGCATCGGTGGCCAGCCGCAGCGGCACGCCGTCGGCAAGGTCGGCCAGTTCAGGCGAGCGGTCCAGGCAGGCTTCGGTGGCGAAGACCTCGGCCACGGTGCCGCTGTTGCCGGCGGCAAGATGCGCGCGGTGGGCCGACAGGGCCTCGCGGACAGCCTGCGGGCCTTCGGCCAAGAATTGGCGGCGCTTTAAACGCACCGAGCGCCCGGCAAGCTTTGCCACATCCCTGACCCGATCAGCTCGGGGGTTGGACATGACGGCTTGCGGGCGCCCGGTAGTGCTCATACAGCGACTATAACGTCGCCACATAAGCGTTGATGCATCCGGTGCTTATTCGGCAACCTTCTGGCGGGCCTCGCCGCCGGCGGGCTCGAAGCCGGCAGCCTTGGCGGCCTCCACGGACTCGAACCAGTACACGGGAGTGGTGTTCTCGTACCAGGTGGAGCCCGGGACGTGGTACTTCTTGGACTGGTTGCCCTTGATGGTGTAGCCGGCGGGAGCGTCCTCGCCGTCAACGGCCTTCACGGCGCCGGCAACTTCGCCGGCTTCAGCGGCAGGCGCGGCAGCCTTTGCGGCCGGGGCGGCCTTGGCTGCGGCGGCAGGCTTGGCGGCAGCGGTCTGACGCTCTGCGGGAGCCGAAGTGTCGGCCGGCAGGGCGTCCTTGGCTACCTGCACCAGCGCGGCGAAGGCGCCGGCGTCGGACACGGCCAGCTCGGCCAGCATGCGGCGGTCGACCTGGACCTCGGCGGCCTTCAGGCCCTGGATGAGGCGGTTGTAGGTCAGGCCGTTGGCGCGAGACGCAGCGTTGATGCGCTGGATCCACAGGCGGCGGAAATCACCCTTGCGCTTGCGGCGGTCGCCGTAGCTGTACACGAACGAGTGCAGCAGCTGTTCCTTGGCCTTGCGGTACAGGCGGGACCGCTGTCCGCGGTATCCGGCAGCCCGGTCCAGGATGACCCGGCGCTTCTTGTGGGCGTTGACCGCCCGCTTCACACGTGCCACGTGCGTACTCCTTTTGATGATTGGTGCCCGGTGTTCGGCCGCCGCAATCGGCGGCCGGGGGCAAAACTAGCTGGATGGCCCTTGCGGCGTCACCGCGCGGACCGGAGGGGAGAAAATCAGATGCCGAGCATCTTCTTGATGTTGCGCACGTCGGCCGGAGCAACGATCTTGTCACCGGCAAGGCGTCGGGTCAGCGTGGAAGGCTTGTGCTCCAGGTAGTGGCGGCGGTTGGCCTGCTGGCGCTTGAGCTTGCCGCTGCCGGTGAGCTTGAAGCGCTTCTTGGCGCCACTGTGGGTCTTCTGCTTCGGCATGGCTGCCGTTCTCCTTACGTCTCCTCGGGTCGCTGCCGACCGTCGGCTCGTGCGGTGCCGCAAAACGGGCACCGGCGGTTTACTTGTTTACCGGCGCCGGGCACAGAACCGTGCCCGGCGGTTGCCGGATGCTCTCTGTACGGTCTTAGTTCTTGGAACCGGACCGGCCAGCAGGTTTGGGTGCTGCAGGCCGCGCTGCAGGCTTGGGCCGGGCGGCGGGCTTGGGTGCTGCGGGCTTGGCCTCCGTGGCAGGTGCCGCGGGCTTCGCCGGAACCGCCGGCTTGGCCTCGGCCGCCGGCTTCGCAGCGGCCGGCTTTGCAACTGCCGGCTTTGCAGCGGCAGGCTTGGCCTGCGCGGCCGGCTTAACCTCGGCTTCCGGCTCGGCAGCAGGCTTGGCCTCGGCCTCAACCTCGGGCTCCGCCTCAACCTCGGGCTCCGCCTCGGCCGCAACCGCAGCCTCGGCTTCCGGCTGCTCCGCGGGCTCGGTCTCCACCTCGGGCTCAACCTCAGCCGCGGCATCGGCCTGGGCAGGTGCTTCGGCGGTTTCCTCCGGCTGGCTTGCCATAGCGGCCAGGCCTTCCGGCATCAAGTCGCCCAGGCTCTGAGTTAGCGGATCCTGGTCGGCCGAGGTATCCACCTTCTCCTTCTTGGCCTCGTTTGTTGCCTTGGCGTCAGCCTTCTGGGCGGCCCGCCGGGCCTCTGCCTTGGCTTCGGCCTTGTTCTTGGTCGGGCCGATCACCATGACCATGTTGCGGCCGTCAATGCGCGGAGTCGATTCGATCACGCCGACCTCGGCTACGTCCTCGGCAAACTTCTGCAGAAGGCGGATGCCCATTTCCGGGCGTTGCTGTTCACGGCCGCGGAACTGGATCATGGCCTTGACCTTGTCGCCGGCCGCGAGGAAGCGCAGCGCGTGGCCGCGCTTGGTCTCGTAGTCGTGCTTGTCGATCTTCAGGCGGAACCGGATTTCCTTGAGCACAGTGTTCGTCTGGTTCTTGCGCGCCTCGCGGGCCTTGACCGCAGCCTCATACTTGTACTTGCCAAAATCCATAAGCTTGCACACCGGAGGCTTAGCCTGCGGTGCGACCTCAACCAGGTCAAGATCCGATTCCGTGGCCAGGCGCAGGGCATCCTCAATACGGACGATCCCAACCTGTTCGCCGTTCGGTCCGACTAACCGCACCTCGGGAACGCGGATACGATCATTGATTCTTGGCTCGCTAATGTGTGGCTCCTGTCACTAAAATCGGCTGCCGCCTGCAATGAAAGAAGGCCTCCCATTGCAAACGCAATCGAAGGCCTCAAAGTGGCGGCAGGCGGAAACAGCAGAAGTTCCACCGGCTGGTCCGGGCGCCTCGCGTGAAGGTTTCCGGCTACAGCCTGCCGACCTGGACCCGGCAGCTCTGGCTAGCCATACCGACGGGTGGGAGAGGACTCCGCTTGCAGATCGGATCCTGCTCCGCACGTGCTGTGAGGCACATAAGTAACGGGATCCAATTGGTCTGTGACAAGCTTACCAGTATGAGCAGCTCAGATAACAATCCGCAGACCGACGGCCACCGCCACAGCTTCGCACCCGACGCCGGTTCTGCCTCCAGCCAGGAACAGGAAGTCCTGGGCCAGATGCGCGACATCGCCGAAGTACCGGCCGTGGAAGTCATCACTACCGCCGCCGTCCATCTGATGAGCGCCGCCGCCGTTAAATGCGGCCTGGCCGCCGGAGAAGACGCCGAAGAGCTCAAGGACCTGGACGAAGCCCGCAAGCTGATCACCGCCCTGGCCGGGTTCGTCACCGCTGCGGCGCCGGAAATCGGCAGCCAGCATGCCGGACCGTTGCGCGATGGCCTGCGCTCCCTGCAGCTGGCCTTCCGCGAAGCCTCGGTCATCCAGGACGATCCGGGCAAGGGCCCGGGCGAGAAGTTCACGGGTCCGGTCAACTGACCGGCCCGAACTTCCAGAACTGACAAAAGGACGACGCCGGTGCCACGCACCGGCGTCGTCCTTTTGTCTTTGCGCTTCTGGTTACGCCGTTCGCCGGCGGGACTCAGCGGGTGAACTTCAACTCCAGCGAATCCACCCGTTCGGCAAACTCCTGCCGGGACTGGAGCCGCTGTTGGATCCGTCCGGCCAGGGCACCCAACTCCTCGCGCCCCAGCCCGTCCTGCACCTGCAGGACCAGGCGCAGCTCCGGGCCGGGGCCGCCGCCGGCCACCACGGCTCCATCTGCCGCCCGGACGGCGATCCCGGTCCCGGGCTCCACGAACGAGGCCATGACCGCCTCCTCGCCGCCCGTGGCCTCGGCCACCCACTCCAACAGCGCCGGATCACGGTAGGAGGGCACCCACTCGTGCTGTTTGGCCAACGCCCACACTGCCGGCCGCCGGACCACGAACGTCAGGGCGGCGCCCGGATCCAAAACCATCAGTTCGGCGTCTTCGGACACGGCCGCCAGGGCCGCCCGCGGCGCCTCCACGGCGACCGGCCGGGCCTGGGGATGCCAGGCTTCCAGGGCGGCCGTGTTGCTGAACACCGGCAGCGCCCGGCGCCCATCCGGCGCCTGCAACGTCACCACGGCCATGTCGGCCTGTTTATCCGCTGTCAGGCCGTGGCTGCCCTCGGCCTCTTCTCCCAGCGTCGCCACGATGGGCACGAAGACGCGGGCGTTGGCCAGGGCAGCCACTACTTCCGCTTCGCCGCCGGTTCCGGCAGCCAGCCACTGCAGCGCCGCCTCGTAGCCGGGATCCGCGCTGCCGTCATCGTGGTCGAACTGGTGAAGCGGATTTCCTTCACCGCTCAGGTCCCGTCCGGCCCAGCTTTGCCCGGCCGAGTCCCCCGCCCCGCCGGCTCCCGCCAGCGCAGCGGCAATATGGGCGGGCAGCTGCTTCTTGCCCATGCTGGTCTCTCAGCGCCGTCCGGCGACATCGAGGGCTTCGGGCAGCGTGAACTTGCCCGCGTACAGTGCCTTGCCCACGATCGCTCCCTCGACGCCGGCCGGGACCAGGCCGCGCAGTGTCCGCAGGTCATCCAGGCTGGAGATGCCGCCGGAGGCAACCACCGGCTTGTCGGTCCGCTCGCACATCTGCCGGAGCAGGTCCACGTTGGGCCCGCGCAGCGTCCCGTCCTTGGTCACATCGGTGACCACGTACCTCGAGCAGCCGGCGTCTTCGAGGCGGGCCAGCACCTCCCAGAGGTCGCCGCCGTCCTGCGTCCAGCCGCGGGCCGCGAGCGTGGTGCCACGGACATCCAGGCCGACGGCGATGGCGTCACCGTGCCGGGCAATGGCGCGTGCTGTCCATTCCGGGTTTTCCAGGGCGGCGGTGCCCAGATTGACACGTGCAGCCCCGAACTCAAGCGCGCGCTCCAAGGACGCGTCGTCGCGGATGCCGCCGGACAGCTCCACCTTGATCTTCAGTTCGTCGGAGACGCGGCGCAGCACTTCCGTATTGTTGCCCCGGCCGAACGCCGCGTCGAGGTCCACCAGGTGCACCCATTCCGCCCCGTCGGTCTGCCACGCCAGCGCAGCCTCCAGCGGATCCCCATAGCCGGTCTCGCTGCCGGCTTCGCCTTGGACCAGCCGGACGGCCTGGCCGTCGGCAACGTCGACTGCGGGCAAAAGTTCAAGGATGGTGGTTTCGTTCGTCATGGTTCTTCCGCTTTCTGCGCGCCGTCAGCGGGCGCGGGATGGGTGTGGTTACTCGGCCGGGCCGAGGGTGAGCAAGTAGGCAGCCAGCAGCGACAGGCCGGCCAGGATCCAGAAGACGATCACCAACCACTTGGGCAGCCGCTGCTGCCGGAACGAGATGGCGCCGCCGGCCAGCAGCCCGGCCAGGCCCATCAGGAGGATGCTGCCCATGACTACCTCAGCGTCTTCAGCCAGTTGCGCAGCAGCTCCGCGCCGGCGTCTCCGGATTTTTCCGGATGGAACTGGGTAGCACTCAGCGGACCGTTTTCAACGGCCGCTATGAACGGGGCGCCGTGCGTGGACCAGGTCACCAGCGGGGGTGTCATCGCGGGTTGGGTGACATCGAAGTTCCAGTGCTGCACACCGTAGGAGTGTACAAAGTAGAAGCGCTCGTCTTCGATCCCGGCAAACAGCCGGCTGCCCTCCGCGGCGTCCACGGTGTTCCACCCCATGTGGGGCACGACCTCAGCGGGCAGCGCTTCCACGGTTCCCGGCCATTCCCCAATGCCCTGCGACCGCACGCCATGTTCCACGCCTTCTTCGAACATGACCTGCAGGCCGACGCAGATGCCCAGCACGGGCCGGCCGCCGGCCACCCGCCGCCCAATCCAGCGAAGCGCGTCCACGGACTTGAGCCCCTTCATGACCGTTGCGAAGGCCCCGACGCCGGGAACCAGCAGGCCGTCGGCGTCGAGGACGTCGTCGGAGGCATGGCTCAGCGTGACGTCGGCACCCACATGCTCCAGCGCCCGGACTGCCGAGCGGACGTTCCCGGAGCCGTAGTCCAGTACGGTGACCTTAGGCGCAGCCGTCACAGGGCTCCCTTCGTCGAGGGAATGCCCTCGACACGTGGATCGGCTTCGACGGCGGCGCGAAGCGCCCGGGCGAAGGCCTTGAACTGGGCCTCGACGATGTGGTGGGGGTCCCTGCCGCCCAGCACGCGCATGTGCAGGCAGATCTGGGCGTGCAGCGTGATCGATTCGAAGACGTGGCGGGTCAGCGATCCGGTGAAGTGTCCGCCGATCAGGTGGTACTCCTGGCCTGCCGGTTCCCCCGTGTGCACCAGGTAGGGCCTGCCGGAGATGTCCACGACGGCGTGGGCCAGCGCCTCGTCCAGGGGCACCGTGGCTTCGCCGAAACGGCGGATCCCGGCTTTGCTCCCCAGCGCTTCCTTCAGGGCGTCGCCGATGGTGATGGCGACATCTTCGACGGTGTGGTGCGCGTCGATGTGCGTGTCCCCGCTGGCCTTCACGGTCAGGTCGACGAGCGAGTGCTTCGCCAGGGCGGTGAGCATGTGGTCGTAGAACGGCACGGTGGTGCTGATCTCGGAACGGCCGGTGCCGTCGAGGTCCAGTTCAACCAGCACGGACGACTCGCTGGTGATGCGTTCGAGGCGTGCGGTACGTCCGGTGGTGGTTTCCACGGTCATGGGAGTCCTTTGACGAATTGGTCGACCGGCACGAGCCGGTTCGCTCTTACTAGTTTAGGAGACGGGGCTCGCCACGAGGGCCTTGATGCCGTCGAGGAAGGCTGTGGTCTCGGCCTCAGTGCCGGCGGTTACCCGCAGATGGCCCGGGATCCCGACGTCGCGGATCAGCACGCCGGCTTCCAGCAGCCCCTGCCACACCGAGCGGGGGTCCTCCAGCCCACCGAAAAACACGAAGTTTGAGTCGGACGGCGCCGGGTCAAGTCCCAGTGCGGCCAGCCCGTCGACAATGCGGTCCCGCTGCGCCTTGATGTCTTCGACGTTGGCCAGCAGCGCATCAGCATGTTCCAACGCGGCCAGGGCCGTTGCCTGAGTGACCGCGGAGAGGTGATAGGGCAAGCGGACCAGGCGCAGCGCATCGGTAATCTGCGGTGCGGCGGCGAGGTACCCGACCCTGGCGCCTGCCAGCGCGAAGGCCTTGCTCATGGTCCGGGAAACAATGAGTCGCTCCCGCCCCGGCAACAGCGTCAGCGCGCTCGGCGTTCCTTCGTGGGCGAACTCGGCGTAGGCCTCGTCCACGATCACGATGGCCTTGGAGGCCTCCCCCGCTGCATACGCCGCCTCCACGACTTCAAGGCCCAGGGCGGTGCCCGTCGGGTTGTTCGGGGAGCAAAGAACGACCACATTTGCCGCGGAGTCGGCCACGGCAGCGGCGGCGGCGTCCGGGGACAACGTGAAGTCCGCCCCCCGCGGAACAGCCACATAATCCGTGTCCGTTCCGCTGGCCAGCAGCGGGTACATGGAATAGGTGGGCGGGAAGCTCAACAGGGTGCGGCCGGGGCCGCCGAAGGCCTGGAGGATTTGCTGCAGGACTTCGTTCGATCCGTTGGCGGCCCAGATGTTCTCTGCGGTGAGGCCGTGCCCCAAGTAGCTGGCCAGCGCCGTCCTCAGCTTCGTGAACTCGCGGTCCGGATACCGGTTCAGGCCCGCGGCCGCCTCACTGACGGCCGAGACGATGGCCTGGCGGACAGCATCGGGGAGGCCATGGGTGTTTTCGTTGACGTTCAGGAGGACGGGAACCTCCAGCTGGGGCGCACCATAGGGCTCCAAGCCCCGGAGATTTTCCCGCAACGGCAGGCGGTTCAGGCGTTCTAACTGCTCACTCACCGGTCCAGTTTAAGCTTCGGCCCGCCCGGGGCAGGAATCGGGCGGGCCGAAGCAGCTCATATTACGGCTGGTCTCAGGGCGCCGACGGGACCAGCAGCTGCTGTCCGGAGTGGACGATGTCCCCCTGCAGGCCGTTCAATTGCGCGATCTCGAAAATGACATCGTGAGGGTTGCGGTCCGGGGCGGACTGCACTGCTATGTCCCACAGTGTCTGGCCGCTGCCGACCGTGACAGTTGCTGCCGGCCCCGGTCCCAGCCCCCCGGCGGCGGCCATTGCCGGAGCCGTGAAGAAACCGATCAGGGTCAGGGCTGCGGCCGCGGCGAGCATCAGCGGCAGGCCGATCAGCAACAAACGGCCCCGGCGGGTCAGCCGCAGGCCTGTGCTGGTGCGAACGCCGGCGGGCTGCGGTGCGAGCTGGGCGGACATGGTGCCACCTTTCCGATATTCGATCTATTTCGGCTGGTTTCGATCGTTGTGCGACCGTATTCGAACGTATCTTCGAATGCGTCTCTTACAGTTTTAGCACTGGTGATCGAACATTGTCGAGACTCAGTCGAACAAATGTTTGAAATTCGCTACCGCCTCGCCTAGCGTTGTAAGCGTCGAGCGGCAGTAAGAGCAGTGCATCAGCCGCCACCGACAAAACAGTTGAGACAACAGCCCATGTGCGGTTCCGCTACGGCGCCGGCGCAGGGACCACTACGGGGAGACCGGGGCCGGACATGTCGGAAGAGACCACCACCACTGCCGGAGCGAAGCGACGCGGCCGGCCCGTCAAAGTGGGACGCAGCCTGACGCCGCGGCAGAAGAAGATCCTGGAAACGATCCAGCGCTCCGTCATGTCCCACGGATACCCTCCGTCCATGCGCGAGATCGGTGACACCGTCGGTCTGGCAAGCCTGTCCAGCGTCACGCACCAGTTGGCCCAGCTCGAGAAGATGGGCTACATCAGGCGCGACCCCAAGCGTCCCCGTGCCATGGAAATCCTGACCCCGCTGAAACTCGAGCACGGGGGTGTGGAAATCGTCGGAGTCGATGAACCGCAACAGCTGCGCAGCTCCAGCGGCGTCGCAGTATCCGAGCTGACCACGTCATCCGACACGGCGATGGTGCCGCTGGTGGGACGGATCGCAGCGGGCGGGCCTATCCTGGCGGACCAGGCGGTCGAGGACGTCATGCCCCTGCCGCGGCAACTGGTGGGACACGGCGAGTTGTTCATGCTCAGGGTCTCGGGCGATTCCATGATCGATGCGGCCATCTGTGACGGCGACTGGGTCGTGGTGCGCCAGCAGCACACGGCCGAGAACGGCGACATCGTGGCGGCACTGCTCGACGACGAAGCAACGGTCAAGACCTTCCGGCAGCGCGACGGCCACACCTGGCTGCTGCCGCAGAATACCCAGTACGAACCCATTCTGGGCGACCACGCAACCATCATGGGCAAGGTTGTCTCGGTGATGCGGGCCCTCTGACGCGCCCTCGTCTCCCGGTCCCCCGCTGCCGCCACCCCGGGATCCCTGCGCGCACGGGCGGTTCCCGGCCGGGTGGGCCCCGCTCGCTCCGGGATGGGCCTGTCCCCACAGCACGTTCAGGCTGCGGCCGACGCCAGCCTTTCCAAGATCTGGCGGGCCGTGGCGCCGTCCTTGGTACTCCAGAAGGGCGGCAGGGCGCTGCGGAGGAAGTTCCCGTAGCGCGCTGTCGCCAGCCGGGAGTCCAAGACGGCCACCACCCCGCGGTCGTTGGAGGCGCGGATCAGCCTGCCGGCTCCCTGGGCCAGCCGCACGGCCGCGTGGGTCGCCGAGACGGTCATGAAACCGTTTCCGCCGGCCTGCGCCACGGACCGGGTCCGGGCAGTCGTGAGCGGGTCGTCCGGCCGGGGGAACGGGATCCGGTCGATGACCACGAGCCGGCACGCTGTGCCGGGTACGTCGACGCCCTGCCAGAGCGTCATCGTGCCGAACAGGCAGGTGTCGGGTTCTTCGGCGAATTGGCGGACCAGCGCGCCCATCGACGATTCGCCCTGGCACAGGATGGGCAGGTCGGTGCGCACGCGCATTTCGGCCGCGGCTTCTTCTGCCGCACGCCGCGAGGAGAACAGGCCCAGGGCGCCGCCGCGCGAGGCCAGCAGCAGCTCCTCGAGTTCATCGAGCTGTTCCGGGCTGGTGCCCCGGCCCGGCTTCGGTAGATGCGACGCCACGTAGAGCACGCCCTGCCTGGGGTAATCGAAGGGGCTGCCCACGTCCACGCTGGAATAGGCGGGCGCGCCGGCTCCGAGCAGTCCGAGCGACCCGGCGACGGCGTCGAAGGTTCCCCCGACCGACAACGTCGCCGATGTCAGCACAACGGTATGTTCGTCGAACAGGCCCTCACGCAGCCGGGACGCCACCGAGAGCGGTGCTATGTTCAGCGTTGCCGGCTGGTCGTCATTGGCGGCGTAGTCGCCGGTCTCGCCATAGGTGCTGGGACGGGTCGCCCAGATGACCTCCCGGGAGTCCGGTGCGGACAGCAGCCGTTCAGCCAGCTCCAGCACGGCCGAAAGCCGTGAGCGCGCCATCTGCCGTCCGCCGTCCGCTGCCCCCGCACCCTCGGGCTTGGAGTCGGAGAGCGCCGCGCGGGCCGCTTCCCGTACCTGCGCGAGCACCAGCTCATGCTCCTCGCGGAGGCCAACCGCCAACAAGCCGGTCGGCACCGACTGCAGGACGTCCTCTAGGGCGTCGGCGGCGGAGTTCAAAGGCTCCACGCTGATCCCCGTGTGTTTGCGCGCCGTCGAGGCGGCGGTACGCACCATGGCGGCGGAGAGTTGCCCCGCGACGGCGCTGGTGACCCGGTCCTGCAGCTCATGGGCCTCGTCGATGACCACCACGTCATAGTCCGGGAGTACCGCGACGCCCTCGAAGGCGTTGATGGCCAGCATGGCGTGGTTCGTGATCACGATGTCAGCCTCTGCCGCGCGGCCCCGGGCCAGTTCGCTGAAGCACTCGGCGGCCAGGGGACACTTCTGGGCGCCCAAGCATTCCATCGAGCCGACGGAGACCTGCCGCCAGGCCCGGTCGCTGACACCGGGCACCAGTTCATCCCGGTCCCCGGTTTCGGTCTCCTGTGCCCACTCGCGCAGGCGCACGACTTCCTTGCCCAGCGCGCCCGAGGCGCCGGAAGCGGACCCTGCGCCGGCCGGAGCAGGATGCGGAACCGCGTCCTCGCCGAGGCTGAACAGTGCCGCCGGCGCGTCCTCGTCCGGAAAGCCGCCCGCGAGCTTGTGCAGGCAGAGGTAATTGTTCCTGCCCTTGAGCAAAGCGACGTCCAGCGGCCTGGGAAGCTCGTCGGCGACGGCCTCCAACAGCCGGGGCAGATCCCGCTTGACGATCTGCGATTGCAGCGCCAACGTTGCGGTGGAGACGATGGCCGGCTTCTCCCCCTCCAGCGCCTGGACCATGAGCGGCACCAGGTAGGCCAGCGACTTGCCGGTGCCTGTGCCCGCCTGCACCAGCAGGTGTTGCCGGCGCTCGAAGGCCTCGGCTACTTTCGCCGCCATCTCGTGCTGGCCGGCACGGTGCTGCCCGCCCATCTCCTGAACGGCGACATCAAGCAGCCGCAACGCCTCACCGGCGGGAACCTGGAGGTCAGTCATGCCGGAGGAACTGTTCCAGCTCCGATGCCAGGCCCTCGCGCACCATCACGTCGAGCCGCGTGCCGTCCCCGCCATGCTCCATGGAGAGGATCTCGGCGTCTTCGTTGTGCAGGCGGCTAATCACTTCGCCACGGTCGTAGGGCACCAGCAGTTGCAGCTTCACACTGGGCCGCGGGATCGTCTCGCTGACGAGCCGAAGCATCTCATCGATGCCCTGCCCCGTCCGCGCCGAGACCACGACGTGCCGCGGTTCGCGCTGGCGCAGTCGCTCGACCACGAAGGGATCGGCGGCATCGGCCTTGTTCAAGACGACGATTTCCGGAATGTGCCGTGCTTCGATTTCGGTCAGCACCTCGCGCACTGCGGCGATCTGGCCCTCCGGGTCGGGATGCGAGACGTCGACGACGTGCAGGATGACGTCGGCGTCGGCAACTTCCTCCAGGGTGGAGCGGAAGGCTTCCACCAGCTGCGTCGGCAACGACCGGACGAACCCTACCGTGTCGGCGAGCGTATAACCGATGCCGTCCGGTGTTTCCGCCCGGCGGACGGTCGGATCCAGGGTGGCGAAGAGCGCGTTCTCGACCAGCACGCCCGCATCCGTCAGGCGGTTGAGCAGCGACGACTTGCCGGCATTGGTGTAGCCGGCGATTGCCACCGACGGCACGGCATTGCGGCGGCGGTTGGCGCGCTTGGTTTCCCGTGCGGGCTTCATGGCGGTGATCTCCCGGCGCAACTTCGCCATCCGGGTGCGGATGCGCCGGCGGTCCAGCTCGATCTTCGTCTCACCGGGCCCGCGGGAACCGATGCCGCCGCCGGCCGCCCCCACGCGGCCGCCGGCCTGCCGGGACATGGACTCGCCCCAGCCTCGGAGCCTGGGCAGCAGATACTCAAGCTGGGCCAGCTCTACCTGGGCCTTGCCTTCGCGGCTCTTGGCATGCTGCGCGAAAATGTCCAGGATGAGCGCGGTGCGGTCAATGACCTTGACCTTCACGATGTCTTCCAAACCGCGGCGCTGCGACGGCGACAACTCGCCGTCGACAATGACCGTGTCGGCGCCGGTGGACATCACAATGTCGCGCAGTTCCTGGGCCTTGCCGGAGCCCAGGAAAGTCCCCGGATCCGGCTTTAACCGGCGCTGGACAATACCGTCCAGCACCTCGGAACCGGCTGTCTCCGCCAGCGCTGCCAGTTCGCGCAAGGAATTGTCCGCGTCGTCGGCCGTGCCTTCGGTCCAGAGACCGGCGAGGACGACCCGCTCCAGGCGCAGCTGCCGGTACTCAACCTCGGTGACGTCTTCAAGCTCGGTGGACAGGCCGGCCACGCGCCGCAGGGCGCGGCGTTCCGCGAGATCCTGCTGGTCGCCGTCGAATTCGGAATGCTCGGCATCAAGTTCGGAGAGTGCCTGGGCTCTGCCGCCGACGCCCTGTTTGCCTCGCGCCGCGGTGTCGCGGGCCAGGATACGGTCGATGACCGCCTGGATCTCATCAGGCGTCATTTCCGGTTCCGGTGTCGGCTGGGGGTGGTTGGTGGTCATGCTCTCCTTCGAAATGTCCGTGGTCTTATCGTAGTCCTCCGGGATGCGACCGGCAGAGCCCGAAGATGCAGTTTGTGGATGATTCGCCAAAAGTCCTCCTGGCATGGGCCCGGGCGCTGCCGGGCGGGAAATGCGGGCTGCCGGCGCCGGCCGGGCGGCAGGGCAAACAGCAGGTGCCGGGGACCGCCGCAGCCCTTGCGGCGGCTGCGGCACCGGATCAGAAGGGACTCGAGAGAGCCTTCGGGAACGGTGATTGCCCGGCGGCCGGGGAGGTCAAGGCCTCAACCATCGGCACGCGCTGTCCGGGTGCTAACGGGGACAGCAGGTTACGGCGCAATCACAGGTTTTTCATGCCTCCCACGGTATCAGAGCCGACGTTGCTTAGGTGGGCCTAGATACCGATTCCGCGGTCGGCGCACTAATCTGGCCGATTATGGGAACAGAGCACTACTTCAGCGCGCAACCAGGCAATCCCGAGGTTCGCCGCACCCTCGCCGTCGAGCTGGATGGCCGCATGCGGCAGCTGCAAACAGCTGGAGGCATCTTCAGTCCGGACGGCCTCGACAAGGGCACGGCCGTGCTTCTGGATGAGGTCCCCCCGCCTGCTCCGGAAGGCAACCTGCTCGACGTCGGCTGCGGGTGGGGACCGCTCGCGCTCACCATGGGGCTGAAGTCCCCCGATGCCAAGGTGCTGGCCGTGGATGTGAATGAACGCAGCATCGCGCTGACCAACGACAACGCCGCGTCCCTGGGGCTGGCCAATGTCCGTGCCTGCCGCCCGGAAGACGTTGACCCGGCCCTGCAGTTCCACACCATCTGGTCCAATCCTCCGATTCGGATCGGCAAGAGCGAGCTTCACGAACTGTTGTTGATGTGGCTGCCCCGCCTCGCACCGGGGGGCACCGCCTGGCTGGTCGTCCAGAAGAACCTCGGGTCGGACTCGCTGCAGCGCTGGCTCGCGGCCGAACTGCCGTCGGACTACACCGTCAGCCGTGAAAGCACCGCTAAGACGTTCCGGGTGCTCTGCGTACGGCGGGCCGGCTGAGCGGCTTCGGTCAGGCCACCACGCCTCGGGACACGAGCACGGCGGGGCCGCTCAGCTCCACATGTTCCCGCCCGTCGGCTGCGGGGATGAACCGGACCCGGACAACGCCGCCCGGAACTCCGACCTGCCAGTCGTCGGGCGCGCCAGCACCCGCCCAGTAGCGGATGGCGGCGGCGGCAGCACAGGCGCCGGTCCCGCAGGACTGGGTCTCCCCCACCCCGCGCTCGTGCACGCGCATGCTGATGTGCCCGGCGCCGTCGGCGACGAGGGGTTCCGCCGGCACGACAAACTCAACGTTCGTTCCGTTCTCCGGAACCGGATCCACCGCCGGCGCGTGGAACAACTCGGTGGCGGCCAGTTCTTCGAGCCCGGCGAGGGCGACCACGGTGTGCGGGTTTCCCAGACTCACCGACAGTGCCGGCCGCGGCACCTGGAGACCGCCTGCGCTGACCGTCGAATCCATCGCCCTGGCGGCAGCCTCCGCCGGATAGATGAACTCCCACGGCCCCATGTCCACGGCGTAGCCGTTGGCTGACCGGCTGACGGTTTTGGTTCCCGCCCGGGTCCCGATGGTCAGCGATTCCCCCGCCCCCAGCTGGACGAGTCCTTCGGCCAGCAGGAAGTGCACGAAGACGCGGACCCCGTTGCCGCACATTTCCGAGGTCGAGCCGTCGGCATTGTAGTAGTCCATGAACCACTCGGCCTCCGGCGCGCTCTCCAGCAGCTCACGGCCCTCGGGCAGGTGCCGGGACCGGACCGCACGGATGAGCCCGTCGGCGCCGATGCCCAGGTGGCGGTCGCAGAGGCCGGCGACCGCCTCGGCCCCGAGGTGCTTGGCCCCGTCGGGATCGGCAATGAGCACAAAGTCGTTGCCGGTGCCGTGTCCCTTGGTAAAGGGCAGCCCGGCGAGGGCCGACAGATGATCAGGCATGGGGTTGTTCACGGCTCAAGCTTAGCGATGTGCGCTGCCGCCTTGTCCGCCGCCAGCGGATCCTCCCAGTCCAGCCAGTGGATCCTTGGATCGGCGCGGAACCACGTCAGCTGGCGCCGGGCGAACTTGCGGGTGGCGGCGATGGTGTCCTCGGCGGCCTCGTCCCGGGTCCATTCACCGTCCAGCACCTTCAGGAACTGGGCGTAGCCGAGCGCGCGCGAGGCAGTCCGGCCCTGACGCAGGCCCTGCCGGTCCAGTGCTGCGACTTCCTCCAGCAGCCCGCGTTCCATCATCGAATGGACGCGGTCGGCCAGGCGGTGTTTGAGCCGCTCGCGGTCCACCCGGAGGCCGATCTGCGCGGTCGGGCGGACATACTCCCGCTCGGGCATGTAGGAGCTGAACGGACGCCCGGTCAATTGCCGCACTTCCAGCGCCCGGATGACCCGGCGGGCGTCGGCTAGCCGCCCGGCGGACACCGGGTCGACCTGCCGCAGCCGCTCCCGCATCGCTGCGAGGCCGAGCCTTTCCAGCTCCTCTTCCAGGCCGCGGCGCAGGACCGGATCGGTACCCGGAAACTCGATCACATCGAGGGCGGCCCGTACGTACAGTCCGGAACCACCGACGAGGATGGCCCGGTGCCCCCGTCCGTGCACGCCGTCGATCGCTTCCCTGGCCTGTTGTTGGTAGGCGGAGACACTCGCCTCTTCCGTCACGTCGAGGATGTCCAGCAGGTGGTGCTCGATTCCCTGCCGCTCGGCCGGATCCATTTTGGCCGTGCCGATATCCATGCCGCGGTAAAACTGCATGGCGTCGGCGTTGATCACCTCCCCGCCCAGCCGCCGGGCCAGCGCGACGGCGAGATCCGATTTTCCGGAGCCGGTGGGACCGACGACGGCGATGACCGGCGGGCCGGCCGGCGCTGGTGGGTGGACCGGCATCGCCGTCAGGCGGTTCGGCCGGGCAGCGCGGGCATGCCCAGCGACACCTGGGAGGGCTTGCCCGGGGCGGCCGGTACCGCACAGGAATCCGCCTGGGAGCGGTCCCACGCATCACCGGCGCGCGAGCGGCGCAGCTGGTAGTCCGCTTCGGAGGCCGGGTCGGCGATCAGGTGGAACGGTGCCGCCTCGGTGACGGTCACCGTGACCAGATCGCCCGGCCGCGGCGCCGGCGCACCCGCGGGCACGGAAAAGTGCACCAGCCGCTGGTCCCGGGCCCGCCCGGAGAGCCGGTGGGTTGCCTCCGCCTTGCGTCCCTGCTGCGCGGTCACCATGACCTCGAGCCTGCTGCCCAGTTGTTTGGCGTTCTCTTCGGCAGCAATCCGGTCCTGCAGGGCAATCAGGCGCTCGTAGCGTTCCTGCACCACGGCCTTGGGCAGCTGGTCCGGCAGTTCCGCGGCCGGCGTGCCGGGCCGCTTGGAGTACTGGAAGGTGAAGGCACTGGCGAAGCGGGCCCGCTCCACCACGTCCAACGTGGCTTGGAAGTCCTCCTCCGTCTCCCCCGGAAATCCGACGATGATGTCGGTGGAGATGGCGGCGTGCGGAATCCGTTCCCGGACCTTTTCGAGGATGCCGAGGAACTTGGTGGACCGGTAGGACCGGCGCATGTCCTTCAGGACCTTGTCCGACCCGGACTGCAGCGGCATGTGCAGCTGCGGCATGACGTTGGGTGTTTCGGCCATGGCGTCGATGACGTCGTCGGTAAACGCCGCCGGGTGCGGGCTGGTGAACCGGACGCGCTCGAGGCCGCTGATGTTGCCGCAGGCGCGCAGCAGCTTCGCGAAGGCGCCGCGGTCGCCGAATTCCACGCCGTAGGAGTTCACGTTCTGCCCCAGCAGGGTGACCTCGATGGCGCCGTCGTCGACCAGGGCCTGGACCTCCGCCAGGATGTCCCCCGGGCGGCGGTCGCGTTCCTTGCCGCGCAGCGAGGGCACGATGCAGAACGTGCAGGTGTTGTTGCAACCGACCGAGATGGAAACCCACCCGGAGTACACCGCGTCGCGCTTGGTGGGCAGCGTCGAGGGGAAGACATCGAGCGACTCGAGGATTTCCAGCTGCGCTTCGTTGTTGTGCCGGGCACGCTCCAGCAGGGCGGGAAGCGAGCCCACGTTGTGGGTGCCGAACACGACGTCGACCCAGGGCGCCTTCTGGAGGATCGTTTCCCGGTCCTTCTGCGCCAGGCAGCCGCCGACGGCGATCTGCATGCCGGGGTTGCGTTCCTTCACGGGGGCGAGCTGGCCGAGGTTGCCGTACAGCTTGTTGTCGGCGTTCTCCCGCACCGCGCAGGTATTGAACACCACGACGTCGGCCTGCCCGCCCTGGGACTCGACCAGGCCGGCTGCTTCGAGGAGCCCGGCAAGCCGCTCGGAATCGTGTACGTTCATCTGGCAGCCGAACGTGCGCACTTGGTAGGTGCGGGCTTCGTGCTGCGTCTCGATGGGCGGGGCTGGGGCAGTCAAACTCACCTTACAAGGGTACGGCCTGCGGCGGGACCGGCCACAATTCGCGGGGCGGGTCAATCAGTACCAGTTATTGTCCAGCTGGAAGTCCAGGGCCAGGCACGGCGAACCGTACCGGGACTCGATGTAATCCAGGCCGCGGTCGAGCCGGATCCGGAAAACGTACCCGCCGCCGGTCGATTTCTCGACGCCGGCGTTTCCTTCCGATTCCTTGTTCCAGAGCTCTTCGAGGCAGGCCAACTCCCCGGCACCCCAGCCGGGGGCCGGGATTGCGGCTCCGGTGTCGTCGTCGGCCGGCCCCGGGTCGTTCGTCGGTGCTTCAGCAGGCGGCCGGGAGCCCCCCTCGTTTGCCGCGGCGCCGGCCGCCGGATCCTGTTCTTCGTCCGGGCCGGCTGCAGCCCGTTGATTGGCTGCGCCCGGTGCAGCTTGTTCTTCGGCCGCGCGCCCGGCAGCTGCTTTCCCGGCCGGGTCTGTCGACGCGCCGTCCCGTGCCGCACCCGGCTGCGCCCCGGCGGCGCCTTGTTGGCCTGGACTCGTTGGTCCGGAGGCTTCCGTCTCCGCAACCTCTGCTGCAGGGGTTTCGGCTGCCTGACCGGCGGCAGTTTCGTTTTCGTCCGCCTTGCGCGGCTCCGATGCCCGCGCATCCTTTTGCGCGGCCGCGTCGGTGGAAGCTCGTTCCGTTTGCTGGCTCTGGGACGCACGCGTTACCGGCCGCTGCCCCTCGTCCGGGTCGCTCCAACCCATCAGCTGCTTCACCGGGTCTGCGATGAACTCCGCCGCCGCGGACGGGCTCTGGCCGTCGTGAAGGGCACCCGCTGCCCCGGTGGCGCCGAGGGCAGCGACAGAGCCGAGAGTCAGCCCCGCCGCGATCCGAAGGCGGCGCCGCCTGCGGGTGCTCCGGCGTAGCTGGGTGGATTGGCGACGTTCATTCTGCGATGGGCTCACAGTCCCAGAATGATACGTTCAATTCCAGAAAGTCACAATTCCATAACGGAAGGCTCAGTACCCCTGGTCGGCGGCGTTGCCGAGTTCCTCGTCCGCGACCCGGTAGGCCAGGGAGGACGGATAGCCCTTCCGGGCCAGCATCGAAACCAACCGCCGCAGATGCTTGTCCCTGGCCGACCGGTCGTTCAGTTCCCAGTCGGGACGGATCTTGCGGCGAACGAGTTCCCGCGCGGCGTCCAGCTCGTCGTCGGGCGAAAGCTGGTCAAGTGCCTGCTCGGCGATGTCGCCGGTGATCCCCTTCTCCGCGAGTTCCCGCCTGAGGGCAGCGCGTGCCAAGGAACGGGTCTGGGAGCGGCTGCGCACCCACATTTCGGCGAACTCGGCGTCGTCGATGAGATTGACTTCTTCGAACCGGTCGAGCACCGCCTCGGCGACGTCGTCCGGGACGCCGCGCTCAGCCAGCTTTGCGGCCAGCTGCGCGCGGCTTTTCGGGGACCGCGTCAGCGCGCCCAGCACAATCGAACGTGCCACCGCGTGGGGATCCGCCTCGGGCGCCAGGTCGGCCGGGCTGCCCGGCGTTGGCCCGGCGGCCGGACCGTTCCTGCGGGCCACCTAGAATCCGTCGACTGCCTTGAGCTTCGGCCCGCCTTCTTCTCCGCTGTCCGGAACGGGGTCGATCCCGAGCTTCTGCCGGATTTTGCGTTCCAGCTCGTCGGCCAGGTCCGGGTTGTCGATCAGGAACTTACGGGCGTTTTCCTTGCCTTGGCCCAGCTGGTCGCCGTCGTAGGTGAACCAGGCGCCCGACTTCTTGACCAGCGAATGTTCCACGCCCATGTCGATCAGGCTGCCCTCGCGGGAAATGCCATGGCCGTACAGGATGTCGAACTCTGCCTGCTTGAAGGGCGGAGCCATCTTGTTCTTGACAATTTTGGCGCGGGTGCGGTTGCCCACCGGGTTGGCGCCGTCTTTCAGGGTCTCGATGCGGCGGACGTCGATGCGCACGGAGGCATAGAACTTCAGCGCCTTACCGCCGGTGGTGGTCTCCGGGCTGCCGAAGAACACGCCGATCTTTTCGCGCAGCTGGTTGATGAAGATGGCCGTGGTCTTGGACTGGTTGAGCCGCCCGGTAATCTTTCGCAGGGCCTGGCTCATGAGGCGCGCCTGGAGCCCCACGTGGCTGTCACCCATTTCGCCCTCGATTTCCGCGCGGGGCACGAGGGCCGCGACGGAGTCGATCACGATGATGTCCAGCGAGCCGGAGCCAATCAGCATGTCCATGATTTCCAAGGCCTGCTCACCGGTATCCGGCTGCGATACCAGCAAGGCGTCGGTGTCGACGCCAAGCTTCTTGGCATATTCGGGGTCCAGGGCGTGCTCGGCGTCGATGAAGGCTGCGATGCCGCCGTTCTTCTGCGCGCTGGCCACGGCATGAAGCGCCACGGTGGTCTTACCGGAAGATTCCGGACCGTAGATTTCCACCACGCGGCCCCGCGGCAAACCGCCGATGCCCAGCGCCGCGTCCAAGGTGATCGAACTGGTGGAGATCGTTTCGATGGGGGCGCGCGTGTCGTCGCCGAGCCGCATCACCGACCCCTTGCCGAACTGCTTGTCGATCTGCGCCAGCGCAGCTTCCAGTGCCTTCTCGCGGTCAGCTGGTGCGGCCATTGTTCACCTCAGTCTCTTGCGGCCCTCGGGCCTTTTTTGTCTTGACGTCTTCCGACCGTAACCGCCGGTTCGGACAAAATGGGATCGGCAGCGGAGCGTGTGGATGATCCGTCCACTCGGGGGTCTGTGTAGAAGCTTAGCGGGATCCGAACACACTTTCGAACATATCGGCATTTGGCGCGGCGTGTCCGTTCAGCCGCGCGGCTCGCGGTCCTTGCCCCAGCGCCGCTCGGGCGGAACGTCCTGAACATCGCAGAGGGCCAGCCACACGGTTTTGGGCGGGATGCCCGCGGACAGCGCTTCGGCCGCGGTGCGGCCCCCGAGCTGACCCAGCACCAGGTCGGCCGCCAGGACATGCGAGTATGCTGGACCGAATTCATCGTCCATCAACCGCCAGAAGTCACTGGTTCGCACGCGTCCATCTTCTCACGTGTCCGTCCGGCCTCAACCGGACCGGACGGAGATTCGGCGGCATCGAAATAGCGTACGGCGCGTCAGGCCGACGTTGCCCTGCGTGTGCATCCCGCTCATTACAATGAGCCCATGACAGACCACGCCACAGGCAGCGCAGATGCAGGGTTCGATGCGGCCATCGAAGCACTGGAACGGCAGCTGAGCCTGCTCTGGCGCCGGGCCAGGGCGAATTCGCACCGGGTGGCACGAAACGTCCACCCGGACATGGAGCCTGCCGCCTACGGACTGCTGTTGATCCTGCAGCGGGAGCGCTCCATGCGGCTGACCGAACTGGCGGCCGCCATCGGCGTCGGCAAACCCTCCGTGAGCCGCCAGATCGCCATGCTTGAGCAGTTGGGACTGGTTGGCAAGGAGGCGGATCCACTGGACGGACGGGCCCAATCCATCACCTTGACTCCGGCCGGGCTGGAAAAGCTGGCCGAGGCACAGGCCGCCCGCAAAGTCGCCTTCCACGAGCGCCTTGGCGACTGGTCGGTCGAGGACCTGTCCACGCTGGGACAGCTGCTGGACCGGCTGAACGCTTCGTACGCCAACGAGCCGCCCGTCCACTAGCGGCACAGCCTCTCCGGGAGGGGCAGGCGCGGCGGGGCAACGGCCGGCACAACAAAAACCGGCCGGTCCGCCACGGGGCGGAACCGGCCGGTTCGGGTGTTCGGGTCAGTAGCGGGCGGAAGCCAGTCCGCGCAGCTCGTCGGGCAGCTCGTCGGGAATGGCCCCGACAAACTCCCGGGACAGTTCCTGCGGAACGGTGTCGGGAATGACGACGCCCTCGGCGTCGGCGACCCGGTCGCTGACTTCCCGGAGCATGTGCGACAGGGGAACGTCCAAAGCCGAGCAGATCGAGGACAGGAGTTCCGACGATGCTTCCTTTTGGCCGCGTTCGACTTCGCTCAGGTATCCGAGGGAGACGCGGGCGCTGTGCGACACTTCTCGAAGGGTGCGTCCCTGACGCTGCCGGACATCGCGGAGGACGTCGCCAATCTCGTGTCGTAGCACCACCATCTTGCGCTCCTTCTGCTCCGTACGCGGTTCTTCGGCCAATCCCACATCACGCCAACGGACTACACCGTTTACGGACACGGGCTGCTTTACCATCTGTATCGCCTTGCTCCCTCATGAGGTGTGCGGCTCGCGCCGCTGTCTTCCAAGCCTAGGCCAACAACGTAACAGTTGCTGACACCCTTTGATAACTACTGAATCAAAGTTTTTGTTCCCGGGCCCGATTCTCCGGTGCCGGCGGGACCGGGGCCGCGTCGATCGCGAGGCCCAGTTGTTCGATGGCCGCTTCGCACGCCAGCCGCCGGATGCGGGCACGGTCGCCCTCGAAGCGGTATTCGACGGCGCGCGTGCCTTCCGGAGACGCTACCCCGATCCAGACGGTTCCCACATCCCGTCCACCGTGCGGTTCCGGTCCCGCCACCCCGGTCGTGGACACCGCGATGTCGGCCTGCAACACGCGCCTGGCGCCGTCGGCCATCTGGCAGGCAACCGCTTCCGTGACCGCGCCCTCGCGCTCGAGCAGGCCCGCGTCGACGCCGAGCACCGCCGTCTTGATCCGGCCCTGGTAGGACACCACGCCGCCGCGGAGCGTGCCCGAAGCTCCCGGAATGGTGGCCAGCTCCGCCGCCACCATTCCCGCCGTCAGCGATTCGGCCGTGGCCAAGGTCACCTTCCGCGCGATGGCGGCTCCTACGACCACGGATGCGGGCGTGGTCACGGCCGGCCCTGCGGCTTTGCGAGGGCGGCACGGCGCAGCGCCACTGCCTTGACCACGTAGTCGATGCCGGTTGCCACGGTCACGACGACGGCGACCGCCATGACGGCAAAGGCGACCCAGACGGCCCAGGATCCCAGCCACGCTTCCAGCGGCAGGAGGTACAGGAAGATCGCCAGGGTTTGCAGCACAGTCTTCAACTTGCCGCCGCGCGAGGCCGGCATGACGCCGTAGCGGATGACGACGAAACGCAGCACGGTGATGCCCAGCTCCCGGACCAGGATGACGACGGTGATCCACCACGGCAGGTCGCCCAGCACCGACAGGAGGATCAGGGCCGCACCAATCAGGAGTTTGTCGGCGATCGGGTCGGCTATCTTGCCGAAGTTGGTGATCAGGCCCCGGGACCGGGCCAGGTCTCCGTCAAGCTTGTCGGTGTAGATTGCGACCGCAAAAACCGCCACGGCCAGCCAGCGGTACACCTGCCCTGCCCCGGCGTCGGCCAGCAGGAACCAGATGAAAAACGGGACCAGCAGGATCCGCACGGTGGTGAGGACGTTGGCGATATTGAGCAGGGGCACGGGCCGGGACACTGAATCAGTCACGGTTTCAAGGCTACCCGCCCGCCGTGGCCCTTCGGCCGCCGCCGGCGGGTACGCGGCACGCACGTCAGCGCCCGGTCAGGCTCCAGGCGTCCTCGGACCCTGAATCGTCGCCGTCGTGGTAGTCCTCCGCCTGTGGCCGCGAGTCCAGGTCTTCGGCGACCAGGTCACGCGGGCCGTCGAAGCCGTGGTTCGCGTTGGCGTTCTCCGCCAGCGCCTCCGTCAGCGAATCGGCCTCGCCCGCCGCGCCCGGGGCGGCCGCCGGCTGCTCATCGCCACGGATGGCGGCAAGCGTCGCGGCCAGGTCGTCCGGCTTGACCAGCACGTCGCGTGCCTTCGAGCCCTCGGACGGGCCGACCACGCCCCTGGACTCCAGCAGGTCCATCAGGCGGCCGGCCTTGGCGAAGCCCACGCGCAGCTTCCGCTGCAGCATCGACGTCGAGCCGAACTGCGTCGTGACCACGAGTTCGGTCGCCTGCAGCAGCACGTCCAGGTCGTCGCCGATGTCGTCGTCGATCTGCTTCTTCGGCGCCTCGACGGCGACGTCGTCCCGGTAGACGGCCTGCAGCTGTCCCTTGACGTGTTCCACGACCTTGTGGATTTCCGATTCGGAGACCCAGGCGCCCTGGACCCGGATGGGCTTGTTGGCGCCCATCGGCAGGAACAAGGCGTCGCCCTGGCCGATGAGCTTCTCCGCGCCGGGCTGGTCGAGCACCACGCGGGAGTCGGTCACCGACGAGGTGGCGAACGCCATCCGCGACGGCACGTTGGCCTTGATCAGGCCGGTCACCACGTCCACCGACGGCCGCTGGGTGGCCAGCACCAGGTGGATGCCGGCGGCGCGGGCGAGCTGGGTGATGCGGACGATGGAGTCCTCGACGTCCCGCGGGGCGACCATCATCAGGTCGGCGAGCTCGTCCACGATCACCAGCAGGTACGGGTAGGGCTTGATCACTCGCTTGGACCCGGCCGGCGGCACGACCTTCCCGTTGCGCACGGCCTTGTTGAAATCGTCGATGTGCTTGTAGCCGAAGTTGGCTAGGTCGTCGTAGCGGGTGTCCATCTCCCGGACCACCCACTGCAGCGCCTCGGCCGCCTTCTTCGGATTGGTGATGATCGGCGTGATCAGGTGCGGCACGCCCTCATACGCGGTCAGTTCCACGCGCTTGGGGTCCACCATGACCATCCGCACCTCGTCCGGCGTCGAGCGCATCAGGATCGAGGTGATCATCGAGTTCACGAACGAAGACTTGCCCGCGCCGGTAGCGCCCGCGACGAGCAGGTGCGGCATCTTGGCCAGGTTGGCCAGCACGAACCCGCCCTCCACGTCCTTGCCGACGCCCATGACCATCGGGTGCTCGGTCTTGCGGGCGTTGTTGGACCTGAGCACGTCGCCCAGGGAGACCGTCTCCCGGTCGGTGTTCGGGATCTCGATGCCGATGGCCGATTTGCCGGGAATCGGCGAGAGGATGCGCACGTCCGAGCTGGCCACGGCGTAGGAGATGTTCTTGGACAGCGCGGTGACACGTTCGACCTTGGTGCCCGGCGCCAGCTCGATTTCGTACCGGGTCACCGTCGGGCCGCGGGAGAAGCCGGTGACCTTCGCGTCCACCTTGAACTGGTCCAGCGTCTCGGTCAGCGCCTTGACGACGGCGTCGTTGGCCTCCGAGCGTTCCTTCGAGGGCGGGCCCGGCGGCAGGAAATCCGAGGGCGGCAGGGTGTAGGCGACGTCGCCGGCCAGCTGCAACTGTTCGGTGCGCTGCGGGATCGGGGTGGTCGGCGGCTGCGGCTGGACCGGGGTGGACGGGACGATGGGGGCCGCGGCCGCCGGCGCGGCGGCAGGCAGCACCGGCAGCGCCTCGGTGGCGCCTTCGGGTACCAGCCCCTGGTTGCGCTTGATCTTTTCGACGGCGAGCTCGGCCTGGGTGGGCCTGCGAACTCCCGGCGGCACGGTCGGTGCCGCCTGCTCCGTTCCGGCTTCTTCCTCCGGCTCGCCGTCCTCGATCACCGGTGTTTCGAACGCCTCGTCGAAGAAGAAACCCCCGTCGTCGCCGCCGTCCGTCTCTTCGGCCTTGCGCTTTCCGAACAGCTTGCGCCGCGGCTTGGGCTCCTTGGCCGGGGCGTCGTCGGCGTAGAGGTAGCTCTGGTCATGCCCGTCGGCGGCCGGCCGGTACCCGGCTTCCGCCGACGGGTCCTGGCCCATCAGGTGCTCGTAGAGCATCCGCAGGCGCATCGGTATGTGGCGGAACGGCGTGGCGGTCACGATCAGGATGCTGGTGAAGGCCAGCAGCCCGTAGAAGGCCACCGCCAGCCAGGTGTTGACCGCTGCCAGCGGCGCGGCAAGCAGGAACCCGGCCATGCCGCCGGCCGCCCACAGGGCATCGAAGCCGTCGGCGAGGGCGGGCTGACCGCCGATCACGTGGGCCAGCCCGGAGCCGGACGCCAGCGCCAGGATGAGGCCGATGGAGATGCGGCTGTTGGCGGGAGAGTCCTCCGGGCAGCGCATCAGGCGCACGGCCATGATCAGCAGCAGCACGGGCAACACCAGCGCCATCCAGCCGAAGGTTCCGCCGGCCATGGCGTGCACGGCGTCTCCGAACCAGCCGTCGAGCGCCCACCACTCGACGGTGGCCACGCAGCCGGCCAGCAGCAGCAGGAAGAAGCCGGTGCCGTCGCGGCGCAGTGCGGGGTCGGGCCGCACATCGGGGCCCAGCTTCCGGACGCCCGCGGCCACCGGACGCGCCACGGCCATCCACAGCCCCTGGATCAGCCGGGCCAGCAGCGGCAGTTGCTCTTCCTGGGGCTGCACCTCGAGCACCTTGGTCTTGCTGGAACGCCCCGAGGAGGAGCGCGCAGTGGTGCCTGTAGCCTTACCGCGCGACTGCTGGGTGCCTTTTCGGGCAGGGGAAGTACGAGTCGCCATAGTGGCTAGGTTACCGGCTGCCCGGCGTGATCCGCGGGATTTGGCTCCGGCGGATCGGCTGCGCCGGGTGCGGGATCAGGCCTCCAGGACCACGGGAACGATCATCGGCCGGCGGCGGTGCCGTTTGTTCACCCACGTGCCGATCACCCGGCGCACCACCTGCTGCAGCTGGTAGGTCGTGTGGTCCATGTTGTTGACCACGGCTTCTTCGAGGGCCGCGATGATCCTGGGTTTGATGTCGTCGAACACCGAATCGTCCTCGGCGAACCCGCGCGCATGGATTTCGGGACCGGAGACGATCTGGCCGGTGCTGCGGTTCACCACGGTGATGACGGAGATGAAGCCCTCCTCGCCCAGGATCCGGCGGTCCTTGAGGTCGGCGTCGGTGATTTCACCGATGCTGGATCCGTCCACATACACGTAGCCGCATTCGACCTGGCCGACAATCCGGGCCGTGCCGTCCTTCAGGTCGACCACCGATCCGTCGTCCGCGAGCAGCACGTTCCCGGCGGGCACGCCGGTTTGCTCGGCCAGCCGCCCGTTCGCAATCAGGTGGCGGGTCTCGCCGTGCACCGGCAGGGCGTTTTTGGGCCGCAGGATGTTGTAGCAGTACAGCAGCTCCCCGGCCGCGGCGTGGCCGGACACGTGGACCTTGGCGTTGCCCTTGTGGATGACGTCGGCGCCAAGCTTCAGCAGGCCGTTGATCACCCGGAAGACGGCGTTCTCGTTGCCCGGGATCAACGACGACGCCAGGATCACGGTGTCCCCCGCACCGACCTGCACGCGGTGGTCGCCGTTGGCCATCCGCGACAGCGCCGCCATCGGCTCGCCTTGCGATCCGGTGGACATCAGCACGATCCGGTCGTCCGGGAAGTCCTCAACGTTCTTCAGGTCCACGAGGATGCCCTCGGGAACGTTCAGGTAGCCCAGTTTGGCGGCGATGCCCATGTTCCGCACCATCGAGCGGCCGACGAACGCCACATGCCGGCCGTGGGCCGCGGCGGCGTCGAGCACCTGCTGCACGCGGTGCACGTGGGACGCGAAGGAGGCGACGATGATGCGTTTTTGCACCTGGCCGAACAGGCGCTCCAGCACCGGGCCGATTTCCTTCTCGGCCGTCGTGAAGCCGGGGACGTCGGCGTTCGTGGAGTCGGCCATGAAGAGATCCACGCCCTCCTCCCCCAGCCGGGCGAACGCGCGCAGGTCCGTGATCCGGCCGTCCAGCGGCAACTGGTCCATCTTGAAGTCGCCGGTGTGCAGCACCGTGCCGGCCGCGGTGCGGATAAAGACCGCCAGGGCGTCCGGGATCGAATGGTTGACCGCCACGAATTCGCACTCGAAGGGACCGAACTGCTCGACCTGGCCCTCTGCGACGGTGAGGGTCTGCGGTTTGATCCGGTGCTCGGCCAGCTTCGCCTCGACCAGGGCCAGGGTCAGCTGGGAACCGATCAGCGGGATGTCCTGCCGCATCCGCAGCAGGTACGGGACGGCGCCGATGTGGTCTTCGTGCCCGTGGGTCAGGACCACCCCGACGACGTCGTCGAGCCGGTCCTCGATGTACGAGAAGTCCGGCAGGATCAGATCCACCCCCGGCTGGTGCTCTTCCGGGAACAGCACGCCGCAGTCAACCACCAGCAGCCTGGAGTCGATCTCGAAGACCGCCATGTTGCGGCCGATTTCCCCGAGTCCGCCGAGCGGAACGATCCGGAGCGTCCCCGGTTCAAGCAGCGGCGGCGTGCGCAACTGGGTGATGGTGGATTCGCTCATCGGGCGGTCAGACCCCCAGCGCCAGGCCGGCCTCGGCCAGGTCGGCGCGGACCGGCGCGAGCTCGGCCTCGGTCGGTTCCACCAGCGGGAGCCGGACCACCGAATTGGGCAGGACGCCCTGCCACTTCAAGATCTGCTTGGCGGCGACCGCACCCTGGATGTGTGTCATCACTGCCCGGATGATCGGGTCCAGTTCGAAGTGCAGCCGGCGTGCGGTGGCGAAGTCCCCCGCCAGTGCGGCATCGACGAGCTCCCGGAACTGGCGGGTGGCCACGTGCGCGGTCACGCTGACCACGCCGACCGCGCCGGCCGCCATCAGCGGCAGGGTCAGGCCGTCGTCGCCCGCGTAGACGTCGAGGTCCGTGGCGGCCAGGACGCGGGTGGTCGCGGCGTAGTCCGCCTTGGCGTCCTTGAGCGCGACGACGAGCGGATGCTCGGCCAGCCGGATCAGGGTTTCCGTCTCGATGTTGATGCCGGCGCGGCCGGGGATGTCATAGACCATGACGGGCAGGCCGATGGCCGAAGCGATGGTCTCGATGTGGGCCTGCACGCCGGCCTGGCTCGGCTTGTTGTAATAGGGGGCGGTGATGAGCAGTCCGTCCACGCCGGCGCTGGCGGCGCGCCGGGAGAGACTGACCGAGTGGCGGGTGTCGTTGGTGGTGGACCCGGCAATTACCTTGGCCCGTCCCCCCACTGCCTCAACGACGGCCCGGAACATGCCCTCGTTCTCGTCGTCGGTGAGCGTCGAGGTCTCGCCGGTGGTGCCGGTGACGACGAGCCCGTCGCATCCGTCCTGGACCAGCTTGTCCGCCAGTTCCGCTGCCTTCCCGTAGTCGACCTCGCCCTCCTCGGTAAAGGGGGTGACCATTGCGGTGACCATGGTGCCAAAGGGATACTCACGAACGTCAGACTCAACCATAGGGAAAACGTTACCGTGTCCGTCGGCCCTATCGGCAATGGCGTACAAGGCGCGACACAGAGTTTCACGTCACGTGCGGCGGCTCCCGCCCGCCGTTAGCGCCCGGGGCCGGCGGGCGTGTCAGCGGGGCGCAGGAAGGCGGCCCAGGAAACCGGTCAGCAAGGCGGTCACTTCGTCCTGGGCGGCGAGGCAGCCGGCGTGGTCCAGGCCCGGCAGCTCGGCAAAGTGTCCGTCCGCCAGCAAGGCGGCGGCCTGGCGTGACTCCGCGGCGCGCGGGTGGTCCTCGCTGCCGGCGATCAGCAGGACGGGTAAGCGGATCCGCTGGACCTGGCGGGGATCGAGGCCGGGCAGCTCTTCGCCGGCGCGGAAGTAGGCGGCAAGCGCCGCCGGGTCGTTGGCCAAAAAGGCCTGCCGGGTGGCCGCGTCCACGGGCACGGAGCGGCGCTCGTTCCAGCGGCGGAGGAACTCTTCCATCCCGCCCGTCTCCAGCGCGTCCAGGTAGTCGGGGAAGAAGAGCTTGCCGACCTGGCCGGCCATGCTCCGGTGGGTTCCGCCCAGCATGGTGAGCGAACGCAGGCGCTGCCGGCGGTAAACCGCCATCGCGAGTCCTACCCGCGCGCCGAAGGAATAGCCGAAGTAGTTCACGCTGTCCAGCCCGCAGGCGTCCAGCACCGCTTCGACGTCGCCCATGAAACGCTCCATCGTGTAGGCGCCCTCGTCGTGCGGTTTGTCGCTGCGGCCGTGCCCGCGCATGTCCAGCGAGATCACCCGGTGCCGCGGCTTGAGGGCACGCTGGTAGCCCAGCCCCCGCCAGGTGGCCTTGGACAGGGCGGTTCCATGGACCAGCAGCAGCGGCTCCCCGGTGCCGGTGTCCTCGAAGGCCAGCCGCACGCCGTCGTCCCCGTTGACGGCAAATCCCATCATGGCCGCTCCAGGGGTGCGGCAGCCGCGTTCTCCAACCTGTTCATGCCCTCACGGTATCGCGTGCCGGCCGCTGGTCTCACGGCCGCCGCCACGCCGGCTGTGAGATTATCGGTGCATGCGCCCAGGTTCCACCCGCCCGCGGATTGCCGGGATCGATGCCGCCCGCGGCATCGCCTTGCTGGGCATGATGGCGACCCACATCTTTGCGCCGTGGACCGCCGGCACGGACCCGCAGCCGAACTTCGTGGGCCTGGTCCTCTCGGGGCGCTCTTCGGCGCTGTTCGCGGTCCTGGCCGGGGTCGGGCTGGCGCTGCTCACCGGCGGCAGCCGCGGCCACCGGGGCGGGAGCCTGGCCGCGGACCGCGGGGGCATTGCCGTGCGGGCGCTGCTCATTGCCACGGTCGGCATGATGCTGGGCGCGTTGGAAGTAAACGTCGCGGTGATCCTGGTCCATTACGGCGTGCTGTTCCTGTGTGCGTTGCCGTTCCTGCAGTTGCGCCGCGGCGTGCTGGCGCTGTGGGCGGCCGGCTGGATCGTCGTCTCGCCGGTGCTGGCCCACCTGTTGCGGCCCTGGGCGGAAGCGGCGGTGCAGCCGGCCGAGCTGGGCCACAATCCCATGGTCTACGACCTGCTGACGCCGGCCACGCTGTTCAGCGATGTTTTCCTCACCGGCTACTATCCGGTGGTGCAGTGGCTGGGGTATCTGCTGGCGGGCCTGCTGATCGGGCGACTGGAACTGCAGCGCACCGGCGTGCAACTGGGGCTGCTGGCGGCGGGCGCCGTGCTGGCCGTGGCCGCCAAGGCCGGTTCCTGGTTCCTGATGGAGCGGCTCGGCGGATATGCGGAGGTCGCGGCGACAGAGGCGGCGCGGCGGCCGGACTTCGACCTCGTGTACCAGGTGAACATGAGCTGGATCGAGCAGCGCGGCTCGTGGTGGTGGCTGGGCGGCTCGTCGCCGCATGCCGGAACGACCTTTGACCTGCTGCACACGGTGGGCACCTCGGCCGTGGTCCTGGCGGTGTGCCTGCTGCTGACGTCCCGGCTGCCGTGGCTGCTGATGCCGCTCGCGGGCGCCGGGGCGATGACGTTGACCCTCTATTCCGCGCATGTCTGGGTGCTCAGCGCGTTGCCGCCGGCTGCACCGGAACTGCCAACCTACCTGTGGCAGGCAGCGGCAGCGGTGGCGGTGGGCATGGCCTTCCTGGCCCTGGGGTGGCGGGGACCGTTCGAGCTGGTGACCTCCACCGCGGCGCGGCTGACCCGGGAGGCGCTGCGGCCGGCGGGCAGCCGGGGCCGCTGAACCGTTCAGGAACGGCTGAGGCTGATGGCGTGGCGCATCGACTCGCGGGCGCGCTTGCGGTCCCCCGCGGCGTCATAGGCGCACGAGAGGCGGAACCAGCTGCGCCAGTCCTCCGGCGCGGCTTCGGCCTCGGCCTGGTATACCAGGAACTCCCGGTCGGCCGCCTCCCGCACGATCCGCCCGCCGGGCGTGCGCGGCAGGTCGTCCACGGGCAGCCCGCCTTCGGCCTCGAGGGTCCGGGCCAGCCTGGACATCCGCGCGCCGAACAGCAATTCGCGGCTGAGCGCCCAGGCCCCGATGATCGGCAGGACGACCAGCGCAATGCCCAGGCCCTTGGCCACGGGGTCGGGTTCGCTGAGCATCAGCCAGGCCCGCTGCAGCGTGGCGCCCAAGTAGCCCACCAGCAGGACGATGATCACGCCGACCCAGATCTTGGCTCCGTGCCGGGCATACCAGCCGATGCGGCCGTTGCCGCCGTCCGCTGCGGGACCCGTGTGTTCGGCGTTGCTCATGAAAGTTCCAGGTACCCGTCTAGTCCGTAGGTCAGTCCGGGCCGCCCGCCGACGGTCCGGACGCCCAGCAGGACGCCGGGCATGAAGGAGGCGCGGTCGAATGAATCGTGCCGGATGGTCAGTTGTTCGCCCGGCCCGCCGAGCAGCACCTCCTGGTGCGCCACCAGGCCGCGCAGCCTCACGCTGTGCACGCGCACTCCGTCCACGTCGGCGCCGCGGGCCCCGTCCAGCGCCGTGGTGGTGGCGTCGGGGCCGGCGGGAACGCCTGCGTCCGTCCGGGCGGCGGCCACCAGTTGCGCCGTGCGGACCGCGGTGCCGGAGGGCGCATCCACCTTGTCCGGGTGGTGCAGTTCGATGATCTCCACCGATTCGAAGTACTTGGCGGCGGTGGCGGCGAAGGCCGAGGCCAGCACGGAACCGAGCGCGAAATTGGGGGCAATCAGCACGCCCGTTCCGGGATGCTGTTCCAGCAGCTCGGCCAGCGAGTCGCGCCTGGCCTGGTCCCAGCCGGTGGTGCCGACCACCGCGTGCATGCCGTGCTCGACGGCGAAGCGGACGTTGGCCTCGGTGTTGTCCGGCGTGGTCAGGTCCACCACGACCTGCGTCCCCGCGGCCACCAGCTCTTCCAGCGCGTCGCCACGCTTCAGCGCGGCCACCAGCTCCAGGTCAGGGGCGCCCTGGATGGCCGCGACGGCCTCGCTGCCCATCCGTCCGCCGGCGCCCAGCACGGCCACCGCAAGTTGCTCAGTCATGCCCTCCAGCGTATCGCTACTGCCCGATGCCGACCCATTCGGTGCTGCCGTCGGCGAAGTGCTGTTCCTTCCACACGGGCACCTCTTCCTTGATCCGGTCCACCAGTTCCGAGCAGGCGGCGAAGGCTTCGGCGCGGTGTGCCGACGCGACGGCGGCGACCAGGGCCGGGTCGCCGATCGCCAGCGGGCCGGTGCGGTGCGCCACCCAGATGCGCACGCCGTCGTGATCCGCGGCGATGCGCCCCGCGACCTCGGCGATCACGCGCTGGGCGCTGGGGTGGGCGGAGTAGGACAGCGCGGCCACGGCCTGGCCGCCGTCGTGGTTGCGGACCACGCCGCTGAAGCTGACCACGGCACCGCATTCGGCGGAGCCTACCGCGGCGGTAGCTTCGCCCGCGTCGATCGCCTCGCCGGTCACCGCGGCGTACAGCACCGTGCTGGTCATGGTTGTCCTCTCATCGGCTGCATGCTTCCAGTATCCCTTGGCCGGCCCGGTGCGGCGTCAGCCGGCATGGCCGGCGTCGGTGTCGCCTTCCAGCTGCGCGCAGATGTGCCCGATCAGCGGATCCAGGGCGGCCAGGCCGTCGCGCACTCCCCCGGGAGAGCCGGGCAGGTTGACCACAAACGTGGACCCGGCGGTTCCGGCCACGCCCCGGCTCAGCGCGGCCAGCGGGGTCTTGGTGCGCCCGTAGTCACGGATTGCTTCCATCACGCCGGGCAATTCCCGTTCCAGCGCGACGGCGGTGATCTCCGGGGTGCGGTCGTCGGCGGCCAGTCCGGTGCCTCCGCTGGTGACGATCACCCGGGGCCCGGCAGCGAGCATCTTCCGCAGCGCCTGGCGGACGGGTTCGCCGTCGGCGACGATCTGGGGGACGCCGGCCGCCAGGCCGTGCCCGGCCAGCCACTCGGAGATCAAGGGCGCGCATTCGTCCTCGTAGGCGCCGGCCGCGGCGCGGGTGGAGGCAACGATGATGCCGGCGGTCCTGGCGCTCACAGCGCCCAGTCCCCGCTCTTGCCTCCGGATTTTGCCAGCACCTTGATGTCGGAGATGACCGCGTGCTTGTCCACGGCCTTGACCATGTCGTACAGGCTCAGTGCCGCCACCGAGGCGGCGGTCAGCGCCTCCATTTCCACGCCGGTGACCGAGCGCGTCTTCACCGTCGCCTCGATCCGCACGGACTCCGCGGCCGGGAAGAAGTCGACCGTGACCTTGCTGATCGGCAGCGGGTGGCACAGCGGGATCAGCTGCGGCGTCTGCTTGGCCGCCATGATCCCGGCGACCCGGCTGACGGCCAACGCGTCGCCCTTGGGCAGCGAACCGGCGGCCAGGAGTTCGACCACGTCGGGGCGGGTGGTGAGCACGGCCTGCGCCGTGGCTTCCCGGGTGGTTTCGTCCTTGCCGCTGACATCGACCATGTGCGCCGTGCCGTCCTCGCGGACGTGGGTCAGGCGTTCTGCTTCACTCATAGCAGCCATATTTCCACGTCCTGGCCGGCATCGGCGCGCTCCACCCCCACGGGCAGGTGGACCAGCGCGTTGGACTGCGCCAGCGCGTGCACCAGGTGGGACCCCGCTCCGCCCACCAGCTGCACCCGTCCGCCGTCGTAACGGCCGCGCCGCACCTGGTGTTTGCCGGCCGGCGACTCCGCGGCCTCCGCCAGCGGGGCGCGCAGCGCCGCCCGCGGAGCGGGGGCTCCCAGCACCGCCGTCAGCGCCGGCCGCAGGAACATCTCGAACGAGACCAGGCAGCTGACCGGGTTGCCCGGGAACGCCAGGAAGACCGCGTCGCCGATCCGGCCGGCGCCCTGCGGCCCGCCCGGCTGCATCGCCACCGAGGCGAAGGCCACCCCTTCGGGCTCGAGCGCCTGCCGGACCACTTCGAAGGCGCCCTTGGAGATTCCGCCGGAGGTCAGCACCAGGTCGGCGCCGTGGCGGCGCAGGTCCTCGTCAAGCCGGCGGCGGAACCCGGGCGCGGAGTCGGCCAGGATGCGGCTGGAGACCACCTCGCAGCCGGCCTCCCGCAGCGAGGCCGCCAGCAGGGTGTTGTTGGCATCGTAGATCTGTCCGGCCCGCAGCCGGGCGCCGGCGGCCACCACCTCGTCGCCCGTGCTCAGCAGCAGCACCCGCAGCCGCGGCCGCACTTCGGCCGAGGCCAGGCCGAGCGCCGCGAGCAGGCCCAACTGCGGCGCCTTCAGCAACGTTCCGGCCGCCAGCGCGAGGTCGCCGGCGGCGATGTCGCTGCCGGCGGCGCGGACGAACCGGCCGGCCGGAGTTTCCGGCAGGGTTACCGTGCCTCCCTCGCCCTCGGCCGGGAAAGAGTCCGGCACCGCTTCCTCGATCGGCACGACGGCGTCCGCCCCCGCGGGCAGCATCGCCCCCGTCATGATCGGCGCGGCCGAGTCCGGCGGCAGCGCCGGTGCGGCATAGCCGGCCGGAATCGCCGCGGCCACGGCGAACCCGGCTCCCCCGGCGGTCTCCGCGCTGCGGACCGCGTAGCCGTCCATCTGCGAGTTCGCGAAGGGCGGCAGGCTCATCGGCGCGGCCACGTCGGCGGCCAGCACCCGCCCGAGGGCCGCCGCCAGGTCCACCGTCTCGCTCCCGGCGAGGCAGTTCCGTGCGGCGTGACGGAGCAATTCCTCGACGACGGCGCAATGCCCGGCGACGCTCTGTGCCACTGGCCCTCCTTGTCGCAGGCGGAACCGACGGCCGGGTGCCGGAAAGGGTGCCGCGCGTGCATGTTCTGCTGCCATCCTAGGGGACGGCCCCGGGCGGCACCGCGGGGCTTCCCCGGACGGGACAGTCAGCGCGGGTAGATCGAAACCTCGGCCGCCTTGACCACAAAGTGCACACGTTCCCCCGGCGCCAGCGACAGGTCGGAAACCGCGGCGGGCGTGACCTCGGCGGCCAGCGCGCCGGCCCTGACCGTGACCAGGCCGCCGTGCGGCACCAGTTCGGTCACGGTGGCCGCCACGGCGTTGCGCGGGCTGCCGGCCGGCAGGTCGGGGAACAGCGCCACCGAGGCAGGACGGAACACCGCCGCCGCGGGGTCCCCGGGACGCAGCCCGGCTTCGGCTTCGCCGCTCCAGTGCGTCCCGTCGGCGCCGGCCAGTCCGGTCTCAGTGGCGGTGCCGGTGACGAAGTTCAGGCCGGTCATGTCGGCGGCGAAGGCACTGCGCGGCCGGGCAAACACCTCGCGCACCGGCCCCTGTTCGACGATCCGCCCGCCGTCCATGACCACCACCCGGTCGGCCAGCAGCAGGGCATCCAGCGGCTCGTGGGTGACGATGACGGCGCTCCGCCCGGCCAGCACCCGGCGGAGCAGCCTGCGCAGGGCCGGGGCCGCCGTGATATCGAGGGCGGACATCGGCTCGTCAAACAGCAGCAGCGAGGGGTCTGCCGCCAGCGCACGGGCTACCGCGACGCGCTGCGCCTGGCCCCCGGACAGCTCTCCCGGCCGGCGGTCGGCCAGCCCGGAGGCTTCCACTTCCGCCAGCCAATGCCGGGCTTCCCTGCGGGCATCGGCCCGGGAGGCTCCCCGGCTGCGCAACCCGTAGGCAACGTTAGCCTCGACGCCCAGATGCGGAAACAACAGCGCCTCCTGCGCCAGCAGGCCGACGCCGCGGGCATGCGCAGGCACCCAGCGGTCCGGCTGCGGCTGCCCGGCGCTGAACAGGACCTTGCCGTCCAGTTCCGCCCGGCCCCAGGCGGGACGCAGCAGCCCGGCAACCAAGCCCAACAGGGTCGACTTGCCGGCCCCGTTCGGGCCGAGCACTGCGACGGTTTCTCCGTCCGCGACGCTGAAGTCGGCCTCGAAGCCGCGGGACGGCAGCCGCGCGTTCAGTTCCAGGCTCATGGGAGACCCGCCCGGCCCGGGCCGTTCCTGCGGTGGACCAGCATCACCACGGCGACCGCGACCACCACCAGCACGAGCGACAGCGCCACCGCGGCATCGGCATCGGTTTCCCGCTGCAGGTAGATCTCCAGCGGGAGCGTGCGCGTGACTCCCTCCAGGCTTCCGGCAAAAGTCAGCGTGGCTCCGAACTCGCCCAGGCACCGGGCAAAGGACAGCACCGCCCCGGAGAGCAGCCCGGGCAGCACCAGCGGCAGGGTCACCGTGCGCAGGACTCGGGACGGCCGGGCGCCCAGCGTCGCCGCGACCGTTTCGTACCTGGTGCCCGCCGTGCGCAGTGCACCTTCCAGGCTCAACACGAGGAACGGCAGCGCCACGAAGGACTGCGCGAGCACCACCGCGGTGGTGGAGAACGCGATCTCGAGGCCGATCATTTCGAAGGTGCCGCCGAGCAGCCCGCGGCGCCCGAACGTATACAGCAGGGCCAGGCCGCCGACGACGGGCGGCAGCACCAGGGGCAACAGCACCAGCGACCGGACGACCTGCTGGCCGGGGAAACTGCTGCGCGCCAGCACCAGCGCCATCGGGACGCCCAGCACGATGCACAAGGCCGTGCTGGCGGCGGCAGTCCGCAGGCTCAGGCCCAGCGCGGCCAGCGCCGGCTCGGAGGTCACGAGCCGTGGAAACTCCAGCCAGTTCACGCGCGCGGCCATCCCGGCCAGCGGCAGCAGGACGAAGACGGCGCCGGCCGCAGCCAGCGGATATACCCAGTAGGGCACCGGGGCGCGCACCGCCGCCGTCGTCGTCATGTTCTCCCGTTCGTCCCGAAGGTTGTCCGCTATCCCGTCCGGCGCCCTGGCCGGGCCCGGCCGCCGCGCGGCGGTCACGGCGGGCCGAATCCCGCCGCCGCCAGGGCCCGCCGGCCGGCGTCCCCGGTGACGAGATCCACGAAGGCTTCGGCTGCCGCCGGGTTGTCCGTCCCCTTCAGGCCGACGATCGGGTAGGCGTTGACCGCCTGCCCGGCTTCCGGGATGGGGATGCCGCGGGCCTTGCCTCCGGCGCCCTGCACGTCCGTCGCATACACCAGGCCGGCGTCGGCCTGGCCGGAGAGCACCTTGCCCAGGACGTCGGTGACCGATTGCTCTTCGCTGACCGCCGGGATATCCACGCCGGCGGCGCGTTGGACGGCGGCGGCCGCGGCGCCGCAGGGAACCTGCGGTGCGCACAGAACGGTTTTGACCCCGGGCTCGGCCAGGTCGTCCAGCGACGAGACGCCGGCAGGGTTCGCGGCGGGCACCGCGATCTGCAGCACGTTGGTGGCGAAGACCACCGGCGGGCCGTCGTTCAGTCCGTGCCCGGCAACCAGGTCCATGGTTGCCTGGTCGGCCGTCGCGAAAACATCCGCCGGGGCCCCCGCCAGGATCTGGGCGGCGAGGTCGGAAGAACCCCCACTGTTCAGGCGCACCTCCACGCCGGGGTGGCCGGCCTCGAACTCGTCGGCCAGCCCGGAGAAGACGGAGTGCAGCGACGCCGCCGCGAAAACGGTCACCGTGCCCTCCGGCCCGGAACCGTCCGCCCCGCCGGCCGCGCCCGCCCCCGACGGCCCCGGCGCCGCGCCCGCGCTGCCC
>NZ_JBNHGI010000015.1:0-70213 GCF_059091125.1 Arthrobacter sp. Y3223151 | reverse complement strand
GGCTGCCGCCGCCGCGTGCACCGCGGCCCGGTAGCGGCGGCGCTGCCGGCGCCCGGCGGCGTAGGGCACGCCGGCGGCCAGCAGGGACATGGCGCTGAAGACCAGGAAGAACCACAGGCCCGTCAGCAGGGCCAGCGCGAACCCGGCGAGCAACGGAAGCCCGGCCAGCAGCAACGCCGTCCTGGTCCGTTGCTCCGGAGGCTTTTCAGCCACGGGCACCGGATCGGCCAGGTCCGTGTCCGGCCGGAATGGTTCGTCCGGTTCGCTGCCCACGACCAGCCGCAGCCGGGTGGCACCGATCCGCACGCTGCGGCCTGCCCGCAGCACGACCTGCCGGGTGCGCCGGCCACGCCAAACGATGCCGTTGGACGACCCGGCGTCGCGCAGCACCACCTGGCGGTCGGTGACGTCCAGGGTGGCATGCAGCCGCGACAGCGCCGGGTCCGCGATGGTCAGCGCGCAGGCATGCCGGCCGACGCTGAAGCTGCCGCGCCCGAGGGCGAACAACCGGCCGGCGTTGGGGCCCGCGGTGACGGCCAAAAGCAGCGGCGGCAGCGCGGGCGGTTCCCGGCACGGCACCACCACCGCGTCCGGGGCGCAGACGACGACGGCGCCATCGACCAGCGGGGACACGCCGGCGGTGAGGGAGGACAGCCTCAGTCCGGCCACCGTGAACGCCGCCCCGGGCAGGCGCCCGCCCAGCCAGGCCGCCAACGGCGCGGCGCTGCTTCCGCATTCCAGCCCCGCGACGGCATCGGCATGCGCGGCGACCCAGGCCGCTGCGGTGGCCGGAAGGCCGGGGGCGGCCGCCAGCGTCAGATGAAGGACCATGACAAGGAACCTAGGCAGAAGGGAGTCCCACTTTCCTCTGCATCGCCCGCTATGTGGATAACCTGCGGAACCGGAAGCTGCGGCAACTAGCGATACCCTTGACTCTGGGCCGAAAGGCCGACACACCGACACCACGAGAAAAGGCCTTAGCTCTTGAAGATCGCTGTCATTGCTCTGGGAAAGATCGGGTTGCCGCTGGCCGCCCAGTTCGCCTCGAAGGGGCACGACGTCATCGGCGTGGATGTGAATGCCGCCGTGGTGGACCTGGTCAACGCCGCAACCGAGCCGTTCCCGGGCGAGGCGGGGCTGCAGGAGAGGCTGGCCGAGCTGGTGCCTGCGGGCAGGCTGCGGGCGACCACCGACTATGCGGACGCGGTGCCGGGAGCGGACGCCGTGGTGCTGGTGGTTCCGCTGTTCGTGGACGCGGAGGCCAAGCCTGACTTCGGTTGGATGGATGCCGCCACGCAGGAGCTGGCCCGGCACCTGACGCCGGGCACGCTGGTCTCGTACGAGACCACGCTGCCGGTGGGCACCACCCGGACCCGGTGGAAGCCGATGCTCGAGGCCGGCTCCGGCCTGGTCGAGGGCGAGGACTTCCATGTGGTCTTTTCCCCGGAGCGGGTGCTGACCGGGCGGGTGTTCGAGGACCTGCGCAAGTATCCCAAGCTCATCGGCGGGCTTTCCGGGGCCGGTGCCGCGGCGGCGCAGGAATTTTACGAGGCGGTGCTGGACTTCGACGACCGCCCTGACCTGCCGCGCGGCAACGGCGTCTGGGACTTGGGCTCGGCGGAGGCCTCCGAGTTGGCCAAGCTCGCCGAGACCACCTACCGGGACGTGAACATCGGGTTGGCGAACCAGTTCGCCCGCTATGCCGCGACCGCCGGGATCGACATCTACCAGGTGATCGAGGCGTCCAACTCCCAGCCCTACAGCCATATCCACCAGCCCGGCATCGCCGTCGGCGGGCACTGCATCCCGGTGTACCCGCGGCTGTACCTGTGGAACGATCCGTCGGCCACGGTGGTGGCTGCCGCCCGGGCCGCGAACGCGGGCATGCCGGACTACACGATCGGCCTGCTGGAGGGCGCGTACGGTGATCTGGCCGGCGCGCGCGTGGCCGTGCTGGGCGCTGCCTACCGCGGCGGCGTGAAGGAGACGGCGTTCTCCGGGGTGTTCGGCGCGGTGGAGGCGATCAACGCCCGGGGAGGCACCGCCGTCGTCCATGATCCAATGTTCAGCGACGCCGAACTCGATGCCCTGGGCTTCACGCCCTACCGGCTGGGCGAGCCGGCCGACGCCGCGGTGGTGCAGGCCGACCACGCCGAATATGCGCAGCTGGGCCCGGACGACCTTCCCGGTGTGAAGGTGTTCGTCGACGGCCGGCGGGTCAGCTCGGCCGACCGGTGGCCGGGCGTGGCGTACCGGGTGATCGGCAAGGCCTGAGGGCCGGAGCGAAGACGCAATGGACAGTGGAGCAGCGGTCGTGAGCGGAAAGAAGGAACCCATGGCGTTCATCGCCGATTCGGCGGACGTCGCCGACGCCGCCCGGCTGGGCGAGGGCACGAAGATCTGGCATCTGGCGCAGGTCCGCGAGGGCGCGGTGCTGGGAGAGAACTGCATCGTGGGCCGGGGCGCCTACATCGGCACCGGCGTGCAGGCCGGGGACAACTGCAAGATCCAGAATTATGCGCTGGTGTACGAGCCGGCGCGGCTGGGCCGCGGGGTGTTCATCGGCCCGGCGGTCGTGCTGACCAACGACACCTACCCGCGGGCGGTCGCCCCGGACGGGTCGCTGAAGAGCGCCGAGGACTGGACGCCGGTGGGCGTGGACATCCGCGACGGCGCGTCGATCGGCGCGCGGGCGGTCTGCGTGGCCCCGGTGACCATCGGTGTCTGGGCCACCGTGGCCGCCGGCTCCGTGGTCACCCGCGACGTGCCCGACTTCGCCCTCGTGGCCGGGGTTCCGGCCAGGCGGATCGGCTGGGTGGGCCGGGCCGGACAGCGGCTGGTCCAAGACCCGGCGGACCCGTCGGGGTGGGAGTGCCCGGCGACCGGCGCCCGGTACCGGGAGGACGAGGGCGTGTTGCACGAAGTTTCAGACGAAACCGGAGGAGAACAGCAGTGAGCAAGGACTTCATACCGGCTGCGAAGCCGATCATCGGGGACGAGGAACGGGCCGCGGTCGACGCCGTGCTGGCCTCCGGCATGCTCGCCCAGGGGTCGGAGGTCGCCGCCTTCGAGCGGGAGTTCTCGCAGGTGCTGCTGGACGGCCGGCACGCGGTGGCGGTCAATTCCGGGACCTCGGGCCTGCACCTGGGCCTGCTGGCCGCCGGCATCGGCCCGGGCGACGAGGTCATCGTCCCGTCCTTCACCTTCGCGGCCACCGCGAACTCGGTGGCCCTGACCGGCGCCACCCCGGTGTTCGCCGACATCGAGCCGGAGCACTACTGCCTGGACCCGGAGGCGGTCCGGGCCGCGGTGACCGGCCGGACCAGGGCCGTCATGCCGGTGCACCTGTACGGGCACCCGGCCGACATGGACGCGCTGGGCAGGCTGGCCGCGGAGAAGTCGCTGCTGCTCTTCGAGGACGCAGCCCAGGCCCACGGCGCGTCGCTGGGCGGCCGGCCGGTGGGCACGTTCGGCGAGTTCGCGATGTTCAGCCTGTACCCGACCAAGAACATGACCTCCGGCGAAGGCGGCATGGTGTCCACCGGCAGCGACGAGGTGGCGCGCCGGCTGCAGCTGCTGCGCAACCAGGGCATGGAACGCCAATACGAAAACGAACTGGTCGGCTTCAACGCCCGGATGACCAACCTGCACGCCGCGATTGGCCGGGTGCAGCTGGGCAAGGTCCTCGGCTGGACCGAACGGCGCCGGGCCAACGCCGCGTTCCTGGACGCGAACCTGGACGGCGTGGGCACGCCGAAGGTGGCCGCCGGGGCGGTCCACGTCTACCACCAGTACACCGTGCGGATCGGCGCGGGGGAGCGGGACCGGTTCGCCGCCGCGCTGAAGGACGAATACGGGATCGGGTCCGGGGTCTACTATCCGATCCCGAACCACCGGCTGCCCTCCTTCAACGTCGCCACGGACCTGCCGGTGACCGAAGCCGCGGCGGCGGAGGTGCTCTCGCTGCCGGTGCATCCCTCGCTCGACGCCGAGGACCTGGACCGGATCGCCACGGCGGTCAACGCACTCGCGAAGGCAGGGGCGTGAGCATGGCAGGGAACGGCAAGACAGTGCTGCGCGCCGGACTGATCGGCCTGGGCATGATGGGCCGCCACCACGCCCGGGTGCTCCGCGAGACCGAGGGCGTGGAACTGGTGGCCGTCGCGGACGCGTACGGCGACCCGCACGACGCGGCGCCCGGCCTGCCCGTCCTTGGCGGCGTCGAGGAACTGATCGCGGCCGGTATCGACATTGCCATGTGCGCGGTGCCCACCGGCCTGCACGAGGAGGTCGGCCTCGCCCTGGCCGAGGCCGGCGTGCACACCATGGTGGAGAAGCCGATCGCCGACACCGTGGCCGGCGGCGAGAAACTGGCCGCCGCGTTCGAATCGCGCGGGCTGGTCGGCGCCGTCGGCCACATCGAACGCTACAACCCGGCGCTGCAGTCGCTGCGCGCCCGGCTGGAATCGGGTGAACTCGGCCGGATCTTCCAGGTCGCCACCCGCCGGCAGGGCCCCTTCCCGGCGCGGATCGCCGACGTGGGCGTGATCAAGGACCTGGGCACGCACGACATCGACCTCACCGCCTGGCTGGCGCAGGCCGCCTACGCGTCCGTCAGCGCCAACACCACCATCCGCTCCGGCCGCGAGCATGAGGACATGGTGGCGGCCACCGGACTGCTGGACAACGGCGTAATCACCAGCCATCTGGTGAACTGGCTGTCGCCGACGAAGGAACGCGTCACCGTGGTCACCGGCGAACGCGGCGCCTTCGTGGCCGACACCCTGTCCGCCGACCTGACCTTCCACGAAAACGGCACCATCGACACCGAATGGGAGTCCGTGGCCAACTTCCGCGGCGTCTCCGAAGGCAACATCACCCGCCTGGCCATCCCCAAGCGGGAACCGCTGAAGGTCGAACACGAAGCCTTCCGCGACGCCGTGCTCGCCACGCGCGGACTGCCGCCGGGTTCCCCGGCAGCCCCGCACGACGGCGGTGCCCGCCCCGGCCGCCCGGCGGCCACCATCGTCACCATGCGCGAAGGGCTGAACACGCTGCGCGTCGCCGAAGCCATGATCGCCAGCGCGAAGGAATCCCGCACCGTCGGGCTGCACGCCTGATGGGCCTGCGGATCGTGCTGGCCACCCGGATCTATGCGCCGGAGGCCGGCGCCGCCGCCTACCGGCTGGCCGCCACCGTGCAGGCGCTGACCGAGGCCGGGCACCAGGTCACCGTGCTCACCACCCGGCCCCCGAAGCAACTCCGGGCCGCGGCGGGTGACGGTGAATACGGCCGCCACGGCGCCGAGATCCTGCGCTGGCCGGTGCTGCGGGATGCCAGCGGTGCCGTGCGGGGCTACCTGCAGTACGCCAGCTTCGACATCCCGCTGTTCTTCCGCCTGCTGGCGCAGAAACCCTTCGACGTGCTGCTCGTGGAACCGCCGCCGACCACCGGCGTGGTGGTCCGGGTCGCGGCCGCGCTGCGGCGCCGCCCCTACGTGTATTTTTCCGCCGACGTCAGCTCAGATGCGGCGGCCGGAATCGGCGTGCACCCGCAGGTGGTCAAGGTGCTGCGGACCGTGGAACGCTGGGTCGTGACCGGCGCAGCCGGCGTCCTGAGCATCTCGACGGGCGTGACCCAGGCACTGGCGCGGTTGACCTCCGGACGCGCCAACGTGGCCGAGGTGGGCACCGGCATTGACACCGGCACCTTCAGCCTGAACGGGCCCCGCGATACCCACCCCGGCCCCACCTTCGTCTACGCCGGAACCATGTCCGAGATCCAAGGCGCCGGCGTGTTCGTGGACGGATTCCTCAAGATCATGGAACGGTACCCCGACACGAGGCTGCTGATGTACGGCGGCGGCGTGGAGCTGGAGGAGCTGCGCCGGCGGGCGGCACCGGCGGGGGAGCGCATCCGCTTCATGGGAACGGCCGACGGCGGCACGATCGCCGGCGCGCTGCGCTCGGCCGCCGCGGGGCTGGCCTCCGTGCGGCCGGCCCGCGGCTATGACTTTGCCTTCGCCACCAAGGCCTTCGTCTCGCTGAGCTGCGGCACGCCCGTGGTCTACGCCGGCGTCGGCCCGCTGCGGCAGCTGGTGGCCGACCACGGGCTGGGCCAGAGCGTGGACTGGGACGCCGGCCAGGTGGCCGAGGCCCTGGCCGCCGCGCTGGAACGGACCCCGGACGACGCCGAGCGCGGCCGGCTGTCCGCCTGGGTCGAACGGAACTACTCGCTACGGAGCGTGGGCGCCCGCGCCGCCGAGGCCGTCGCGGACGCCGCGAAAGGCTCTCGGCCGCGCTGACGCCGGCTGGTCGGGGCGTCGGCAGGGCCGCGAGGATGCCTCCGGTGTCGCCCTCGGTCCGGGGCGCCGGCAGGGACGAAGGGATGCCTCCGGTGTCGGCCTCTGTCAGGGCGTCAGCAGGGCCGCGAGGATGCCCCTGGTGACGGCCTCGTCCTCGGCCGAACTGAGCGCCGCCGCGGCTCCGTGCGCGTTGGCCTTGTACTTGTCCACCTGTTCGGTGGTCAGCGACGCCAGCGCCCGGGCCAGCGACTCGGTGCTGAAGTCCTCGGTCACCACGCCCAGGTCGTAGGCCTTCATCAGCGCCGCGGTCTCCGGGGACGGGCTGAACACCAGGGCCAGCCGCGCCTGGACGAAATCGAAGAACTTGTTCGGCAACATAAACCGGTGGTTCATCGTCTGCGGCGGAAGGGAAAAGACCCCGACGTCGTAGGCATTGAGGGTGGCGGGCAGCTCTTCCGGCGGCACCGCGTCGTGAAAGGTGATGCGTTCGTCGCCGTCGGCCAGGTCCTTGAGCTGCTGCCAGTAGCGTCCGCCGTCGCGCGCCTTGACCAGGTACAGATCCAATGTGAACCGGTCATCGAGCAGCTTAACGGCGTCGATGGTGCCTTCCAGGTTACGGCCGGGTATGGCGGCGCCGCTGTGGACCAGGCGGATCTTCCCCGGCAAAGGGGCCGACGGATCCAGCTGCCGGAACGGCCCCGCGTTGCGGACCACCTCCACGGTGCAGCCGAACTGGTCCGCATACATCCGGGCGATCGAGCCGTTGACGGCGGTGACCGCAGCGCTGCTCGGCAGGTACTTGGCGCAGAGCCTGTGCATATATGGCGCGACCAGCAACCGCCAGGGCAGCACGTGGGAGCGTTCCTCCGGCGCCCACTCGTGCATGTCTCCCCACACCGGTGCCCCCTGTGCCACGGCGTGGGCCAGAGGCAGGGCTCGCGCCTCATTCGCCACGACCAGGTCGAAGCGGCGTCCCACCACCAGCTCGCGGGCCTGCTTAATGGCGGGTGCGGCAAGCTCCACCGCAGAGTGCAGGCGCAGCGCCAACAGCAGTACTCCCAGCGGCGTCTGCGGCAGCGAGGGCAGCGACGCGTCAATCTCCAGGTGGTGGGTGGCTCCGGGGGGACGCTTGCCGTAGCTGAGGGTGGTGACCTCACCGGCTTCGGCCAACAGCTTCAGCTGCCGCAGCACCCGGGAATCTGCCTGGATATCCGAGAACGAGATACACAGGATCTGCTGGGCCACCGCTGCTCCTTATTGCTGATCGCCGGACGATTCCCGGACACTGAAAGATTACCGTCCCGGAATCGATCCGCGGCGGCGCGAGGGCGCACCGGGCGCGGCGGGCTGCGGCGCGAGAGGAGGACGCGAGCCCGGGCTGCAGGCCCGCGGCCCAGGGCAGCCGGGCTCATGGCAGCAGTGCCCCCGGCTGCGAGGCAGCGTGCCCGGCGAGGCCGCCCGGAGCACCGGGCTGGCGTTCAGGACACCGGGCTAGGATGGCGATAAGCCGAGCTGGCTGCAGCCCACCCACCTAGGTCCGGGAGCCCTGTGAAAATCGCCATCACCAAGAGCACATTGCGGATTCCGCCAACGTACTTCGCCACGGCGCATGCCGAACGGTTGAAGGACAGGCACGACTTCCGTGTCTTCACACTGGTGGCGGAGATCGAGGATTCCTCCGTCACGGTCCCGATCACGGACTTCGTCCCGGTGCCGCGGCTGGGCTTCCGGCGCCGCGAACTCATGATGCCGGCCTTCATGCCCGCCATGACCGTCGCCGTGGGCCGGTTTGCACCGGACATCATCCATCAGCACTTCGCCACCTGGTCAACACCCGCCGTAAAGGCCTCCATCGTGTCCGGGGCGCCGCTGATCACCACCATGCACGGCTCCGACGTGGTGGCGCTGGGCAATCCCGCGGACACGATGATGGCCCGGTGGCACCACCGGAACGTACTTGCCGCGGCGGCGCACAGCACCCGCATCCTAGTGGTCAGCAACTACATGGCCGGCCGCGCCGCGGAGCTGGACCTGGACAGCGCGAAAATACAGGTGCATTACCAGGGCGTCGATACCGACTACTTCGAGCCGGCCCGCTACCAGGCCGATGAGATGCCGGTGGTGCTCTTCGTCGGCCGGCTGAACACACAAAAGGGCATCCGTGATCTGTTGGACGCCTCCCTGGCCGTCTGGCGCAAGGCCCGGCACCGGCTCGTGGTGATCGGAGACGGGCCCCTGCGGGACACCGTCGCCGAGCAGGCCGCCAGCCATCCGCACATCGACTACCTGGGCCGCCAGGACCGGAGCGCGATCCGCTCCTGGCTGCAGCGGGCACATGTCCTCGTGGCCCCCAGCCAGGAAGCCGGCGGCGCCCGCGAAGCCGCCGGACTGGTGCTCCTTGAAGCCCAAGCCTGCGGCACACCCGTCCTGGCGTACCGCAGCGGCGGCATTCCCGAAATGATGGACGACGGCGTCACCGGCCTGCTGGCACCGGAGGCCGAGTACAACCAGTTGCAGGACGGGCTGCAGCAACTGCTGCAGCTGGGCAGCGCAGAGTACCTGGCCATGCGCCGCGACGCGCGCAAGTTCGTGGTGGACCAGCGGAGCCTGGCGGGCAGCGTGCGGGAGCTGGACGGCCACTATCAAGACGTCGCAGCCCAACCGCAGGCCACCGGGCGGCAGGGCCCGTTGGCTCCGGAACAGCCGTGACCATTCCCTGTATGGAATACTAGGCGGGTGAGTCGCTGCTGGGTCGTCGTGCCAATGTACAACGAGGCAACCGTCGTCGGTTCAGTTATCCGGGAGTTGCGCGAGACCTTTCCGCACGTCGTGTGCGTGGACGACGGCAGCACCGACGATTCCGCGGCCTTGGCCCGCAAGGCCGGCGCCGTCGTCGTTGTTCACCCGGTGAATCTGGGCCAAGGCGCCGCGTTGCAAACAGGAATCGAATATGCCGTGCAGGATCCGCAGTTGGATGCTATCATCACGTTCGACGCGGACGGCCAGCACCGGGTCCAAGACGCCGAGGCGATGCTGGCACGGATCAGGGCCGGCGAAGCGGACGTCGTGCTTGGTTCCCGCTTCCTCGACGGCCGGGCCGACGTCTCGGCGCTCAAGCGCCTGGTGCTGCGCACGGCAGCCATCCAGTCCCGAATAGCCACCGGCTACCGCCTGACGGATGCACACAATGGACTCCGTGCCATGTCCGCCGACGTGGCCCGGAGGATCCACCTGACCCAAAACCGGATGGCACACGCATCCGAACTAATCCACCAGTTCTCCGCCCTCGACGCCCGCGTGGTGGAGCAACCGGTACACATCGTCTACACGGAATATTCCAAGTCCAAGGGGCAGTCCCTGCTCAACGGCATCAACATCCTCGCTGACCTATTCTTCCGGTGAACCCATGCTCATAGTCGTCCAAATCGTCCTGGTCCTGGCCGTCGCCCTCGGCGCGCTGGCGCTGATGCGCGGGGGCCAGAACGCCCGGCACCAGGCCGTGCGCCGCATCCTGCTGATGCTCTTCGCCGTCATGGCCGCGCTGTCCGTGTTCTTCCCGGGCATCCTGACCGCCGTGGCGAATGCGCTCGGCATCGGCCGCGGCACGGACCTGGTGCTGTATGGGCTGATCGTGTGCTTCCTGATCTACATGGCGAGCTCTTTCCAGCGCACCCGGCAACTCGAGGAGCGGATCACCAAGCTGGCCCGGCGCCTCGCCCTGGACGAGGTTCCTAAGCCGGATGACCTCGCCGGACCGAACGACGTGGCACGCCCGGGAACCGCGCCATGACGGTGCCGGAAAGTCGTCGCCGCCACGACGGCGGTCCGGAAGCCGAGATCGTGATCGCCGTCCATACCGCCGACCGGCCGGTCCGGCGCGCCGTGGACTCGGTCCTGGCCGCGGCGCCGGGGCGCGTGGGGGCCACGGTGGTGTGCCACAACATGGAACCGACTCCCGTGCGCCGGCAGCTGGCCGGCGTGCCGGAGACCGTCCGGGTGCTGGAACTGGCGGACGGGGTACCGTCCCCGGCCGGGCCGTTCAACCACGGGCTGGGCCAGGCCCGGGCTCAATTTGTCGGCATCATGGGGTCCGACGACACACTTGAACCCGGCGCCGTGTCCGCCTGGCTGGACGCCGCGCACGCCACCGGCGCGGTCGCCGTCGTCGCGCCCCTCCGCTACCGCGGCGGCGCACGCATCCTCACACCCCGCGCCCGGGTGATCAGGGGCCCGCTGGTGGATCCGCTGCGCGACCGCCTGGCCTACCGGACGGCACCTCTGGGACTGATCCGGCGCGAGGCGGTCGGCCGGTTGGGCCTGCGGCTGACCGAAGGGCTGCGCACCGGGGAGGACCTGGAATTCGGCCTGCGCCTATGGTTCTCGGGCGAAAGGATCGCCTACCCGGCCCACGCCCCGGCGTACTTGGTGGGAGAGGACGCGGAGGAACGCGTCACCGCGGCCGTGCTGCCGCTGCGCGCCCAGTTTCAGGACGTCGAGTCGCTGGTATCTGGGGACTGGTACCAAGCGCTGCCCGCCGCCCGGCGCGAGGCCATCGCGGTGAAGCTGCTGCGCGGCCACATCATCAGCGCGGCGCTCCGCCGTGGGGCGGACTTCGCCTGGGGAGCCGAGGACCGGGAGGCGATGTCCGCCGTCGTCCGCTCCCTGACCGACGCCGCCCCCGGGGCGCCGCGCCTGCTGGGCGCCCCGGACGAACGGCTGCTGCTGGCCCTGCGGGATGCGGCCTCCGCCGCGGACCTTGCCTCGGACATACGACGGCGGGAGGCCGCCGGCGCGCTGCAACGCACCTTCACCCGGCGCTGGCCGGACAACGCCCGGCGCGAAGCCCCGCTGCGGACCAACCTGAACTCGCTCGCGTTCACCGCCGCCTGCCGGCTGCGCGACGCCCGGCCGCAGGCCGGCCCGGCCGCCGCGGCGGGCTGTCCCGCCGGGACCAACGGCTCCTCCGCCGCCCCGGAATCCGCCAGCCCCGACGTAAGGCAGCCCCGTGACTGATGCCCGATCCCTGCTGATCCTCTCGCTCTCGCCGCTGCGCAGCGACCCGCGGGTGCTCAAGCAGATCACCCTGTTCAAGGACAAGTACCGGGTGTTCACCTGCGGCTACGGCCCCGCGCCGGACGGCGTCGCCGGGCACTTCGAGCTGGACACCGCGCTGGCCAGCTGGCCGCGCGACCCCCGGCGGCTCGCCCTGCGCCGCTACGTGGACGTGTATTGGAACATTGCCGCCGTGGCGCAGGCCCGGAAGCTGCTGCGCGGCCAGCGCTTCGACGCGGTGCTGGCCAACGACACCAACACCGTCCCGCTGGCGCTGAGCCTTGGCCCGGACCGCGGCGTCCACGCCGACCTGCACGAATTCGCGCCCAAGGAGCACTTCAACAAACCGGCCTGGCGGGCGCTGGTCGCTCCCTACGTCCGCTGGCTCTGCCGCACCTACCTGCCGGCCGTGCGCTCGGTGACCACGGTGGCGGAGGGCATCGCCGAGCAGTACACCAAGGACTTCGGCGTCGCCGCCTCCGTGGTCACCAACGCCGCGCCCTACGCGGACCTGCAGCCGCGGCCCACCGGCGCGAAGATCCGGATGATCTACAGCTCCGCGGGACAGCGCTACCGCAAGATCGAAGACATCATGGAGGCCATGCGCGGCGCGCCGGAGCACCTGGAGCTGGACCTGATCGTGATGCCCAACGAGCCGGCCTACGTCGCCGAGCTCAAGGCGCTGGGCGAGGAACTGCCGCGCGTGCGGTTCCGCGAGCCCGTCCCGTACGACCGGTTGGTGGACACCGTGGCGGAATACGACGTCGCCGTCTCCATCATCCCGCCCACCAACTTCAACCTGGCGCACGCGCTGCCGAACAAGTTCTTCGAGGCCGTCCAGGCCCGCACCGGACTGATCATCGGGCCCTCGCCGGCCATGGAGACGCTGCTGCGCCGGCACGGACTGGGCGCCGTCACCGCCGACTTCACGCCCGCGGCCCTGGTGGAGGTGCTCAAGACCCTGACGCCGCAGCTGGTGGACGAGTGGAAGGCCAACGCGCACGCCGCCGCCCGCGAGCTGTCCTCCGAGCACCAGATCAAGGGCTGGGGGCAGGCCGTGGACGGTCTGTTCGCCCGGCAGGAGGCCTGAGCGGTGGCAGCAGAACCGCGCGTCCTGCACATCTACGACGCCGCCGACGTCGGGGCCACCCTGGTCAAGTACGGCCGGCGGTCGGGGCGCCCGTGGCGGCACTTCAACGTCACGCCGCAGGAGGGCGCCCCGTCGTCGGCCGCGGGCCGGGCCGGGAAGCTCGCCGCCGGGGCCGCCTGGCAGGCGCGGCGGGCCGCCGCCATCCTGCGGTCGGACCTGCTGCACGTGCACTCGGGGTCGCGGATCGGCGTGGTGCGGTCCCGGCCGGTCAAGCCCTTCGTGCTGCATTTCCACGGCACGGACATCCGCACCCAGTACTACGATCCCGTCCGCCGGCCCGCGCTGCAGTGGGGCGCGGACCACGCCGTGCAGGTGCTGTACTCCACCCCGGACCTGCGGGAACACGCGGAAACGGCCCGCGCCGACGCCGTGTACCTGCCGAACCCGGTGGACCTGGAGGAACTGCCCGAATGGCGGCCCGCCGCCAGGCCGCGGATCGTTTTCGCCTCCCGCTGGGATGACTCCAAGGGCGGCCGGCGGCAGCTGGAGCTGGTGCGGGCCCTGCAGGTGGCCGCGGGCGGCGAGGTGGAGCTGCAGGGGCTGGAGTGGGGCGGCGGCGCCTCCCGGGCGGCGGAGCTCGGCGTCGTGATGGTTCGGAAGATGCCCAAGCCCGCGTACCTGCGCTGGCTCGCCTCTGCACATGTGGTGATCGGCCAGACCGCCGGCATCCTGGCCATGAGCGAACTGCAGGCCATCGGCATCGGGGTTCCCGTTGTGATGCAGCCGGGGGAGGGGTACTACCGGTCGCCTCCCGTGCTGCGGGGGGAGTCGGCCGACGCGCTCGCGGCTGCGGCCGCGGCGGCGCTGGAGAACCCGTCCCGCACCTCCGCAACCCTGGACGGCCGCGCCTGGCTCCGGGAACACCACGACCCGGCAGGCCTGGTGCACCGGCTGGCGGGCATCTACGCCGAGGCGGCAGCAGGCTAAGCCTGACGGTTCCGGCCCGAGGGGACCGGAGCGGCCGGCGACGGGCGCCGGCTCAGCTGTGTTCTTCCACCGGCTTCCCGGTCTTTCCGAGGCCGGCGAGGGCAGCCTGTTCGGCGAAGTCCGGCACGGTGGCCACCACCTCGTCGAAGGTTCCGGCGGCGGCCACCGTTCCGCCGCGCATGAAGAACACGATGTCGGCGTCCCGGATCGTCGCCAGCCGGTGCGCCACGGTAATGACGGTGACGTCGCCGTGCAGCTGCCGGATCGCCGTCGTCACCGCCGCCTCGGTGGCGGTGTCGAGTGCGGAGGTGGCCTCGTCCATGACGAGCACCCGGGGGTTGTCATACAGGGCGCGGGCGATGCCGAGCCGCTGCCGCTGCCCGCCGGAGAGCGCCATGCCGCGCTCACCGACCAGGGCGTCCAGGCCGCCGTCGCGCCCCATCACCGTGTCCAGCAGTTGCGCGCGCCGCAGCGCAATGGCCACGCGCTCGCGGTCCACCCGGGACTGGTCCCAGGCCAGGGCGACGTTCTGCGCGATCGAGGCGTCGAAGAGCGAGACCTCCTGCGGCACGTAGCCGATGCGCCGCCGCCAGGAATCCAGCACGAACTCCATGGGCTCGCCGCCCACCAGGATGCGCCCGCGGCTCGGCTCGAGCAGGCCCAGGAGCAGGTCCACCATCGTCGACTTGCCGGCGCCGGATGCACCGACGAAGGCCACGTGGCTGCCGGCCGGTATCCGAATGTAAACGTCGTGCAGGGCCGGCGCCGCGGTATCCGGATAGCTGAAGGCGACGTCCTGCAGTTCGATGTCGGCGGCGTTGTCCGGCAGCTCGTGCTGCGGGCGCTCGTCGCGCAGCCGGGACATTTCGGCTTCGCCCTCGTGGATGTCCTCGACGATCTGCCGGGCGAAAGACGCGCTGGTGTTCACGGAAGACTGCACGGCCTGCATGCGGGTCAGCGAGGGGATCAGGCGGAACCCCGCGACGGCGAACAGGCCGACGGCGCTGACCGCCCCGGCGGGTCCGCCGGTCAGGTAGCCCACGCCGCCCAGCAGAGCGAAGCCCAGGACCAGGGCGGTCTCCAGCACGTAACGCGGGATCTGCGAGATCTGGATGGCGCCGGCGCGCGCTATCGAGGACTTCGTCCGGGTGCCGTGCACCTGCTCCTGCACCTCGGGGCCGCGCCCGGCCAGGGTGATTTCCTTGAGCGCGCCCAGCGCCTCGTACAGGGTCTTGGCGGTGCGGTTGGACCACTCCCGGTTTTCCCGGCCGATCGCCACGGCGCGCGGGGAGATCACCTTGGCCAGCAGCAGCGCCACCAGGCCCAGGTAGATCATGGTCACCACCGCGATCAGCGGCTGGGCCACGAACAGCACGACGACGACCGCCACCAGGGTGCCCAGCTCGCCGAACAGGCTCATCGCCGGCATCAGGACTCCCGAAACGGTGATCCCCACGCCGACGTCGACGGAGCGCACGATCTCGGCCGAGTTGCGGCCGAGCCGCTTCTCCCACGGGGAGGCGAGGTAGGCGGCGAAGAGGCGGTCGCCGATGGCCACCTCGTGCCGGGCGAAGCGCTTGGTGGCGAAGCGCAGCAGCAGGACGGCCAGCACTCCCTTGAGCACGATCAGCAGGCAGATAAAGGCGAGCAGCGGCAGGGCCAGCCCGTTTTCGGCGACGTTGCCCACGAGGGGCAGCTCGGCGTCGGAGCTGCCCACGAGGGCCGGCAGCAGCGCGGCGATCAGCCCCAAGGCGACGACATCCAGCAGGGCCAAGGCCGCGGAGGCGGCACCATAACCGGTCAGGAATCGCCGGCTGCCGTCGGGCAGGGTACGCAGCAGGGGCACAAGGACGTCGAGGATGCTTTTCATACTGCCCTTCAGCCTATTGCATTTTGCACTTATCACTTGCGAGGGCTGCTGGCCAGCGGCGGATCGAAGATGGGACGGATTCTCCACAATCGGGGTGCGGGACTGGCCGGTCCGAAGACCGGCCGCTAGGGTCGGTGGACACACTCGGTCGCAAGTCTCAGCTTCGCGTGGCCGGGGTTGGCCTGAACTCTGAGGGGGGAGCAGGGATGGAGGGCATCCGGATCGTCGAGGGGGAGGTCCGTGAGCTGATCCGCCAGCGCGGCCTGGACCCTGCCCGCCAAGGTCCGGAGGTCCGACGACTGGTCGAAGCCGCGGTGACTGACTATGACGAACGGTCCTTGCTGGGATCTCTTCCGCCGCTCGGACATCTGGACGATGCGCGCCAGTACGTTTTTGACGCCGTGGCCGGATTCGGACCGTTGCAACCGCTGTTGGACGACCGCGCGATCGAAGAAATCTGGATCAACTCTCCGTCCGAGGTCTACGTAGCCCGAGGCGGCGAATCCGAGCTGACGTCTGTATCGCTCACGCAGCAGCAGGTGGCGGATTTGGTGGAACGGATGCTGAAGTCGTCGGGACGACGCCTGGACTTGTCATCGCCCTTCGTGGATGCGGCCCTCCCCGACGGATCGAGGCTGCATGTTGTCATTCCGGACATCACCCGCCGGCACTGGGCGGTCAACATCAGGAAGTTCATCGCCCGTGCTTCGCGGTTGGAGCACCTGGTGGAGCTGGGCACGCTGACCCCGGAAGCGTCCCGGTTTCTGGGAGCGGCAGTCAGCAGCGGTCTGAACATCCTCGTCTCGGGCGCAACCCAGGCGGGCAAAACCACCATGCTCAACTGCCTGGCTGCCGCTATTGGCAGCCGGGAGCGGGTTGTCACGGTGGAGGAGATCTTCGAACTGCAACTGCCCCTGCGCGACGTCGTAGGGCTCCAGTGCCGGCAACCGAATCTTGAGGGGGAGGGCGCCATACCGCTGCGGCGGCTGGTCAAGGAGGCACTGCGCATGAGGCCCGACCGACTGATTGTCGGTGAGGTCCGGGAAGCCGAAAGCCTTGACATGCTCGTGGCACTCAACAGCGGGTTGCCGGGGATGTGTACGGTCCATGCCAACAGCGCCCACGACGCCATCACCAAGATTTGCACTCTGCCGCTGCTGGCTGGGCAGAACATCTCGTCCGCGTTCGTGGTTCCAACTGTGGCATCGTGCATCGACCTGGTGGTCCACTGTGTCCGGCGGCCGGACGGCAGGAGACAGGTCGCGGAGATCGTGTCGCTGGGCCGGCGGGTGGAGAACGGGATTATCGAAACGTCTACATTGTTCAGCCGCCAAGACGGCCAGCTTGAGGTGAGTCCTTCTGCCAGCCCCGCGGAGGAAAAGTTCGCGCGCGCGGGATATGAAGTCATGCAGCTGTTGGAACCGGTGCCATGACGACGGCGGCGGGGCTCCTTGGCGGCGTGGGGCTCTTCTTGATTTGGTGGTCCTGCTGGGAAAAACCGCCCCCACAGGTGCGGCTGAAGCGGCCGGGCCGGCTCTCGCGGATGATCAGCCAGGCGGGCATCGAGAGGGTATCGCCGACCGCGCTTATGGCCAGCTGCGTGGCCATGGCAGCTGCAACTTTCCTGATGGTGCTGGCACTCGCAGCATCCGGTCCCATCGCGGCCTGTTTCGGTTTGTTCGGGGGATGGCTTCCGTTCGCCCTGGTGAGTTGGAAGGCTCGCCGGCGCGCGGCCGTCTTGCGCGAAATCTGGCCGGACGCCGTCGACCACCTGCGTTCGGCCATCCGGGCAGGACTCTCGCTGCCCGAGGCGCTGGTGCAGTTGGGAACGCGAGGCCCGGTGGAGCTGCGGCCGGCGTTCAGGGAATTCGCCTCCGATTATCGCGCGGGCGGGAATTTCGATGACGCCTTGGAGCGGCTCAAAGCAAGGCTGTCCGATCCGGTGGCCGACCGGATCGTGGAGGCGCTGCGCATGACGCGTGAAGTCGGCGGTACCGACTTGGGCAGATTGCTCGGGACGCTGGCGGAGTTCCTCCGCGACAGCGCACGGACCCGCAGCGAACTTGAGGCCCGCCAATCATGGACTGTCAACGCTGCCCGGCTCGCCGTTGCTGCCCCTTGGATCATCTTGATGCTGCTGGCTACCCGGCCGGAAGCTGTGGCTGCCTACAACACGACCGTAGGGGCTGCCGTCCTGCTGGGCGGGCTCGTGGTGTCGATCGTGTGCTATCGACTGATGCTGCGCATTGGGTCGCTCCCCGAAGAGGAGCGGGTGCTCCGGTGAACCACGTAGCTGCAACGACAGCTCTATTGGGCATCACATTGGGGGTAGGCCTCTGGCTGACCGTCGTCCGGCTGCCGTTCTTACGCCGCCGGCGCTTCGCGGACCGGATCGCCCCGCAGCTGAAGTCGATCGAAATGAAGTCGCGGCTGCTCGACGGCGGACCGGGAAACGTCACGCCGTTTGGCCCCCTGGAACGGATTTTCCGCCCGGTGCTCCGTGACTCGGTCACCTGGCTTGGGAGGTTCAATTTCGGTTCCACCTTGCTGTCCAAGCGGTTACTGCAGGCCGGACGCAGGCAGGGCACCGTCGATTTCCGTGCCGAACAACTGTTGTGGGCGGCGGCGGGCTTCGTCATCGGCATTGCGTGGACGATTACCTCGGCGGCGGGAAATTCGCTGGACCCTGTACTTGCGGTGATCCTCACCTTGGGACTGGCAGTGGGCGGGTTCATGCTTCGGGACTACCTTCTGAGCGTGCAAATCCAACGCCGTGAGGAAAAGATGCTGGCGGAATTTCCCAGCTTGGCGGAGTTGATGGCACTGGCCGTCAGTGCCGGAGAGAGCGCAACGGGGGCACTGGAGAGAATCTGCCGCAGCGCCCAGGGCGAGCTGGCGGGCGAATTTGCGGTGGTGCTCGCACAAACGCGATCCGGTACGCCGATGCTGGCGGCGTTGCAGGACTTTTCACACCGCACCCGCTTGCCGGCGCTGGTGAGGTTCGTCGACGGAATCACCGTGGCCGTCGAGCGAGGAAGTCCGCTGGCGGACGTTCTGCGGGCGCAGGCCCAGGACGTGCGCGACATGGCGAAGCGGAACCTGATGGAGTCGGCCGGAAAGAAGGAAATCGGCATGATGGTGCCTCTCGTTTTCGGGGTCTTGCCGCTGACCGTGCTGTTCGCCGTGTACCCGGGCATAGCGCTGATCAATCTCGGCTGGTGAAGCCGACCGACGGAATTCTCACTGGGGGTTAAAAGGGAAGGAACTACGACATGATGAAACTCTCGCTCATGTTCACTGTCACGATTTCGCTGCTGTGGAGCGGAGGGCTGGATCGATTGCGACGTGCGGCGCGGGCCGAGGATGGCGAACGCGGAGATGTGCCGGGGTGGGTGATGATCACCTTAATGTCGGCGGTGCTCGTGGCTGGCATTCTGGCGCTGGCGAAACCGGCTCTGGAAGGACTCTTCAACGACGCCATCGGCCGCGTGACCCAGCCCTGACGTGGGATCGAACGACCGTGCCCACGGAATGCGGCAGTCCACCGCTGCCAGCGTCGGCAGCGGTTCCTGTCGGGGCCGGGACCGTTCCGACCGGGGCTCCGCGAGCGTGGACTTCGTGTTGGTGGGCGGTGTCCTCACCCTGATATTCGTGTCGATCATGCAACTGAGCCTGGTCTTGCACGTGCGCAACACGCTGATCGACGCCGCGGGGTCGGGTGCGCGCTACGGAACCTTGGCCGATCGAGGCGCCGCCGACGCGCAGGAAAGGACGGTTGACTTGATCACAGCTTCGCTGACCGACACCTACGGCCAAGACGTCCACGTTGAAGAAGTCGTCCGGTCCGGCGTCCCCACGTTACGGGTCACGGTCCGGGCTCCGCTGCCTGCGCTAGGACTGATCGGTCCCCAAGGAGTGCTGGAGGTCCACGGCCATGCGGCTCTTCCGCGCTGACGGGGCACCACGGGGCGTCGGGCTCAAGGGCGGCCCGGACCCATCCCGAAACTTGCCGCAGGGCTCGGTGACGGGCCTGTGGCAGCGGCTGAAGGACTGCCTGAAGGCAGAGGATCCGGAGCGGGGGAGCGCCGTCGTTGAATTCGTCTTCCTTGGCACGCTGCTCCTGGTTCCGGTGGTCTATTTCGTCATCGCGGTCTCACAGGTGCAGGCCGCGTCGTTCGCCGTTGTGAATGCCGCGGACCAAGCGGCGAAAGTGTATGCGGGGTCAGACGAGGCCGCAGCTGCTGGCCAGGCGGCGCAGCAGGCGGCGCTCTTGGCTGCCGAAGACTTCGGTTTTGGCATGGAGCGTGTCGATATCAGGATTAGTTGCGGCAATGGAGCGTGTTTGGAAGCGGGCTCTTGGGTCACCACGGAAGTCGAGATTTCGATCCCGCTGCCGTTGCTGGACGGCACGGGCATCACCATGGCGACGGTGAACTCTTCGGCGACCCAGATAGTGGAACGGTACCGATGATGCCCGGAAGACCTTCAGGCGCCCGGACCGCCCGTTGTTTCAACGGCGCAGGAAGCCGAAGGAAGAGCAACGACGATGAGGGCCAGGTGCTGGTTCTGCTCATCGGCTTTGTGCTGCTGAGCCTGTTGGTCCTGACCGTGGTGATGGGGGCCTCCGCCGTGTATGTCGAGCGGAAGAAGTTGCTGTCCGTTGCGGACGGGGCCGCGTTGGCTGCCGCGGACACTTTCGCTTTGGCCGACGTCGAGACAGGTTCAGGGGTGCCGGTGCCATCGCTGGATGACGAATCCGTGAGGGGATCCGTCTCGCGGTATCTGTCCGACACGGGTGCATTCGGGAGGTTTGATCAGTTGACCGTAGGCAGCGACACCGGCTCCCCGGAGCAGCGCACGGCGCACGTGGTGCTGAGCGCGGTCGTCAGGCCGCCGATGGCAAATTTCCTGATTCCGGCAGGTATCCCTGTGACCGTTTCCAGCGACGCGCGTTCGGAACTCAGACGCTGACCGGGACGGGGTGATTTCCTTGAGGGCGCCCAGCTTCATACAGGGGGTCGGTGGAAACGCCCGCCCGCCGGTCTCAGGTTCGCGGGGGGGGGTGCACGCCCGAACTCTGAGGGGGAGCAGGGATGGAGGGCATCCGGATTGTCGAGGGGGAGGTCCGTGAGCTGATCCGCCAACGCGGCCTGGACCCTGTCCGCCAAGGTCCGGCGGCTGGTCGAAGCCGCGGTGAACGACTATGACGAACGGTCCTTGCTGGGATCTCTTCCGCCACTCGGCCAACTGGACCATGCGCGCAGGCACATTTTCGACGCCGTGGCCGGATTCGGCCCGTTGCAACCGCTGCTGGACGACCGCTCCGTCGAAGAGATCCGGATCAACTCCCCGTCGGAGGTCTATGTAGCCCGAGGCGGCGAATCCGAGCTGACCTCCGTCTCGCTCACGCAGCAGCAGGTGGCGGATCTGGTGGAGCGGATGCTGAAGTCGTCCGGACGTCGCCTGGACTTGTCGTCCCCCTTCGTCGATGGGGCCCTTCCTGATGGCTCGAGGCTGCATGTAGTCATTCCGGACATCACCCGCCGGCACTGGGCGGTCAACATCAGGAAGTTCATCGCCCGGGCTTCGCGGTTGGAGCATCTGGTGGAACTGGGCTCGCTGACGCCGGAAGCATCCAGGTTCCTGGGAGCGGCAGTCAGCAGCGGTCTGAACATCCTCGTCTCGGGCGCCACCCAGGCGGGCAAAACCACCATGCTCAACTGCCTGGCTGCCGCTATCGGGAGCCGGGAGCGGGTTGTCACGGTGGAGGAGATCTTCGAACTGCAGCTGCCCCTGCGCGACGTCGGCGGTCTCCAGTGCCGGCAACCGAATCTTGAGGGGGAGGGCGCCATACCGCTGCGGCGGCTGGTCAAGGAGGCACTGCGCATGAGGCCCGACCGGCTGATTGTCGGTGAGGTCCGGGAAGCCGAAAGCCTTGACATGCTCGTGGCCCTTAACAGCAGTTGGCGCGCACCATTCATGCACATTCCAAGTGACGCCCCTTGAGCGCGCTGCACTTGGCTGGTGACATTTCCGTAATGCTTTAGTAACGGATACCGTGCCAACATTCCCGCAAGAACTCCCGGAGCTGGCTCGCGAGACGAGGTGTTGGATGCCATGGGTAAGCAAAGGCTCGTAGGGGCATGGGTTGCAGTCTCCCTAGCCCTATCTTCGCTAGCTTCTTGCGACGATGGACAGCCTTCACCTGAATCAGTTGCAACACCGGCTCCACAAGAAACAACTGTGCATCAGGATGCACCGCCCGTTACACCCGATGCGTCAGTGGGCGGGGCACAGGCTGGGCCTGTACAGCAGCCTGCTGATCCTCCCCAAGTTGAGACGGCGCCGAGTCCGGAGGACATGCCGGATCCGGACTCAGTCAGTGGAGGCGGGCCCCTTAGTAGCGATGAAGAGGCTGTGGCACGGATCAACCAACAGTTTCCGGACATACCTCAGTTGTATCAACTCACCGGCGTCAAAGCACTTGACTACGCCAATCAAATTACAGCTGTAGTTCCCGCACTGGCTCCGACCTTTCAAGGGGTCCTTACTGTTGCTAATTGCGGCACTGACTATGGCGTGATCGGCGCTAAAGCCTTTGTGGACCGAAATTACGAAGCCGCTGGCCTGATGGTTGTCTTATCACGCAATCAGCTTCAGCAGCTTCCTCGCATCGCTGTCAGCTGCTTCATGGACAGGGTCACCGGCAGCGGTGCGACCGGTGGGGGCCCGGCCGAGGACGCTTTCAGTCCCTGCATCAGCCAGTACTACTATGACCGGGATATGAACGGAGTCGTGGACAGATACTTTGTGATTGTTGGAGCAACGCACCAAAGCTACTGTAACTATCTTCAAAGCGCCCACAGTAGCTTCAACCCGAAGGGCTTCGTCGCCTGAGGCACACGGAGGGTTGCAAGACGGGAAGCCGGGAAATCGCTCAGGAGGGCCCACCTGCCATCCTCTAAATATCCGTAAAGGGAAGCGAACGGGCGTCGCCATACTAATCGCCTTTGTCGCGTGGAAATCCCCCTGTGCTTTAACCGGGAGTTCTGGCAACGCCGTCTAATTCGGATGAAGTCGTGGCAGACGCCGAGCGGTCAATAATTGAGACGGGACTGTGAAATTTTTGCTTCAACTTCGTTGGTGACTGAACAGGCTACAGGCTGGTGTTGTTTCTCATTGCTACCAATGTGAAGGACCGTGACACGGTCACCGCGGCGGCAGCGATGACTGGGTCATCCGAGATAACATACTCGCGCGCTGCGGCTGCATGCTTGACCGCCGCATTCATGATCTTCTCAGTCGACAGAGTCGACGGCAGCCCGACTCTTCCGGAGTCATCCCGCGCCCAGAGGAGACGGTCAAGTGCTGCTTCGAGGGGATGAGTTTCATGGGCTGCGGCAAGTGCCTCCCAAGCGGTGATTTCAGCTAACGGGTGAAGTTCCGCGGAACCACGCGCGTCCGACAGCAACCGGATCAACGGCATCGGTCGCGGCAGCTTTTTCACGGCCTGCTCCAACTGGGTGAATGCTTGCTTAGCCTTAAGCTGGGGGTACCGTCCTACGTACTGCCGGGCAAGTGCCCTACGGAGGTTCTGCACGCCGGACACTTCTTCCAACCACCGGTTAAGCCGGACTGCCCCCCCGGAGTGCGCGCGTCCAAACCGGATGCCGTAGTCGTCAATCAGGTCGACCAGGCGCTCAAAGCGGTAAGAGTCGATTGGCACCTGCCCGGTGACCAGGTCAATGTCAGCGGTGGCGGACAGTGCGTTCAACGCCGCGGCATCGTCCTCGCGGACTCTGCCAGTAGCTGCTGACTCAGCGAGTTTTCCGGCGACCGCGACGACAGATGCAAGTTCCCCGGACCGTTGTTGCGCCAGTAGCCGTGCACGGGCGGCCGCAGCTTCAATCGGGTCGCGTTCCCCCCAGGCCCCGTCTCCGAACCCGTCCGCATAGGAGAGTACTCCAATGGAGTCACTTGATGAGGCACCACTAGATGCCACCCGGAATTCGCGGAGGAACTCGACGTCTGATTGGAACTGCTGGTCTCGAAACACGTAGATGACAGCGTCCGCCTGACGTGGCCCGTCCAACCCGAAGATTGCTGACCGGGTGCGAGCTTCGTTCTCGGCCGTCGTCGTCGCCAATCCCGGAGTGTCGATGAGCGTGTAGTCTCGCAACGTGTCTTGGTGCAGGTGAACTACCAGATGGGAAATCTTGTCGACGGCCACCGGCAGCGGGTCAGGCAGCATACCGTCGATGGTGTTCACAACTACCGACTCGCCGTCTGCCAAAATGATCTCCGCACGGTCCGGTGGGTCGAAGATGTAGTGAGTGACCAGGTTTGTGCATTCCGCTTCGTCTGTCGCAGCGACTCTCGCTCCGACCAATGCGTTCACCAAAGTCGACTTCCCGGCCTTCACGCGCCCGACCACAGCCAGCCGGAGCGGGCGACCGATACGGGCGCGAATATCCGCTGTCACCTGTGCGGCTGATTCACCGCCGAGCTCGTCAAACTGATCGCAAAGGCGGAGGATTGCTGCTTCAAGACTGGATGTCATGCCTATCATCTGTCGACGTTGTCGTTGACGCTCGGCAAGGCCGTCTCCGCGTTGTTCTGTAGCTCACGTTTCAGCCGAATCGCGGAAATCGTATATCCGACGCCTATGCCGAGAATGGTTGCGGGCGACATCCACCGGTGCAGGAAGGTGTAGGTATGGCCCAGGAAGTCGAGGCTGGGTGTCCAAGAGTATTCATTCCATAGATATAATGTTATCCAAAGTACTGTCATGGACAAGATGTGAATTACGCCGGACGCGATCAACCACAAAGCCGGAGTTCGGAGGCTCCGCACGAACGGGCCAATGCTTTGCCGCGCCGTGATCAGCAGCCACACACCAGAAACGACCAGACCGCCCCCGAACATGAAGAAGAAGAAATCGTCCCGAATGTCGGTGTTGTATACCAACGAGGCCATCACGAGGGAAATGACCATCAATCCTGCGTATATAAACTCCAACACCCGACCTTTCTTTAAGGGGCGGGTGAAGTGATGAGCGAATATAGCACCCATCGCGCCAGCTTGGAACAGAAAAGCGATAAAGCGTCCGTTTATTGCGTTGATTCTGGCTGCCTCATCTGCGTTAACCGCCAGGACTAGAAGGGAGATGAATCCCAGGCATCCGCTGACACAAAGGAAAACGGCGCCAGTAAACGCCCAATACACCGAGGCGAGCTTTGAGATGCTTTTCAGACGCGAGGTGGCCGGGGCGGTTGTAGGTGTAGGGCGGGGAGATCCGCCTATTTTATCTGTCATCTGGTCCGGGTGTGAGGCGGCCGGGGCGGGTGTAGGACTGGGAGATCCGTCTGTTTTATCTGTCGACTGGTCCGGGTGCGAGGCGGCCGGAGCCGGTGTGGGTTTGGGAGGTCGGTCTGTTTTGTCTGTCGGCTGGTCCCGGGACGTTGGCGGCACCGGTGTTGTTGGAATATGATCCGGTTTAGTGTGTTTGGCTGGGTCAGCAGCGATTGTCTCAACTGCGGACAGTGCACCGTCGACCACGACCGTTTTTGGGTCTCCAAGACGGGTGGGGGTGATCCCCGTCGTTTGGGCCAACGACCGGGCGACAAGTGGGGTCAACGATGACCCGCCGGTGAGGTAGAACTTGGCGACTTTGGAGTCGTCATTGCGGTTCAGCAATGTTCTCGTCAGTGTGACCGCACGGTCAATATGGGGGCGAATCAACGCCTCGTACTCCTCATTAGTGGGTCGGAACGTATCGTCATAGTCTGCAATCATCACAGGGATTTCCGTTGCTGGGCGGGCTGAAAGGTCCTCCTTGGCGCGGCGGACATACTCGCGCAATGTTGCTTCTTCCCTGCGTCCGTTGGAGTTTCGCAGGTGGGCGACAGCCTCGGGGTTCCTGGCCTTAATTTGGGCTAGCGTCCAATCCCACAACGCCTCATCGAGGTTGTTTCCACCGAGGTTCTCGATCGCTTCGATGTCCTTCACCTCGAACTCGCCCTCCTCGGTGTGCTCCACCAACGCTAAATCGAGGGTTCCGCCGCCAAAGTCGAATACCAGGACCTGCCCGCCGATCGGAATAGGCTGTCCGGCTGACTGATGGCGGAAATGGTGTGCTGCGGCGATAGGTTCCTCTAGGAGGACGATGGTACGTCGGTCGAACCCCGCGCTTTCAGCGGCGCGGCGTAGCTGTTGTGTCTTTACTCCGCCCCATGCGGACGGATGGGTAAGGACGACTTTGGCCGGGTTCACCCCAGCTTTCCGGTCTAAAGCGATCCGTCGGACCTCCCGGAAGATTTCTGCGACGAATTCTTCGGCATGGATGAGCCGGCCGTCGTACGTTTGCGGGGGCATTCCGATCAAGTTTTTTGGGTATTCCTCGTAGGTATCTGGGTGGAGGGCTCGGAGCCGCTCCGCCATTTCCCCGACACGCGGTCCGTCTCTGGTGTCAAGGATCACTCCAGAGGGCATCGTTCGCGATCGGCTCGACAGTTCCAAGACGTCGTTTCTTCCGTCGCTGCGGATAGCGGCCGCGGTGTTCGACGTCCCAAAGTCAATCGCCAATATCCAGGCGTCTCCGTAGTCGGTCATGGGGGTGCTCCTACATAGGCATAAAAACTATCCAAATCTTTTCTGGTTAGCGCATCGAAGCTCGTTCCCTTGAGACGGCAAGAGATTCCTCGGTTGCGTCGATTTCCCACGGGGAAAGGACTGAGCGACCATTCGATAGTCGGCGTTGACGCAGGCGGGGAAAGAGGGCGAGGAAAACAGCCATACTGTCGGGTTCATCTTGCGCCTCCTACTCGTGTGGAATAGCAGTTCGGACTCGCACGCTTACCTCGGCGGGTCGGATCATCGTGGTCCCGACTCGCCAACCGGGTCGGATGACGTCGACGATTGTGTTGTGCCCGTCACTGTTTCCGGGGACGGTGGAGACGGCAGTGTGCACATTTGGGTCGAAAGGAGAACCTGGCTCGGGTGAGTCTTTTTCCGCCCCCGCTGTCCTAAGGATTCTATTGACTTGGGATGACATGGCTGGAGATGCGGTTATGTCATCGAGCGCGATCAATTCATCGATCACCTGCCGGGCCGGTTGCTGCTCGCGCTGTGACACCTGTGTGACCGCTGTGGCGGGAGTTGATGGCACCGAGTTGCGCCATTTTTCCACGGACTTTTCAGCGCGGCGAGCTCTTCGGGCTGAAAAAAGCCACCCGATCAGGCAGATGATGGCTAGCGCGACAGCCAATGCCAGTAGCGCCCACAGTTCCCACGGGATCAGCACTTGCTGGGTTGGACAAATAGGCGGAGTGCCCGGGGTGCAGCGAACCTGCGTTGAAGTCACAGCGGTCATTTCTTCGACGCCCTCTTTACGACGGCGGCTCCAGCGGCGGTAACACCCATGACGACTGGCAGCAACAGCCAGCTGGGGTTGCTGGCCAAATTCGACGCAATGGGGAAATTGTCCGATGCAACGTCCTGCGTGTGGGTGGTCGGGGCAGAGGCCCCGGCATCAACAATTGTGTCGGTGGTGACTTCTGGATTCGTCGTGACTTCTTCAGTTTCAGCGGTACCGCCGGCTGCTTGGAATTCCTCGACGCCCATCGTCACGGTCACCATCTCGTTGCCGGAGTCCGCCCAAGCGTCTAGGAACACGTTCATGGGTGCTGACAGCATGTTCCCATCCGCGGTGCCGGTGTCAGACAGGATGACGGTGTTGTTTGCGGTGTCGATACCGGTGACGATCACTTCGTGATCAGGTTCGGCATCGTTGTCCGGGCCCACGTCGTCACCCCAGTACTCGCCGGAGTCGATGCCGATTAGGATCGGCTGGTCGTTCTCGAGGGCCGCTGCTAGGTCGTCTATGCTGTTGTCGTAGCTTGTTTCCGTCGGGATTCCTGCCGCGGTTAGAACATCCACCATGCCCTGCGTGGTCATACCGGGAACCCCGTTTGCCACAGTCCATCCGCCGACCTTATTCGTCAAGTCGACGAACGCAGTCTCGGTGAGGTCCTCTCCGGTGTACAACTCGTAGATCTGTAGCATCGCGGCAGGGACGCAGTACCCGTTATAGCCCTGCTCAAACCACAACGTGGAGAACTCCCACGGGTCGCCGATAATCTGGCCGTTGTCCACCGGCGGTCCCTCGGGATTGGCTGTCGAAGTTTCGGCGTCGACACCGACGAGCGCCCATAGTTCTGGGTACTGCTCGGCAAGTAGCTCACCGGTTACTATCACAGTGCTATCCTCGGTGCTGTCAAAGTTCGCGTCGTGGGAAAGCGTGTAATTGTTTCCGTCACGGATTACGCTGAGATCGACCATCCCGTCACCGTTTGTGTCGACTTGGAAAACGATTAGGTTGCCGTCTCCATCTGTGTCGATGAGTGCAACCTCGCCCCAGCCCTCGAGCCATCCGGCGGTGCCGTCAACGGCACCGTCACCGGTCGCGTCAATTTCTTGCCACTGGGTCGCGGTCGGGGTCGGGTCCTCGGCCGAGTTGTCAATGTCGGTCATGATTGAGCCTCTCGCGATCGTGTGTCGTGAGTTAGAGGCGCGGCAACCCCATTTGGTTCCCGGTGGCGGTTAACCGGGCGAGTTCTCGGTCCACTGCTTTCAGAAGCCCGTCGAGCACACGTCGCTCGTTCGTTAAGTCTGCTTTTGCTTTCCGGCGTTTTTCATCGGATTGTTGCTTCGCGGCACGGGTATCAGCAATTAGCTTGTTCAGCCGTTCCACCTCTTCGTCGATCGCATCCTTAAACTCGAGCACTGCACCGTCCCGGACAGCAGAGACCGACCGAGTGAGGCTGTGGCGGAAGCGCTCCTTCAGTTCGGCGGAGGCACGGGGCAGACCGTTCAATAGTGCCTGTCGCTTCTGCATCCGGCCAGCGAACATCAGCCCGACACCGATCCCGGCCAGCGAGATAACGTTACTAAGCCCTCCGCCGAGCGCTTTGTCCACGAAACCGGACATTGGGGCCGATGCTGCCCGACCAAGGTTAGACCCCATAATAATGAATCCAATGCTGCGCAGGTCTGTGCCGGAAGCTCCGCGGATGTTCGACGGCGACGGGACTACCGTCTCCGGTCCGCTTATCAGCGAGACCGGCAGGTCCAGGTCCGCGGACTCAAACATCGACTTGATGATGAAGTTAACTCGTTCCTCTATGGTTTGTTGTATTTCGCTGCTCAACGTGTCGAGCTCCGCGACGATCGACGACTGCACGTTCGCGAACTCTGCTTTCGACATCCCGGTAATCTTCTTTCCCAGCATTGTGCGCCATCGGTCGTCAAACATCCGAAGTCGCTCGCTCACTTCGCCTTCTACTTCAAGCTGTAAATGGGTAAGTTGCTGGGAGATGTGATGCTGGTAGCGGTTCATCATTTTGCTGAGTTTGACCACCCGGGACCGGTGCCGGTCCAAATCATCGATAACTTCGTCGGTACCGCTGGCTGCTTGTTCTGTCTGCTGCAAACAGACAATCATCCGGTTCAGAACCTGCATCGCCCGGGTCAGCGCAGTCGCCAGCGCGTACCGGTCAACCCCTTCAAGGATGTTGGTGATCGCGGTTTTGAGCTCCGGAAACCTGCTTTGCTCTGTCCACCGGTTATCTCCGGTGGCCATCCCTCTCAACGCGAATAGGGCGCTGACTCCGACGAATTCCACGTGGGGGAACTTGGCGTCGGGGTTCGCGGCGAGATGTGAGGCGATCGCGGCCCGGTTATCTTCGAGCACCTTTTCCCAACCTGACCGGTTCCGGTCGATTTTATTCACCACAACAATGACGGCGCGGGTGAACTTCGTGCATGACTCTAGGAACTGAATGGCGGGGGCGCTGATCCGGCCGCTGGCGTCGGTGACAGCGAGAAGGATCGCGGCGCGCTCTGCGGTGGCGACGGCGCGGCGGGCATGGATCTCGCTGAGCCCGCCGGCGCCTGGGGTGTCGACCACGATCACGTCCGGAAGGCCCGGGGAGTGGTGACCAGCGGAGACACCCAGAAGCAGCGCGGCGGCATCAGTACCGGTGTACGCCCCGTTGGCGGTCACCCAGTCCGACAGCTCCTCCCGGCTGATCGTTTGTCCGCCGTCGGGAAACTCCAGCTGGATCGTGCCCTCCGGCAGCGTCTCCGTCGGCGGGCAGAATGACAGCGATACCGTAGTGGTCTCGTCCTCGCCCATCGGCGCAAAGGTGGGGTCGGCGATAAGGGCGTTTACTACACTGCTTTTCCCGCGAGAGACCTCCCCAACCACGGCGACGGTCGCAGCCCGGGAGGTGAGCCAGTTTCGGTACTCGGCGATCGCTTCGGCATCCATGATTTTGCCTCGGTCGTGGAGCGCCGTTAACGCCTGGTTAAGTGCCGTTTCGGCGGTATTAAGCGCGTCAGTAGCCGTCATCCTGACCATTCCAATTCACTGACCGGTCCAAGTCCTGCCCGCCGTAGAAGCCAGCAGGGCCGGCATCGTCGAGGTCAAAAGTCTGCGATGCATCGGCTCCGCTGTCATTAGTCGTTTCAGCTTTGTCGTCCGGGTATAGGGACTCATCCACGTGTGCCAAACTGAAAGCGGCAATCAGAGAGGATTCCCAAACCTCGTCCGGCATGGCGAGCGGGGCGCCCAAGATAAAACGATCGTCACGATCGTCGTCGATATTGGCACTAGTCGTTGGCGGCTCAAGCATTGGGCGCTCTCCTTATTCCTCGCTACCCGGCGTGTGCGCTATAGTCTGCCGTAAAACCGGCCAGAGAAGTTCTACGCTCCACAGCTTTTGCCGAAGCGAGGGGTGCCTTCGATGATCGACGATGCATCCGAAAAGTCTGCGATTGATCGCGCTCGTGCCGGGGATGCCCAGGCGTTTGATGAACTGCTTCGCCCGCACCGAGACAAGCTCTGGGCTGTGTGCCTGAGAGTAACTGGGAATCACGCCGACGCTGAGGACGCTGTGCAGGAGTGCATGATCGCCATCTGGCGTGGTTTGCCAAGCTTCAGGGGCGAGTCGAAGTTCTTCACGTGGATCTACAGAATCGCCGCGAACGCTGCGCTCGACATCGTTCGGCGGCGCAGGGAAGTCCCTGTGGAAGAAATTTTTGAAGTTCCTATCAACTCCGGCTTTGAGGATGCTATCGCCCTGCGCGATGAGATTCAGGCTGCTCTCCAGACCGTTCCAGAAGACTTCCGTGTCGCACTCGTCCTCCGCGAATACGGCGGTTTGACCTACGAGGAGATTGGCGAGCATCAAGGCATCCCGATGCAGACAGTAAAGTCCCGGCTGAGTCGTGCCCGGTCCGCGGTACGGGCCGCCCTAACCACCGATTGACGATTGCCGGAACGTTTTCCTTCCATGGATAACTTTATGCGGAAACAAGGAGATTATCATTTCCCCCCAACCAAGACCCCCCCCTTGGAAAAGGCATAAAAAGTACGGCGGAAGGCTCCAAGCTTCGGATGCTAAGGATAGTCGTGAGGATCAGGCGCAACCCAAGCGTCGGTGCCCCCGTCTAAGGTAGGTCCAACGGGGGAGCCGGTATCTATGTCTACTCTATAACCCCCTCCCTGCTCGGGCGTAAGAGTTATTCCCCCTCCGCCGCTGCCCTCATAGTAGACGCTTGGGTCCGGGACACCATCCTCATTGGAATCAGTGATGGTCGTCTCGGCGTAGCCGTCCAGGTCAGTGTCCACGTCGAGGGAATCGGCTACTCCATTCTGGTTGCGATCGTAGGCGACTGTTTCCGAGTATCCATCTGCATTATTGTCCACCTGGTAAGTGTCAATATAGCCGTCATAGTTGGTATCTATCGCAGTCATGTCGGCATAACCGTCTTCGTTGAGGTCAGCTGCGGCAACATCTGCCACTCCATCCCCGTTTTCATCAGCGAACGAGAGATTGTCAATCGTCATGTCCGACTCCTTCTAGGGGAAGCCTAGCTCCCTGTTTTGCATGTACGACTGGTTAGAGTTCCAGGAACTGCAAAAAGTTCCCGCATGCCCCATCATTGGTCAAGAGCATCATCTGGCGGTACCGGCGCGGGATCGACTAGCGCGATTTACCGCCTGCGTTTGGCCCGTGGCAGACGGTGTGGAAACGGCGCAGGCGGTTCAGCAGCCACGGCAACTGTGACCGCTTCCATGCTCTCCTGATGTGGCAGAAGCGGACGCGGGCGCCGGAGCCGGAGGAACAGTGCTGGTGGATTCGACGACCAACCATGCGCACCCGCACACGACCAACCTTCCCTGCACCCGGGGGATCCCGGGAATCACTGGAACCTGATGGAGGGACCCGACGATCGCGCGGCCATCCGTTCCACAGAGCGGCGAGCACGAAAAATGCACTATGCCTGCGATAGCAAGGGCAAGTGCCCCGATCACGCCTGCAGGGGAAGTTCACATGCCACAAAATGAGGCATTGAAGTCTACTGCGCCCCGGCCTAAAATATTGTGCACCGGGGAGCACCCGGCATGGCCCGGTCTTTGGGGATTTGAGCCGAGTCTTTGGGGATTTGAGCCGAGTACAGCTGATGACTGGATTTGGGCTGGCTCATACAAAACCCGGATCCATACGCCACGCGCCACTCTGCTGACACAGGGACGGCGTCAAGCGGAGGCTGGCAGTTGGTGCGAATCGTGCACCTGACGAGACGGGCTACCAACTATGTCCTGGGCACTAAGGCGGCGGGCAATAGCTGAACCCGGCAGATCCAAAGGCAGCCAGGCCAAGTGCCCGTGAGCGCCCCGGCTGCATGTCAAATGGGGAGACTCCGATGAACAAGCCACTCATACGGACAGTGATTGTCCTAGCCCTCCTGCTGACCGGATGCGGACAGAAATCGCCGTCATCCCCGCCGGAGCAAACGATCGAAGTTCCTCAGGAACAGCCTCAGTTCGAGCAGGAGCCCGCTGAAATCCCCACTACAGCGCACACCGATGAGACTGGGGCAGAGCCTCCTGAGGAGACACAGGACGCAGCTACCGAAGCACCTGAGGACAGCCAGCAAGGCGATGTGCCCGGTACGCCTGGACCCGATGCCGCCGGGGAGCCCGTTCCTGAAGCAATCGATGAGCCCGCCCAAGAGTATGAAGCAGAGTCTGGCGAGGCTCTGGGGTCGAATGCAGCCATCGGGACCACTATGACTCCGGCCACCATGCACGACTTTCTGACGACCGTCCTTCAAGATGTAGATTTTTACTGGACAGACGTATTCACCACTGCCGGATTGCAGGAGCCGATGGTGACTTACTATTTCCCTGTGCCAGGCGAGTCCGTTAGCAGCAAGTGCGGTGACACCAATGACGACGCAATGCTTTATTGCCCGACCGATGACACCATCGTTTTTTCTCAAGACGTTGCTACCAGGCTTTGGAACGGCCAGGTGAAAGTGAATAACGATCCTGAAACCGGCATCGCCTCGGGTGACTTCTCCGTTGCCTTCCTGCTGGCTCATGAATACGCCCACAACCTGCAGGATGAACTCAGGCTCCTCCCACGGACGAACGAGGAAGTGAAGAACCGTCCGTACCCGGTGTATAAGACGGAACTGCACGCCGACTGCTGGTCAGGTGTGTGGGCCAACTCCGCTTACTACAAGGGTTACCTGGACGCAACAGACATTCAGGAAGCAGTGCAGGCTGGTCGACTCATCGGTGACTACAGCTTCAACGACCCCCAGCATCATGGGACGCCGCAGCAGCGGATTGACGCCTTCATGATGGGGTACAACTCGGGTATTCCCTCGAGTTGCGATCCATGGCTGGTCAACAACTATGGAGTAGCAGCCTCCTAAGCCATGGCCCCTTCAAGAGTGGCCGCAACTGCTTCGCTTGAAGCACTGGCCTGCTTGACCGTGGAAACGCATAAGTACCGACGACGCGGATTGCCTGGCCGGCGTGGATCATTCGTAAATGGATGAGGTGGTGGTCTGGCGCTGGTTTCTCCTCGCCCTCCGGAAAGCGCGACTGGTAGCCGGCATCTTTTACATTGGGCGCTACGTCCTTCGCCAGCGGGACAAGTACTGGAGAGAAGGAGACAAGGACCCTAAGCATCCGGAGCTCTGAACTTTTTTGGAGCGCACCATGTCCTTAATCCGTGTCCGCACGGTTTCCAGTTCGGCGGCCAGTTGGGCGGATGACTCTGCCGGTGGGCGTAGTCGAACAGTCCGATTCCTGCAGAACGGTCTGGTCACGGCCGTCACAAGCTCTCGTCGGGTTGCCTCCAGCTCGACCCTGGCGGCGTCCAACTGCTGCTGGGTCGCCGCCAGTTCGGACTGTGCCCGGTCGCGGAGCGCTGTCACTTCGGCTTCAGCTTGCTGTTTTATGCTGGGTTTACCCCATGGAGGTCCCGAAGCCCGTGCTGGTCGATCAGATCCTGCAGCCGCTGGTTTTCCGCCATCTCTGCCTCGGCGACCTGTCGGGCGTTGAAGAACCCCAGTTTTCGCGTCTTCACCGACTTTTCAGTGGGCTGTTGCACGTGGTGGTTCTGGTCCGGGATCGGCTGCTGCGGTTGTGCAGGCTGGGTTTGGTCGGTCCACTGAATGCCATCCCACCAGCGCACGATCGTCGGGATCTGCTCCAGCCGCCGGCGGCCTCTAGCCCCGATGGTCTACGGGCCACCACTTGTGTCATCATTCGTGCCCCTTAGCACCTCAGATGAGTCTGGTGTTCACGACCTTCCTGCCGCGTCCCTTGTACTAACCACGATGCAGGACCATCTGGGCATTAGATGGCGGGCCGTGGGTGGACGCCTGCCTCTTTCGCCCGAGGCTAGATCAGGCGGTCAAAGTCTTCCAGCCGTTCCCGGAGCAAATCAATACGCACTAGCACTTGTCCGTGTTCTTCGACGAGGGGCCGGAGCTCGCCAGGTGGCGGGCCGTTACGGAGTCGCCGTTCCAGTTCTTTCCGGCGGTCGCTCAGAATGTTGAGCTCGGTTGTAAAGACTGCCCGCGCGGCCTGCACCGTAAGGGCACTGCTTTCACCGGTGAAAGGGTCGACATCATCCACTTCACCACATTCCGCCAGGTACTTTTTCACAAGTCTGTTGTTTCGTGCAGCGGCAAGCGCTGCGAGATGCTGATTATCTAGATTGCCCAGGGGTGCCATGAAGTTCTCGTATGGCGAGAGCGTCTCTTTGGCTTCCGATACGGCTGCTTCCATGTCCTCTTGGGCGGCGATGACTTGCTCGGCTCGCGACGTGTCGCCGTCCGCGGCCGGCACAAGGTTGTAATAGAACTGCGAGCTGTTGAGGATGAGGATGTCCTGGCCTGTTTCAGAGCGGAACTCTTGAAGGAGCTCTGGCCTAGGGGCAACTGACATTTTCTCGATCTTCAGCCACCAATCAGCTTTGTCATCATCCGTGACAAAGATTATGTCTCGCTTCTCAGTGGACGCATGGTTCATAAGTTGCCGCCAAAGAACGTAGTCACCGTACTTTCGATTCCCAGTCTTAGTCCTGGCGTCTTCAAAACCTGGAGGCACTTCATCTGCGAAGCGCTTCTCGCCCTCCTCGAACATAGTGTCAAGCGCTGCTTTGTCTGGTTCGGGCCCGACCCGGCCACTAAACAGTACTGAGATGCGATCCAAGAGCGCGTCAGGCGTGCGGTGGTTGGTTTGTTTTGCGATGGTGTCACGTTCAGCGACAAGTTCGTCCATGAGTACGTTTAAGCTTTCCACTGCCTTTTCTTGGGTTGGAGATGCTCGTAGACGCGAGTTCTTGGCTGTGGATCGAAGGTCGCCTAGGAGGCCATCAATCTTGGTGATGCGGTGCTGATGTGCTGTGGTCTGCCTAGACCTCTCCTTGTGCACGTTCCGGTGAAACTCCATTGCGACCTGGTAAGGAAGCCACATCTGGGTTTTCCGCTGCTCCATAGCATTCAGGTAGAGCGTGGAGGTCGTGGGCTGCACGTTGTAGAGGGACAGCAGTACGTTGGCGTCCAAGGAGATCAGCCCCTCCCGCCAAATCCTCACTTCCTCGTCTTTGGTGGGCTGGTAGTAACCTCGGAACAGGTCGCGCAATGTGTACCTCCGTCGTGCAGCGTCTCGTCCCATTCAATCAGACGGTATATAGCGCTGCTCGCATCCTCCTCTGGGCCGCGCTCTCGCATTAGTAGAAAACCCCTGGTCAATGTCGAGCGCCCGTGCATGGATGCCGTCCGTGCCTCCCCAGTGACCAAGCGGCAGTGCCTGAGAATTCAATTGAGCGAGTCAGAGCGAGCGTAAGTGCTGGACCTTGCATCAGCATTATTGCGGCTTCCAGTCTCGGCGGTGTGGCCGACGCTCCAATTCAAGTAACCAAACTCGAGACAGACTTCCTCCATGCCCACCACCTATGCCCATCGTAAGACGCATTTATGCAACCGTGGCTTTTTGGGGAATCCCTTGCGTGAGAAAGTCAGAAGGAGAGGCGAAGTGCCGCTCCGATTGGGAAGAATGCGTCCTATGAGCAATTGACTGCTGTATCCGGGGTTTCATTGGTTCGACCCTGGGCAGACCTAGACTGATTTCCAGACGTATATACAGAATTCCAAGGAGATACGGATTGAGTGCAAATTTTCCTAAGCGCCCGCGTGCCGCCAAGGCCCCGACAAACCCGGAGGAGCTTTTTCGGATCGCTTCCAAAGACATCAACAAGGGCGCCGGTACTATAGGCGCACCAAGCGGATCAGTTGCGTAGTTATTCTGAGCATCACCGTGATGCGCCCGACGTCGCACTGGATCACAAACTGTATATGCCTGCCCAACAGTTCAACTCGCCGAGCAGGTCCACAAGTCAGGGGCAGCAGACGGGGCCAGGATTTCCAGCGTCGGGGTCCGGGTCCTCTTGGCGTGGGGCCGGGGCGTTACTCATCGGCTCGGCAGTGCCTCTGTAGAGTGCGCAAAATGGGTCGGGGGTTCATACCCGGGACCCCGGAGAATTGCGCCGGGCAGAGGCCCTCTCGCCGGAGAGGGGGATCTCCAGCGAGAAGGCCTCGCTGATACCTCTAGTGGGGCCGATTCCCTAGTGGGGCCGATTCCCGACCCTGAACAACCCTAGGTGCTGTAGCTACTGAGCCACGAGGCGGCGGTTGCTGCGTCGAAGATTCCACCGTCACTCACGCCGATACCGTTATCTGCGAGAAACGCTGCGACCTGTGCCCCGTCCATACTGATCATCCCGCTCGCCTCCAAGAGCCTGTTGCCGTCGCGGCTAATCGTCCCCGTGGTGAAAAACAGATAGAAAACTGGATCGCAAACCTTCAAGTCGAGACCTTGCAGCGCGATTCCGCCGTCGGCGAATGCCTTAGCCCGTGCGAGCTCGACTGAGCCTACAAGTTCGCGAAGATCGGGAGTCGAGACTTGGGTCTTCTGAAAGTGCTTGGCCTGCCCGACCATCCAAACATCGAGCATCGAATCGACACTGGGCAGGATGCTCTCGTTGCCGAGCCGATCGCGCAGTGAAAGTTGACCGAAGAAGTCGATCCCTTGGTCATTGCTCTGGGCCGTTAGCTTCGGAGATGCGCAGCCGAGCTGGTGCAAAATTCCTCTGCAACACGCCTCGAACTCCTGCCACGTGAGATTCCGGAGAAACTCCTGGTAGGCGTCGTAGTGCAACCGCCTCTTTTTTGCTCGCTGGATTACTTCGTCATCACCAGCTTCAATGAATGAGCTGCCTTGGATCAGACCGAGGGCCTGTTCATTCAAGGCAAATCGACAGGGTACGGCCCTGCTGTCAGCTTGGTCGCGCTCCTCTGCCAAGAGAGCTAGGGACGGGGTCTCATGTTTCTCGGCAAACTCGGCGGCCTCAGCCTCAGGGGTCTGAAAGTTAGCGATAGCAACTTCATAAAGCACTTCGTTCAAGCGTCGCGGGGGCGCATCCAACGGCCAGCACTGAACTATGTATTGGACGACTTTGGAGCGGAGCCTTTTGGTCATTGGGAACTTGCAGCACTGGCCGCCCGAGTGTCGAGAATTGTCTCGGCAATCTTCTTGAGTTCTTCTAGAAGGGCCGTTTCGCGGTCGTCCAGATTCTTGATTTGCAGTATGCCAACGTGCTCCAGCGACCTTGTGGTGGCTTTCACCTTGGCGACCCAGTCCCGCGATGCCTGGTCTGCTTTTACGAGAGCTACGGCATCGCTAAAAGATTTCTCCAGGTCCGTGAGCGACTCGTAGGCCTCCTCGTTGTCCAACAGACTCTTCATCTCACGAACTTGAGAATACGATGTGATCTTCGGAGGGCGTACTCTCTGGGTTTCGTCCTCGTGGGGCGAGATCAGCGAATAGAAGATATTGCGATGCTCTTCGTTCTTGATGCGATTCTCGTTGTCATCCCATTCCAGCCAGTTCCTGACGCGGGGGACAGAGAGGGCCTCATGAAATAGGGGATAAATCTCAGGGGTGACATAGTCGCTGTATTCTTCGTTTTGGCGCATCTCTTCGACAGCTTGAAATGCTCGGAACCGGCGGTTAACCTCAACGGCGCTGAGGCCAAGTTTCGATGCCACCTCAGGCGTCGAAAGATCGTGCTCGCTTCTGAGCTCGAAGACGAGCTTGGCGCTTTGGTAACCGCCCCACTCTTTGATTCCACCTACATGCCTGACGCCCATGATGGTGAGGTATGCGCTGGGATCGTCGGTATCGAGGAGAATGACCGGAATATTCTTCAGCGACTCTAGGACCTCTTCGGGAATGTCGACCCCGGTCTCCGCCTCCTTCTGAATCTCCCGCAGGGTGGCAACCCGACGGTTACCCTCTAGGACAACGAAGTACTCGGAATCCTCGGGATTGTGGTCGAACGCTTTCACCACGATCCGCTCGACGGGCAGATAGCCATTGGACAGGATCGACTTCTTGAGCTCAGCTAGGCCATCAGCTACCAGACGTTCGCTGATTTTGCGCTGAACAGAGTCCTCGGCGAACTTCTTCTCAGAAATAGACGGGCGGTCCGTCTCGCCTGTGAATCGGTAGTTGTTGGGGTCCAGCAGCAACTGATCGAGCGGGACGTTCCGCGGCTCATACGTTTCCAATGCATTGCACCTTTATTCGAACTATGGGGACGCTTCCCCCCAAGCATATTGTGGTGCGGAAGTGATCGGGGCCGAGACGGCGCCGCATAGTTGGGCCCCTTGGCCGAGGTGCGGTGAAACGCGGCGATGAAAAACCTAGAAGGCGCCGTGAGTCGCGATTGAAAATGGCCGTGGTAGACGAGGTAAGGACTTTCGGGGCATTAGACCGGGGCGTTATGAGTACCACCCGGATACTTGGATTAGGGCGCGGGGAGTCTCCGGGCGTGTAAACGGTGCGGGTAGCTATGGCCACGTAGAGCAGGAGCCCCGGCCCGGCGGCTTGCCGGGGCTCCTTGGCGGCGGATTACATGAAGGTCCGCTTCTTGTAGTTCTTGCGGACGTAGAGTTCGGCATCGGCCCGCTCCTCGGCGCGCTTGGCCTCGCGCGCCGCGGCGACCTCGGCGACCTCGGCGCGCGTGGCAATGATCGGCCGTGCGCCGTTGCGGATCGCGTCGAGCATGGCGTCGAGGGTGTCCTCACGGGGCGCTTTGCTCGGGTCGCTCCAGTAGCGCGCGAACCGCGTGGAGCGCCGGACGGGTAGGCGTATTGGACGCCGGGGAGCAACGCGATAGCTTGCTGGGCCTTGTTGATCTTGTCTCGGTGGATAGGCGCCGAGGCCAACAAGGCGGCCTCCTCGTGCTTGCCTGCCCTCACCAACTCGTCGACGCTGTAACCGCCAGGGACGCGCTCGGCGACCTTGGTGAGCTCCTCGGCGGCAGGGCCGTGGAGCTTGTCCCGAATACCCTCGACGAGCAGAGAGATGCAGCCGGAAGCGGTGCGGTGGATCTCATGCGTCAGCTCAAAGACGGCACCGTCGAGGATTTCGCGGTGAGTGTCCAGCGCGGCGATTTGCGCCGAAGTCGACTTGGCGAGCTTGCCAGCCTTGGCGGCGGCGACGGCGTCGCGCATGACGTCGGCGGCGGCAGGCAGGGCGCCGTGCTCAGCCCTTAGGCGGTGGAGCTGGGCGAGCATTTCGGCGAGTTCGACAGGCAACTCGACGCCTTGAGCGGCGAGACGGCGGATATGGCCGCGGCCGGAGCGGATCGGGGTATCAATGTAACGGGCCATGGCGGGCGACCTTTCGGTGGCGGTTTAGAGGGATTTGAAAATCGAGGTCGTGATTCCGACGCGCTGGGCGAGCTCGGCGGTGATGGCCGCTTTTTCGCGCTCGACGTCGTCGCGCCATTCGGCCAGATCGAACGTGACTAGCGAGGCGACGCGATCGGCGCGACGGACGAGGTCGCCGAACTGTGACTTGTCGATGTGGCGGCCCTCGATCTCGGCGACCAACCGGGCGCCGAGCGGCCCGACGTCGTTAGATGGGGTCCTCATTTGTTCCTTTTCAGGGCGGGGCTTGCCCTCGATCGTCAGCCCGAGGGCAGAGAGGAGTTGGTCGGCATGGCGGCGCCAGACTCGACCGACAGCGGGCATCGGGGCGTACTCGTCGGCGAGATTCAGCGCGTAGGCAGCCTCGCGGAGCGTAGGGAGGTCGTCCGGCGAGATATGCCGTGCGCCCTCCTTGAGGAGGCGGTCGCCGGGGCGGATCAAAGGTCCCGCGTTGTTGCGCGGATCTTGGCGTCAAGCCCGGTCAGTTCGGCACGCTCGCGCTTGGCGCGGTTGGCATAGTGAGCGGGAAATGCAGCTGTTCCGGTGCGGCTGACCACCCCGCCCCCGTCTATACGGGGGCGGGGTGCCTCTTTAAGGCTCTTAGGCATGGCGCGGGTTTGCCTCGCGGCGGCAACTTTTGGCGCGTGCACAGCGCCGTCTAGGCTCTAAACCAGAAATTGCAGTCCCCAGGCAACTGAAAAATCAGGCTGCTTTTCTCTAGAAGGGCATCACGGTGGCCAGGTAACCGTAGTACCGGCCCGGGACCGGTCGCAGGGGGTCACCGACGAACCCGTACTGGGGATTCTCTTGGTTGTACTCCGCGACCGCTGCGCGGAATTGCTCTATCACGGCCGTCCCGTCGCCCTGGCAGACCCCGCTCTCCAGGCACCGGGCCACCGAACCGGCGACGATCGGACTGGAGAAGCTGGTGCCGTGTGCGTTCGCGTACCGGTCGCCCGGGACCGTTGAGGTCATGCACACCCCGGGAGCCGCGACGGTGTGCTCCTGGTCGGCAGGCTGGGTGGCGAAGTTAGAGAAGAGGGCGAACTCGTCGTCGGGGTTGGGAAAAGGTCCTCCTGCGCAGCTCGCTGTCGCCGTACCACCGGGGCGGCCGTCGTAGTCAGCCATGGCGGTGGCTGTGAGCACCTCGTCATACGCGGCCGGAACAGTGTTCGCGATGTCCCCGGTCGCATTACCGGCGGCGACCGTCCAGACGACACCCTCCTCGGCGCCCTGGCAAATCATCTTGTGCAGGGGATCGACACCGTTGCCGCAGGCTCCCTGCTCTTGGCCGGGGCCGCCGAGGCTGATGTTGGCGACCCTGATGTCGTTGCCCGGGTCCTCGTCCGTGTGAGTGGAGACCACCCAGTCGGCGCCGCAGAGAATGGCAGCTTCTGTGATGGTGCCGTCGTCTGCGATAACCCGGACGGACCACAGCGGGGCGCCGCTCGCGGTGCCGATGATCCCTGCGTTGTCGTTCTTCGCCCCAAGAATCCCGGCGACCATGGTTCCGTGCCCGAACCGGTCGACGGGAGCTACCTCGACCGGAGTACCTGACGAGCAGTCCACCCCGCCGCGCACGTTCAGGTCCGGGTGGGTGCTGTCGATGCCGGTGTCGATCACGGCGGAGTTGACCGTAATCTGCCGGCCGTCCTCGGCTGCCTCCTCCGGCGTGCCGCCGACCCGCAGCCACCCCGGAGGCAGGAATTCGGCGCCGCTGGTTCCGTTATTGGCGCCGGCCGCGTTGTCCGGCATCGCGAATTGCCGCTCGGGCGCAATGAATTCAACGGCCGGGTCGGCAGCGAGCTGCTTCGCTTCCGAGACCGTCATAGTGCCGGAGTATCCCTTCAGCGCGTGTTCGTAGGTGTTGGACCGCGTAAACCCGTACTTCTCCCCGTGGGCCGTGGCGGTGGAATCGACATTCCCGATGCTGTCCTTGAGGACGACCGTGTAGCCGTGTTCTTCTCCCGCGGCGGCGGCCCCCGCGGTGGAGGGTCCGGCGGCGGCAGGTCCGGCGGCGGCGGGTCCGGAAGCGGCGACGACGGTTGCTGCGGCCAGCACGAGCGCGCCGAAAACCCCCAGAATTCTTCGCGGAGTGGTTGACCGCGGGCCGTCCTGCCGGCTTTCGGGCTTCTGCCTCTTCCGCAGGCTCTGAACGGATCCGTGACTTTGACTGGGCATTGCAGCCTCCCCCAATAATTGGATTTAGATCAGGCCCCAACCCCATACGCGGCACCTGCATCCCGCACCCTCCAAAGGTTATTGCACGTGCCCGCGCTTGAGCTAGGGGGGTCGGGCACAGTCTTCGCGGGACAGAGGCTTCCCCGCCATGGCGTAGGCTGGGAGGACCATGGCTGAGATCGACTTTCCCGCTGAAATCCGCGCCTTGCGCGCCACGTATGAATCCATAGAAGCCGTCTCCGACGCGGAGGCGATCCGCAAAGATATTGCCCAGCTGAGCGAGCAGGCGGGCGTGCCGGATCTGTGGGACGACCCGGCCGCGGCGCAAAAAATCACCTCCAGGCTCTCGCACCGCCAGAGCGAACTGGAACGGCTGGAGAAACTGGCGGCACGGATCGAGGACCTGGAAGTCCTGGTCGAACTGGGCCAGGAAGACGCCGGCGACGCGGACTCCATGGCCGAGGCCGCCAGCGAACTGTCCTCGCTCAAGAAGGCGCTCTCCGAACTCGAAGTCGTCACGCTGCTCTCCGGTGAGTACGACGAGCGCGAGGCCGTGGTGACCATCCGCTCCGGCGCCGGCGGCGTCGATGCCGCCGACTTCGCCGAGATGCTGATGCGCATGTACCTGCGCTGGGCCGAACGCCATGGCTACCCGACCCAGGTGCTGGACACCTCCTACGCCGAAGAAGCCGGGCTCAAGTCGGCTACGTTCGAGGTCAAGGCACCCTATGCCTTCGGCACCCTCTCCGTGGAGGCCGGCACCCACCGCCTGGTGCGGATCAGCCCCTTCGACAACCAGGGCCGGCGCCAGACCTCCTTCGCCGCCGTCGAGGTCATCCCGCTGATTGAGCAGACCGACTCGATCGACATCCCGGACAACGAGATCAAGGTGGACGTGTTCCGCTCGTCCGGCCCGGGCGGGCAGTCCGTGAACACCACCGACTCCGCCGTGCGCCTGACCCACATCCCCACCGGGATCGTCGTCTCGATGCAGAACGAGAAGTCCCAGATCCAGAACCGTGCGGCCGCGCTGCGCGTGCTGCAGTCCCGGCTCCTGCTGCTGCAGAAGGAGCAGCAGGACGCCGAGAAGAAGGCGCTCGCCGGCGACGTCAAGGCGTCTTGGGGCGACCAGATGCGCTCCTACGTGCTCAATCCGTACCAGATGGTCAAGGACCTGCGCACCGAACACGAGGTCGGAAACACGGGCGCGGTGCTCGACGGCGAAATCGACGACTTCATCGACGCCGGCATCCGCTGGCGCGCCAACAACCGCAACGCGGAAAACTAACCGCGATCTGTCTGTTGCACGAAGAAGCCCGGCCGCTCCATCAGGAGCGGCCGGGCTTCTTCGTCTAGACGTGTGCCCAGGCCTGCCTGACGAAGGGCATCCGGGACGGGACTCGCCTCCTCCTGCGGCGCTTCGCCGTGCCCCTCGCCTGTCAGGCTGTGCCCGCCGCACGAAGTCTCGGCCGCCTGCAACCGAATCGTAACCTTTGCGACCCGGCGCGACTGTTGACACCTCTGTGAGCCACACCATAAATTTGCCGTAATCTGAATCACCTTTCAGGTTGGGGGACCTGACCATCAGGTTCAGACAGTTCCAGAGTTACTCCTCAAGAGATTTTTCAACGAAAGGCATCGGAGTGAAGGCAACGAAGAAGTTCCTGATGGCCGCGGCGCTGGTCACCGGACTGACCGTGAGCGCGTGCGCGCCGACCGCCGGCGGCGACACCGCCGGAGCGGCCGGCGAGGAAAGCAACGCCCCCGAGAGCATCAACGTGGGCATCGTCTATTCCGAATCCGGCCCGCTGGCCGCCTACGGCGCGGCCTACTACCAGGGTCTCCAGGCCGGCATCGACTACGCCACCGAGGGCACCGGCGAGGTCAACGGCACCAAGCTCAACCTGACCTATCACGACGACGGCGGTGACCCCGACAAGGCGGTCAACGTCGCCAAGGACCTGATCGGCAAGGACTACAAGATCCTGGCCGGCACCGTGGTGTCCGGCATCGCGCTGAAGCTCGCGGAGCAGGCCGCGCAGAACAAGGTGCTCTACATCTCCGGCCCCGCCGCGACCGACGCGCTGCAGGGCATCAACGACTACACCTTCCGCTCCGGCCGCCAGAGCCTGCAGGACGTCGCGACGGCCGGCACCTTCGTGGACGACCTCAAGGGCAAGAAGGTCGTTGTGTTCGGCCAGGACAACGCGTTCGGCCAGGGCAACCTCGCCGCCGTCGAAGCCGTCCTCGGCGAGCAGGGCGCCGAAGTCGATGACGTGCTGGTACCCGAAGACGCCACCGAGTTCACGCCGTTCGCCCGTCAGCTGATCGACGCCAAGCCGGATCTGGTCTTCGTGGCCTGGGCCGGCGCCACGTCGGGATCCATGTGGCAGGCACTGAGCCAGCAGGGCGCGTTCGACGCTGCCCCCATCGTGACCGGCCTGGGCGACGCCGCGACCTTCGGCGCCTACGGCAAGGCCTCGGACAAGATCAGCTTCCTGAACCACTACTTCCCGGGAGCAGCCGGCAACGACGTGGAGAAGGCCATGATCGAAAGCGTTGAGGCCGAAGGCAAGAAGGCCGACCTCTTCACCCCGGACGGCTTCGTCGCCGGCCAGATGATCGTGCAGGCAGTCAAGGAGGGCGGCAACGACGTCGACGCCATGGTCGAGGCGCTGGAGGGCTACAGCTTCGAAGGGCCCAAGGGCGAGACGACCATCCGTGCCTCCGACCACGCGCTGCTGCAGGAGATGTACCAGGCCAAGCTGGTGGAGAAGGACGGCGAGTGGGTGCCTGAGCTGATCAAGGCCATTCCGGCCGACACGGTGGCTCCGCCGGAAGCCAAGTAACCGCAGCACAACCACAGGCAGGCCCGCACTGTTGCAGTACCGGGGCGCCGCCGACCTCACCGGCGGCGGCGCCCCGGCCCGCGGACAGGGTCCTCGACCGGACAGAAAGTGACATGATGACCTCCCCAGATCAGCCCGCGCTCACGGTGCAGGGCCTCGGCCTGCAGATCGGCGGCGCCCGCATCCTCGAGGATGTCGGATTCTCCGTCGCGACCGGAGAAATGGTCGGCGTGATCGGACCGAACGGTGCCGGCAAGACCACCCTGTTCAACCTCATCTCCGGCGTCCTAAAGCCGACGGCCGGTTCCATCACGCTCGACGGCAAGGACGTCACGTCGGCCTCGATCCACAGCCGCGCCCGCGCCGGCCTGGGCCGGACATTCCAGACCTCCAGCCTGTTCCCGCGGCTCAGCGTGCTGGAAAACGTCCGGCTCGCGGCCCAGGCAGGCCTCGGCGGAAGCGTCACGGTCTTCCGGTTCCCCTCGCGGACGGATTCCGCGGCCGCCGCCGCGAAGCAGAACGTGGCCGAGGTCGGGCTGGAGGACAAGCTGCACACCGCGGCCGGCGACCTCGCCCACGGCGACAAGCGCAAGGTGGAGATCGCCATGCTCCTGGCCGGCAACCCCTCGGTCATCCTGCTCGACGAACCGATGGCCGGGGTGGCCTCCGGGGACGTGCCCGGGCTGAGCGCGATCATCCGCCGGATGCACCGCGACCGCGGCTGCACCGTGATGATGGTCGAGCACCACATGGACGTGGTCCTCGGGCTGGTCGACCGCGTGGCGGTCATGCACCACGGCAAGCTGCTGGCCATCGACAGCCCGGACGCGGTGATGGCCAATCCCACCGTCCAGAGCGCCTACCTGGGAGAACCCGTATGAGCCAGCACCCGGAAAGCCGCGCGGCCGTGCCGCAGGACGCTGCTATGCCCGCCGCGACGACCACCACCGCCACCGCCACGTCGCCGTCCGCGGCGCGGCCGGACCGCCACGCCCGCCCGGTGCTGGAGGTCGCGGGGCTCAGCGCGCACATCGCCGGCCAGCAGGTGGTGGAGAACGTCAGCTTCTCCGTGCCGGCCACCGGCATCACCGCCCTGCTGGGCCGCAACGGCGTGGGCAAGACCAGCACCATCAAGGCCATCATCGGCCTGATCTCCCGCAGCGGCAGCGTGACGCTGGACGGCACGCGGATCGACAAGGAAGCGACCTACAAGATCATCCGCCGCGGCGTGGGCTACGTCCCGGAGGACCGCGAGGTCTTCTCCAAGCTGACCGTGGCGGAGAACCTGCGGCTGGCCGAACGGGACGCCTCCCCGCGCCGGCAGCTGGTGGAGGAACTCTTCCCCGACCTGCTCAAGCGCGCCTCGCAGATGGCCGGGACACTCTCCGGCGGGCAGCAGCAGATGGTCTCGCTGGCGCGTGCGCTGCTGAATGAGAACAAGCTGCTGCTGATCGACGAGCCGACCAAGGGCCTGGCGCCAAAGATCGTGCAGGAAGTCTCCGAGACGCTGGAGCGGGCCGCCGCAACGGTGCCGATCCTGCTGGTGGAGCAGAACCTGCAGGTGGTCCGCCAGCTGGCCGCCGGCGCGGTGGTGCTGTCCGGCGGGCGGGTGGTCCACACCACCGACAGCGCGCTGGACTTCCTGGACAACGAAGACCTGACCCAGCGGCTGCTGGGCGTCCACGCCGAAGGCGGGCACGACGACGATGCCGCCCCCGCAGAGGCCGGGACCGGCACCGACCCGAACGGGGTGCACAAGTGAGTACCATCGTCCTGCTGACCGTCACCGGCCTGGGCCTGGGCGCGCTCTACTTCCTGGTGGCCTCCGGGCTGAGCCTGATCTACGGGCTGATGGGCGTGCTGAACTTCGCACACGGCTCCTTCCTGACCCTCGGCGCGTTCGCCGGCTGGGAAGTGGCCCGCCGCGCCGGCGCCGACAACTGGTGGACCTTCCTCGGCTCCCTCCTGGTGGGCGCCGTCGTGGGGGCCCTGTTCGCCGCCTTCACCGAGTTCGTGCTGATCCGCAAGCTGTACGAGCGGCACATCGAACAGGTCCTGGTCACCGTCGGCCTCTCGCTGGCGTCGGTCGCGCTGTTCGACGGGATCTGGGGCACCGACCCGGTCTATATCTCCGGACCCGAATGGTTCAGCCAGACCACCAGAATCCTCGGCGCCGACATCGCGAACGACCGCTTCGTGGCCATCATCGCGGCGGTGTTCGTGCTGCTGGGCCTGGTGTTCTTCCTCAAGCGCACCCGCTACGGCATGATCATCCGCGCCGGCGTGGAAAGCCGCTCCATGGTCACCGCGCTGGGCATCGACGTCCGCAAGGCGTTCACGCTGGTCTTCGCCATCGGCGGCGCCGCGGCCGGCCTGGGCGGGGTGCTGGCCAGCCACTACTTCGGCTACGTCTCGCCGCTGCTGGGCGGATCGCTGCTGATCTTCGCCTTCATCGTCACCGTGATCGGCGGCCTGGGCTCGCTCACCGGCGCGGCCATCGCCTCGGTGGTGGTGGCGCTGCTGCAGCAGTTCGCGAACTTCTACCTCAACGGCACCGGGGATTTCGTCGTCGTCGTGGCCCTGGCCCTTGTCCTGCTCTTCCGGCCCTCCGGCCTGCTCGGGAGGAAATCATGACCACCAGCAAGACCGACCCGCAATCGGACGCGCAGCCGAACCCGGCCGCCGCAACCGCCGGGCACACCGAGGCCCCGGGCACCGGAGACAGGACGCCGCGGCGCGGACGGAAGGGCAGGCACGACGGCGGGGCTGCCGCCGGCGGGGTCCGCGGGCTGCTCAAGTGGGCCGCCGGGGGAGCGGCCGTGGTGCTGCTGGCCCTGCTGCCGCTGCTGAACCTGTCCCTGCCGGGCGTGCTGCCCGGGCCCACCTACACCCCGGGTTCGCTGCAGCTGATCGCCATGTGCATGCTGATGGCCGCCGCGGCGCTCAGCTACCACCTGCTGCTCGGCGTCACCGGCCTGCTCTCCTTCGGCCATGCGCTGTACTTCGGCGCCGGGGTCTACGGGCTCGGCGTCATCCTGGACACGTTCGACATCCCGCTGCTGCCGGCCATGGGCCTGACGCTGCTGCTGGTCATCGTGCTGGCCCACGTGGTCGGCGCGGTCGGCCTGCGCGTGACGGGCATCCCGTTCGCCATGGTCACCCTGGCCTTCGCGGAGGCCGGCCACGTGCTGGTGGGCCGCAACCCCGGCCAGGCCACCGGCGGCGAAGAGGGCCTGACCCTGGCCACGGAGAACCTGCCCGAGGCCCTGCTGGGCGTGGCCAACACCCGCAACCTGTACTGGCTGGCGCTGATCGTGCTGCTGGTGGTCTTCGCCGTCGTCAGCTGGGTGCAGTTCAGCCGCGCCGGGCACGTGGCCGCGGCGGTGCGCGAGAACGAGCTGCGCGTGCGGGTCATCGGGCTGCAGCCCTACCTGGTCAAGCTGCTGGTGTTCGTGGTCGGCGGCGTGCTGGCCTCGGCGGTCGGCATGGTCTACCTGCTGCTGCAGTCCGGTGCCGTCCCGCGCAGCCTCTCGGCCGACTTCACCATCACCCTGCTGGTCATGGTGGTGCTCGGCGGCGTGGGCTCGCGCTGGGGAGCGGTCATCGGGGGCGTCTTCTACACGCTGCTGGACCAGCGGCTGACGGCGCTGGCGCAGTCCGAGGCCATCGCCAACCTGCCAGACATCCTGCGGATCCCGCTCTCGGAGCCGCTGTTCATCCTCGGTACACTGTTCATCCTGGTGGTCCTGTTCCTGCCCGGCGGCATCACCGGCGCGGTACAGCGGGCCACCCTCAGCCGCGGCCAGCGCCGCCAGGCAGCCGCCCGGCAGCGCGACATCCTGGAGAAAGCCGAGTGAACCTGCAGCCCCATCCGCCCGCCGGCGGCCTCCATACCCTCGGCCGCTGGACCGCCGACCGCGCCGTGTCCACGCCCGACCGGGTGGCGATCGACGACCGGGGGGTCAGCCTGCGCTACCGCGACCTCGATGCCCGGGCCGTCGCCCTGGCCGCGGGCCTGCGCGCCGCCGGCTATGGGGTGGGGGACCGGATCGCCACCCTGACCGGCAACTCCGCCGACCATGTGGTGCTGTTCTTCGCCTGCGCCAAGGCCGGCCTCGTGCTGGTCCCGCTGTCCTGGCGGCTGTCTCCCGGGGAGATCGCCGAGCAGCTGCAGCTGGCGGACCCGGCGCTGCTGCTGGTGGAGGATGAATTCGACGCGCTGGCCGCAGCTGCCGCCACCATGCTCCCGCTGCCGCCGCGCACAGCAGCGCTCGGGCCCTCGGGGGTGGAGCGGCACGTGCCCTGCCCCACCCGCCGGCTGGACAGCGCCGCGGGGCCCGTGCAGCGGGACGTGCGCGACGACGATGCCCTCCTGATGATGTTCACGTCCGGTACCGAGGGGCCGAGCAAGGCCGCCATCCTCACGCACGCCAACTGCTTCTGGACCAACCTCTCGCTGTCGCGGACCATGGAGCTCTCCAGCTCCGACGTGGTGCTGGCCGCGCTGCCGCAGTTCCATGTGGGCGGCTGGAACATCCAGCCGCTGCTGGGCTGGTGGACCGGCGCCACGGTGGTCCTGGAACGCACGTTCGACCCGGGCCGGATGCTGCAGCTGATCGCCCAACGCAGGGTCACCACCATGATGGGTGTCCCCACCCAGTACGCCATGCTGGCCGAGCACCCCGGCTTCGCGTCCGCCGACCTGTCCAGCCTGCAGCACGCGATCGTCGGCGGCGCGTCCATGCCCGCACCGCTGCTGCGGATCTGGCACAAGCGGGGCGTGGCCCTGAGCCAGGGCTACGGCCTGACCGAGGCCTCGCCCAACGTGCTCTGCCTGCCCAACGAAGACGCGGCCTCCATGATCGGCTACGCGGGCAAGCCCTACCTGCACGTCAGCGTGGCGGTCGCGGACCCCGCCACCGGCGAGATCCTGGACGGCGCGGCCACCGGTGAGCTGCTGGTCTCGGGACCGGGCGTGTTCGCCGGCTACTTCCGGAACCCGGAGGCCACCGCGGCGGCGCTCGCCGGCGGCTGGCTGCGCACCGGCGACCTGGTCGAACGCACCGCGAACGGCTTCTTCCGCATCGTGGACCGGATCAAGGACCTCTACATCTCCGGCGGCGAGAACGTGGCCCCGGCCCAGGTGGAGCAGGTCCTGCTCTCGCACCCCGCGGTGGCCGAGGCCGCCGTCGTCGGGGTTCCCGACGAACGCTGGGGCGAGACCGGGCTGGCCTACGTGGTGGTCCGGCCGGGCCGGATCACCGACGCCGAGGAGCTGGCCGAACACTGCCGGGCGCAGCTGGCCGCCTTCAAGGTCCCCGGCCGCTTCGCCTTCGTGCCGGCGCTGCCGCGCACCGCACTGAACAAGGTGGTCCGGGGGAGGCTGCGGGAGGCCGCCGTCCGCCCCGACCGCCACCCGCTGACCGCAGGATCGGAGCAGGAATCATGAGCGCTGCACCACGCACCGCCCGGGGCACCCGGACGCGGGCCAAGCTGCTGGAGGCGGCCGAAGCGGTCTTTGCATCGGTGGGCTACCACGAGGCCTCGATCGTCAAGATCACCGAGCAGGCCGACGTCGGGCTGGGCACCTTCTACCTCTACTTCGAGGGCAAGCAGGCCGTCTTCGACGAGGTCGTCGAGGACCTCAACCGGCGGGTGCGGCACGCGATGACCGAGGCGGCGAAGTCGGCAGAGAACCGGCTGGAGGCCGAGCGGGCCGGGTTCAAGGCGTTCTTCCGCTTCACCGCCGAACACCCCGCGCTCTACCGGATCATCCGGCAGGCGGAGTTCGTGTCGCCCGGCGCCCTGCGGATGCACTACACGCGCATCGTCAACGGCTACATTGAGGGACTGAAGGCGGCGCAGGCCACCGGCGAGGTCCGTCCGATGGACCCGAACGTCGCGGCGTGGGCGCTGATGGGCATCGGCGAACTGATCGGGATGCGCTGGGTGCTCTGGGAGGACGACGGCGGTGCGCAGCCCGTCCCGCGGGAAGTGCCCGACCACGTATTCGAAGAAATGATGCAGTTCATTGAGCGGGCGCTGGCGCCCGGACAGCAGACGACGGAAGGACCCACCCATGGCTGAGAAGACTCTGACGGGCCGCAGCGCCATGGTGACCGGCGGGGCCAGCGGCATCGGCGAAGCCTGCGCGCGGGCCCTGGCCGACCGCGGCGCGAAGGTCACCGTGGCCGACCTGGACGGCGCCGCCGCCGAACGGGTGGCGCAGGAGATCGGCGGGGTCCCGTGGCAGGTGGACCTCAGCGACACCCGGGCGCTGGAAACGGCGGCGGTGGACACCGACATCCTGGTCAACAATGCCGGGATCCAGCGGATCAACCCCATTGAGGAGTTCGACCCGGAGGCCTTCCGGCTGATGCTCCGCTTGATGCTCGAATCCCCGTTCCTGCTGATCCGGGCGGCGCTGCCGGGCATGTACCAGCGCGGTTTCGGCCGGATCATCAACGTCTCCTCGGTGCACGGGCTGCGGGCGTCGGCCTACAAGTCCGCGTACGTCTCCGCCAAGCACGGGCTGGAGGGCCTCTCGAAGGTCACCGCCCTGGAGGGCGGCGCGCACGGGGTGACCAGCAACTGCATCAATCCCGGTTACGTGAAGACGCCGCTGGTCGAGAAGCAGATCGCCGACCAGGCCCGGATGCACCAGCTGCCGGCGGAGGAAGTGGTCGCCAAGGTGATGCTCACCGAGAGCGCCGTCAAGCGCCTGGTCGAGCCGCACGAAGTGGCCTCGCTGGTGTGCTGGCTCGCGGGGCCCGACGCCGGCATGGTCACCGGCGCGTCCTACACGATGGACGGCGGATGGTCCAGCCGATGAGCGCCGAACCCGCAGCCCTGCCCTACGCCGCATTGGACGTGCCGGTCCGCGGCGGCACCCTGCGCACCGGCGTGTGGGGACCCCGGGACGCGCAGGCACCCGCCATCCTGGCCGTGCACGGCGTGACGGCCTCGCACCGCACGTGGGGACTGCTGGCGCAGGAGCTCGACGGCGTGCGGGTGATCGCCCCGGATTTGCGCGGCCGCGGCCGCAGCAACGGGCTGCCCGGCCCGTTCGGCATGGCCGCGCACGCCGACGACCTCGCGGAGGTGCTCGCGGCGCACGGCGTCGGCCGGGCCGTCGTCGTCGGCCATTCCATGGGGGCGTTCGCTTCGGTGGTGCTGGCCCGGCGCCACCCGCGGCTGGTGGAGTCGCTGGTGCTCGTCGACGGCGGCCTGCCGCTGCAGGTGCCGGCCGGGCTCAGCGACGAGGAGGTCATCCAGTCGGTGCTGGGTCCGGCGGCCGAACGGCTGGCCGCCACGTTCCCCAGCCGGGAGGCGTATCGGGACTTCTGGCGGGTGCACCCGGCCTTCGCCGAGCATTGGAACGCGCTGGTGGAGGACTACGTGGACTACGACCTCGCCGGCGAGCCGCCGCTGTTGCGGCCGGCGACGAATTACGAGGCGATGGCCCGCGACACCGCCGACCTGAACAGCGGCGCCGTCCTGATGGACGCGCTCGAATCACTCGATGTCCCGGCGGTGCTGCTGCGGGCCCCGCGCGGCCTGCTGAACGAGGACGCGGGCCTGTACACGCCCGGCTACGTGGACGGCTGGGCGCGCCGGCTCCCGGCGCTGCGGGTGCGCGAGGTGGTCGGAACCAACCACTACACCATCGTCATGGACAGCCCGGGCGCGGCGGCGGTGGCCGATGCGGTGCGCGACGCCCTGGCCGGCCGGGCGCCAGGACGGGCCGCGGGCAAGGGGCCGGTCCGGTGAAACGACACACCGAACAGGCTGCAGGATAAACTCAAGACTGCGTGCCTATAGTCGAGAGGCTGAGGTTTCTTCCCCCAAGCACAAGCCCTCGTCCTCGGCCTGAGGCACAAAGTAGTCATGATTCGATTCGATAACGTCACGAAGATCTACGACCAGAACTCTCGTCCGGCCCTGGACAAGATCAGTCTGGAGATCGACCGCGGCGACTTCGCGTTCTTGGTCGGCTCGTCCGGGTCCGGGAAATCCACGTTCATCCGCCTGGTCCTGAAAGAAGACCGCGCCACCCGTGGCTCGGTCTACGTCGCCGGCCAGAACGTGGCCAACATTCCCAGCTGGCGCGTGCCCAAACTGCGCCGCGGCATCGGCGTGGTGTTCCAGGACTTCCGGCTGCTGCCCAACAAGACCGTCTTCGCCAACGTGGCGTTCGCCATGCAGGTGATCGGGCGCAGCCGCGCCGTGATCCGCGAGACGGTGCCCGAGGTGCTCAAGACCGTGGGCCTGGAGGGCAAAGACCACCGCATGCCGCACGAGCTCTCCGGCGGCGAGCAGCAGCGCGTCGCCATCGCGCGCGCCGTCGTGAACAAGCCCGGGATCCTGCTGGCCGACGAACCCACCGGCAACCTGGATCCGACCACGTCGCTGGGGATCATGAAGGTGCTGGACCGGATTAACCAGAACGGCACCACCGTGGTGATGGCCACCCACGACAACGTGATCGTGAACGAAATGCGCAAGCGCGTGATCGAGCTGCGCGACGGTGTGCTGGTGCGCGACCAGTCCGAAGGCATCTACCTGGGCGAACCGGAGGAGGCCAAATGAGACTGGCTTTTATCCTCGGTGAAATCGGTTCCGGCCTGCGCCGGAACCTGTCCATGGTGGTCTCCGTGGTGCTGGTGACCTTCATTTCGCTCAGTTTCGTGGGCGCGGCCGGCATGCTGCAGATGCAGATCAACCAGATGAAGGGCTACTGGTACGACAAGGTCCAGGTGGCCATCTTCCTGTGCGTTGACACCTCGACGACGGCCAGCTGCGCGGCCGGCCCCGTGACCGACGAACAGCGTGCGGAAATCGAGTCCACGCTGACCAGTCCGGCCGTGGAACAGTACGTGGACACCTACTTGTACGAGTCGCAGGACGATGCCTTGGGCCACTTCCGCGACCAGTTCGCGAACTCGCCGATCGTGGACTCGGTGACGGCCGACCAGCTGCCGGAGTCCTTCCGCGTCTCGCTGGTGGATCCGCAGAAGTACGAGGTCATTAACGAGATATTCTCCTCGCTGCCTGGCGTCGAAGTAGTCGTGGACCAGCGCGAGATCCTGGAAAAGGTCTTCAGCGTCATGAACATCGCCTCGCTGGTGGCGGTGGGCATCGCCGTCGTCATGATTGTCTGCGCCATCCTGCTGATCGCCACCACCATCAGGCTGTCCGCCTTCAGCCGGCGCCGGGAAACCGGCATCATGCGCCTGGTCGGTGCCTCCAAGGCCGTGATCCAGCTGCCGTTCGTGCTGGAAGGGGTGATCGCCGCCGTGCTCGGGGCGCTGCTGGCCTCGGTCACCCTGTGGGCCGTGGCGCACTTCTTCATCGGCGGCTGGCTGGCCAGCCAATACCCCGACACGGCCTTCATTTCCTCCAGCACCATGCTGGTGATCGGTCCCGCGCTGGTGCTGCTGGGCGCCGTCCTGGCCGGAATATCGTCCCTTTTGACCCTGCGTCGCTACCTTAAGGTCTAGACTCATGACACGTGCACAGAACTTGACATTGGGGAGCCAGGCTGTGAGCCGTACTAAGCCGCGGAAGAAATGTCTTCCGCAAGGGATTTTGAGCGCCGCCATGGCCGCCCTGCTCGCGTTCTCGCTGGGCTCCGCCGGCCCCGCCCAGGCAGACGACCTCGACGACCGCAAGGCCGCCCTCGACCAGGAAATCCAGCAGATCGAATCGTCGCTGGAGTTCCTCAACGCCGACATCGTCGAGGCGGTCAAGGAACTGAAGCAGCACCAAAGCCGGCTTCCGGCGGCCCAGCAGAAGCTCTCCGAGGCCGAGGGCCGGGTGGACGCCGCCACCAACAAGGTGGCCGCACTGGCGCAGCGCGTGGACCTGGCGCTGCAGACCAAGGACAAGATCAACCAGCAACTGACCAGCGACGCCGAGGAGCTGGAGGAAACCAAGAAGGTCATCGGCCAGATCGCCACCCAGGCCTACAAGCAGGGCGGCGTGCCGTCCAACCTGTCGCTGTTCTTCGGTTCCGACGGCGACGCCAACCTGGCCAGCACCATCGACCTGGCGGACCAGGCGCTGCGCAGCCAAAACGCGGCACTGGACAAGCTGGCCCAGCAGAACGCCACGAACGTGAACTCCCGGGCGCGGCTGGAGGCCGTGGAGGAGGAAATCCGTGACCTGAAGGCGCAGGCCGAGGAGGCGCTGGCGGCCGAACAGGTCGCCCGCGACGAGGCGGCCGCCGAAAAGCAGAAGGTCGACCAGCTGATCGCCGAGACCTCGGCGCTGTCGGACAGCCTGCAGGCCAAGAAGCCGCAGATCGAGCAGGAGCTGGCCAAGACCGAGCAGGCCCAGAACCAGGTGCTCTCGCAGATCAAAGAACGGCAGGAACGGCTCCGCCGCGAGGCGGCGGAGAAGGCCCGGCGCGAGGCCGAGGAGCGGCGCAAGGCCCAGGAGGCCTGGGAGCGGGAACAGGCCCGGATCAAGGCGGCACAGCAGGCGGCGCGCAACAGCGGCCAGCCGGTGCCGCAACTGGTCCCGAGGGTGCCGCCGCCCCCTCCGGCCAGCCAGGCGCCGTCGTCCTTCGGTTTGATCAACCCGGTGAACGGGCCCATCACGTCCGGCTACGGCTGGCGGCCCACTCCGGCGGGCACCATGGACTTCTACGGCACCGGCGGCTACATGCACAGCGGGATCGACTACGGTTCCGCCTGCGGCACGCCGATCTACGCGCCGGCGGCCGGCACCGTGGCGCGCGCGGACAGCACGGTCTGGGGCGGCGGCAACAGCGTGACGATGAGCCACGGCGTGGTCGGCGGCAACGCGCTGGACACCAACTTCTACCACATGACCCGCTACGTGGTGTACGCCGGCCAGAGCGTCGGCCGCGGCCAGCTGATCGGCTACGTGGGCAGCACCGGCAACTCCACCGGCTGCCACCTGCACTTCGAAACCATCGTCAACGGCAGCTTCGTCAATCCGATGAACCTGCTCTAGGTTTCGGCGGCGGCACCCGGCGCGCTGCGGCCTATCCGGCCGCGACGCGGCTGCGGCGCTCCTGCCGTGGCGCGGCTATAATGGAACGTTCCGACGACGAAGGAGTACCCCGTGCCCAGAGAAAGTGGCCGAAAGGTAGTGGCCACCAATCGAAAGGCCCGGCACGACTACCACATCATGGATACCTACGAGGCCGGCCTGGTCTTGATGGGGACCGAGGTGAAGTCTCTGCGCGAGGGCCGTGCTTCGCTGGTGGACGGCTTCGCCATCTTCTACAACGATGAGCTGTACCTGGAATCCGTCTACATTCCGGAGTACCTCAACGGCAGCTGGACCAACCATGCCGCCCGGCGCCGGCGGAAGCTCTTGCTGCACCGGGCCGAGCTGGAGAAGATTTCCCGCCAGACCAGGGAATCGGGCTACACGATTGTTCCGCTGCAGCTGTACTTCAACGACGGCCTGGCCAAAGTGGAGATCGGCGTGGGCCGCGGCAAAAAGGACTACGACAAGCGCCAGACGCTGCGCGAGAAGCAGGACAACCGCGAGGCCCTGCGCGCCATGCGGGAAAAGAACCGCGGCGCCTGAGGCACTGCTTCGCCGCTGCGGCTCCGCCGGGCTGCCGGCCGTGCTGCTTCGCCGCTGCCGCCCCGTCAGGCCGCCGGCCGGAGAGCCCTGCGTGGCATCAGCCCGCTGTTAGGGACCGGCGCACGAAATCCAGCCACCCCGGGAGCCCGCCGCCGGCCAGCGCCTTCCGCTGGCGCTGTGCACCGTTGCCCTCCAGCCGCAGCCGGGCGGCCTGCTCGCGGACCCACCCGCCGTCGCCGTGCTGCTCCAGCGCCTCATCGATATGGCGCAGCAACAGCTCGAGGACATCGTGTGCCGGCCAGAGGGTGGCCGAATCCAGATGCACCAGTTTCTCCGACAACCCGAACCGGGCCGCCTGCCAGAGCGCCACGTCCAAGTGTTCCGGATGGAAGTTGGTGACCGGGCGACCCATGAGGACGGCGGCCTGCTCGGTGGCGACCAGCGCCCGGACCAGCCCGGCCAGCAGCACGCTGTCGGCCGCGGTGAGCTGGCTGTCGGCGGCCCGGACCTCGATGGTGGGGAAGTGGTCGGCCAGCCTGGCCAGCCAGGAAAGGTGCCCGGGATCCGGGACCACCCCGGAGGCGTACAACTGCCGCACCCGGACGCCGTAGTCGTGCAGGTCGGCAAAGAACGGCGGGCAGCCCTGGACCTGCCAGCGGCGGTACATGATGGTGCGCCAGCTGGCGAAGCCGCTGTCAGCGTGCCGCCAATACGGTGAGTTGGCGGCCACCGCCGTGAGCAGCGGGAGCCAGGGGCGGAGCCGGTTAAGAACCTGCAGCCGCACCTCCGGATCCGCCACCTCCACGTGGATGTGCATGCCCGTCACATACTGGTCGGCGATCAGCGCCGGCGCACGCTCGGCGATGCTGCGGTACCTGGGGTTGTCGGTCACGGATGCGGGGCGCAGGTCGGCGTCGAAAATCACGCCGATGCCGGCCGCGGCCGCGCCCGTTTCGGCGGCGCTGCGGGCCAGCTCGTGGCGGAAGTCCAGCAGGGCATCCGCGGCCTCGGACAGCTGGCGGCACACCGGGGTCGAGGTCTCCACCTGGCAGTCGAGCAACTCGTAGCTCACCCATTCCGGGGTGGTTCCCAGGCGCAGGGCGGCCCGCACCGCCGGGCCGGTCGTCACCGGCAAGCCAGTGCGCGGGTCCATCAACAGGAATTCTTCTTCGATGCCGAACGTTGCCGGGGTGGACACCGGCGGCGGCGTGCCTGGGGGTCGGCCCACAACCATGGTTTGAGCGTAAGTCCCGCGACCGCACGCTGGCTATGCCGGGGCGGCGGGAATAGACCGGCGCAAACATGGGTTACACTGGATGGTCCGGGACAGGTAACTGCCCGGCAGCAATGGTTATTTTGATAACTACATACGGGGATGACAGGTTTCGACGATGTTAGTCGCGCCAGGGGAAGCGGGCCGAGGATGCAGAGTTATCTCGGAAACGCTCTCTGCAAACCAATAAGTGCCGAATCTAAGCGCACTGACTTCGCACTCGCTGCCTAAGTAGCGGTGCAAGTCCGTCAGCCCGGGGATGCTCTCGCCCCGGATGCTGGCGTCATTAAGAGAGCCACTGCTGAATACCTTCGCCGTTGGGGCATTCGGGACATTTAGACGGCTGGGCCCGGGTCAACCACCTGTTTGCGGGATGGTTGGGGCCAAGAAAACCCGAAGCAAACTGCGCCCGGAGAAGTCCTGGCAACACAACATCGGACGGGGGTTCAATTCCCCCCATCTCCACTGATTTAGCCCCGGTTTTCCGGGGCTTTTTCTTTGCCCGCGTGGGCGGCACGTGCACGACGACGGCGAACCTCGCCTGGGTAAGGTAAGCACGGCAGGGGAACGGTCCGGCCCGCGTTATCGAAGGCGTGCGGTGGAGAGCGAGTACCTGTTGGCCGTGTTGTACCCGGTCTTGGATCCGGTGACCCGCACCTTGATCGTGTCGAAGCGGTCCGTTGCGGTGAGCCGGTAGGTCTTGCCGGTGGCGCCGCGGATGGCCGTGCCGGAGCGGTACCACTGGTACTTCAGCGTGGTTCCCGCCGTCCAGGTGCCCGGATACCCGGTCAGCGTGTAGCCGGGCCGCAGCGTGCCCTTGATGACCGGTGCGGACGTGCGCAGGGTGCCCTTGGCAATCACGGACGTCTTGGCCGAGGAACGTTTCAGGCTGGTGTAACCGCTCTTGGATCCGGTCACCCGGACGGAGATCTGTTTGCCGGCGTCGGAGCCGGTGAGCACATAGGTGCGGCCAACCGCCCGTGAGATAGCCGTCGTGCCGCGGTACCACTGGTATTTCAGCGTGGTGCCCGAGGTCCATGCCCCGGCACCGGCGGTCAGCCTGTGGCCAACCTTCTTCGTGCCGGTGATCGTCGGGACCGCCCCGGTGAGGGTGCCGTAGGCGATGGGCCCGCTGGAAGCGGAGGTCATCTCCTTGGCGGCATAGCCCGGGGCTGTGCCGGTGACGCGGACGGTCAGGTATTTCCCGGCGTCGGCCGCAGTCAGGACGTAACGGCTGGCGGTAGCCCCTTTGATGTCCGCCCCGGACCGGTACCACTGGTACGTAAAGGTTGTGCCCGCGGTCCAGCTGCCCGGGACAGCGGTCAGTGCGTGGCCGACCTTGAGGGTTCCGGTGATCGCCGGCTTGGAGCTGGCCAGCGATCCTGGGGCGATCTTGGGCGTTTGCTCTGAGGTGTTGCTGCCGACGGCATAGCCCTCCTGTGATCTGCTGCCGATGACGGTAACACTCAGCACGGTGCCTAGATCGGCCGGTCCCGGGCTGTACCTACTGGTTGTGGCGCCACTGATGGGCTGGTCGTTGCGGTTCCATTGGTAGCTCTCCACCGTTCCCTCGGGCCAACCGCTGGTGTCCGCGCCCAGCCGGCGACCGACCCTGGGTTCTCCAGTGATAACCGGGACAAGGCTGAAGTCCAAGGACGACGTGGCGTCGACCAGTCCGGTCCCGCAACCTTCCGGACAAGTGCCCGCAAGGGGACGGGACTTGAGTTTGAGGTGGTTCTCCAGCTGCCTGGGCGTCCAGGCGGGGCGAACGGCGAGGATCAAGGCGGCCACGCCGGCGACGTGCGGTGCGGCCATCGACGTGCCCTGGAGGTAGGAGTAGCCCTCGGCGCCCGGGGTGGTAGCGCCTTGGTTGTATGTGGAGACGACGCCGTTGCCCGCTCCGGTGCTCTCGTCGCCACCGGGGGCGGTTACGTCAATCATGGCTCCGAAGTTTGAATACGGGGCGCGGTTGCCTTCGCGCCCGCTGGCCGCCACCGTGATGACGTTCTCGCAGTTCGCCGGGGTGGACAGGGAGGCATCCTGGTTCTCATTGCCGGCCGCCACCACGACCGCGGAGCCGGCGTTTACGGCATTGTTCACCGCGGACTGGAAGGTGACGGAGCGCACAATGGATGCGCCGAGCGACAGGTTGATGACACGGGCCCGGTTGGCATTGAGCGGGACGCCTGGGACTTTGCCTCCTGCCGACCAGATCACGGCGTCGGCTATATCGGACAGGTACCCGCCGCAAGCTCCGAGCGCGCGGACGGGAAGGATCTTCGCGCCGGGGGCGACGCCGGCCACGCCCTGACCGTTGCCGGCGACGGCGGCGATGGTGCCGGCAACGTGGGTGCCGTGCCAGGAGGAATCGGAGGAGTCGTTGTACCCGCACTCTTTTGCGCCGTACCAGTCGCCTTCATCCCGGGGGTCCGCATCCCGGCCGTCGCCATCGCGGGCAGAGACCGGGTCGGAAATCATGTCGTAGCCGGGCACCACGTTCGCGTTGAGGTCGCTGTGATCGGTGATGCCAGTATCGACGACGGCGACGGTAACGCCATCGCCGCGGCTGACATCCCAGGCGCCCGGCACGCGCATCCCGGCCTTGTCCTCGAAAAGGTCCCACTGCAGACCGTAGTGCTCGTCGTTCGTCGCCGCCGGTTGCATACGCTGATCCGGTTCTGCGAATTCGACGGCCGGGTCCGCCTCGAGCAGGACCACCAGGTCCTCGGCCTCGGAGTCGGTGAGCGCCTTGCCGGTGGTGATCACCCGGGCCCCGGTGGCCATGGCGCGCAGTTCCTTCACACTGACGCCCAGCTCCTTGGCCGTACGCCCGTAGGCTTTCCCCCTACCGGTGGAGCTGTTCCCTTGCTTGTCCTTGAACTTCACGATAAATCGGTCGGTCGGCACGTCCCGGGGGCTGAGGTACTTGGACGGGGCGTGAGGTAGGTCGGACTCATCAGCGGCCGAAGCCGGAAGGGCGGCGAGTGTTCCGCCGAGGACAGCGGCGGCCGTGAATGAGGCCAGTCCGGCGAGGAGGCGGCGGGGCAGGGGCGAAGGCATGGGTGTCATCCTTACGGGCGGGGTCCCGGGGAGTTGGTGCAGGACGGACGGAATGCGACGTTGCGCCCACGCGACCCAGTGTAACGATTATCCTCCGGTGTTACAGCACCTTTTTCCGGCGCCTGAATCGTCTCTCGCCCGCCTGGATCGTCTCTCGCCCGGTCGCCGATAGTCCCTCGCCCGGCCGAGCGTAGTCTGACGGGCGCCCCACAATCTTGTAAAGACCCGAGTCCGGTTTGGGGGCCATTCGGTGACTTTTCGCCCCTTCCGCTTGCAAGCCCGCCGGCTCCGGATGTAACGATTAAGTTGCAACATTCCCAACGATTGGAGCAACACATGTCATCGTTTGCTAAAACCAAGGCACGGCAGCTGGCTGCTGGAGTCTTCGTCGCAGGCGTGGTGACTGCCGGAGGCGCAGGAGCCGCTTCTGCTCACGAAACACAGGATTCGCTCGTGGCCATCACGGCCGAGGACGTAACCATCGTGCCGGCCCCGGTCGAGGAAGCTGAACCGGTCGTCGAGGACGTTCCCGCCGAGGAAACCCCGGCTGAGGAGCCGGCTGCCCCGGCACCGGTCGAGGACGAAGCCCCGGTCGGGGACGAGGGTGAAGAGCCCGTCGAGCCTGTCCCCGGGGAGGAGCCGGTAGAGGAGGTTCCGGTCGAGGAACCGGCTCCGGTGGAGGAGGAGCCTGCACCGGCCCCCATTGAGGAGCCTGTCGTGGAAGAGCCGGCCCCGGCCCCGGTTGAGGAGCCGACCCACGCGTGGAAGGCCGTTAAGGCCGAAACCGACGCCGCGTGGAAGTCGGCGAAGGCCGAGGCTGATGCCGCGTGGAAGTCCGCCAAGGCGGAGGGAAGCGCAGACTGGAAGGCCGTCAAGGCTGAAGGAAAGGCCGACTGGAAGACAGCCAAGGCCGAAGGAAAGGCCGTGTGGAAGGCGGCCAAGGCCGCTGAGAAGGGCGTCGGCGAGGACGAGTAATCCCGCCGGCTCCGCCATCGGGGGCGGCCTCCCTGCGGGGAGGCCGCCCCTCTGCGTGCGGGCAGGAGGGCAAGGCCGGGTCCGGCGCAGGAACCGGTGGCGAATCGGCTTTCTTCTTAACCTCTCGCCCAGCCGGCCCGCCCTCAGGGGTCAGTCGCCGGGAAGCGCCACGTCGACGATTCCGGTGAACTTGGTGCCGATGCCGTCATACTCGCTGCGGACCCATCCAACGGGCAGCTCGGGCAGCTCCCCGGGATCATGGTGCCGGCAGTAGACATAGGTGAATTCGGGCCACCATTTCTTCGGCCGGGCAGACTCGGTAAAGCCGCAAATGAAGCACCGCAGCGGTGTCCAGACAGGCCGCTTGCCCGTCCGGTTGGCGCGCGACTGGGCCAACCAGGCCGGTGGGTTCGCGTCCATCGCGGCGAGTTCCTCTTCGGAGACGCGGGAGGGGATCCCGTGGCGTTTCGCCATCTCCGGTGGGATATCGAGGAACTGGGCTGCTTCGCGTCTGGTAATCATCACCTACCACCATGGACCGGGAGCCCGGCTCCAGCAACTTCGCACCGTGCTCCGGCGCCTACCGCACCGGTCCCGCGCCGCAGTATCGCCGGGTGGCCGTAGGACCGGACTGCGCTCGTTGAGGGCCAAAGCTCCATTCCGTATTCAGGAAGGCCGTACGTGGTTGCTGCTGGAAGGCCTGGGCGGACGCCGCCTGCGCCAGCGTCTGCGTGGCGTGCGCAATGGCGTCGGACATCCCAGCGAGGACGTCCTCGTCCACGTTCTCGACCGTGTCGCAACTGGCGTGGTAGCACGGGTCATACGCTTCGCTTGGCGTGCCGCCATACAACGCAGCTTCCTCCACTGACTTAATGCCGACGTCGCCGGTGAACAGGCCACCGACCGGGATGCCCTGTTCCATGAACGCCGCATAGTCGGACCCACCATCAAACCGCGTGGGCGCAGCAGGCAGCCCCTCGGCCGCAAAGTAATCCAGGAAGACGTCCTCGATTTGTGCTGAACCTTCCGGGCCCGCCTCCCCAAACTCCGAGCCGTCGCCGTCGTACACGAAGTTCGCGGCGTTGGGCGAGGCGACCATGTCAAAGTTCAGGCTGGCTGCATGGTCGGCAATCTCGGCCGATGAAAGCTGTTCCACGTAGTAGTCCGAGCCCAGCAGGCCTTCTTCCTCGCCGCCCCAGAACGCAAACCGTACTCGGTTCACCGGGGTGATTCCCGATTGCGTCAGCCGGACGGCGGCTTCAAGGACGGCCGCAACGCCGCTGCCGTTGTCATTGATGCCTGGGCCCTCTATCACCGAGTCAAGGTGGGCCCCGACGACGACGGTCTGGTCAATTCGCCCTCCGGTATCGGCCAGGATGTTGAAGGTTTCCCCGCTGCTGTCGTCGAGGGAATCCTCAACGGAGAATCTTTGCCGGACAGGATGGTACCCGGCAGCCTTCAGCTGCTCCTCAACGTATGCGGCGGACGCCTCATAGCCGGACGTGCCGGCCGCGCGGTTACCGTCGTTGGCGTCAGCGATCGTCTGCAGGGCCTCCAAATGTGTGATGACGTTTTGGGCGGTGACGGACTCGCGAAGGGCCTTGGTATCGGGACCGCTGCCCAGGTCCAGGGGCGCGGAACCGGAGCAGGCTGCCAGCAGCACGATGGCGGCGAGTTTCGTCGCGGCCGCGCCGACTGCCTGACGGCTATTAGCCCCGCGCGTCATGGCGGATTGCGGTGAGGGGCTTTTGACGCCTACGCGGCACTTGCCGCCAGTGTCATGCTGTGGCAATCCCCGTGCACGCTTCATCAACCGTGCGCCGCGCCGGTTAACCGCCTGGGCCTGGCGGTGTCCGTCGTGTCGCGGGCCGGGTTGCCGGCATAGATGGCGTTCTCCGGCACGTCTTCTCCCTTCATGAGCAACGAGTCGGCCTCGAGTGAGACGCCGTCGCCTACCCTTGCGCCGTAATTGACGAAGGACTCGACGCCGAAGGAACACCGGTTTCCCACCGTGATGTAGTCCGACTTGAACGTACCGTCTTCCATCGAGTGGCCTTGGAGGGCTGTGCCTTCGTTCAAGGCGCAGTCATCGCCGATTGAGACAAGTGTTTTCTCGGGGATGTTGCAGCCGGCGTCGTAAAGACGCTTGCCCACCTTGACGCCGAGCATCCTCCAGACGATTGATTTGAAGGGCGTTCCGTTAAAGGGTGGGGTGGCGAGCATCTTCCACAGACGTTCGTGGTGCCAGAAGTACGGGTCGTAGATCGAGCAGTACTGCGGCTTCAGCCTGCGGAAGCCCATCACCAGGCGCTCGACGAGGACGGTCAGCAGGACGAGGTATATAACGAAGCCCAACGTTCCAAGGGCTACCGCCAACGCGCCGAATTCATCGTAGATTGTTGCGGAGGCTGCGGCGATGAGTGTTCCGGAGAAGAACAGGAACCAGCGCACACCGAGGAAGATTCCCATGGACCCGATATTGTGGCGGTTCTTGGCCGGCAGGCGCCGGTTCTTCGCCTCTTCGATCTTCAGTTCATCGAACCGGCCGTCCCGCTGAACGGAGCGCGGAATCTCGAACGGCGGGGATCCCAGCAAGCCGGTATTCTCCCGGACCGGGCCGTCGATCGGGATCATGACCTTGGTTGCCAACAAAACGTTCTCGCCAACCCGGGCCTCGAGGGGGAAGGTGAGGTCGTTTCCCAGGAAGTTGCGGCCCGCGATCCTGACACGGGACAGCCGGAACGAGGTGCTCGAGTAATCGGCATTCATCATGTTCAGGCCGTCGGAGACCATGGTCCCGTATCCGATGGTATTCAGGTAGGGCGAATCGTGAGACACCTCGGGGCCGAAGTTCGACCCTGTCTGCTCCACCTTCTTGCCGAGGTCGTAGCCCAGTGCCTTTAGGTAGTGCACGATGTACGAGCTGTCGCCGAAAACATCCTTGTACAGCTTGACGTTCGTCATCCCGGCAACCATCCGCTGGAGCGTGAAATGCACGCCGTACAGCGGGTAGACCTTGTCCGGCTTGAGGGCGAGGTTCAGGAGCCGGGGGATGGTCAGGACCGCGATGAGGCCGCCGAAGAAGGAGGCAAGGAACAAAGTCAGGGTGATGAGCAGGGTGTCGAGGTAGAAGAACGGATTATTCATGTTCAGGTGTTCGCTGTCCAGGTAGGGCGGCAGCAGCGCTGACAGGCCGATGAGTCCGACCGGCGCGACCAGGACCAGCCGGTTGAAAAGCTGCAACAGCGTGAAAACGACCCTGCGGCGGGTGCTGCAGCGTACCGGCGGAACCCTGAGGTAGTTCGTTTCCGTCGGGACCGCGGGGGAGCCGTGCCAGTGCTGACCGTCCGGTATCGCCTGGCCCGTCTGCAGCGAGGACGCATGGCCCAGCTGAGCGCCGTCGCCCATGGCCGTGTCGATGTCCAGCGTCGTCTTTTGCGACACCAGGACATCGCGGCCCAGCGTTACCGTGCCCGTTTCGATGACGCCGCTGCGGGCGCGATAGGCGAGGAAGAATGAATTCTTGTGGATGACCGTGCCGTCGCCGATGCTGACCAGATCGGTGCACACGGGCACCATGCGGGAGAAAATGGCGACGCCCTTGCCGATCTTTGCCCCGAGCGCCCGGAGGTAGAGAACGTAAAGGGGCGAGCCGACGAACAAGACGAGGGGATTGCTCCGGTTGAGCGTTTTGACGACCCAGAACCGGATGTAGGCCCAGCCCCACAGGGGGATGTCCTGACGCTTCCAGCGGCCTACCAGGATCCATTTCAGGACAATCGGAGTGATGGACAGTAGCAGGAACATGGCGGCGCCGAGTCCGACGGATCGCAGCCACATGTCGATCAGGCTGGTTCCTTCGGAAACCCAAACGAACGACATGACGAGCAAAGAGGCAGCGTAGGTCGTGTAGCCCAGGAAGAACATCAGCTGCGCCACGCCGCACAAGATGTGCCGGAGCGCGCTGGGCGACGGCCGCAGGGCCGGCTCCGTCTCGTCGGCCCCGGTTCCTGACAGCTCGGCCGCGGCCTGCGCAGCCGAGAGGACGACGGCGAGCCTGCGGACGGTCGGATGCTGGTAGATGTCCTGCATGGCCACCGGCGGCAGCGCGGCCCGGCGCCGGACGGCGGCCGAAAAACCGGCCATGAGCAGCGAATTGGCGCCGAGATCGTTGAAAAAGTGTGCCGTGGCGGAGACTTTCTCCACCCCCAGAACCCCCGCGAGGCAACCGGCCAGTATTTCCTCCGCCTCCGTTACCGGTGCGCTGTACTCGTGAGTGCCGCCGGTGAGCCGGGGTTTGCTGGGCTGCGGCAGCTTCTTCCGGTCGGCCTTGCCGCTGGGCATGACGGGGATTTCGGTGCAGCGTTCGAGGTAGGCCGGGACCATGTAGCCGGGCAGGGTCTCGCTCAGTTTTTCGGCGATGCTTGCCTCGTCGACCGCCGCGGTGTCCTGGCGCAGCGTGTAGTAGGCGACCAGCTCCACGAGTCCGGGGGCTGGCTCGTAGGTGCTCACTACCGCTTGGGCGATGCCGGGCACCTGCAGCAGGACGGACTCGATTTCGGTAAGTTCGATGCGGTAACCGCGGACTTTGACCTGCGTATCGATCCGGCCGTGGTACTCGATGGTTCCACTCTCGGTGAACCGCCCCAGGTCGCCCGAGCGGTAGATCCGGCCCGAGGGATTGTTATCGATGCCAAGGAAGTCATGCATGAAGGCCCGCTCGGTCAGGTCGTCACGGTTGATGTATCCGCGGGCCAGCCCGATCCCGGCGATCCCGATTTCGCCCAGTTCCCCCGGCGGCAGCGCTCGCGGTTCGTCCGGATCAAGGATCACCACCGAGTACGTGGGCAGGGGAGCGCCCAGGGTCACCGGTTTGTCCGGATGGACCGCGTCCCAGGTCGCAGTGACGGTTGCCTCCGTTGGACCGTAGACGTTCAGGAACCTGCGGCCGGGACGGTGCCACCGGGTAATGAGGTCACGCGGACAGGCCTCGCCGGAGACCAATAGGAACCGCAGGTCGGGCAGGTCCTCGTCGAGGGTGGCCAGCAGCGTTGGAACGCAGCACATGGCGCTCACCCGCTGGTCCCGCAGGAACTGGCCCAGTTCCATGCCAAGCAGGCTGACGCCGCCGGGCTTGGGCACCAGGGTTGCACCAACCATCCACGGGACCCAGATCTCCTCCACCGAAAAGTCGAAGGCGATCGTCATCCCTTGGTAGACGCGGTCCGTCGGCTGATAGCCGTAGGCTTCGGCTGCCACGAGCACGAAGTTGCAAATGCTGGGATGGTCGATGGCCACACCCTTGGGGCGGCCTGTCGAGCCGGAGGTGTAGATGATGTAGGCCAGATCGCCCGGGGTCCCCGCCTGTTCTCCCCGGGGCAGGCGCGAGGAATCCTGCACGGCCACCAGCGGGTCCTCCTCGTCGAGGCAGAGGATGGTCGCACCCGTTGGGGGCATCCGGTCACGAAGGTGGGACAGCGACAGGACAAGCCTCACGCCGGCATCCTCGACAATGTAGGCGAGACGGTCGGAGGGGTAGCCGGCGTCGAGCGGGACATATGCGGCACCGGCCTTCAATACCGCCAGGATGGCCGTGTAGGACCGGGTTGGCTGGTCAAAGAGCAGCGCGATCCGGTCGCCCGCCCGCGTGCCGCGCGAGATCAGGTACCGCGCAAGCTGGTTCGCCCGGGCGTCGAGTTGATCGTAGGTCAGCGACGACCCGACGCCGTCGACGGCGAGCCGTCCCCCCTCGCCGTCGCGTCGCAGTTCGTTGCAGCGGTCCTCGAAGAGCCGTTCCAGCCTGTCCCCGTCGTGCCAACGTACCCTTCCATTGCCGGGGGCGCCGGTGAGGATGGTGCTGGCAGCCCCGGCGGGGCCGGAGGATTTCGGCCGGTGGCCTGTCTCGGTCAGGCGCCGCCGGGCCCTGCGCCCTGCCGGAGCGCTCATGCCGCTTCCCGCTGTCCCGGTGGCCGGACAACCTGTACCAGGAAAGCGCAGGCGGCGTGCGTCTCCCGGGCGGGCGCGGGGAAGTGCGCATGTGCCGCCATGGCAGTCCTCCTCGCCTCGGGAGCCGACAATGGGGTTGGGCAGTAGTGTCGATTAAGGTGCCGACGACGGGCCCTTATCAAATTGGACGACGTCCGGTGTTACGCGTGCGTTACCGGGCGGACCACCGCCGACGAGGGGCCACGGCATCGGCCGGAACGGGTCTGAGGGATCGGTTCCCATCCGCGGCCGAAGCCCGCCCGCGCCCGGTCCGCCGTCACCGCGGCGTTATCACGTGACGGCCATCAGATCAGTTTCCGGATGCATGCTTTCTCCGCGTTGACAACGTTGCACACGGTGGGAAGCTGGAATCGGGGAGAAGCGGGGCAGTGGCTCGGGGGCCGTTTATGCCCTTGGGGGAGGGCACGGAAATGACGGCGACAGAACGCCTGTGGGAGGTCCGACTCTTGGGCGGATGGCAGATCCGCCAGGGAAAAATTCCCGTCAGGGTCACCATCCGGCAGCAGCGCCTGATTGCCGCCCTGGCCCTTCATGGCGGCGAGCCACGCGCGTTTCTGGCCGGCCTGCTGTGGCCGGACAGTTCGGAGAGGCAGGCAGCGGGCAGCCTGCGGGAGGCGATCTGGATGATTTCCCACCAGCTGCCTGGACTGCTGGAAGAGAGCAGGGATCCGCTGGCACTCGCGCCGGACGTCAGCGTGGACGTCCACGAAGTCCGCCGGCGACTGGCCGCCCTCGACGGGGGCCGCGGAGTCCGCCAGCGGCCGGCCATGCTCGACCTGCTGCGCACGGCCGAACTGCTGCCCGGATGGTATGAGGATTGGGTCATGGCCGAGCAGGAACGGTGGAGGCAGCTGAGGCTGAAGGCCCTGGAACGCCTCGCCAGCCAGTATCTGGAGCGCGGCGAGATCGACCGGGCTACGGACGCAGCGGGAATCGCCATCGCCCTTGAGCCGCTGCGCGAAAGCGCGCAGCGGCTGTTGCTTCAGGCGCAGATAGCCGAGGGCAACCATGCCCAGGCGCTGCGGGCGTTCGAGGCCTTCAGGTCCCGGCTCCGCAAGGAATATGGGGTGGAGCCTTCGGCCAAGATCATGAACCTCATGGCACCCCTGCTCGCGCCGCCGGCTGCGGGCGGCAGGTCGGGGCCGGAAAGCCCGCCGCCCGTCTGAGGACCAGTGCGCCTGAGGTCCAGTGCGCCCCGGGCTACGGCTCCGCGGTCAGGGACGAGGCATACAGGTCCATCAGCGCCGGCAGCCCGCCGGATTCCATGGCCCTGCGCTGCCGGTCGGCGCCGGTGCCCGTTGCGAAGAGCCGTTCGATGCTGGCATCCACCCACGCCGAGTCGCCCTCTTCCTCGAGGGCGGGCCGAATGTAGCGCAGCAGCATGCCCACCACATCCCGTGCCGGCAGCAGCACGCCCGACTCCGGATCCACCAACCGGTCGGACAGGCCCTGCCGCCCGGCCTGCCAGACGGCGGCGTCCAGAAGCTCCGGCTCGGGCTGCAAGAAGGACCGGGAGGAAGCCTCATCGGTCAGCACCGTGGAGATCAGTCCGCGAACAACCGCCGCGATCAGCACGGAGTCCTGGGCCTCGAGCTGCACGTCGGCGGCACGGACTTCCAGCGTGGGGTAGCGGTCGGACAGCCGTGCCAGCCACGTGATGACGCCCCGGTCGATGACCACGCCGGAGTCGACCAGGCGCTGGATCCGGCGCTCGTAGTCGGCCGCGTCGCGGAAAACCGGCGCGCAGCCCTGGATGGGCCAGCGGCGGTAGTGGACGATCCGCCAGCTGCCGAACCCGCTGTCCCGGTCCAGCCAGTAGGGTGAGTTGGCGCCCAGCGCCACCACTGCCGGCAGCCACGGCCTGATCCGGTTCAAGGCCTGCACTCCGGCCTCCTTGTCGGGGACGGACACATGCACGTGCTGGCCGTTGACGAACTGGTCGGCCACGATGCCCTTCGCGCTGGCCTTGAGCTGGTGGTAGCGCTCCTTGTCCGTGACCTCGGGGTAGTCGTCCTGGATCCGCGGGGCCGTGCCGGTGGCCGCTGCGCGCACGCCGGTCTTCCGGGCGGCGGCATCGAGCTCGCGGCGGAAGTTGAGCAGTGACTCCTCGGCCTCGGTGAGCGTGGAGCAGACCGCGGTGGCAGTTTCAATCTGGCAAGTGAGCAACTCGCGCTGGATCTCATCCCTGGCTACTTGCACCGAGCCTTCCAGGTTTTCGGCGACCGTGTCCGCCACCGGGGCGGGTAAGCCGGTGGCCGGATCCAGCAGCAGGTATTCTTCCTCAATTCCCAGAGTTGCCATGGGGCACCTTTCTTCTGCGGACGCTCGGACAAGCCGAGCCTAACCGATCGGCAGGCGGTTATGCTCGCGGCCGGGGCCGCCCCCGGCCCGCCGGGACGCCGTCAGGGCAGGCGTCCGGATGCTTCAGGACGGCGCCGCGGCGAGGGCGGCCGCCCCGAGTCCGAGCGCGGCGGCGCCGGTGCCCAGCAGCAGGTTGGCGGCAAGATTGACGACGGCGGCGCGTGTGCGGCGCTCTGCCCACAGCTTAACCGTGGCGACGGTGAAGGAACTGAAAGTTGTCAGGCCGCCGGCCAGGCCGCTGGCCAGCGCCAGTCGCCAAGGCTCGGCCAGGCGCCACGTTTCCGCCGGGCCCGGCTCCTGGCCCACCACGCCGCCGGCGACGAGCCCGAGGATGAACGACCCGGTGACATTGACCAGCAGGGTGGCCCAGGGCCAGTGCTGCTCCGGCCTCCGGCGGGCAGCCTGCCGGCGGGCGAGCCAGGTGTCGGCGGCGAAGCGCAGCAGGGCTCCGGCGGCGCCGAACAGCCCGACGAGCAGCGCCGTCACGCGGCGG
>NZ_JBNHGI010000014.1:0-85223 GCF_059091125.1 Arthrobacter sp. Y3223151 | reverse complement strand
CGCTGCCGGCAGACGATACTGGCGCAAGCGCTGCCGCGGCGGGAGGTTCGGGTATGGCCGGATCAAACATCTCAGCGTCTCAATCTTCAGCATGCGTGCTGCATGGCCTCGACTACGAGCGGTCACGAACCCTGGACGGATCCGCAGACGCCACCGGCAAACCACTGCCCGGCGGCCAACGATGGTGCTGAACTGCTACTGAAAACAGGCTATCCGCCGCCACTGACAGTTTCGGAGGATGCAGAAATCCTCCGCAGAAAGCGGTCAGGCCGCAGGTGTGGGGTCCGCAAGCCGCCGATAGTGGCCCCTCCGCTACGGCGGGTCCCCGGCTGCGCTGCGGCACGGCCTCTCCGATTCCTAGCCGAGTGCCGCCACTATGTGAGGCAGCAGCGCGCGGAACGCCTGGCCGCGGTGGCTGATAGCGTTCTTTTCCTCCGGCCGCAGTTCGGCGCAACTGCGGTCCATCCCCGCTGGCTGCAGAATGGGGTCGTAGCCAAATCCGCCGGAGCCGCGCGGTTGGGCCAGCAGGGTGCCCGCCAGACGGCCCTCCTCGACGGCTTCGAGGCGCGCAGACACGACGCTTGCTGCACAGACGAACGCAGCCCCGCGATGCTCGGGCGCGATGTCGGACAACTGGTTTAACAGCAGGCGCAGGTTCGCTTCGTCGTCGCCGTGTTTCCCGGCCCAGCGGGCCGAGAAGATGCCGGGTGCCCCGCCGAGTACGTCAACCGCCAGACCCGAGTCGTCGGCCACCGCGACCAGTCCGGTGGCTTCGGCCACGGCGCGTGCCTTCAACAGGGAGTTCTCTGCGAAGGTCAGACCGGTTTCGGCAACGTCCGGGACCCCTGCCGTGGCAGCGTCGATCACCTGGGTATCCACGTCCAGCCCCGGTATCTGGCCGCGCAGCAGGTCACGCAATTCACGCAGCTTTCCCTGGTTGCGGGTGGCCAAGACCAGCCGGGGCTCGATCTCCTGCCCGGCGTCCGGCGCTCCGCCGGGGCCGGCGCCTGCCGCCCCGGTGTCAGCCACGAATGACTTCTCCCAGTGTCTCCGCCAGCGTGTCCCGCTGGATCTGGGCCAACTGGGCAGTGCCGGCAAGAGCCAGGTCCAGCAGCGCGTCGAGTTCCGCACGGTCGAACGGCGCGCCCTCGGCGGTGCCCTGGACTTCCACGAACTGGCCGGATCCGGTGACCACCACGTTCATGTCCGTTTCGGCGCGCACGTCTTCGACGTAGGGCAGGTCCAGCATCGGCACGCCATCGATAATGCCGACGCTCACGGCGGCGACGGTATCGGTGAGCGGGCGGGCGGAACGGGCGATCAGCTTCTGCTCTTTCGCCCAGTGCAAGGCGTCGGCAAGGGCCACGAAGGCGCCGGTAATGGCCGCGGTGCGCGTGCCGCCGTCGGCTTGGAGCACGTCGCAGTCCAAGACGATGGTGTTCTCCCCCAGCGCCTTGGTGTCGATCACCGAGCGAAGCGAGCGGCCGATCAGCCGGGAAATTTCGTGCGTGCGGCCGCCGATCTTGCCTTTGACGGATTCGCGGTCGGAACGGGTGTTCGTGGCGCGGGGAAGCATCGCGTATTCGGCCGTCACCCAGCCGCGTCCTTCGCCCTTCAGCCAACGCGGCACGCCCGCGGTCACCGATGCGGTGCAGAGCACGCGGGTGTTGCCGAACTCGATCAGCGCCGATCCTTCGGCCTGGTTGGACCAGCCGCGCGTGATGCTGATTGGGCGCAACTGCTCGGGCGTCCGGCCGTCGGCGCGGGCGGCGGCAGCGGGCATGGCGGAACCGGGATCAACATCAATCATGAGTCCACCCTATCGGCTCGCGGTGGCCGCGGCCGCGCGTAAGACGCCGCCGCCACCGCTTGGCTGCCGCTCAGGCGTCTTCGGCCGACTCTGCCGCAGCCGCTCGTAAGACGTCGCCGCCACCGCCCCGCCGCCGCTCAGACGACGTAGCTGACGCCGGCCACCGCGACCGCGAGATCGCCGACATAGGTTTCGCGGGCCTCCTCGACGGTGCGCACCGAGTCGTTCCAGACGGGCAGGTGGGTCAGCAGCAGCCGCCGGACCTGCGCCTCGGTGGCAGCGGCGCCGGCCCGCTTTCCGGTGAGGTGCACGCCGTCGACGGCGTCGTCGCGTCCCTCGTGGAAGGCAGCCTCGCACAGGAACATGTCCGCGCCGAAGGCAGCTTCGACCAGTTCGGGGCAGCTGTCGGTGTCACCGGAGTAGGCGAGCACCCGCGTGACCGGCCCCTCGGGCGTGGGCTCCGTAGCCTCGACCCGGATCGCGTAGGCCTCCTCAACGGGGTGGCGCACCGGATACGGCGTGATGGTGAACGGGCCCAGCTTCACCGGTTCCCGTTCCGCCCAAACGTGGAAGTCGAACTCCTCTTTCATGCCCGGATCCAATTCCAGCCCGTAGGCGGTGGCCATGCGGTCCGCCGTGGCGGCCGGCCCCCACACGGGGATGCGGCCCTTGGTCCAGCCGTCGGGATTCCAGCGCACCGCCACGTGCAGGCCGCACAGGTCCATGCAATGGTCCGGGTGCAGGTGGCTCAGGAAGACGGCGTCGATATCTTCCAACGCCATGTAGCGCTGCGCGGTGCCCAGGGCGCCGTTGCCCAGGTCCAGCAGGATGCGCCAGGTCCGCTCGCCGTCGTGGGCGCTGACCAGATAGCACGACGCCGGGGACTGCGGCCCGGGAAACGAACCGCTGCAGCCGATGATGGTCAGGTTCATGCCCGCTCCCCCGGGTTGTACTGCCCGGACGCACCGGCAAACGGCGAAACTTTCGGGCCTGCCTGCCCTCCTGCGCGCGCGGCGGCGACCATCTCGGGGGTGATCCTGGCCATGCTGCCGGTGGGATAGTGCGCCGCCACGTGCTCCACATGCTCCACGGCGATCACCTCCGGCCCCAGGAACCGGCGCGCCAGCACCTCGAAGGACGCGGCGTCGCCGGTGGCAATGAAGTGGTGCCGGCCCGGCGTCCCCTCCGGCCGCAGCAGATCGTGGGACACCAGGGACCGGTAAACGTCCTTCGCGGTCTCTTCCGCGCTGGAAACCAGTGTCACGCCGTCGCCCATGACGTAGGAGATCACGCCGGTCAGCAGCGGATAGTGGGTGCAGCCGAGCACCAGCGTGTCCACGTCGGCGCGCCGGAGCGGCTCCAGGTACTCCTCGGCGGTGGACAGCAGCTCCTGGCCTGCCGTCACGCCGGCCTCCACGTATTCGACGAACCGGGGGCAGGCCACGGAGGTCACGTCGAGGTGCGGTGCGGCGGCGAAGGTGTCCTCGTAGGCGCGGGAACCGACGGTGGCCGAGGTGCCGATCACGCCGATCTTGCCGCTCCGCGTGGAGGCGACCGCGCGGCGGACGGCCGGCTGGATCACCTCGATCACCGGGATGCCGTAGCGGGCGGTGTAGCGCTCCCGGGCGTCGCGCAGAACGGCGGCGGAGGCGGAGTTGCAGGCGATCACGAGGAGCTTCACGCCGGCGTCCACGAGCTCATCCATCACGCCCAGCGCGTTCGCGCGCACCTCGGCGATCGGCAGCGGTCCGTAGGGGCCGTTTGCGGTGTCGCCGACGTACAAGATGGATTCGTTGGGCAGCTGGTCTATCACTGCGCGGGCCACGGTCAGCCCACCCACCCCGGAATCAAAGATGCCGATCGGAGCTGCGGGTTGGATCAACATCGGGATGTCACTGCCTTCCGGGGCTCATATTTCTCTAGAGGATAGGCGTCGGCGGGCGCTTGGGCGAACTTCCGTACGGCTTCTGTTAGCCATCTCACAGTGTTTCCCAGCCGACGGCGGCCTCCCGGCAGGGCCTGGCTTCGCGGACCAGGTGACCTCCCGACCGGGGCGCAGCAGGGCGTGGCCTCGTGGAAGGGTGTGGCCCGTCCCGGGGTCCGCGGCCTCGGCGCCGCGGGGCATGGCCTCGCGATGTCCGGGCCTCGGGTTACAGGTGCCGGCCCGACGGGGCGTGGCTCAGCGGTGCCGGCCCGGCGTGGCGTGGCTCAGCGGTGCCGGCCCGGCGTGGCGTGGCTCAGCGGTGCCGGCCCGGCGTGGCGTGGCTCAGCGGTGCCGGCGCGCCGAGGCGTGGCTCAGCGATGCCGGCCCGACGGGTGGTCCAGCCCGTCCAGCAGCGCTTGCATCAGGGTCTCCTGGAGCCAGGTCATGAAGTTGTAGACCAGCGCCAGATAGGTCTCGAGGTCCTCGGCCTGGGACCAGTCATCAATCTCATGCAGGGCCTGGGCGTCCTCATCGGTGCGGAGCTCCAGCCGCTCGGCCAGCACCAACCGGACGTCGTTCACGGCCCGGGCGAACAGCCGGGCCTGCTCGTCGGTCAGGTGCAGCGGTGTCTGTTCGAGCAGCAGCGCGCTGGCGCGCAGCGCCCCGAGCTTGTCCTCCCGCAGCGTGCGTTCGGTGAGCTTGCGGAACTCCAGGGCCTCGCCGTCGTCGTGCTCCACCGCATCCGGCAGCAACCGGAGCAGCGCGGGGTCCCGCGGCTTGGCGGCATCCATGTCCAGACCCACGATCGCCGCGAGGGGGTCCTCGTCCTGCCGGTCGACTTCCAGCATGGCGACGACGTCCGCGAACAGCTTCCGGATCAGGTCCCGCTCGGCGGGCTCCAGGAACCCGGTGATTCCCTTGCGCGTGTGCTTGAATGCCTTGGCCATCTACGCCTGGTCCGCCTTCTGGTACGTGGCCCACAGGCCGAACGAATGCATCGCCACGGTGTCCTGCTCGGCCTGCTCGCGGCTGCCCGTGGCCACCACCGACTTGCCCTGCTGGTGCACCTCGAGCATCAGCTTGCGGGCCTTGGTTTCCGAATAGCCGAAGTAGCTTTGGAAGACATAGCTGACGTAGCTCATCAGGTTGACCGGGTCGTTCCACACGATCACCACCCACGGGGTGTCCTTGGCCGTAAGTTCGGCGGATTCCGCGCGGCGGGACGTCTCGATATCCGAGTCCAGCACGGTTGTGCAGGAGGGAAGGATGCTCACGGTCATGGCTTCCATTGTAGGCAGGGCGGGCCCGGCCGGCCTTACGGGGGCAGGGAAGCGCCCGGTCGGCCCGACGGCGGCACGACGGGGGCACGACGGAACCGCCCGGTCGGCGACGGCGGCGGACCTGCGGACGGCCCGACGTCGGCACGAAACCGCCCGGGCGGCGACGGCGGCACGAAACTGCCCGGAGGGCGAAACAGGATTAGAGTCGGGGATGTGAACATTGCAGCCGGCTGGGCGCACCCCAGCACCTCCCTGTACACCGACCATTACGAGCTGACCATGCTCCAGGCCGCCCTGCACTCCGGCGCAGCGCACCGGCGTTCGGTCTTCGAGGCGTTCGCCCGGCGGCTGCCGGAAGGCCGCCGGTACGGCGTGGTGGCCGGAACCGGCCGGATCCTGGAAGGCCTGGAACACTTCACGTTCTCCGAGCACCAGCTGGATTTTCTGGCCCGCACCGACGTCGTGGACGCGCGCACCATCGACTGGCTGGCCGATTTTCGTTTCTCCGGCGACATCTACGGCTATGCCGAGGGCGAGGCCTACTTCCCGTACTCGCCGATCCTGGTCGTGGAGTCCAGCTTCGCCGAGGCCTGCGTGCTGGAGACCTTCATCCTGTCCGTGCTGAACCACGACAGCGCCATCGCCTCGGCCGCCTCGCGGATGACCGGGGCGGCCGGCAGCCGGCCGTGCATCGAGATGGGGTCCCGGCGCACGCACGAGGAATCGGCGGTGGCCGCCGCCCGGGCCGCGGTGATCGGCGGCTTCTCCAGCACCTCCAACTTGGAAGCCGGCTACCGGTACGGCGTCAAGACGGTGGGCACCGCCGCCCATTCCTTCACCTTGCTGCACGACACCGAGCAGCAGGCCTTCGAGGCGCAGCTGGCCTCGCTGGGCGTGGGCACCACCCTGCTGGCGGACACGTACGACGTCGAAATCGCCGTCCGTACGGCCGTGGACCTGGCGGGTCCGGAACTGGGCGGCGTGCGGCTCGATTCCGGCGACCTCATCGCCCAGGCTCAGTGGGTGCGCCAGCTGCTGGACGACCTGGGCAACCACCACACCCGCATCACCGTCACCTCGGACCTGGACGAATACGCGATCGCGGCTCTCGCCTCGGCTCCGGTGGACTCCTACGGCGTCGGCACCGCGCTGGTCACCGGGTCCGGCGCACCCACCGCGAGCATGGTCTACAAGCTGGTCAGCCGCGAGGGCAGCAACGGCGAGCAGGCGTCGGTGGCGAAGGCGTCGAAGAACAAGATCTCCGTCGGCGGACGCAAATACGCGCTGCGCCGGCTGGACGGGCACGGGTCCGCCACGGCCGAGGTGGTCGGCATCGGCCATCCGCCTTTCGACGACGGCAACGACCGCCCGCTGCTGCAGCAGTTCGTCACGAACGGCAAGCTGGCGGACGGCTGGACCGGCGCCGAGGGCGTCCGCCGCGCCGCTGAACGCCACACCGCTTCCATGGCCGAGCTGCCCGGCGCCGTTAACCGGCTGCAGCGGGGCGAGGCCGCCATTCCCACCGAATTCGAGGAGCAGCCATGACACGCGCACTGATCATCGTTGACGTCCAGAACGACTTCTGCGAGGGAGGCGCCCTGGCCGTCGACGGCGGGGCGAAAACTGCCGCCGACATCAGCGAGCACCTGGAGACCCGGCCGGACGAATACGACGTCGTGGTGGCGACCCAGGACTGGCACGTGGATCCGGGCAGCCACTTCTCCGACGAGCCGGACTTCGTGGACAGCTGGCCCCGGCACTGCGTCGCCGGTACCCGCGGGGCAGACCTGCATCCCGACCTGGACACCGACCGGATCGACGCCTACTTCCGCAAGGGCCAGTACGACGCCGGCTACTCCGGTTTCGACGGACTGCTGGCACCGGCGGACGAGGTGGCCACCGGGGAGCGCGAGGGCGACGAGGAGGAAGAGCAGGTCGAGATGCCCAGCCTGGACGACTGGCTGCAGGAGCACGGGGTGGACGAGGTGGTGGTGGCCGGGCTGGCGACCGACTACTGCGTCCGCCAGACCGCCCTCGATGCCGCGCAGGCCGGGTACGCCACCGCCGTCAACCTGGCACTGTCGGCGGGCATCAATGCCGGGCGGGTCGAGAAGACGTTGGCCGAATTCAGCGACTACGGCATCGACGTCATCGAATAGCAGGGCGGGCCTGCGCCGGAATTGCACGCGGCTTAGACGCCTCGCTCGTTCCTCGCTCAGCGATGCGCCGCTTAGCGATTCCGGCCTCCGGCCCCCGCGACGTGGGCAAAACCCGCGTCCCGCCCACGAGGTCCGGGGCACGCGTCCAGATCACCAAAGCCGCACCCCCTGACCTCATCGCGAGGTCAGGGTCGGGCTGCGAGATCACCGTTTATATGCCCTGACTTCGCAGCCATCCCCCGACCTCGGCTCCAGGCCGGGCGGGACGCTGCGCCGTCACTGGCTTCGGGCTGCCCCACGGCCATGCGGGCCCCGACCGAAACCCGCGTCGACCACGACCGGCAGCCATGCCAGGCCGTGGCGGCCGGCTACTTCCGGCCGATGAACCAGTCCTGGAGCTTCTTCAGGCGCCTGTTCAGCTGCTCCTCGTTCGCCTGGGCCACCGGCGGGCCGCCGCAGACCCGGCGCAGCTCGGAGTGGACCACGCCGTGCGGCATGCCGGAGCGCGCCGACCAGGCGGACACGTTCTTGGCCAGCTGGTTGCGCAGTTCGGTCAGCTGCCGGTGGTCAACCACGGCAGGGGCCGGCTCGGGATCCGCGGCCCCGCCCGAAGGCTTGCGTTTGCGCGACTGCTGTTCCTGCTGGCGCTGGCGCAGCAGCATGCCCACCTGCTCCGCGTCCAGCAGCCCCGGGATGCCCAGGAAGTCCAGTTCCTCTTCGCTGCCGAGCTCGCCCCCGGTGCCGAACTCGGCGCCGTCGAACAGCACGCGGTCGAAGGACGCCTGGGAATCCAGCGCCTCGAACTTCTGCTTGGTGAGCGCGTCCGATGCCGACTCTTCCCGGTTGGCCTGCTCCATCAGGGCCTCTTCGGGAATGAAGCCCTCGTCGTTGTCCTTGTCCGGACGGTCCAGCGCGTGGTCGCGCTCCAGCTCCATCTGGTTGGCCAGTTCCATCAGGTTCGGCACCGACGGTAGGAACACCGACGCCGTTTCGCCGCGCTTCCGGGCGCGCACGAAGCGGCCCACGGCCTGCGCGAAGAACAGCGGGGTCGCCGTCGAGGTGGCGTAGACCCCGACCGAGAGCCGGGGCACGTCCACGCCTTCGGAGACCATGCGGACGGCGACCATCCAGCGGCTGTCGCCGGCGGAAAACGCCTCGATCTTTTCGGAGGCACCGGCGTCGTCGGAAAGGATGACGGTGGCGGATTCCCCGGTGATCTTCTTCAGCTGGCCGGCGTAGGCCCGCGCGTCCTCGTGGTCGGTGGCGATCACCAGCCCGCCGGCGTCGGGCACGGCCCGGCGGACCTCGGTCAGCCGCTTGTCGGCTGCCGCCAGCACCGACGGGATCCATTGGCCCTGCGGGTTCAGCGCCGTACGCCAGGCCTGCGCCGTGATGTCCTTGGTGACCGCGGCCTCGCCGAGCGACGCGGCGTACTCGTCCCCCGAACTGGTGCGCCAGCGCATCTGCCCCGAGTAGGCCATGAACATGACCGGGCGCACCACGTGGTCGCGCAGGGCGCTGCCGTAGCCGTAGGTGTAGTCGGCCCGCGAGCGGCGGATGCCGTCCTTGTCCTCGGCGTACTCCACGAACGGAATCGCCGCCGTATCCGAGCGGAACGGGGTGCCGGTCAGCGCCAGGCGCCGGGCGGCGGGTTCGAACGCCTCGCGGATGCCGTCGCCCCAGCTGAGGGCGTCGCCGCCGTGGTGGATCTCGTCGAGGATCACCAGCGTCTTGGCGGCCTCGGTCTTGGCCCGGTGCAACAGCGGCTTCATGGCCACCTGCGCGTAGGTGACGGCGACGCCGATGAAGTCGCGGCCGTGCGAACCGTCCGAGTTCTTGAAGTTCGGGTCGATGGCCAGCCCCACGCGCGCCGCGGCGTCAGCCCACTGGCGCTTGAGGTGGTCGGTCGGGGCGACGACGGTGATCCGGTTGACGATCCCCCGGTCCACCAGTTCGGTGGCCACGCGCAGCGCGAAGGTGGTCTTGCCCGCGCCGGGGGTAGCCACGGCCAGGAAGTCCTGCGGGGCCATGTCGAAGTACTTCTGCAGGGCCTCGGCCTGCCATTGGCGCAGTTTGGGGGCGGTGCCCCAGGCGGCCCGTTCCGGGTAAGCCGGCGGCAGCACCGGTCCGGCGCCGAATAGTGTGTCGTTGCTCATTTGCTGGCCTCCTCCCGTTGTTCCTGTCCGTTGTCAATCCGTTCCGCGCTGCGCCAGCCGGTGGCGATCCCGCCTGCCGCCACCACCGCCAGCACCAGCCAAATGACCACGTAGACGCCCACCGAGCCCGGGTTGTCCGGATCCCGCAGCAGCGCGAACAGTCCGCCCGCCCCGGCGGTACCCACCACGCCGCCCAGCTGGTCGGCCAACTGCAGCGACGCGGAGTTCCGTCCGCGCTCCTGGGGGGCGGACAGCTTCAGCACCATCACGGACGTGGTGGACAAGGCCATGCCCATCGAGAACCCGGCCAGCGCCCAGACGACGATGAGCGCCGCGAGCGGCACCGACGGCGCGGACACCAGCGCCATCAGCCCCATGCAGGCGGTCAGGATGCCGGATCCGATCACCAGCATCCGGTGCCGGGCGGTCTCGACGCGTGCCTGCAGCCAGGAGCCGATGCTCCAGCCGACCGCACCGGCCGTCAGGGCCAGGCCCGCGGTCGCCGGCGAGATGCCGTGCGCCGCCACCAGCATCAGCGGGATGAACGCCTCGGCGCCGAAGAACGCCAGGTTGATCAGTCCGCGGGTGGCGATCACGCTGGGCAGCCCGCGGCGCAGCCGCAAGGTGCCCGGCGGCATCAGCTTGGGCAGCGCCGCCAAGGCCAGCACCACGCCGCCGGCGGCCAGCGCGTACATCAGCACCAGCTTCCCGGCGGACCCGCCGGCGACCGCCTCGAACAGGGCCCACTGGGCCAGGAACACGCCGCCGGCCAGCATCAGGCCCCGCATCGCCTGCAGGCGCCCGCCGCGTTTGTCCGTGGTCGGGTTCTCCGGGGCTCCCACGCTGCCGGTCTGCGGCCAGATGACCAGCACGGCCAGCAGGAAGATCGGCGCCACGCCGTAGAACACCAGGCGCCAGGAAATGTACTGGGCGACGACGCCGGCGGCCAGCGGCCCCACCAGCGACGGCACCACCCAGGCCGCCGCCAGCCAGCCGAAGACCACCGGCTGCAGCCGCTGCGGATAGACCTGCCCAATGATCACGTAGACGGCCACGATCGCGAAGCCGCCGCCCAGCCCGGCCACGGCGCGGCCCGCGGTGAAGATCCAGAATTCCCCGGCCACCCCGGACAGGACCAGGCCGGCGACCATCAGCACCAGCCCCGCGGCGAGCGCCGGGCGCGGGCCCTTCGCGTCGCACCAGACTCCGGCCACCACGCTGGCCAGCAGCGAAGCGGTCAGGAACATGGAGAACGCCAGCCCGTAGGCGGACTTGCCCTCCAGGTCGGCCGCCACCACCGGCATCGCCGTCGCCACCGCCACCGCCTCGAACGCCGCCAGCGTGATCACCGTCAGCAGGCCGATGGTCAGCGGCCGGTAGGCAGCAGACATGGCGCCGGGCGCGCGGATGGCGGTGGATTCGGGCATCAAAAAACCAGGGCTGACTTTCTTGGCAGGCAGGGGGAAGCGCGGCGGGCACCGGACGCGCCCGCCCACGTGGGGAGGGAAAGGTTACTACTTCTTCTTGCCGGAATCGTCGCCGCCGGGGCGCAGGCCCTCGTAGATGGCCTTGCAGTCCGGGCATACCGGGAACTTGTTCGGGTCGCGGCCGGGCACCCACACCTTGCCGCAGAGGGCGATCACCGGTTCGCCGGACAGCGCCGACTCCATGATCTTTTCCTTGCGGACGTAGTGCGCAAAGCGTTCGCGGTCGCCGGGCTCAAGCTCTTCGCGGAGTTCTTCACGCTCGATCGTCGCGGTGGACCCGCCCGGGGTCTGCGGCGCGCGGGGGTCGTTTTCGAAAGGATCCGGGGGAAGACTCATGCCTCCCATCTTAACCCCTGAAACGGGAACGACGACGGCGGAGCCCGGCTCCCCCGTCGTCGTCGCCCGCCGCTGCGGCCGCGCCGGCGTGCTATTTGTTTTTGGCCACGGCCTGGAGGAGTTCCGGTGTCCGGCGGTCATACCAGCGGCCGCCCAGCTCGACGCCGACCACCAGCAGGACCGCCCCGAGCACGAGGCCGACGGCCAGCGCCAGCCAGCCCCACAGCGCGTCGCCGGTGAAGACGCCGATCAGCGCCAGCACCAGTTCCGGCAGCGAGAGCAGCACCAGCACGCCGAGGCCGCCGAGCTGGACCAGCATCATCCGGGCGGTCGACCCGGGCGGGGTCTTGAACGGGCTCTCCCCCGGCAGCGGCACGTTGTAGGTGTAGCGGGCCGAGACCACGCTGGACAGGCCCAGGCCGGTCAGCAGCACGCCGAGGGCCACCCCGGAAACGGGCGGCAGCAGGTGCCACCCGCCGATGAACACGAACGGCAGCACGGTCAGCACGACGGTGGCCGGCAGCGCGATCACCGCGCAGGCCGCGGCCCGGCCGATCCGGTCGGCCCGTCCGCTCACGCCGGTGGTGACGTGCAGCGCGAACGCCGTGTTGTCGTAGGCGATGTCCGCGGAGATGCCGAAGGACAGCAGGAAGGCGATCATCGGGCCCAGCCACAGCATGAAGGTGAAATCGCCGGTTTGCGAGAGGCCGAAGAAGACCGCCACCGGTATGAGCGGAATGGACACCAGGGACGCCCCGTAGCGGGGATCCTTGAACCAATAGATCAGCGCGCGCGCCGCCACGGCTCCGGCAGGGGTGCCGGGCATCCGGGAGAACCAGCCCAGTTTGCCGCCGGCTTTCCGGGACACGGCGTTGTACGGCGGGGTGACCAGCGCACGGGCCAGGCTGAGCTTCCACAGCCAGGCCAGCACGGCCAGGAAGGCCACCGCGATGAGCAGCCGGGCGCCAGCCGCGCCCCAGTTGCCCAGGGCCAGGTCGCCGGGGACGGCCCAGACCGCGCCCAGCGGCGACCAGGCCAGGCCCTCGGTCAGGGCCGGCAGGAAGTCCTGTGAGCTGCGGAACCCCTCGACGATGCCGACCATAATCGGTCCCAGCAGCACCAGCGGGATGATGCCGATGACGCCGCTGAGGTCCTTGAACCGGCGCGAGCTGGCCAGCGTCGTGGACGCCGACGTCGTCACGCGGGAGAGCACCACGCACGTCAGCGTCGCGACCAGGGCGCACAGGACGGCGGCCACGAGCGCTGCCGGGTGCTGCCACCAGGCGGCCGCGTGCCCGAGCGCGGCGACCAGCGTCACCACGCCCGGGATGCCGACCAGGCCGCCGATGGCGAGCCCGAGCAGCAGCTGGCGCATGGGCACGGCGTAGGTCACGAACCGGGCCGGGTCCAGCGTCATGTCCACGCCGGTGGCCATCATCGGGATCAGCGCCCAGCCCAGGAAGGCCGCGGAGCCGCCCAGCACCACCACCATGCGGGCCATGTCCGGCTCCGTGTAACTGAGGAAGAACAGTCCTGAAATCAGCAGGGTCAGCATGCCGATCGCGTACAGGCCGCCGAGGATCACGCCCACCAGCTGCCACGGGCTGCGTTTGAAGCCGTTGCGCAGCAGCGCCAGCTTCAGCCTTACGAGGTGCGCAACCACTCGAGCCCCTCCGCCTGGGTCCGTCCGCCGACCAGCTGGACGAAACGCTCTTCGAGGCTCGCGCCGGCGCGGACCTCGTCCACGGTGCCGGCGGCCAGCACGTTGCCGCCGGCGATCACCGCCACGTGGTCGCACATGCGCTGGACCAGGTCCATGACGTGGCTGGAGACGATCACCGTGCCCCCGGAGTCCACGTAGTCGTGGAGGATGTCGCGGATGTTCGCCGCGGAGACCGGGTCTACCGCCTCGAACGGTTCATCCAGCACCAACAGCTTCGGCGCATGGATCAGTGCGGTGGCCAGCGCGATCTTCTTCGTCATGCCGGCGGAATAGTCCACCACCAGGGTGCCGGCGTCGTTGGTCAGGTCCATGGCGCGCAGCAGGTCCGGTACGCGGGCGGCCACGGTCTCCCGGTCCATGCCCCGCAGCAGCCCGGCGTAGGTGACCAGCTGCTCGCCGGTCAGCCGGTCGAACAGCCGGACGCCGTCGGGCAGCACGCCCATCAGGCGCTTGGCCGTCAGCGGCTCGCCCCAGACGTCCACGCCGTGCACCCACACCTGGCCGTAATCCGGCCGCAACAGCCCGGTGGCCATGGAGAGCGAGGTGGTCTTGCCCGCCCCGTTCGGCCCGACCAACCCGTAGAAGGAGCCGGCGGGCACGTCCAGGTTGACGCCGTTGACGGCGATCTTGTCGCCGAAGCGCTTGGCCAGGCCGCGCACCGCCAGGGCGGGAACGGGGGCCTGGGCGGGCGCGGGGGCTTGGGTGGGTGCGGCAGCGGGCGCCGGGTACCCGTGCGGGGCGGCGCCGTCCGGCACCGGTACCGCGCTGCTGTTCTGCTCGTCCGGCTGCTGGACCGGTGGTTGTGATGGGTGCGAAGTCATGTGTCCACGCTAACAACCGGGGGTTCACCGGGACGTCATCCGCAAGGACTAATATTTCTCCGCCACCGCGGCACGCTCGTATTGCGGCGCCCACGCCAGTTCGTGGCCCAGTTCGACGGCGGCGCGCTGCCACCAGTGCGGGTCGCGCAGCGCCGCCCGGGCGAGCAGTACCGCGTCCGCCGAGCCTTCCCGGATGATGGAGTCGGCCTGCGCGGCCGTGGTGATGAGTCCTACGGCGCCGGTCGGGATGCCGGCCTGGCGCCGGATGGCGGCCGCGAAGGGCACCTGGTATCCCGGCCGCAGCGGGATGTTCGCTCCGTGCACCGCGCCGCCACTCGAGACGTCCACCAGGTCCACGCCGCGGGCAGCGGCCTGTTCCACCACGTCGGCCACGGCCTCCGGTTCCAGCCCGCCGTCCGACCAGTCGGAGGCAGAGACGCGCAGCAGCAGCGGCATGGCGTCCGGAATGACGCCGCGGACCGCCTCCACCACCTCCAGCAGCAGCCGGGCGCGCCCGGCGGCCGTACCGCCCCAGCCGTCGGTGCGGGTGTTGACCAGCGGCGAGAGGAACTGGTGCAGCAGGTAGCCGTGGGCGCCGTGGATCTCCACGGTGTCGAAGCCGGCCCAGACGGCACGCGCCGCCGCGTCGCGGAAGTCCGCGATGACCTGCCGGATGCCGGCCTCGTCCAGGGCGTCGGGCGCCGAGTAGCGGCCGAAGGCGGCAGCCGTCGGACCCACGGTCCGCCAGCCGCCCTCGGCGGGCGGCACGGAGCCGGATGTCGGGGCGAAGGGCGCGTAGGTCGACGCCTTGCGCCCGGCGTGGGCCAGCTGGATGCCGATCTTGGTGTCCGCCGAGCCGTAGCGGTGCACGAACTCCGTGATCCTGCCCCACGCCTGGGCCTGGTCGTCGGTCCAGATGCCGGTGTCCTCGGGACTGATCCGGCCGGCCGCGTCAACCGCTGTCGCCTCGGTGAGGATCAGCGCGGCCCCGCCGGCGGCGAACTGGCCCAGATGCATCAGGTGCCAGTCGTTAGGCGTCCCGGGCGCGTCCTCGCGCCGCACCGAGTACTGGCACATCGGCGCCACCCAGCCGCGGTGCAGGAGCTGCAGACCGCGCAGTTTCAGCGGCTCGAACAGGCCGCCGGCCACAGGCTGCGCCATTTAGAAGAGCGCCCTGGCCAGAGCCTGGCGTGCCTTGGACACCCGCGGGTCGGTGCTGCCCACCACGTCGAACAGCTCCACGAGGCGGGCCCGGGCGGCCTCCCGTTCATCCCCGGCGTGGCGGCTGATGAAACCCACCAGGCGGGCGAAGGCGTCCTCGACGTGGCCGCCCGAGATGTCCAGGTCGGCGACGGCCAGCTGGGCCTGCAGGTCGTCGGGCCGGTCGGCGGCAGCGGCGCGCAACCCGGCCGCATCGGCCCCCTGCAGCCGCTGCAGCAGCTGGACCTGGTACAGACCGGTGCGCGCCTCGTCGTCCGCCGGCTGCTCGGCCAGCGCCTTCTGGTACGCCGCGGCGGCGCGATCAAAGTCGCCGGCCTCGATGGCCTCGAACGCTTCCTGGTGCAGCGGCGGCAGCGGCTTCTCTTCCTCGGCCGGGGCCTCCCCCGCACCGGGCGCGGTGCCGGTGACGCCGTTGGCCTGTGCCACCTTGAGCAGCTCGTTGACGAACTGCCGCAGCTCGTCGGCCGTCGCCGCCCCCTGGAACAGCGGGATCGGCTGCCCCTTCAGGAGTGCCACGGCGGCCGGCACGCTCTGCAGCTGGAAGGCTTGGGCGATGCCGGGACTGGCATCGACGTCAACCCTGGCCAGCACAAAGCGGCCGGCGAACTCGTTCGCCACCTCCGCCATGGCGGAGGCCAGCTGCTGCGCCAGGTCGCTCCACGACGCGGTCAGTTCCACGATCACGGGGACCTGTGCGGACAGCTGGACGAGCGGCTGGAAGCTCTGCTCGTTGACCTCGACGATGTAGCCCGGAGCTTCGCCTTCACCCGCTGCCGGCGCGCCGGGGGCGGCCGGCATGCCTCCCGCCGGCGGCTGCGGCTTTTTCAGCGCGGACAGGTCGACGGCGCCGCGGAGGCTGACGGAAGACGGCGCGGGGCCCTGTCCTGGAGTTGGAGTGGTCATGACATCACACTAATACGTCTCGGTCGGGGTCCGGAATTTTGCCCGACCGGGCCGGCGGCGCGGCCCGGTCGGCCCGGGGCTACTTCAGTTCGGCGTCCACCAGGCCCTGAGCAACGCCCACCAAGGTGAGCCGGTCGTCGGAACCGACCGGCGGCACGTACAGGAAGACGGACTCGCCGTAGGTCACGTCCACGCCTTCCGTGGTGGAGTCTTCCCCGGCCAGCGCCGCGAACTCGGGCGAGAGTTCCACGGTGGCGCCGGCTTCGGCCGGCACGCTGCTCATCACCGACTCCATGTGGCCGAACACCACGGCGCCGCCGTCGGCGGTGCGCAGCGCCCGCAGCGAGCCGTCGTCAACGCTGCGGCTGAAGGAGATGTCCGCGTTTTCGTTGGATTCCACCTGGTCTTTTTGGAACGCCCGGATCTGCTCGGAGAAGGTGTTCTTGCCGATCGCGTCCTTGTGCTTGCCGTCGTCGAGGTTCTCCGCGACCATTTTCACCGCCGCCTGCGGCGAGTGCAGCAGGCCTTCCCCGGCGTCCGGCGCCACGGCCGGCGTCCCGGCGCTCTCGGTGGAGACCTGCGGGAAGGTGGTGCCCGGCAGCATCTGGAGCGCGCCCACCATCCGGTAGTTCGAGCGCGGATCCTGCTGCACCAGCACGATCACCTGCGGCACCGGATTGTCCTCGCCCTCCGTGACCGTCACGACCGTCCGCGGCCAGTCGGCACTCGTGCTGACCATCGAGGTCAGGATGGGCCCGGCAGCCACCGGGACGGGAGCCGCGGCCTCGCCGTTTTCAGCCCGCACCTTGTAGTTGGCCTCGCGGACCGTCAGGGCGGCCCCGGCGACCCGCGGCTTCAGCTTGCCGGAATCCCGCGCCGAGTCCGCGTCCGAGACCGCCTTGGCCACCGAGTCCATGATCCGGGTCAGTTGGCCCTCCAGCACCACCGGGTAGCCGGCGGCTTCCCCGGCGTCCTGGGACGGGGCGGCCGGAGAGGCTGCGTGGGCGGGAAGCACGGCGCCGGAGGCCAGGACCATGGCCGCGCCCGCCGCAGCGGCGGCGCGCAGGCCCAGCTTCGGGCGTTCCATCAGGGAACGGCGGCCCGCTGACCGGTCGCCCTGTTCGGGCTTTTCCAGGCCCGCGCCCCCGGGCACGGACTGGCCGGGACGGCCGGCCGGAACGCTGCCGCCGGACTGAGCCAGCGGGGTCGTTTCCGGGCCGCCTGCCTGCGGTCGGCCGCTGCCGCCCCGGGGGTCGGAGTCGCCGCCGGGGACGGGCCGGTTCGGACGGCGGGACACCACGGCCATCGCCACCCCGAGCACCAGCAGCAGGGCGCCGATGATCATCAGGGCCAGCGACCACGGCACCGAGGTGTCGTTCGGCCAGGTGACGGTCACCGACGTCGGTGCCGGCTCGGTACCGTCCGCGGCCAGCAGGATGGACCACTCGCCGTCGGCCGGGGCCAGCCACCGGTGCTCGAGGCTGCCCTCGGCCTGCTGCTGGCTCACCCACAGGTCGGAACCCGCCGGGTTCGGCACCTTGGCCTCGCCCTCGGTCACGGTTCCCTGCAGCTGCCCGTCCTCGATGCCGGTCAGGGAGGTGTGCGCCGCCTCTCCGACCCAGGCTTCGACGTCGCCCGCGCGGCCGACGGCCAGCAGGAACTCGCCGTCGGCCTCCACCGAAACGTCCACTTCTTCTTCGTGGACACCGAAGACTTCCGGTTCGATGACGGTCACGGGTGCGGTCGCATCGGCTGCCGTGTAGGTGGCCGAGGCGCGCTCGGGCGGTGCCCACACGGTCCGCTGGGCGATGCCCAGCGCGATGGCCAGCAGGCCGATCACCATCAGGGCCACTGAAATCTTAAAACGCACAAAAATACCAATCGTCGATCGCTGCAGGAAGGAAGGGCCGGAGGGACGCCCAAGCCTCCAGGGCCGGCCGGGGTGCCCGCCATCGGTCATGCTTTATAACCCTATGGTAACGAACCCTCTCGGCCGTCCGTGCGCGGCCGAACCGTGTGGTCCGCCGCGGACGGCCTTTTGCCCTTTTTGCCGTCGGCATCCGCTGCCACACCATACCGGACTGGTAGTCTTTCGCTCAGAATTGCCCCTATCCTGCGCCGTTGTTGCTTAGCGCGTGACAAGTGCACCCGCCCGCTGCTTCAGCGGCTGCAGGATGAAGAGAGGATGCTGCGTGAGCGAACCCCGGGATGCCCCCACGCCCGCCGCCGGCAACGGGTCGCCGGCCGAGGGCCAACCGGCCGACCTCGCGGCACCGGTCCCGAATCCCGCCGCGCCGGCCGGCTCCCCGGCCTCTGCGCCGGTCATGGCGGCGCGCCGGCATGCCGTGCTCGGCGCCCTCGGGCGCCTCGGCGCGTCGATGCCCCGCGCCCGGCCGCGCGTCCGCTTCCAGATGCCGCCCGAGGACGATTCCCCCGCCGCCGCCCGCGACGGCGCCGCAGGCACCGACTTCTCCCCCGCCCGGCACCCGATCCACTTCGGATTCATGGCCACGGTCGGCGTCGGTTTCGCGCTGCTGCTCTACTTTGTGCTGACCAACGTCGGTGAACTGCTGGCGTGGATCGCGGCGGCGCTCTTCATTGCCCTGGGGCTCGATCCGATCGTCCGCTGGCTGGAAAGCAAGGGGCTGCCGCGTCCGGCCGGCGTAATCATTGTGGTGCTGATCCTGGCCGGGCTGATCGCGGCGTTCATCTCCACGCTGATCCCGACCATCGTCAACCAGACCACGCAGATCGTGGCCAACGCTCCGCGCTATGTCGAGGACATCCTGAACTCGGCCTTCTTCCAGACGATCGATGCGCAGTTCCAGGTCCGGGAGCGCATCGACATCGAACTGGAGCGGTTTTTTGCCAGTTCCGAGAACGTCACGGGCATCTTCGGCGGCGTCCTCGGCGTCGGCAGCGCCGTGCTCCAGGGTGCGTTCGGGGCGCTGATCGTGCTGGTGCTTACGCTGTACTTCCTGGCGTCGCTCCCGGCGCTGAAGGTGTGGGCCTACCGGCTCGCTCCGCGGTCCAAGCGGCGGCAGGTGCAGCGCCTGTCCGAGGAGATCACCGGCAGCGTGGGCAGCTACGTGATCGGCCAGGCCTGCGTGGCCCTGATCAACGCGGCCGTGGCCTTTATCGCCATGACCATCGCGCAGGTGCCGTTCACGGCCCTGCTGACCTTTGTCGTCGGCCTGCTGGCCTTCATCCCGCTGATCGGGGCCGTGATCGCCGGCGGGTTCGTCTCGCTGGTTGCCCTGACCGTGGGCTGGCAGCCGGCGCTGCTGTTCGCCGTCATCTACTTTGCCTACCTGCAGATCGAGGCCTACTTCGTCTCGCCGCGCATCATGCAGCGCGCGGTGGCCGTCCCCGGCGCCGTGGCCGTGATCGCCGTGATTGCCGGCGGTTCGCTGATGGGCGTGCTGGGCGCCCTGATGGCCATTCCGGCCGCGGCGTCGGTGATGCTGCTGCTGAAGGACGTCTTCATCGTCCGGCAGGACCGGAACTGAGGCCGGCTCAGCGGTAGCGGAAACTGCGGGTCTGCCAGCAGCGCGGATGCCAGTGCCGCCGCTCGGCCAGCGCCGTCTCGCCGCCGAACAGCGAGTCGGCCTGCCAGGCGACCAGGTGTTCGATCCCCGGGCCGATCGTCCGGTTGCAGCCCGGGCAGGTGTACTCCTTGGCGGCGTTTGACGGGGTGATGCGCCGCACGTTCCATTCGCCGTCGGGCGCGTTCTGGCGCTCCGGGATGCCGGCGCGGGCGCGGTCCAGGTCCAGCTCGTTGGCCCGCGTCCACTTGCTGCTGCCGGCCCCTGAGCGGCGGCGCGGGCGGTTGGAACGGGGCATGCCACCATTCTGCCCCACCGGCGCGGCCCGGACCGAACGAGCCCGCCCGCCGCGGCACCGGACCGACCACGCAGCGGGCACCGGTAAAGTGGCCTACTGTGCGTCTTGTCATTGCCCGTTGCTCCGTTGACTACATCGGCCGCCTCCGCGCCCACCTGCCGCTGGCCACGCGCCTGCTGATGGTGAAGGCGGACGGCTCCGTCCTGATCCATTCCGACGGCGGTTCCTACAAGCCGCTCAACTGGATGAGCCCGCCGGCGAATCTCCGGGTGGCGGAGCCGGAGGCCGACGACGCCTCGTCGGGCGTCCGCGAAGTCTGGCACGTCCAGCATGCCAAGAGCGACGACCGCCTGGTGATCAGCATCCACGAGCACCTGCACGAATACAGCCACGACCTCGGCGTGGACCCGGGGCTGGTCAAGGACGGCGTCGAGGCCGACCTGCAGCGCCTGCTGGCCGAACAGATCCACCGCCTCGGCCCCGGCCACACGCTGGTGCGGCGCGAATACATGACGGCGATCGGGCCGGTGGACATCCTGGCCCGCAACGCCGACGGCGGGACCGTGGCCGTGGAGCTCAAGCGGCGCGGCGACATCGACGGCGTGGAACAGCTGACCCGCTATCTAGAGCTGCTCAACCGCGATCCCCTGCTGGCTCCGGTCAAGGGCATTTTCGCTGCCCAGCAGATTAAGCCGCAGGCGCGCGTGCTTGCCGCCGACCGGGGCATCGAATGCCTGACCCTTGATTATGACGAGATGCGCGGCGTGGACGACGCCGACTCCCGCCTGTTCTGACGCCCCGGGCGGGGTGCAACAGCGCCCGCTTTCCCGCCGCCGGTGCCGGGTTCGGCGCCCGCGGGCCGGTACTTAACCCCGCGTCGAACCCTTGCTTAATAAAAGATTGAATTGTCCTTTGTACCGTTGACCGCCCATGGGGCTTGTGTGATGCTTAACTCAGTCTTTGTGTAGGTGTGGTTTTCATGCTCGCAAGACGTGTTGCGAGTGTGAAGCTCCACGGCGTCCGGCCCGCAGGCCGTGTCGTTTGGATCTTCCACGGAGTAACCGGGTTGGTACGAGGTGTGCCGGCTTGTTTTTGTTCCACGATGAGGAGATGTAAATGGCACAGGGGACCGTTAAGTGGTTTAACGCGGAAAAGGGCTTCGGCTTCATCACACCGGATGAGGCCGACGGCGACGTCTTCGTTCACTACTCTGAAATCCAGTCGGGCGGGTTCAAGACCCTCGACGAAAACCAGCGCGTGAGCTTCGAGATCGGCCAGGGCGCCAAGGGCCCCCAGGCCACCGGCGTCACTGTCATCTAGCTTCGGCTTGGCAGGGCGGGCCGTCCACGGCACCGCACCGCACACAGAACCCCTCCGATGCCTTCGGAGGGGTTCTGTGTTTTCCGGCGTCGGATCTTACGGCGTCAGGCGGGCAGCTTCGGCGGCCCCAGCCGGACCACGTCTCCGCCCAATGCGCGCAGGCGCTCGTCGAACCGCTCGTATCCCCGGTCAATGTGCTCCACGCCGTGGACCTCGGTGGTGCCGTCGGCCACGAGCCCCGCGATCACGAGCGCGGCGCCGGCTCGGATGTCGTTGGCCTCGACCGGGGCGCCGGAGAGCTGCGGCACCCCCTTGATCAGCGCGTGGTGCCCGTCCAGCCGCACCACCGCTCCCAGCCGGGCCAATTCGGAGGTGAAACCCCAGCGCGCCTCGAACACGTTTTCCGTCACCATGCCGTGCCCGTCGGCCACGGCATTCAGCGCGACGACGAACGGCTGCAGGTCCGTGGGAAATCCGGGGTACGGCAGCGTGGAGACGTTGATCGGCCGCGGGCGCTCCGGTCCTTCCACCGTGAAGCCGTCGTCCCTGCTGGTAATCCGGCAGCCGGCCTGTTCCAGCTTGTCCAGGACCACGGCCAGGTGGCCAGGATTGGACCTGGCCACGTCCACGGTTCCCCCGGTGACGGCAGCGGCGAAAGCCCACGTCCCGGCAACGATCCGGTCCGGCACGGTGCTGTGGCGCACGGGCTGCAGGCTCTCCACACCGGTGATGACCAGCGTGGGCGAGCCGATCCCTTCGATCCGGGCGCCCATCGAAACCAGCAGGTCCGCGATGTCGGTGATCTCCGGTTCCCGCGCCGCGTTGTCGATCACCGTCACTCCCCGGGCCAGGGTCGCGGCCATCATCAGGTTTTCGGTGGCGCCGACCGACGGATACGGCAGGCGGTGGTGGGTCCCGTGCAGCCCCTGCGGCGCCTTGGCCACGAGGTAGCCGTGGTCGATGCTGATGTGGGCGCCCATCTGTTCCAGCCCGGCCCGGTGCATGTCCAGGCCGCGGCTGCCGATGGCGTCTCCCCCGGGCAGTGCCACTTCCGCCTGCCGGCAGCGTGCCACGAGCGGGCCGAGCACGGAAATGGAGGCGCGCATGGCGCGGACCAGGTCGTAGTCTGCCTGGTGCGCCGGCGCGGCCGGGACGTCGATGTGGACGCTGGCGGCGTCGACGTCGTAGTCCACCGCGCAGCCGAGCCGGCGCAGCAGTTCCGACATGATCCAGACGTCCTGGATGTCCGGCACATTCGTGATCGTGGAACGGCCCTGGGCCAACAGCACCGCGGCCATCAGCTTCAGGACGCTGTTCTTGGCGCCGGGAACCTCCACCCGCCCGTTGAGAGAGCTGGGGCCGTGCACCACGATCACGTTCTCCATGAAAACCATCCTACGGTTGGGGCGGGACTGTGCCGGTTATGAAGGGCTGTGCTGGTTAAAAGGCGGACGGCGCGGCTCCGGGGAGCCGCGCCGCAGATTAGTCTCAACGCCAGGTGCCGATGCCGATCACCGGCCCCGCTTCCAGCCAGGACGAGAGACCTGCGTAAACGTCGAAGGTCATCGCCATCGACAGATCCTGTTTTTCGTGCGTGAGCATCACGACGATCGCACCGGGCTGGATCTTGGCGCGCTCGGTTTCGGTCGGCTGCCGCCAACCCTGCAGTTCCAGCGAACTGCGCCGGAACCGGTAGCGCGGCTTGGGACTCAACGACAGCAGGCGCAGCCATTCCAGGTGCGTGTCCGTATAACGACAAACCCCCATCTGCCAGCTGCCGGGCAGCATGGCGATGGAGGCGTCGAAGGTGCCGAGGGCGCGCCGCAGCTGGTAGCGGCGCACCCCGAAGGCGACCAGTGCCAACACCAGCAGCAGGAAGACTGCGGCCAGTATGGCGAACGTGACGTCGAGACCGTTCACCGGCGGCTAGCGGGTTCCCGCCGTAGCCTCGTCGCCAACCGTCGCATTGTCTGCGACGATGACGACCCGGTTGCTGTCGACCGAGAAGAACCCGCCGTCGACATTCACGTTGATGCGCTCACCGGAGACCGGCTCGATGGCCAGCTCGCCGGCGGCCAGGACCGCCAGCACCGGGCTGTGCCCGGGCAGGATCCCGATCTCGCCGTCGCTGGTCCGCGCCCTGACCATTGTTGCCGGGCCGGACCACACGAAGTGGTCCGCGGCAACAATCTCAACTTCCAGTTCAGCAGAAATATTAGCCACAGGCCTTACTTCCCGGTCTGTTCCTGGATCTTGGCCCACTGGCGCTCCACGTCGTCCAGGCCGCCAACGTTGAAGAAGGCCTGCTCGGCGATGTGGTCGAGCTCGCCGTCGCAGATGGCCCGGAAGCCCTCCACGGTGTCCTTGATGGAGACCGTGGAACCCTCGACGCCGGTGAACTGCTTGGCGGTGTAGGTGTTCTGCGACAGGAACTGCTGGATGCGGCGGGCGCGGGCGACGACGATCTTGTCTTCTTCGCCCAGTTCGTCAATGCCGAGGATGGCAATGATGTCCTGCAGTTCCTTGTTCTTCTGCAGGATCTGCTTCACGCGGACCGCGGTGTTGTAGTGGTCCTGCCCGATGTACTGCGGATCCAGGATGCGCGACGTCGAGGTCAGCGGATCCACGGCCGGGTACAGGCCACGCGAGGCGATTTCACGGGACAGTTCCGTGGTCGCGTCCAGGTGGGCGAAGGTGGTCGCCGGAGCCGGGTCGGTGTAGTCATCCGCGGGGACGTAGATCGCCTGCATGGAGGTGATCGAGTGGCCCTTGGTGGAGGTGATGCGTTCCTGCAGCACGCCCATCTCGTCGGCCAGGTTCGGCTGGTAGCCCACGGCCGAGGGCATGCGGCCCAGCAGCGTGGAGACCTCGGAACCGGCCTGCGTGAAGCGGAAGATGTTGTCGATGAACAGCAGCACGTCCTGCTTCTGCACATCGCGGAAGTACTCCGCCATGGTCAGGGCGGACAGGGCCACGCGCAGACGCGTTCCCGGCGGCTCGTCCATCTGGCCGAACACCAGGGCGGTGTCCTTGAGCACGCCGGCTTCTTCCATTTCGACCCAGAGGTCGTTGCCCTCGCGGGTACGCTCGCCAACGCCGGCGAACACCGAAGTACCGCCGAAGTTGCGGGCCACACGGGTGATCATTTCCTGGATCAGCACGGTCTTGCCCACGCCGGCGCCGCCGAAGAGGCCGATCTTGCCGCCCTTGATGTACGGGGTCAGCAGGTCGATCACCTTGATGCCGGTCTCCAGCATCTCGGTGGAGCCTTCCAGCTCGGCGAAGTTCGGTGCCTTGCGGTGGATCGGCCAGCGCTCGGTGATTTCCAGCTGGGATGCTTCGACGTCCAGCGGCTCGCCCAGGACGTTGAAGATGTGGCCCTTGACGCCGTCGCCCACGGGCACGGTGATCGGGGAGCCAAGGTCCTGGACCGTAGTGCCGCGGACCAGGCCGTCGGTGGCCTGCAGCGAGATCGCGCGGACCAGGTTGTCGCCCAGGTGCTGCGCGGTCTCGAAGGTAATGGTGCGGGTCTCGCCGTTGAGGGTCACCTCAGCGGTGAGGGCGTTGTACATTGCGGGGATTGCGTCCGCCGGGAATTCGACGTCGACAACCGGGCCGATGACACGGGCGATACGGCCGGTAGCGCCCGTAGCGACGGAACCGGTTCCGTGCTCGATGGTTTGGGCAGTCATCTTTCTCACTTCTCAGTTTCGATGGCGTGGTTATGTGTGCTGTTGCTGCAGGGACTTATCAGGACGCCGCCAGGGCGTCCGCGCCACCGACAATCTCGGTGAGTTCCTGCGTAATCTCTGCCTGGCGCGCGTTGTTGCGCAGACGGGTGTACTTCTCGATCAGGTCCGTGGCGTTGTCGCTGGCCGACTTCATCGCGCGCTGGCGTGCCGCCAGCTCGCTGGCGGCGGCCTGGAGCAGGGCTGCGAAGATGCGCGACTCGATGTAGCGCGGCAGCAGTGCATCCAAAACCTGCTCGGGCTCCGGCTCGTACTCGTACAGCGGCAGCAGATCGGTCTCTGCGGTGGCCTCTTCTTCCACGACTTCCAGCGGCAGCAGTCGGATGACCGCGGGCTCCTGGGTAACCATGGACTTGAAGCGGGTGTAGACAATGTGGAGCTCGTCTACGCCACCGTCCTCATACGGCGTGTTGAAGTCGGAGAGCAGTGCCTCGCCGATCTCGCGGGCGGTCGCGAACTCAGGAGCGTCCGTTCCGCCCGTCCAGACCTGCTGGTACTGAATGTTCCGGAAGTCGAAGTAGGCCTGCGCCTTGCGGCCGACCAGGTAGTGGCGGACTTCCTTGCCTTCTCCATGAAGCAGCTCGGTCAGGGCCTGGGCCTGCTTCAGCACGGACGCGGAGTACGATCCCGCTAGACCGCGGTCGGAGGTCAGCACGAGCACGGCGGCCCTGCGGATCTGCTCCGGCTCGGTGGTCAGCGGATGGTCGATCTCGGACTGCGAGGCCACGGCAGAAACGGCACGGGTGATCGCATTGGCGTACGGCAACGAGGCCGCGACGCGGCTGCGGGCCTTGCCAATGCGTGAGGCGGCGATCAGCTCCATCGCCTTGAAGATCTTCCGCAGCGACGAAGTCGATGCGATCTTCTGGCGGTAGACCCGAATCTGGGCTCCCATACTCTTCCTTTCCTCGTCCTCGGCGGCCGGACGGAACCCTCAAGTGGTTCCGCCCGGCCAACGAAGATGAATTAGCGCTTCTGCTTGACGATCTGTTCCTGGGCGACTTCGTCTTCGGCCAGGGGGTCGTACTCTTCGTGGCCGGCGCCGACCAAGCGGCTGTCGCCCTCCCCGAAGAAGCCCTGCTTGAAGTCCACGATCTGCGACTTCAACTCGTCCACGGTCGAATCCTCGAGCAGATTCGTCTGGGCGATCGTCGTCAGCACCGAGCTGCGGTGCCGCAGGTGCGAGAGGAACTCGGTCTCGAACCGGGTGACGTCCTCGACCGGAACATCGTCCAGGTAGCCGTTGGTGCCGGCCCAGATGGACACAACCTGGTTTTCCACCGGGTACGGCGTGTACTGGCCCTGCTTCAGCAGTTCCATGAGGCGCGCACCGCGGGTCAGCTGCTGGCGCGACGCCGCATCGAGGTCCGAGGCGAACATGGCGAACGCCTGCATGTCGCGGTACTGGGCCAGGTCCAGCTTCAGCGTGCCGGAAACCTTCTTCATGGCCTTGACCTGTGCCGCACCGCCCACGCGGGAGACGGACACGCCGACGTCCACGGCGGGACGCTGGTTGGCGTTGAACAGGTCGGACTGCAGGAAGATCTGGCCGTCGGTGATGGAGATGACGTTGGTCGGGATGTAGGCCGAGACGTCGTTCGCCTTGGTCTCGATGATCGGAAGGCCGGTCATCGAACCCGCGCCCAGCTCGTCGGAGAGCTTGGCACAACGCTCCAGCAAGCGGGAGTGAAGGTAGAACACGTCGCCCGGGTAGGCTTCGCGTCCCGGCGGGCGGCGCAGCAGCAGCGACACGGCGCGGTATGCTTCGGCCTGCTTGGAGAGATCATCAAAGATGATCAGGACGTGCTTGCCGGAGTACATCCAGTGCTGGCCGATGGCCGAACCGGCGTAGGGCGCCAGGTACTTGAAGCCGGCGGGATCGGAGGCCGGGGACGCCACGATGGTGGTGTACTCCAGCGCACCCTTGTCCTCCAGGGTCTGGCGGACGGCGGCGATGGTCGATGCTTTCTGGCCGATCGCCACGTAGATGCAGCGGACCTGCCGGTTGACGTCGCCGGACTCCCAGTTGGCCTTCTGGTTCAAGATGGCGTCGACGGCGATGGCGGTCTTGCCGGTCTGGCGGTCGCCGATGATCAGCTGGCGCTGTCCGCGGCCGATCGGGATCATCGCGTCGATGGCCTTCATGCCGGTCTGCAGCGGCTCGTGCACGGACTTGCGCTGGGTAACGCCCGGAGCCTGCAGCTCCAGTGCGCGGCGCTCGTGCGATTCGATCGGGCCCTTGTCGTCGATGGGAAGGCCCAGCGGGTCCACGACACGGCCGAGGAAGGCGTCGCCGACCGGTACGGACAGGATCTCACCGGTGCGGTGAACTTCCATGCCTTCTTCGATGCCGGTGAATTCACCGAGGATCACCACGCCAATTTCGCGGGTGTCGAGGTTCTGGGCCAGGCCCAGGACGCCGTTCTCGAAACGCAGCAGTTCGTTCGCCATGGCCGAGGGAAGACCCTCGACACGGGCGATGCCATCGCTGGCGGTGGTCACGTGGCCGACTTCGACCCGCTCGGCGCTTCCGGGTTCATAGGACGCCGCGAACTCGTTCAGCGCATTGCGGACGTCGTCGGCGTTGATGGTCAATTCGGCCATCTGCAGTCCCTGCTCTCCTGTGTTTATGATCATCGCGTGGTGCGCGACGACCGGTGTGTTTTTCAGTCTGTGTGAGGCTTCCGGCCCAGTCTCCGTGAGGAGGCTAAACCGCGAGACTCCGGCGGAGCTCGGCCAGGCGGGAGATCACGGACGCATCCACGACCTCATCCCCGACCATGACCCGCACGCCGCCAACCAGCCGTGGATCCACGTTGAAGTGGATCCGCAGCTCCCGGCCGTACAACCGGTTGAGCCCGGTCTGCAGGCGGCTCATCTGTTCGCTGGTCAGCGGACGGGTAACGCTGACCTCCGCGATCCAACGCTGCTGGCGCTTGGCCACCAACTGGATGAACCGCTCTACCAGAGCCGTGGGCTTGATGCCGCGCGGGGCGGTTACCGCCTGCCGGATCAGCAGCTGTGCCACGGGACCCGCGGCCGGCACCAGCTTCAGTGCCAGCGCCGATTTGGCTTCGTCCGAAGCCTGGGGTTCCAGCAGGGCACGCTGCAGGCCGTGGTCCGACCCGACAATGCGGTTGAACGCGAACAGGTCCCTCTCCAGACCTTCGAGTCCGTCAACACCCTGGCCCTCTGCGACTGCGACAGCCGTCGTGGCCGCCAAGGTCTCCAAGGCGTCCCCGATGTCGCGCGCGGAGGCCCAACGCGCGGCAGCCAACGAGGTTGCGATGGCCCGGGCATCCGCCGAGACCTTCCCCTCGAGGAGGCGGCCGAACATGTCGGCCTTCTCGCTGCTGTCGCGCGCCGGATCGGTCAGGGCACGGCGCAGACCGGCATTGCTGTCCAGCAGGCCCAGGATCCCAAAGAGTTCCTCTGCCAGGGACAGCGAAGCGGTGGGAAGCTTAGCCTCCAGTTCCTGCTGTGCCGCTTTCAGTGACTCGCTCGATACACCGGCCATTATTTAGCAGCACCTGCACTCTGAGACTCAAGGTCGGCGAGGAAGCGGTCCACGACGCGGGCAGCGCGTGCGTCGTCGTTCAGCGACTCGCCGACAATCCTGCCGGCCAGTTCGGTGGCCAGGGTGCCGACTTCGCTGCGCAGCGATGTCACGGCCGCCTGACGCTCTGCATCAATCTGGACCTGGGCCTGCTCGCTGATGCGTGCAGCCTCTGCCTGGGCCTTTTCCTTCAGCTCCGCCAGGATCTGGGCGCCTTCGGCGCGGGCGTCCTCGCGGATGCGGTTGGCTTCCGCGCGGGCGTCCATCAGCTGCTGCTTGTACTCGTCCAACGCAGCGCTGGCTTCGGCCTGGGCGGCCTCCGCCTTGGCGATCCCGCCCTCAATGGCTTCGGTGCGCTCCGCATACGTCTTCTCGAACGCCGGAACGACGAACTTGGCGACGATGTACATGAGAATCGCGAAGCCGATCAGCGTGACGACGATTTCCCAGACGTTAGGGATCAGAGGGTTTGCACCCTCCGCGGCGGCGAGGATCATTGCCTGATTCATATCTCACCCGTCCTATCTACTCGGTGTGGATGGTCCGCGTTGCCCTGTTAGAGGACGAACGCGAACACCAGACCAAGAATGGCCAAAGCTTCAGTCAGCGCGAGACCCAGGAATGCGATCGGCTGCAGCACGCGCTGTGCCTCCGGCTGGCGGGCAACGCCGTTGATGTAAGCAGCGAACACGAGGCCCACACCGATGGCACCGCCGATAGCGGAGAGACCGTAACCGACGAGGTTGATATTGCCTTCCATTATTTTCCTTTCAAGATGCCCCAATGGGCAGGTTGTTGGTTCAGGTTCTTCCCCAGCGGGGAAATTTAGTGTTCCTCGGCCAGGGAGCCTTGGATGTAGATCGCGGTCAGCAGGACGAACACGTAAGCCTGCAGGACCTGGATCAGGATTTCGAAGAAGTACATGCCCACGCCGCCGGCCAGCGTCAGGATGCCCAGCGGCTTGAACCAGAAGTCGGCATCCATGATCAGGAATTCGGATCCGGCGGCAGCCAGCATGATGATCAGGTGGCCGGCCAGCATGGTGGCGAAGAGACGCAGGCTGTGCGTGACCGGGCGGACCAGGAAGGTGGAGATGATCTCGATGAGGACGACCAGCGGGAGGATCGCCTTCGGCACGCCGGACGGAACGACGGCGAGCTTGAAGTAGCCGATGCCGTGCTTCTTGATGCCCAGGACGATCCACGTGATGTAGACGACGCCGGCCAGGGCGTAGGCCGTGCCCACGTGCGACGGGGTCGGCAGCTGCAGCAGCGGAATGGAGCCGAAGAGGTTGTTCACCAGGATGAAGAAGAACAGTGCCATCAGCAGCGGGACGAACGGCCTGAAATCGCGCTCACCGATGATGTCCTTGCCCACCGAGTTGCGGACGAAGTTGTAGCTCATTTCGCCCAGGTGCTGCAGCTTGCCGGGAACAAGCTGGCGGCGGCGGGAGGCCGCCACGAAGAACCAGGAAATCAGTGCGACGGACAGCAGGACCAGCAGCATCTGCTTGCCGAAGCCCTCACCGTACGGGGCCATCCACGGGAGAACCTCCGGTAGATGCATATCTTCGAGGGTCGGTGGGACGAAGCCACCTTCATCAGCGGCCGCCGGAAGCGCAAGCGCGATCAACGCGTTTCCTCTCTGCAGTGTCCATCTTTGGGCGTTTCAGGGTGGGTCGCCATCGAGGCAGGCCACCATATAAAGTTTTCTGACATTTAGGTGTGGTCCCCCGCGCCATCCTCATGGCGGCGCCGGGCGCCGCGCGTGAGGTTGTGTTTGCGGGCCAGATAATATCCGCCTCCAGCGCCCAGAACGGCACCGACGAAAATCAGCCAGCGGGTATCCAACAGATAGTCCAAACCCCAGCCTACCAAACCCCAGGCGATGATCCCGCCAAGGATATAGGTGAGGACGGTGTTGCCGCCCTGGTAGGTGGAATCGTCCCCGGAACCGCTCCGGGCGGGGCCGGATGTGCCCTTAGCCGCCATGTCCATTCTCCCCTTCCGCTTGCTGCCGGCGGTCCGCCGGCTCCGGTTCGGGATCGGCGTACAGCTGATGGCGGGTGCGCGAGAAGGCGAACACTTCGGCCGCCTGCCAGACCACCACGGTGGCCACCGCCGCAACAAAGAACCAGGTCCGCTCGAGCCACATCGGGGTGCCGATGAGGAAGAGAGCCGCCCCAAAGCCCACCACTTTGATGATGTAGGTGGCGATGAAGGCGCCGATGGCGCCGGAAGGATTGGACCGTCCCACGTAGTGGCCCACCAGCAGGCTGATGGCGAAGAACAGCACCACCAGCGCCGCCCCGAGCAGGGCACTCAGGGCACCTGCCGCACCCGCCGCCACCGTCGACATCACGATCACCAGCCCGGCGGTTGCGCCGCCGGCGACCAGGGCGGACCGCAGGATCTTCAGCCACGGCGACCGGGTGGGACCGGATGCAGCGACAGCTGCGCCAGCGGCGGGGTGGCCGTCGTGGCGTGAAGCGCGCATTGGTAGTCCGTTTTCGATCGCGGTGCGGGGCGGGCCGGAACGGCCGGGTTTATTCTACATGAGATAGAACTTGCCGACGAGTCGGGGCCCGCCGTTACGCCGCAGGGTTGGCGGCGTTGGATGTGCGGCGGCTGAAGAGCACCGGCGCGCGCAGATAAAAAACAACGACGGCGGCGCACGCGGCGATGGCTGCCGCCTTGCCCGCGAGGCCCGATTCGGCCGCCAGGTAGCCGCAGAAGCCGGTCAGCAACGTACAGCCGGTGACCAGCAGCGCCGACTGCACGTGGCTGAAGCCCACGTCCGTCAGCCGCTGGTAGGCGTGCTGCCGGTGCGGCGTGTACCACCGTTCCCCCGCGCTGATCCGCCGCAGCAGCGTGGCGAGCGTATCGGCCAGGTAGATGGCCACCGGTCCCAGCAGGTACTCCGCCTGCACGCCGTCCAAAAAGGCGGTGATGCCCAGCATGGCCAGGCCCGCCCCCAGCAGGTAGCTGCCGACGTCGCCCAGGAAGACGTTCCCGCGGCCCAGGTTCCAGGGCAGGAACGCCACAAAGGCGGCCGCCACCACGGTCCCGCCGACCACCAGCCAGCCGTGGCCGGTGATGGCGCCGGTAGCGGCGAACATCAGTCCGACGGCCGTGCCGTGCAACCCGGAAATCCCGTTGATGCCGTCCATGAAGTTGGCGATGTTGATGTAGGCCGCCAGGGCCAGGGCGCCCAGCGGCAGCCACCACCAGGTCTGGCCGGTGAGTCCGATGGCCAGTGCCGTGCCACCGACGCCGATGCCCAGCTGCAGCGCGGCCCGGCCGCGGATGGACAGTCCCCGGAAGTCTTCGATCCAGCCCAGCAGCGCGGCGGCGGCGGCCACCCCGGCGACCGCGAGCAGCAGCTGCGGCGCCGCCACGGCGCCGCCGAGCGCGGCAATCAGCAGCCCTGCCAGCAGCCCGGCCGCCACCGTGATGCCCACGCCGCGGACGACGACGCGGGTGTGCGAGGACCGCTCGTTCGGCACGTCGAGCACGCCCAGCCGCTTAAGCATCGGGATCAACGCGAACGGCAGCAACAGGCTGAGCAGGAGGGCCGCGGCAACGGCCACCACGGCTGCGGTCACGATGCCCGCTCCCGCCCGCCGTCCTTAAGCCCGGCCTCGAGTTCGTCGTCGGCGACCACTGCCGCCGGGACCACGTCGTCGAGTTCGTCGGCGGCGGCCACTGCGGCCGGGACCACGTCCATCGCCCCGGTCGAGGCCGAGATCAGGTCCTGCCGGCTCTTCCACTCGGCCAGGCTCATCCGGTCCGGGTCCAGGCCCTCGATGGAGGCGTGCGAGATTTTGGGGTGCAGCGGACGGGAATCGCTTTCGCCCTCCCCGATCAGGTCCTCGTGCAGCTTTTCGCCGGGGCGCAGGCCGGTGAAGACAATTTCCACGTCCTTGCCCGACATCGCGATCATCCGCTCGGCGACGTCCAGGATCTTCACCGGTTCGCCCATGTCGAGGATCAGCACTTCGCCGCCGCTGCCGATCGCGCCGGCCTGGATCACCAGCTGGCAGGCTTCCGGAATCGTCATAAAGAACCGGGTGGCCGCCGCGTCGGTGACCGTGACCGGACCGCCCTTGCGGATCTGCTCGCTGAACAGCGGCAGCACCGAACCGCGGCTGCCCAGCACGTTGCCGAACCGGACGGAGACGTACTTCTGCCCGGTCTGCTGCGCCACCCAGGCCGTCAGCTTTTCCGCCACGCGCTTGGAATGGCCCAGCACGGTGGTTGGGTTGGCGGCCTTGTCGGTGGAAATGTTGACGAAGGTCGCCACGTGCGCGGCGCGGGCGGCGCGCAGCACGTTCAGCGAACCGAGCACATTGGTCTTCCAGGCCTCCTCCGGATACTGCTCCAGCAGCGACACGTGCTTGAGCGCCGCGGCGTGGAACACCACTTCCGGCTTCCGGTCAAGGAAGATGTCCTCGAGTGCGGCTGGGTCGCGGATGTCGGCCAGCACGGTATCCCTGCCCGTGAGCAGGCCCTTGCCGGTGATCGAAATCTGCGTGCCCTGCAGCCCGGTCTCGTCGCGGTCCAGCATGATCAGCTCGGCCGGCTGGAACGCGTGGATCTGGCGGCACAGCTCGGAACCGATGGACCCGCCGGCGCCCGTGACCAGCACGCGCTTGCCGGTGACGTAGTGGGCAATCTCTTCGACGTGGATATCCACCGGCTGCCGCCCGATGAGGTCCTCGATGTCCACCTCGCGGAAGGAGAAGTCCTGGCGGCCGGTGAGCATTTCCTTCAGCGGCGGTACCACCAGCACCCGCATGTTCCGGCCCGCGATGCTGTCGGAGATCTGCCGCATCCGCGCGGAGTCGATGTCCGCGATCGCCACCAGCAGCACGGTCGCCCCGGTGCGGTGCGCGATCTCCGGCAGGTCCTCCATCCGGCCCAGCACCGGGACGGAGGCGATGCGCAGGTGCTTCTTGGCCGGATCGTCGTCGATCAGCCCCACCGGCAGCCAGGGCGAGGCCGGGTCGTTGCTCATCCGGGTCACGATGTTGTTGCCGACGAAACCGGCGCCGTAGATCAGCGTCCGCTCGGCCTCGTCCCCCGGCTTGGCCTTGCTTTCCACATACATCCGCTTCAGGTAGCGGACGGCGGCCATGAACAGGCAGGCGAACGGGAAGGCAATCAGGCCGGTGCCGCGCGCGATGCCCAGCGAGATGCCGAACAGCAGCAGTCCCACGCTCAGGATCAACGACACCGAGATGGTCACCATGACCAGCAGCTTGGCCTCGTGGAAGCTGCCGAAACTGTAGCGGCCCTTATAGAGGGCGAACGCAGACCCGACGGCCATTTGGGCCGCGATGGCCACCGCACAGAGCAGGATGATGCCGGGAATCTTGGTCAGGCTCAGCGTCATCTCGTAGCGCAGGAAGACGGCCAGCACGATCGCCAGGACCCAGGCCAGGGAGTCCAACAGGATCTGCGACCAGAGCCACAGGGCCCGGTCGCTGCTGGCGGTCTTGCCGCGGGGAAGAGCGGAATCGTGGCTCATGCCTCTACAGTCTCCCCCAGGCCCAGGATGCCCGGCACGACGGTGCGCAGTGTTTCCAGGCTGATCGTGCCCTCGCGGACCACCCGCAGTGTGGCGGAGGTGCAGTCGACGATGGTGGAGGGCACGGCCGTCGTGCCGTCGAAGGGCCGGAAGCCGTCTTCCAGGTAGACGTCCACGGACTCGGCCAACTGCTCCCTGGCCTGCGCGGCCGTCTGCGCCGACGGCTGCCCGGTGCGGTTCGCGGAGGACACGGCCAGCGGCCCGGTGGCCGCCAGCAGCTCCAGCGCCAGTTCGTCGTCGGGCATGCGCAGGGCGACGGTGCCCTTGGTTTCGCCCAGGTCCCAGGTCAGCGACGGCTGCGCGCGGAAAATCAGGGTCAGCCCGCCGGGCCAGAAGGTGTCGGCGAGGGCCCGGGCCTCGTCGCTCACGTCGGTGGCCAGCCCGTCCATGGTCTGCGGCCGCGGCACCAGCACCGGCGGGGGCATTTTGCGCCCGCGTCCCTTGGCGGCCAGCAGGGTGGCCACGGCCTGCGGCGAGAACGCGTCGGCGGCGATCCCGTAGACGGTATCGGTCGGCAGGACAACACACTGCCGGTCGGCGATGGCGGCCTGGGCCGCCGCCAGTCCCTCGCTGCGGGCGGCGTCGTCGTCGCAGTTATACGTAGTGCTCACAGACTCATTGTTCCATTCTCATAACCGTTGGGCCGACGTGGCCCGCTCGCGCCCGGTCAGATCGTACCGGGTGGCCACCTCGTCCCAGCATCCGGCCGTGCGCAGGAGGGAGTGCACGGCAGCGGCCTGGACTTCGGCGTGCTCCATGATGAAATGGCCGCCCGGCTTCAGCAGCCGCGCGGCCGTCGCCGCCGTCGCCGCCGGCAGTTCCATGCCGTCCGCTCCCCCGCCGTAGAGCGCCATCTGCGGGTCGTGTTCGGCCACTTCGGGCTCGCGCGGGACCGCTTCGGCGGGGATGTACGGCGGATTGGAGACGACGACGTCGAACGTTCCGTCGTGCGCGGACAGCGCCGTGCGCAAGTCCTCCCGCAGGAGGGTGACGCCCAGCGGCGCCAGGTTCCGTTCGGCCCAGGCGTGGGCGAGGGCGCTCAGTTCCACCGCGTAGACGGTGGCCGTGGGAACTTCGCTGGCCACGGCGGCGGCGATCGCGCCTGAGCCGGTGCCCAGGTCCACCACTTTGGCCGCGGGCAGGGCGCGGGCGCGGTCGATCGCGTGCTGGGCGACGGTTTCGGTTTCCGGGCGCGGGACGAACACGCCCGGTCCCACCTGCAGTTCGAGATGCCGGAAATAGGCGCGGCCGGTGATGTGCTGCAGCGGGATGCGGGTGGCCCGCTCGGCCACCAGGTCCTCGAGCCCGGGCGGAGGTTCCGTTCCCAGGAGCGCCAGCGCGCGGACCCGCCCCGGGGAAACGCCCAGCAGGTGGGCGGCGAGCAGTTCGGCGTCCACCCGCGGCGAGGGGACGCCGGCCTCGGCCAGCCGCGCGGCGGCGGCGGACAGGGCGTCGGCCAGGTTTGTGGCGGGCACTGCTGGCTAGTTTTCCTCGCCCAGGGCGGCCAGCCGGTGTTCCTCGTCCGCCTGGATGGCGGACTGGATCACCGGTTCCAGTTCACCGTTCATCACCGCGTCCAGGTTGTAGGCCTTGTAGCCGGTGCGGTGGTCGGCAATCCGGTTTTCCGGGAAGTTGTAGGTGCGGATGCGCTCGGACCGGTCCATGGTGCGGATCTGCGACTTGCGCGTCTCGGAGTTCGCGGCGTCGATCTGCTCCTGCTGGTGGGCCAGCAGCCGCGCCCGGAGCACGCGCATGCCGGCCTCGCGGTTCTGCAGCTGGGACTTCTCGTTCTGCATCGCGACCACGATGCCGGTGGGCAGGTGGGTGATGCGCACCGCCGAGTCGGTGGTGTTCACGGACTGGCCGCCCGGACCCGAGGAACGGTAAACATCGATCTTCAGGTCGTTCTGATGGATGTCCACTTCTTCCGGCTCGTCCACTTCCGGAAGCACCAGGACGCCCGCGGCGGAGGTGTGGATGCGGCCCTGCGATTCGGTCACCGGAACGCGTTGGACGCGGTGCACGCCGCCCTCGAACTTGAGCCTGGCCCAGACGCCTTCGGACGGGTCGTTGGAGTTGCCCTTGATGGCCATCTGGACGTCCTTGTAACCGCCCAGGTCGGACTCGGTCGCGGAAATGATTTCGGTTTTCCAGCCGCGGGATTCGGCGTAGCGCATGTACATCCGGAGCAGGTCGCCGGCGAACAGTGCCGCCTCGTCACCGCCTTCGCCGCCCTTGACCTCGATGATCACGTTGCGCGCGTCGTCCGGATCGCGCGGGATCAGCAGGCGGCGGAGCCGTTCCTGGGCGATTTCGAGTTCGGCTTCAAGTCCGGGCACCTCGGCCGCCAGCTCGGGATCCTCGTCGGCGAGCTCGCGTGCCGCTTCGAGGTCGTCCGCCAGGTGGGACCAGCGCTTGTGCGCCTCGACGATGCCGTTCAGCTCCGCCGACCGCCGGCCCAGCTTCCGGGCGCGCGCCTGGTCGGAATAGACGGCAGGGTCGCTCAATTCCTTCTGGAGCTCGGCGTGCTCGTCAAGAAGCCCCTGAACGGACTCAAACATCTTCAAACCTCTTTCGACTCACAACAAGTCTAAATAGCAACGAAAGGGACGGCAGGTAAGCGCCTTAAACGACAAGCCGCTCAGAATCTTTCTCCGGCCCGGGAGTGGCATCGGGCCTGCCGTAGCGCGGAGGCTCGAGTCCGTAGGACGAGAGCCTCCGCGCGAAGGGGCGGGGCCGGAGAAAATTCTGAGCGGTAACCCAGCTACTTGTCGTTTTCGGCCTTCGAGCCGAGCGTCGTTTTCTGGACCTGCATCAGGAACTCGACGTTGGACTGCGTCTCCCGGATCTTGCCGGTGAGCAGTTCCAGCGCCTGCTGGGTGTCCAGACCCGAGAGGACGCGGCGCAGGCGCCACATGATCTTGACCTCTTCGGGCGAGAGCAGGTTTTCCTCGCGGCGGGTGCCCGAGGCGTTGACGTCGACGGCCGGGAAGATGCGCTTGTCCGCCAGCGAGCGGGACAGGCGCAGTTCCATGTTGCCGGTGCCCTTGAACTCCTCGAAGATGACCTCGTCCATCTTGGACCCGGTCTCCACCAGCGCGGTGGCGAGGATGGTCAGGGAGCCGCCGTTTTCAATGTTCCGGGCGGCGCCGAAGAAACGCTTCGGCGGGTACAGCGCCGAGGAGTCCACGCCGCCGGAGAGGATGCGGCCCGAGGCCGGGGCGGCCAGGTTGTAGGCGCGGCCCAGGCGGGTCATCGAATCCAGCAGGACGACCACGTCCATGCCCATCTCCACCAGTCGCTTGGCGCGCTCGATGGCCAGTTCGGCCACGGTGGTGTGGTCGTCGGCGGGACGGTCGAAGGTCGAGGCGATGACCTCGCCCTTGACCGTGCGCTGCATGTCCGTGACCTCTTCGGGCCGCTCGTCGACCAGCACCATCATGAGGTGGACCTCGGGATTGTTGGTGGTGATCGCGTTGGCGATGGACTGCAGGATCAACGTCTTGCCGGCCTTCGGCGGGGAGACGATCAGGCCGCGCTGGCCCTTGCCGATCGGAGCCACCAGGTCGATGACGCGGGGGCCGATCTTCTTCGGCTCGGTCTCCAGGCGCAGCCGCTCGGACGGGTACAGCGGGACCAGCTTGGTGAAGTCCACGCGGTCCTTGTTCTCCTCCACCGGCTTGCCGTTGACGGAGGTGAGCTTGACCAGTGCGTTGAACTTCTGCCGGCTGCCCTGGCCGCCGGAATCGCCGTCGCGCGGGGCGCGGATGGCGCCGACGACGGCGTCGCCCTTGCGCAGGTTGTGCTTCTTGACCTGGGCCAGCGAGACGTAGACGTCGTTCGGTCCGGGCAGGTAGCCGGAGGTGCGCACGAAGGCGTAGTTCTCCAGCACGTCCAGGATGCCGGCAACGGGCAGCAGCACGTCGTCGTCGGAGATCTCGGTGTCGTCGACTTCGGGACCGCGGTCGCGGCCGCGGCGACGCTCGTTGCGGTCGCGGTAGCGGGTGTTGTTGCTGTCGTTGTCGCGGCGGTTGCGGCGGTTGCGGTTGCGGCCGCGGCCGCCCTCGTCGCCGTCGTCCTGGCGGGTATCGCGGGTGTCGCGCTCCCGGGTGTCGCGGTTGTCCCGGGTGTCGCGGTCGGCGTCGCTGCGGTTGCGGTTGCGGCTGCGGCGGTCGGACTGGCCGTCGCCGCGGCCGGACTGCTGCTGGCCGGAGCCGTCCTGGCCGTCCCTCTTCTCGTCCTGCTGAGCCTCGGCCGGCTTGCCGTCGGAAGCTTCCTGCGGCGCGTCGGCCTTGGTCTCGGCCGCGTCCTGCTGGCCGGAGTCGGAGCGGCGGTTGCGTCCGCGGCTGCGGCGCTCCTGGCGTCCCTCGCCCTCGGCCGGTGCGTTGTCCGCCGCGGGGGCCTGGGCCGGCGCGGTTTCGGCCGGGGCCTCGGTGGTGGCGGCCGTTGCTTCCCCGTCGGCGGCAGCCATGGTGCCGTCGCTGCTGGCGCGGCGGTTGCGGTTGCGGGTGCGGCTGACCCGCTCCGCCGCCTTGGTCAGGTCGCCGCCGGCGGTGCCGCCGGTTGCGCCGTCGCCTGCCGCGCCGGCGGTCTCTTCCTTCGCCGCCGAAGTTTCGGTGCGCACCGGCTGCTCGGCCTTCTTGGCCGTGCGGTCGGCCACGGAGGAGCCACGCTGGTGGTCGGAGATCGCGGCGACCAGGTCGCCCTTGCGCATCCGCGAGCCGCCGGTGATGCCGAGCTGCCCGGCCAGCACCTGCAGTTGGGCCAGCTTCAGGCCGGCAAGGCCTGCACTCTTCGGTGCAGGAGAGTCTATTGTTTCCACACCTGCGGTCAGGTCAGTGGTTTCGGTCACGAAGGATCCTTCCCCCTCGTCGGGCGGTGTGCATATGAAGCGCACCGCGTTGTTTGCTACCCGGCCGTTGCATGAGAAGCCCGGCTGGGTCCGGTATTGCCTGCGGCGTCGTGCCGAAACAAGTCCGGGTGATCAGAGATGAAAAACCTTGAAACAAGCCGTCCGGATGGAACGAGTGAGGTCCTGTCCGGCCGATGGCCGGCAGCAACGCCGTTGAGTGCCGCGGAAGGCTCCTGAAAGGCTGCACCTGGAACGGGGATCCTGCCCAAACGGCTACTCGGCTTGCTTGATCCGGAGCATCCGGCAGGTGTCCTCGCCGGTTAATCCCGGGGGTGCACTTCCACTTTAGCACCATCTGTGTCCACTGCCAGTTTCAGCACCCGCCAGTTCCCCGGCGAGTCACGGCGTTCCAGGTGGGCGGCGATGGCCCGCTGGACCTGCTCCGCCTCGGCCTGGTTCGCGGCGAGTGTCATCACGGTGGGTCCGGCACCGGAGACGACGGCGGCGTGGCCCTGGCTGCGCAGCGCCGCGATCAGCGCGGCGCTGGGTTCCATGGCCGGTGCCCGGTGCCGCTGGTGCAGCCAGTCTTCGGTTCCGGCCCGCAGCAGGGACGGATCGCGGGTCAGCGCGTGGACCAGCAGGGCGGCGCGGCCGGAGTTGGCGGCGGCCATGTGGTGCGGCACGGACGCGGGCAGGAGGTTGCGCGCGGTTTCCGTGGAAAGCTCGTAGGCCGGGATGGCCAGCACCGGCACGATGTCCGGGCAGATCGGCACGCAGGTGCTGGCGAAAACGCCGTCCTCTTCCCAGGAGATGGCCAGCTGCCCGCTAAGGGCCGGGGCCACGTTGTCGGGGTGGCCCTCCAGGGCGGAGCAAACCTGCAGGATGTCCGCCGCCCCCAGCCGTTCCCGCTCCGGCAGCAGCGCGTTGGCCAGCAGCACGGCGGACACGACGGCGGCGGCCGAGGATCCCATGCCGCGGCCGTGCGGAATGAGGTTCCGGGCCCGCAGGCGCAGCCCGCCGGCGTCGTACCCGGCCTCACGCAGCGTGCCGCGCAGGGTGCGGATGATCAGGTGGCTTTCATCGGCGGGCAGGCCCGCCGCGCCCTCGCCGGTCACGGAGGCGTGGAAGACGCCGTCGTCGGTCGATTCCACCGTGACGGTGTCGTAGTAGGCCAGGGCCAGGCCCAGGCTGTCGAAGCCCGGGCCCAGGTTGGCGCTGGTGGCCGGAACCCGCACGGTGACGCGCTGGCCGGGCGCGATGCGGCCGGCCACGGCGGTGCCCTCCTCCGGCAAGGTGCTGCTACTCAAGACCCAGGGCGCTGGCCACGCTGACCACGTCGAAGTCCACCTTGACCGGCGCCGCCTCGCTGCCGTCCTCGGTCTGCAGTGCCCACTGCGGGTCCTTCAGCCCGTGGCCGGTGACCGTGATGACGATAGTCTTGCCCGCGGGCACCTCCCCGGCCGCGTGCTTCTTGAGCACGCCGGCAACGCCTGCCGCGGAGCCGGGCTCCACGAAGACGCCCTCGCGGGAGGAGAGCCAGCGGTGCGCGGCCAGGATCTCGTCGTCGGTCACCGAGTCGATCAGGCCGCCGGACTCGTCGCGTGCGGCGACGGCGGTGTCCCAGGAGGCCGGATTTCCGATCCGGATGGCGGTGGCGATGGTCTCCGGTTCGGTCACCGGGTGTCCCAGCACCAGCGGCGCCGCGCCGGCGGCCTGGAAGCCCCACAGCACGGGGGTCTTGGTGGCGACCGGCGGGAGCATGCCGGCAACGGCCGATTCGTACGGCGCGGCGTACTCCTGGTACCCCTTCCAGTACGCGGTGATGTTGCCCGCGTTGCCCACCGGCATCACGTGGATGTCCGGCGCGTCGCCCAGGTAGTCGACGGTCTCGAAGGCCGCCGTCTTCTGGCCCTGGATGCGTGCCGGGTTCACCGAGTTGACCAGGAACACCGGGTAGGCCTCGGAGAGCTTGCGGGCCACTTCCAGGCAGTTGTCGAAGTTGCCGTTGATCTGGATGATCTCGGCGCCGTGTGCGACCGCCTGGCTCATCTTGCCCATGGCGATCTTGCCGGCCGGCACCAGCACCGCGCACTTCAGCCCGGCCTGGGTGGCATAGGCGGCAGCGGACGCGGAGGTGTTGCCGGTGGACGCGCAGACCACCGCCTTGGCACCGGCCTCCACGGCCGCGGTGATGGCCATGGTCATGCCGCGGTCCTTGAACGAGCCGGTGGGGTTCATCCCCTCCACCTTGAGGTAGACCTCGGATCCGGTCAGCTCGGAGAGCGCCTTCGCCTGCACCAGCGGGGTGCCGCCCTCGCCGAGGGTGATGATCTCGGTCTGCTCCGATACCGGCAGCCGGTCCGCGTATTCACGGATGACGCCGCGCCATTGGTGGGCCACTTAGATTCCTTCTACTCGCAGGACAGAGGTAACAGCGTTGACGATGTCGAGCCCGCGCACGGCCTCGACCGTTGCGGCCAGCGACGCCTCGGAGGCCCGGTGGGTGACGAAGCGCAGTTCGGCGGTCACCTCGCCGCCGTCGTGGACGGGCTCCAGCGGGCCTTCGGTGTGGATGGTCTGGCGCATGGTCTCGATGGAGACCCCGTGCTCGGCGAAAACACCGGCAATCTGGGCCAGCACGCCGGGCCGGTCGGCCACGTCCAGGCCGATGTAGTAGCTGGTCCGGACCGAGTCCAGCCCGACGGCGGGCAGGTCCACGGTCGCCGTTTCGGTCCGGCCCGGGCCGCCGCCGACCATGCGCCGGGCGGCGCTGACCACGTCGCCGACGACGGCCGACGCGGTCGGCGCACCGCCGGCACCCTGGCCGTAGAACATCAGTTCGCCGGCGTTTTCCGCTTCCACGAAGACGGCGTTGAACGCCCCGTGCACGGCGGCCAGCGGGTGCTGGCGCGGCAGCAGGGTCGGGTGGACGCGCACTGACACGCCCTCGCGGCCGTCGGCGCCGCTCAGCCGCTCGGCGATCGCCAGCAGCTTGATCACGTAGCCGGCGTCCCGGGCCGCGGCGATGTCGTCGGCGGAGACGGAGCTGATGCCCTGGCACTGGACGTCGGCCAGGTCGACCGCGGTGTGGAAGGCCAGCCCGGCCAGGATGGCGCCCTTGGCGGCGGCGTCATGGCCTTCGATGTCGGCGGTGGGGTCGGCTTCGGCGTAGCCGAGCTCCTGAGCGGCGGCCAGCGCCTCGCCGAACTGGGCGCCGGTGGAATCCATCTGGTTTAGGATGTAGTTGGTGGTTCCGTTGACGATGCCCATCACCTTGGTGACGCGGTCCCCCGCCAGCGACTCGCGGATCGGCCGCAGGATGGGGATGGCCCCGGCCACGGCCGCCTCGAAGGAGAGCTCGACGCCGGCGTCGTCGGCCTGGGCGTACAGCTCCTGGCCGTCGGCGGCCAGCAGGGCCTTGTTGCCGGTGACGACGGCGGCCCCGTTGGCGATCGCGGTGCGGATCAGCGTCCGGGCCGGTTCCAGGCCGCCCAGCAGTTCAATCACGATGTCGGCGTCCTTGACCAGCGTCGCGGCGTCGGTGGTGAACAGCTCTGCGGGCAGTTCCACGGCCCGTTTGGCCGAGGCATTGCGCACCGCGATGCCGGTCAGTTCCAGCCGCGCGCCGGTCCGCGCGGCCAGCACGTCGGCGTCGTCAAGCAAGATGCGGGCCACCTGGGCGCCGACGTTCCCGCATCCCAACAGTGCTACCTTCAGCGTTTTCATGCTGCCCAAACTCTCAGTCTTAGTCTTACTCGCATTAACTGCTGCCCGGCCGGCGCTCAGCCCAGGTCGCGGGCCAGCAGGTCGGCTTCGGTCTCGCCTCGGATGATCAACCGCGCCTCGCCGCCGCGCACGGCAACCACAGGTGGCCGGGCAACGTAGTTGTAGTTGCTGGAGAGCGCCCAGCAATAGGCCCCGGTCGCCGGCACCGCCAGCAGGTCCCCTGCCTCGATGTCCTCGGGCAGGTAAACGTTCCTGACTACAATGTCACCGCTCTCGCAGTGTTTACCAACCACGCGGGAAATAATCGGGGCCGCGTCCGTCACACGCGAGGCCAGCGCCGCCGAGTAGTCGGCGTCATAGAGCACCGGCCGGGCGTTGTCGCTCATGCCTCCGTCCACGGACACGTAGCGCCGCGGGCTGCTGCCGCCGCCCTCCGTGTCCACCTGGACGGTCTTGCGGGTGCCGGCCGAGTAGAGCGTGAACGTGCTGGGCCCGGCGATGGCCCGGCCCGGTTCGATCGAGATCCGCGGCACCGGGATGCCGAGCCGCTGCGTGACGGAGCGCACGACGGCGGCCATCGCCTGGGCGAGTTCCGCCGGCGGGCGGGGGCTGTCGGCTTCGGTGTAGGCAATGCCGTAGCCGCCGCCCAGGTCCAGTTCGTGCAGGTCCACGCCGTGGACCCGCTTGACCTCGGCAACGAACGTGAGCAGCCGCTCGGCCGCCAGCGCGAAGCCTTCGGGCTCGAAGATCTGCGATCCGATGTGGCAGTGCAGGCCCAGCAGGTTGATGGACTCGTGCTCCAGCGCCGCCGCCACGGCCTGCGCGGCCGGCGAGCCGGCCGGCCGGGGCTGCGCGCCGGCGTCGTGCCCCGAGCCGTCGTCGGCGCCGGCCATCGAGAGCCCGAACTTCTGGTCTTCGTGCGCCGTGGCAATGAACTCGTGGGTGTGCGCGTGCACGCCGGGGGTCAGCCGCAGCATCACGTTGGCCATCTCGCCGCGGGCAGCGGCGATGGCTCCCAGGCGCGCCAGTTCGTCCAGGCTGTCCACCACGATGCGGCCCAGCCCCATGTCCAGCGCGCGGTGGAGTTCGGCGTCCGACTTGTTGTTGCCGTGCAGGCCCAGGTCCTCCCCCGGGATGCCGGCGCGAGCGGCCACGGCCAGCTCCCCGCCGCTGCAGGTGTCCAGCCGCAGCCCCTCCTGCGCCACCCACCGGGCAATTTCCACGCTGAGGAACGCCTTGCCTGCGTAGTAGACGTCGACGCCGCCGCAGAGCGTGCTGAAGGCCTCGTCGAAGGCCTGCTTGAACTCGCGCGCGCGGGCCCGGAAGTCGTCCTCGGACACCACGAACAGCGGCGTGCCGAACTGCTCTTTCAGCCGGGTGACGCCGAGGCCGGAGATTTCCAGCTCGCCCTCCGCGCCGCGGGACACGTCCCGGGCCCAGAGCTTGGCGTCCAGCCGGTTGACGTCCTGCGGGCGGGTGAGCCAGTCCGGCGCCAGTTCAGACGCGGCGGCGGTTTCATGTGCTGCGGGCATTACATCCTCTCCGGCGCGCTGACGCCCAGCAGGCCGAGGCCGTTGGCCAGGACCTGGGTGACGGCGGCGTTTAACCACAAGCGGGTACGGTGCGTGTCGGTGACTTCGCCGTCCCCGATCGGCGTCACGCGGCAGGCGTCGTACCAGCGGTGGTACGCGCCGGCGATGACTTCCAGGTGCCGGGCGACGCGGTGCGGTTCCCGCAGCTTCGCGGCCGTGGCGACCACCGACGGGTAGGCGCCGAGCACGGCCAGCAGCTCGTTCTCCGTGGCATGGTCCAGCAGCGAGGCATAGAACGCGCTGCGGTCCACGCCGGAAGAGGCCGCGTTGCGCGCGACGGCGCAGGTGCGCGCATGGGCGTACTGCACGTAGAAGACCGGGTTGTCGTTGCTGTGCTTGACGAGCAGGTCCAGGTCGATGTCGATGTTGGAATCGGCGTGCGAGCGGGTGAGGGCATAGCGGGCGGCATCCACACCCACGGCGTCGACCAGGTCCTCCATGGTCACCACAGTGCCGGCCCGCTTCGACATCCGCAGGGGCTTGCCGTCCTTGACCAGGTTGACCATCTGCCCGATCAGCACTTCCACCCGGTCGGCGTCGTCGCCGATCGCGGCCGCGGCGGCTTTCAGCCGGGCAACGTAACCGTGGTGGTCGGCGCCGAGCATGTAGATGCACAGGTCAAAGCCGCGGTCCCGCTTGTTCTTGAAGTAGGCGATGTCGCCGGCGATATAGGCGGCATTGCCGTCGGACTTGATGACGACGCGGTCCTTGTCATCGCCGAAGTCCGTGGACTTCAACCACCAGGCACCGTCCTGGAAGTAGAGGCTGCCGGAGGTCTTGAGCTGCTCCAGCAGCTTTTCGACCGCACCGTCCTCGAACAGGGAGTTTTCGTGGAAGTAGACGTCGAAGTCCACCCCGAAGTCGTGCAGCGATTCCTTGATGGCGGCAAACATCAGCTCGACGCCGCGGCTGCGGAACTCTTCCTGCGGGTCGTCCGCCGACAGTGCATCCGGATTCTGCCGCAGCACCGCTTGGGCAATGTCCGCGATGTAGTCTCCGCCGTAGCCATCCTCGGGGGCGGGCTCGCCCTTGGCCTTCGCCAGCAGCGAGCGGGCGAAGCGGTCGATCTGCGACCCGTGGTCGTTGAAGTAGTACTCGCGCGTGACGTCGGCGCCCTGGGCGGCCAGGATGCGGGCCAGGGCGTCGCCGAGTGCCGCCCAGCGGGTCCCGCCCAGGTGGATCGGGCCGGTCGGGTTGGCGGAGACGAATTCGAGGTTGATCCGCTGGCCCGCCAGGTCGTTGGCGGTGCCGAAGGCGCTGCCGGCCTCCACGATGCTGCGGGCCAGCGTTCCCGCCGCGGCGGCGTCCACGGTGATGTTCAGGAATCCCGGTCCGGCGATGTCCACCCGGGTGACGCCGTCAATCTTCTCCAGCCGCGCGCTGAGGATCTCGGCGAACTGGCGCGGATTCATGCCGGCCTTCTTGGCCAGCTGCATGGCGATGTTGGTGGCCCAGTCCCCGTGCTCACGGTTCTTGGGGCGCTCCACCCGGACCTCGCTGGGCATTTCGACGGCGAAGTCGCCGGCGTCGACGGCGGCCTGCAGGCAGGCGGCAATGGCAGCGGAAAGTTCTTCAGGAGTCACCCCACAAGCATAGGGCAATCCCTTGATCCGACCGGCTTTCGGCGGGCTGGCTGTGACCGGGCTCGCAGGCGCACGGCGCCGGCCGGATGTGACGGCCGGACCGGCCGCTTCCCGCACGGTCGCCGTCGGGGCCGGCCGGGGCGCATTTCTTCTGGCGGCGCAGATGCTGATAAGCTCAATAGGTCCCGCAGGGCACCGGGCCAACAGCCTGTGCCGCGCCCTCGTAGCTCAGGGGATAGAGCGTCTGCCTCCGGAGCAGAAGGCCGTAGGTTCGAATCCTATCGAGGGCACTGAAGCGCAGGACAAGGGAGAATCCCCGGCCAAACGGCCGGGGATTCTCCCGTTAACTGCAGCCGGCCTGCGCCGGAGGTGCGTTACTCGCCGTCTCCCGGCCCGTCGAAGCGGCGGTCGACGCCCACCTGGTCCACCTTGCGGTGGAAGCGCATGCCGGACCTGCCGCCGAGAATGGCGCCGGCGAGCGAAACCAGCGCCGCGACGACCAGGAATATGATGCCGCCGGTCGTCAGCTCCCCTTCGCCGAGGGGCACGCGGGGGAAACTGTTTAAGGCGCTCAGCACATTGAACTGGCTGCCGGCGATCAGCCCCAGGATGGCGAGCACAATGGCAACCACGATCGCCCACAGCCACACGGCCAGCCCCTGCTTGACGCCGTCGAAGCGGGCCATCCGGCCGGCCACGTATCCGCCGCAGAAATACGAAATGAACAAGATGACGGCCAGGATGATGCCGCCCGCGATGCCGACCGTCCCCAGGTTCCGGGACGCCTGCTCGGCAACCTGCGCGGGATCGGCGCTCTCGGCAATGCCCACTGCCGTGCCGATGGCGGCTACGAGCGCCGTCAGGATGACCCCGATCCCGGTGGCCGCGAGCCAGCCGAAGAACGCCGAACCCCACTTGATGCCGCCGAATTGGCGCCTCTCGGCCGCTACCACTTCATTGCGCCGTTGCTTCGGGCTCCTGGCCCCTTCTGCAGCTGAACTCATCACCGGTTCTCCTTTGTTCGCTTGGGGTGCGCGCGCCCGGCAGGCGCAGGCACCCTGCTCATCCGCCGCGCATCGCCCGCCGGACTACTAAGCACACTTATGAGTGTGCCTGCACGCGGGCCGCGGTACAAGGACAACCCCCGGCGTGCCGCGGAGGGAAACGGCCCCTAGCGGGCCGCGCTGCCTGCCGGCTGCCGCGCGCCGGCGGCGGCGCCACCGCCGCGGAAGGTGCGGCGGTAGGACGCCGGGCTCACGCCAACGGACCTGGCGAAATGGTGGCGCAGCAGCACCGCCTGGCCGAACCCGGTGATCCGGGCGATCTCCTCGATGTTCAGGTCCGATTCCTCGAGCAGTTCCTGCGCACGCAGCACCCGCTGGGCGTTGATCCATGCCGCCGGCGTCGCGCCGGTCTCGGCCCGGAACCGGCGGGCGAAGGTGCGCTCGGACATGTGGACCCGCGCGGCCAGCTGGGCAACGCTGACGTCCTGAGCCAGGTTCTCGGACAGCCACGCCAGCAGGTCCTTGAGGGTGTGGCAGCCGGCCAGCGACATGGGGCGGTCAATATATTGCGACTGGCCCCCGGCCCGGTGCGGCGGCACCACCATGTCCCGGGCGATGGCCGAAGCCACGGATGCCCCGAGTTCGGTCCGCACCAGGTGCAGGCAGGCGTCGATTCCGGCGGCGGTGCCGGCGCTGGTGATGATGCGCTCGTCCTCCACGTACAACACGTTTTCGTCGACGTCGACCTGCGGATATTCTGCGGCCAGCTGGTGTGAGTACTGCCAGTGGGTGGTGGCGCGCCGGCCGTCCAACAGCCCCGCTTCGGCCAGCACAAAGGCCGCCGAGCACACGGACAAGACCCAGGCGCCGCGGGCGTGGGCCGCCCGCAGGGCCTGCAGAAGCGCTTCGGGGGCCTGGTCCATGCGCTGGTACGGCGCCACCACCACGAGGTCCGCGTCGTCGGCGGCCTCCAGCCCGAGCGGGACATTGAGGGAGAACCCCAGCTTGCTGCTGACGACCCCCGGCTCGGGGGTGCAGATCCGGAAGTCGAACGCCGGAACACCGGTCCCCCGGTCGGAACGGTCGATGCCGAAGACTTCGCAGACCACCCCGAATTCGAACGGCGCAGCTCCCGGAAGCACCACCACGGCCACCTTTTTCAGCATGCCACCAGTATGGCAGTTTTTTATGCTTTATGGTCGTTTCTGCCACTCTTTTTTTGCCGGCCGCAGGACCACCATGGAGGCATGGAACTCCTCCTGATCACCGCACTGGCACTCCTCGTAATCATCGAAACCCTCCGGCTGATCCTGCGTGACGGACGGGGAAACACCCCGCCGGAACGCTCGCAGGCCGACTGGACGGCCGGCTCCACCCCGAGCCGCCCCTACACCGACCTCGCCCGGCTGGCCTGACCCGGCCACCCCTCCGCGGGTTCCTGACGAAGGGACCCGCGGGACCCGGCCCCCTGAAAGCACCCCGCGGCCCGGCCCTCTGGAGCAACCCGCGGCCCGGACCCTCTGCACGGCTCCCTACTGGCGGTGGGCGAACAGGTCGCGCAACAGCGCGACCTCGGCCAGGTGATGAATCATTTCCCGGTTGATGTGCAGCACCAGCGTCCCCATGGATCGCTCGGCATAGGGGCCTTCGGCCGGCCCGCAGGGCGCCGCCAGCCCCTCGTCGCCGAGTCCCCGGACACCCGCAATCCAGTGCGCATAGTATTCGTCCAGCAGCTCCAACGCGCCCGACGCCGTGCCCGGATAGTCGAACGATTCGTAGCTGACCGGCGGCCCGCCGAAGTGCGAGGCGTTACGGCTGCCCAGCACGCCCACCAAAATGTGGCCCAGCCGCCAGGCAACGGTGGTGACGGGCGGCGGCACCGGCTCCGGAAGTCCGAAGTCGATCGTGAAAACGCCGGCGCCCACCGCCATCGGTGCGGTACTGGTCCCGCGGTGCCGCACGTTCCAGCAGCCCTCGGCGGGCTCCCAGAAGTACTCTTCGTCGGTAAGCCCCTCCAGCCGCGGCCGGGCCTGGGCGTCCCAATGCCAGGTCAGCTGCTCGAGCAACTCCTCGGCTGCATTGAAAGACATTCCGGCTCCTCCCCAACGGCGGCTCCCCGCCTGGGGAGCCCGGGAGTCCATCATGCCGGGCGGCCGGCTGTTTGCCCAGAGCGGGGGGCGAACCCCTGGGACGGGACGGGTTGCCGGTTGCCGGCAAGCCGGCCCCCTGATCACGGACAGTTCTTGTCGTGAATCGAGACTAGAGTGGCCCTGTTGCCGGAACGACCGGCACCCGCGCGTGCTGCAGGGTTCGGTACGCTCCGGCTGCTGAAGACAGGTGGGCCATGCTCGAAACGTCCGCGCGGCTGCTGCAGCTGCTCTCCCTGCTCCAGATGCGCCGGGAGTGGACCGGGTCCGCCCTGGCCGGGCGGATGGGGGTCACCGAACGGACGGTGCGCCGCGACATCGGCAAGCTCCGCAGCCTCGGGTATCCCATCAATGCCTCCCCCGGCGTGGCCGGCGGCTACCAGCTGGGCGCGGGCGCGCAGCTTCCGCCGCTGCTGCTTGACGACGACGAAGCCCTCGCCGTCGCGCTGGGCCTCGGGGCGGTGACCGCCAGCCCGGTGGCCGGCGTCGGCGAAGCCTCGCTCCGGGCGCTGACCAAGCTGGAGCAGGTGCTGCCGGCGCGGCTCCGGCCCAAGTTTTCCACCCTGAAGAACGCCGTGGTCACCCTGGCCGGCCCCACCGCCGCCGTTGACCCCGAGGTGCTGACCGGGATTTCCACCGCCATTGCCGAACGGCGCGTGGTCGGCTTCCGCTACGCCAAGGCGGACGGCGAGTCCGGCCGCCGCCTGGCCGAACCGTACCGGCTGGTGGACACCGGGCGCCGCTGGTATCTGGTGGCCTACGACACCGGCCGGCAGGACTGGCGCACCTTTCGGGTGGACCGGTTCGAATCGGTTCCCACGGCGCGTGAACGCTTTGCCCCGCGGCAGTTGCCGCAGCCGGACCTGGCCGCCTACGTCCAGCAGTCGATCACGCGGTCGCCGTACCGGTTCGACGTGGTGGTCCGGATCGACGCTCCCCTGCAGGCCGTCGCGGAGAGGATCCCGCCGAACATCGCCGTCCTGTCCGACGACGGCGGCGCCACCCTGCTGCGGGCCGGCTACGATTCGCTGGACTACCCCCTGGTGGAGCTGGCCGCCACCGGCTTTGCGTTCGAAATCCTGGAGCCGGCGGAATTCCGGCAGCGCGCCGCGGAGCTCGCGGGTCGGCTGGCTGCTGCCGCCGGCACGGGAACGGCGGCCGCCCCTACCGCCTAGGTGGGACAGCCGCCGTCGTTCGTTGACCCGGTCCGATGCCGGTGGCTCCTGGAGCGCGGACGCTACTGGAGCATGGTGCGGTCGTCGACCACGCCCTTGATCTTCTCGAACTCATGCAGCAGGTCCGGCACTGTGGCCTTCTGCTTCTGCTCCTGGTTTAGGTCCAGGATGATCCGGCCCTCGTGCATCATGATCAGCCGCGTGCCCAGCCGGAGCGCCTGCTCCATGTTGTGGGTGACCATCAGCGTGGTCAGGCGGTGCCGGTCCACCACTTCGGCGGTCAGGCGGCTAACCAGCTCCGCACGCTGCGGGTCGAGGGCGGCGGTGTGCTCGTCCAGCAGCAGGATTTTCGGGCTGCTGAACGTGGCCATCAGCAGCGACAGCGCCTGCCGCTGGCCGCCCGAGAGCAGACCCACCTTGGCCTTGAGCCGGTTCTCCAGCCCGAGCTCCAACGAACGCAGCTCTTCCTTGAAGAATTCGCGCTTCTTGCGGGTCACGCCGGGGCGCAATCCGCGGCGCTTGCCGCGTTCGTAGGCGATGGCCAGGTTTTGTTCGATGGTCATCTCCGGCGACGTTCCCGCCATCGGGTCCTGGAACACGCGGCCGACGAAGCGGGCCCGCTGGTGGTCGGCGAGCCTGGTGACGTCGTTGCCGTCGATGCTCACCGTGCCAACGTCCGGGCGCAGCTTGCCGGAGGTGATGTTCAGGATGGTCGACTTGCCGGCACCGTTGCTGCCGATCACCGTGACAAATTCGCCGGCGGCCAGGGACAAGTTGATCTCCTGCAGGGCGACTCGCTCGTTGACGGTGCCTGCGAAGAAGGTCTTGTGAACGTTCTTGATATCCAGCATGTCAGCCCTTCGCTCCCGTCAGGGACTTCTTCATCTTTCCGAGCCCGCCGACGCGGCGAAAGACCTTCCACTGCGGCAGCACCAGCGCGATGACCACCAGCACGGCCGAGACCAGCTTCATGTCATTCGGCTGCAGGCCGGCCTGGAGGGCCAGCTGGATGACCACGCGGTACAGCACGGAACCGAGCACCACGGCCAAGGTGGCGATCCAGATCAGGCGGGTTCCGAAGATCGCCTGGCCGATGATCACCGAGGCCAGGCCGGCCAGGATCAGGCCGATGCCCATGCCGATGTCGGCGAAGCCCTGGTACTGGGCGATGAACGCGCCGCAGACGGCCACGAGCCCGTTGGACAGGGCGAGGCCCAGGATCTTCTGGTTGTCCGTGCTGACGCCGAAGCTGCGGATCATCTGTTCGTTGTCGCCGGTCGCCTGCATGGCCAGTCCGATGTCGGTGTGCAGGAACCAGTCCATGATCACCTTCACCACCAGCGCGACCAGCAGGAAGATGGCGATGGCGCCGATGCCGCCGAGCATCCCCGACTCGCGCAGCGGGGTGATCAGGGTTTCTTCGCGCAACAGCGGCAGGTTGGCCCGGCCCATGATGCGCAGGTTGATGGAATAGAGGGCGATCATCGTCAGGATGCCGGCCAGCAGGCCGTTGATCTTGCCCTTGGTGTGCAGCAGGCCGGTGACGGTGCCGGCAGCCATGCCGGCGATGAAGGCCAGGATGGTGGCCATGACCGGCGGCATGCCGTTGATGATGCTGATGGCGGCGACTCCGGCGCCGGTGGTGAAACTGCCGTCGACCGTCAGGTCGGGAAAATCGAGGATGCGGAAGGTCAGGTAGACCCCCAGGGCCATGATCGCGTAGATCAGCCCAAGCTCAACCGCGGTAATCATAGGTAGTAGACCTTGGTTCTCTCGTGGCGTCGCTCCGGCGGCCGGGCTGGCCGGCCGCCGGAGGGACTGCGGACTTCTTCGGCTCGAGCTGGAAGTTCGGGCTTACTCGAAGACGTGGTCGGCCGTGTCGGCATAGCCGTCCGGCAGGGTCACACCCATGCGCTTGGCGGCGGCCGGGTTGACGTAGAGTTCCAGCTCGGTCTGGGTCTCCACCGGCATGGAGGCCGGTTCAGCCTCGCCCTTGAGGATCTTCACGGCCATCTCGCCGGTCTGGTAGCCCAGCTTTTCGTAGTTGATGCCGTAGGTGGCCACCGTGCCGCGCTTCACCGAGTCGCCCTCGGCGGCAATCGTCAGGATCTTCTTGGATTCGGCCACCTGGATCAGGGACTCGAGGGCGGACACCACGTTGTTGTCGGTCGGCACGTAGAACGCGTCGACGTCGAGCGACTCGGCGGCCTGCTGGACTTCACCGGAGTTGGAGATCGCTGCTTCCTTGATCTCCAGGCCCAGTTCCTTGGCCGCTTCCTTGGCCCATTCCACCTGGACGGTGGAGTTAACCTCGCCCGAGGAGTAGACGATGCCCACGGACTTCGCGTCCGGGTTCAGCTCCTTGACCAGGGCCAGCTGCTCCTCGACCGGGTTGCGGTCCGAGGTACCGCTGACGTTCGATCCCGGGGCGTCCATGCTTTCCACCAGCGAGGCGGACTCCGGGTCGGTGACCGCGGTGAACAGGATCGGGGTGTCGACGATGGCCTGCACGGCCGCCTGCGCGGTGGGCGTCGCGATGGCCAGGATGAGGTCCTTCTGGTCGCTGGCGAACTTGCCGGCGATGGAGGTCGCGGTGCCCTGGTCGCCCTGCGCGTTCTGCTCGTCGTAGGTCACGGTCTCGCCCTCGACGTAGCCGTTGTCGGCCAGCGCCTTCTTGAACCCTTCGCGGGCCGCGTCCAGGGACGGATGCGAGACGATCTGGCTGATGCCGATCTCCACCGATTCGGTGCTGCCTTCGGCGGCATTGCCCTCGGAGGATCCCGCGTTGCCGCACGCGGAAACAAGCAGGGCGGTGGCCAGCAGGCCTGACCCCAGGCCGAACATGGTCGAACGTTTCTTCACGATGTTCCTTTCAAATGTCCGTCACGTGCCGGATAGCCCGGCACTTTTCCGCCTTGCCGCCCCTCCCCGGCGCGGCTGAAGCGGTCCGCCACACGCGGCGTCGTCATCGGCGCCGGCGGTGATGGCAGGCAACCCTGCGGAAGCGTCCTGAAGATCTTACCTGTGAACCGAGTCACATTGTCTAATCAGAACCGCGGGGTCAGGACAACCATATGAGATACGTCTCCCCCACCGGACAAATTGCCTCCGTTTGTCGCCGGATAGTTATTTATGTCCACGGACGCACGCCTTGCCGGTCCTGCTGTGCGGACGGTCCGGGGCAGCGGGTCCAGCGACTAGACTGTGGTCAATCATGGCTGTGAACATCACGTACCCCGCGGCCCTGCCGGTTTCGGAGCGGCGCGAGGACATCATGGCGGCCATCGCCGCGAACCAAGTGACCGTCATCGCCGGCGAAACCGGCTCCGGAAAGACAACGCAAATCCCGAAGATGTGCCTGGAGCTGGGCCTGGGCGAGAAGGGGCTGATCGGCCACACCCAGCCCCGGCGGCTGGCCGCCCGGACCGTGGCCGAACGCATCGCCGAGGAACTGGACGTGAAGATCGGCCAGGAGGTCGGCTTCCAGGTCCGCTTCACCGGCGAGGTCGGCCGGGATACCCGGATCAAGCTCATGACGGACGGCATCCTGCTGGCCGAAATCCAACACGACAAACTGCTGAAAAAGTACAGCACGATCATCATCGACGAGGCCCACGAACGCAGCCTCAACATCGACTTCATCCTGGGCTATCTCAAGCAAATCCTGCCCAAGCGTCCGGACCTGAAGGTCATCATCACGTCCGCGACGATCGACCCGGACCGCTTTGCCCGGCACTTCGGCAGCGACGACGAACCGGCGCCGGTGATCGAGGTTTCCGGCCGGACCTACCCTGTGGAAATCCGCTACCGCCCGCTGAACCAGCCGGCGGCCACCGATCCCGACAACCCGGACGTGGACGAGCTGGAGGAAGACCGCGACCCGCTCGACGCCGTCTGTGACGCGGTGGACGAGCTGTCCCTGGAGGCGCCCGGGGACATCCTGGTCTTCTTCTCCGGCGAGCGCGAGATCCGTGATGCCGCCGACGCCCTCGCGGCCAGGATCAAGACCAACCGCCGGCTGGCCGGCACCCAGATCCTGCCGCTGTACGCCCGGCTGTCGCTGGCGGAGCAGCACCGTGTCTTCTCCCCCGGCGGCCAGCGCAGGATCGTGCTGGCCACCAACGTGGCCGAGACGTCGCTGACGGTTCCGGGCATCAAGTACGTCATCGACACCGGCACCGCGCGCATCTCCCGCTACTCGCACCGGACCAAGGTCCAGCGGCTGCCGATCGAGCGCATCTCGCAGGCCTCGGCCAACCAGCGCTCGGGCCGCTGCGGCCGCGTCAGCGACGGGATAGCCATTCGGCTCTATTCGGAAGAGGACTACGACTCCCGGCCGGAATTCACCGACCCCGAGATCCTGCGCACCAACCTGGCCGCGGTCATCCTGCAGATGACCGCGATGGGCGTGGCCCGCGGCCCCAAGGACATCGAGGCGTTCCCGTTCGTGGAGCCGCCCGAGTCCCGCGCCATCAACGACGGCGTCACCCTGCTGCGCGAACTCGGAGCCCTGCCCGAGCCCGGCACCCTGCCCCAGCCCGGCGCCAAGGAAGGATCCGCGCCGAAGTCGGGGCTCACCGCCGTCGGGCGCAAACTGGCGCAACTGCCGGTGGACCCCCGGCTGGGCCGCATGATCGTGGAGGCCGGCCAGCGCGGCTGCGTCCGCGAGGTGATGGTTTTGGCGGCGGCGCTGACCATCCAGGACCCCCGGGAGCGGCCCCATGGGGACAATACGGCCAAGCAGCAGCAGGCCAACGAGAAGCACAAGCGCTTCGTGGACGAGAAGTCCGACTTCACCGGCATCCTGAACCTGTGGCGCTATCTGCAGGAGCGGCAGCAGGAGCTCTCCTCCACCCAGTTCCGCAAACTGTGCCGCACCGAGTTCATCAACTACCTGCGGGTCCGGGAGTGGCAGGACCTGTTCGCGCAGCTGCGCCAGCTGGCCAAGCCGCTGGGCATCTCGCTGGAGTCCGGTCGGGAGGTCGACCCCGTGGGCAGGCACGACGACATCCACAAGTCCCTGCTCGCCGGCCTGCTCAGCCACATTGGCGTGTACGAGGAGCGCAAGCGCGAATATGCCGGCGCGCGCGGCACCCGGTTCGCCATCTTCCCCGGCTCGGCGCTGTTCAAGAAGTCGCCGGACTGGGTGATGGCCGCGGAGCTCGTGGAAACCTCCCGGCTGTGGGCCAGGGTGGCGGCGAAATTCGATCCGGCCTGGGCCGAAGAGATTGCCCCGCAGTTGTGCAAGCGCACGTATTCGGAGCCGCACTGGTCCAAGAAGATGGGCTCCGTGATGGCCTACGAGAAGGTCACCCTCTACGGGGTGCCGATCGTCCCGCAGCGCCGGATCCAGTACGGCCGGATCGACCGGGAACTCAGCCGCGAGCTGTTCATCCGCCACGCCCTGGTCGAGGGCGACTGGCGCACGCACCACAAGTTCTTCCACCGCAACCGCAAGCTGCTGGCCGAGGTCGAGGAACTGGAGACCCGGATGCGCCGCCGCGACCTGCGCGTGGACGACGAAACGCTGTTCGAGTTCTACGACGAACGGATCGGCCCCGAGGTAGTCTCCGAACGGCACTTCGACAGGTGGTGGAAGGACGCCCGGGCGGAGAATCCCACGCTGCTGGATTTCGATCCGGATGCCGTGCTGGCCGCCGACGCGGAGGAACTCGACGCCTCGGCGTTCCCGAAGACGTGGCGGCAGGGGACCTTCGAGCTCCCGCTGAGCTACGAATTCTCGCCGGTGGCACCGGGGGCAACCCCGGATCCGTCGGACGGCGTGACCGTGCACGTGCCGGTGCTGTTCCTCAACCAGCTGGACGCGGCCCCGTTCCGCTGGCAGATCCCGGGCCTGCGGGTTGAGCTGGTGACCGCGCTGATCAAGTCGTTGCCCAAGCAGGTCCGGAAGAACTTCGTCCCGGCCCCGGACGTTGCCCGGAGCGCGGCGGCGGCCCTGGCGGCGGACTTCGATCCCGCCGAAGATGACCTGGAGCCGTCGCTGGAGCTGGTGCTGCGCCGGCTGAAGGGGCACATCATCCCGCCCGGCTCATGGAACTGGGAGACCGTGCCGCCGCATCTGCGGATGTCGTTCCGCGTGCTCGACGGCGCCGGCAAGGTGCTGGGCGAGGACAAGGACCTGGACCGGCTGCAGCAGGAACTTGCGCCGGCCAACCGCCGGGCCATCGCCGAGTCGCTCGGGGCGACGCCCAAGACCGCCCAGCCGTCGCCGGCGGGTCAGCGCCGCGGCGCCACCGGCAAGAAGCGCGGCGGCGGCCAGGCCGCGGCCCCCTTTGCCGGGACACCGGCGTCGGGCACTGCCGCACAGGACGCCACGGGCCTGCAGGAACGCAGCGGCCTGACCGCCTGGCCGGACGGCGACCTCCCCCGCGAGGTCAAGCGCGAGGTGGCCGGGCACACCGTGACCGGCTATCCGGCCCTGGTGGACGAAGGCAGCACCGTCGGTGTGCGCGTCTTCCAGACACCCTCCGGCCAGCAGGCGGCCATGCGCTCGGGCATCATCCGGCTGCTGGTGCTGCGGGTGCCCTCGCCGCAGCGGTACGTGCTGGACCACCTGAACAATACGGAGAAGCTGACCTTCACGCAGAACCCGCACGGTTCGGTGGCGTCGCTGATCGACGACTGCACGCAGGCAGCGGTGGACAAGCTGGTGCCGGTCGAACTGCCCTTCACCCGGGCCGGCTTCGACGCGCTGTACGAGCAGGTCCGCGCGGAACTGATCGACACCGTCTTCACCGTGACCGCCATCGTGGAGAAGATCCTCTCCAGCACCCGGCGGATCCAGAAGGAGCTGAAGTCCAACGCCAGCCTGGCCCTGATCAGCCCGCTCTCCGACATCAAGAGCCAGCTGGAGCAGCTGGTCTATCCCGGGTTCGTGGCGGCCACGGGCTATGCGCAGCTCAGCCAGCTGCCGCGCTACCTGCAGGGGATTGAGCGCCGGCTGCAAAAACTGCCGACCGCCGTGGGCCGGGACGTGCAGCACATGGCAGTGGTTCAGCGACTCGAAGACGAGTACGACGACGCGCGGGCGGCGCTGAAGCCCGGGAACCTGGACGGCTCCGGGCTGGACAGGGTGCGCTGGATGCTGGAAGAACTGCGGATCAGCTTCTTCGCGCAGGAACTCGGCACCGCGTATTCGGTGTCCGAGAAGCGCGTCCGAACTGCTTTGAACGAGGCCCTCGCCGGCTGACGCGCGGGGTACGACAGGTTCCCGCGTCAGTCGGCGGGAACGACGTCCCCGTGTCCGGCCTCGCGCAGCGCCGCCCGGAGGCGTTTGGCTGACTCATCCATCACGGCCGGGTCCGGGTCCTGCTGCGCCCGCTTGAAGTCGAACTCGGCCTCCGAGTTGGAGGGCCAGACGTGCAGGTGCAGGTGGTTCACCTCGAAGCCGGCGATGATCAGGCCGGCACGGGCAGCGCCAAAGGCATCCACCTGAGCCTTGCCGATGGCCTGGGCGACCGCGGTGAGTTTCTGCAGCAGATCGGCCGGGGCATCGGTCCAGCGATCCACTTCCTGCCGCGGCACCACCAACGTGTGCCCGTCTGCGAGCGGGCCGATGCTCAGGAACGCCACCACGTCGTCGTCCTTCCAGACGAAGCGGCCGGGGATCTCGCCGTCGATGATTTTGGTGAAGAGGGTGCTCATGTACGCAGTCCTTGTCGGTTGGGGTCATTCGGGGGTCGGTAAGAGCCGGCCAGGTTCCAGCCGGGCTCGTGGGAGTCCGGTCGGGTGACAGCGAAGGTTCGGCCGGCCCGGCCTCGGTGCGGGCAGGTCCACCGCAGGCGATCAACCACGGGCAGGCCGCTCAGCGGTTCAGCGATGCGATGTCCAGGACGAAGCGGTAGGCGACGTCGCCGGCCACCATGCGGTCATAGGCTTGGTCGAGGTCCGGTGCGCCCACCAGTTCGATGTCGGCCGTGATCCCGTGTTCGGCGCAAAAGTCCAGCATCTCCTGGGTCTCGGCTATGCCGCCGATCTTCGAGGCGCCGTAGGCGACGCGCTCGCGCATCAGCAGGTTGACCGGCACCGGCGGCATCGGCTCGGGCGGCACGCCCAGTTGGATCAGCGCACCGTCGCGGCGGATGGCCCGCAGGTACGGGGCAAGGTCGTGGGCCGCGGCCACCGTATCGATGACCAAATCAACACTCCGCCGGGCCGCGGCGAGCGCCTCGGCGTCTCCGGTCACCACCACGTGGTCGGCGCCGAGCGCGCGGGCCGAATCGGCCTTGTCCGCCGAGCTCGTGAAGACGGTTACCGACGCCCCCATGGCCTTGGCCAGTTTGACAGCCATGTGTCCCAGCCCGCCCAGGCCCACCACGCCGACGGAGTCGCCGGCTTCGACGCCGAAGTAGCGCATGGGCGAGTAAGTGGTGATGCCGGCACAGAGCAGGGGGGCCGCGGCGGCGGGGTCGAGTTCCGGCGGCACGCGCAGCACGAAGTTCTCATCGACGACGACGGACGTTGCGTATCCGCCCTGCGTCATCCCGCCGCCGTGGCGGCGGTCGCGGGCGCCGTAGGTGCCCACCGCACCCTTGTCGCAGTACTGTTCAAGTCCTTCCCCGCAGGCGGAGCAATCGCCGCAGGAATCCACCATGCAGCCCACGCCCACCAAGTCGCCGACGGCGTGCAGGGTGACGTCCTGGCCGATGGCCGTGACCCGCCCAACGATCTCGTGGCCGGGCACCAGGGGATACTCGATCTCGCGCCACTCGCCGCGGACCGTGTGGACATCCGAGTGGCAGAGGCCGCAGAAGGCGATGGCGATCTCCACGTCGTGCGGTCCGGCGGCGCGGCGTTCAATCTGCAGGGCAACCATGCCGGAATCGGGCCCCGTCACTCCATAGGCCGCCGCCCTCCTCATACTGCTCCTCGGTGTCTGCAGGTCGGCTGCCGCGAGGGCCTGCTGCTCCTGGTCAGGTGAAAGCGGTTTCCCCAGCGGCGGCGGTGCCGGACGGCCAAGTGTCATGGGCCTGACGCTACCGTTTGCTGCTTCGCCATGCCACCACGGCACACCCTCTGTGACGCTTTCGGTGCCGTGGTGCAGGGCGTCGCTCCGGGCTGATCCGGCGGCTGATTACGGCGCGCTCCCCGTGGCTACCGGCAGCTCGGGATGTCCGCACCACTGTGACCAGGAGCCCGGGAAGAGGGCCGCATCCATGCCGGCCTCGGCCAACGCAACGACCTGGTGGGCGGCGGTGATGCCCGATCCGCAATAGACGGCCACCTTCCGTCCTTCCGCCCCCAGGTCCTTGAACCGTGCCGCGAGTTCCGCGGGCGGCAGGAAGCGCCCGTCCGGGGCCAGGTTGGCCGTGGTCGGTGCACTGACGGCGCCGGGGATGTGTCCGGCGCGGGGGTCCACCGGCTCGAAGTCGCCGCGGTAACGCTCGGCGGCCCGGGCATCCAGCAACAGCGAGGTACCCGCGAAATCCAGCACGTCCTCCAGCTCAAGCCTGGGCATCCTGCCGCTGCCCAGATCGACGTTGCCCAGGCACGCCAGCTCGTCGCCGCTGTCCAGTTCAAACCCCTCGTCCCGCCAGGCGGCGAGCCCGCCGTCGAGCAGGTAGACGGAGTCGAATCCGCCGTCTTTCAGCAGCCACCACACGCGGGCCGCGGCCATGCCGCCGTTGTCGTCGTAGGCCACCACGACGTCGTCGTTGTTGATGCCCCAATCGCGTGCGGCCTCGCGGAAGGCCTCCGGCTCCGGCAGCGGATGGCGGCCGCCGGCCGGCGTCGGAGCCGACGCCAGCTGCGAGGGCAGGTCGACGTAGACGGCACCGGGAATGTGGGCCTGGCGGTAGTGGCTGTGGCCGGCGTCGTCGCCCAGTTTCCAGCGAACATCGAGCAGTACGGTGCGCTGTCCGGAGATCATCCGTTCACGCAGTGTCTGCACGTCCATCAGAGTCCTCATGAGATCTCCTCCTGACTGCTGGCGGGCGTCGTTGCCCGCCGGTGTCCCGACAGTCCATCACAGCAGCCGGTATTGGGCCAAGCAGCCCGTCCGTGCTGTCCCGAAGGTCAGGCCAGCTCCACGCTCTCCCCCGGCGAGAGGTGCCGATACCTGGTGCCGTAGTAACCGCCAATCCGCTCCACGTGCTTCTCCACCAGCGACAGGCCGCGGTCGCTCAGGCCGGCGTCGTGGATCGGATAGGCATGCTCGGCGCGCATCGCGGTCACAAAGTCGATCACCTCGCCGGTCTTCGACCAGGGCGCGTGCACGGGAACCAGGACCGTCCTGACGGCCAGTCCGTGCGGAACGATGAAGGAATCGCCCGGGTGGTACAGGCTGTCATTGATGACGTAGCCGATGTTGGCGACCACCGGGATGTGCGGGTGAATCAGGGCGTGCTGGCCGCCGAAGGTGCGGATGCGGAACCCGGGCACCTCGAACTCCGTTTCCGGTTCGGCGGTATGGATCCGTCCCGCCGCCGCCGGGACCAGCGCCCGGAGGCCGGCGGCCACGGAGGCCGGGGCATACAACTGCATGTCGTCCGCCGCCTCGAGCAGGCCCGGAACCCGGTCCTGGTCGATGTGGTCGGCATGCTCGTGGGTGACCAGCACGGCGGTAGCCCCGTCGAGGGCCTGCTCCACTTCCGAGAAGTTACCGGGGTCGATCACCAGGACGTGTCCGTCCCGCTCAAGCCGTACGCACGCGTGGGTGAATTTTGTCAGCTTCATGGATCACACCCTAGCGGCGGGGGCCGGCCGGCGTCCCTGCGGTGCGTCGTGCGGGCGGGCCGGCGTGCCCCGGTAATCAGGCCTGCTGGTAGGCTGGGATGCACCCTACGGGTGCCAGTATCGACAGCGAGGAGCCGAAGCGGACATGTCCGTTCCTTCAGCGAAACCGCAGGCGCAGCGCCGCGGTTCGGAACAGCGGGTGACCCGCCAGAGGGTGGCCGTGGCCGCCGCCTTGGACAGCTTGGAGGACTTCGTCAGCACGCAGGAACTGCACCGCTTGCTGCAGGACCGCGGCGATTCGGTCTCGCTGGCCACCACGTACCGGATCCTGCAGGCCATGGCCGACGACGGGCAAGTTGACGTGATGCGCAGCGGCGAGGGCGAGGCCGTGTACCGGCGCTGCGCCGTCGAACATCACCATCACCACTTGCTCTGCCGCACCTGCGGCAAGACCGTGGAAATTGAGGCTCCGGCGGTGGAGCAATGGGCTGCCCGAATGGCGGCGGAGCACGGCTTCACGCAGGTTGCCCACACCGTCGAAATGTACGGGCTGTGCCCGGACTGCAGCGCCGCCCCCGCCAGCGCTTAACCGGCAGTCACCCGTACCGCGGCGACGTCGCGCCGCCCCACCTTGCCGCTCCGTTGCCGCCGCGCCCCGGCCAACCGGCAGACCACGTAGATCAGGAACGAGATCGTCGTGACGTAGGGGCTGATCGGCAGGCTGCCGCCCAGGGCCAGCAGGATGCCGCCCACCACAGCGGTCACCGCGAACACCACGCTCAGCAGCACGACCACGCGCGGCGAACTGCTCACCCGGAGCGCCGCGGCGGCCGGGGTGATGACCAGGGACAACACCAGCAAGGCACCGACCACCTGGATGGACAGCGCCACGGCAAGTCCCAGCAGGAACATGAACACGATCGCGAGGGCGCCCACGGGCACGCCGCGGGCCTCGGCCAGGTCCGGATCGGCGCTGGCGAAGGCCAGCGGACGCCAGATGGCCACAAGCCCCAGCACCACCACGGCCGAACCCGCGGTCAGAAGGTTCAGCTGCACCGTGTCCACGGACACGATCTGCCCGGTCAGCAGGCCGAACTTGTTCGCCGAGCGGCCCTCGTAGAGCGAGAGGAACAGGATCCCCAGGCCCAGCCCGAAGGACATGATCACGCCCGTGATCGAGTTCCGGTCCCGTGCCCGCATGCCCAGCATGCCCAGGACCACGGCCGCGATCACCGAGCCCACCAGCGAGCCGAACACCACGTTCGCGCCGATCAGCAGCGCGCATGCCGCCCCGGCGAAGGACAGCTCGGCGATGCCGTGCACGGCAAAGGCGAGGTCGCGCATCATCACGAACACGCCGATCAGGCCGCCGACCAGGCCCAGGACGGCGCCGGCAATCAGCGAGTTGCGCACCAGTGGGAGCAGGTCGCCGTAGTCGTTGAAGTTGAAGACCGCGTTCAGCAGTTCCGATGCATCCATGCTTACACCGCCTCGCCGTGGTGGTGGGTGGTCGCGTCGGGAAGCCCCACCACGATGATCCGGCCCTGGTTGTGGATGACCTCGACGTGGCTGTTGTACATGTGCGACAGCACCTCGGTGGTCATCACTTCTTTCGGCGTGCCAACGCGGAACTGGCCGCCGGCCAGGTAGAGCACCCGGTCCACATAGTCGATGATCGGATTGATTTCGTGCGTGACGAAGACGACCGCGCTGTTCCTTTCGTGGCATTGCCTGTTGATCATGGAGCTCACGGCCTGCTGGTGGTGCAGGTCCAGCGAGAGCAAAGGCTCGTCGCAGAGCAGCACCTGGGGGTCGGAGGCCAGCGCCTGGGCCGCCCGCAGCCGCTGTTGCTCGCCGCCGGACAGCTGCCCGACCGGGGCTTCCGCGTAACCGGAGGCGCCCACCATTTCGAGCAGTTCGTCCACCCGCCGGCGATGCCTGCGGCCGTTCAGCCGAATGCCCCACCGGTGCCCGTCCAGGCCCAGGCCCACCAGGTCGCGCGCACGCAGCGGGGTCTCCGGAGCGAAGGTCTTTTGCTGGGGGATATAGCCGATGTCCCGGCTCCCGCGCTCCAGCGGCCGTCCGTTGACCTCGGCCGTGCCACTGCTCAGCGGCTGCAGGCCCAGCAATACGCGCAGGAAGCTCGTCTTGCCGGAGCCGTTGGGGCCCAGCACCGCGAAGAACTCGCCCGGGTTGATGGTCAGGTCGAGGTCATGCCACAGCACGCGCTGGCCGAAGGACAGCGAAGCACCCTGCAATCGGACGGCGGGGGTCATGGCAGTGTTCCTTTGAGCTTCCGTGCCGCGCAGCGCACGAAGGGGATGCGGCACTTGCGGCGTCCGGCTTGGACTGCCTCAGTTAACCACAGCCCGGCGTCCTGTCCGGTCACGCGTCCAGCGCCTGGTCCACCGATTCCAGGTTCTCCGCCATCCAGGCCAGGTAGTCCTGATCCGGCGGCAGGGTCTCGGTGAAGTTGAGGACGTCGATGCCCGCCTTCTCCGCCAATTTGCGCAGGCCCTGGGTCTGCGGCCCTTCGGTCTGTTCGTTATAGGCGACGAACCGTACCGACCCGCCGGAAATCAGCTCCTCGGCCTCCCTCAGGGCTGCCGGGGCGGCGTCATTGCCTTCCTCGGCCGCCTCCATGAAGCCTGCCGGGGTCTTGTTCTCCAGTCCCAGCGCATCGAAGAAGTGCAGCGGCACCGGATCGGTGGCCGCTACGGCTTCCCCGGCCGCCGTGGCTGCGAGTTCGTCGATGTCGCTCTGGAGGCCGTCGATTCCGGCGCGGAACTGGTCGGCATTGGCCAGGAAGGTTTCGGCCTGCTCCGGGTCCAGGGCCGAGAGCTTCTCCGCGATGGCGTCCGCAATCGCGGCCATGGTCGGCAGGTCGTACCAAACGTGTTCATTGAAGCCGCCGTGGCTGTGGTCCGCGTGGCTGTCCTCCGTCTGCCCCGCGTCGCCGCCCCCGTGGGCCTGTCCTGCCTCGGCGGCCTTGGCTCCGGACAACGGCGACAGTTCCACCGCAGTGATGAGGTAGTCGTGGTCGACGCCGGTCTCGTCCGCCAGCGTGTGCATGAAAGTGTCGTAGCCCCCGCCGTTTTCCAGCACCAGGTCGGCCTGGGAGATCGCCAGTTTGTCCCGCGCCGTTGCCTCATAGGAGTGCGGATCCTGGGCCATCCGGTCGATGATCGAGGTGACGTCGACGTGCTCGCCGCCGATGGTTTCGGCCACATCACCGTAGACATTGGTGGAAGCGACCACGCTCAGCTTGCCGTCACCTTCGGCCTCTCCCCCTGCGGCGGCGCAGCCGGACAGCAGCACCGCGGCGGCGGCCAGCCCGGCCAGTACGGGAGCGGTTCGTGAGAGCCTCACGGGCAAACCTCGGTTCTACTCATAATGAGAATCAGTAACAATAAGGTTTTCAGCATAACGCAATTGCGAACCGTTCGCATTCGGCGGGGCAGGCGCGGCCCGGGGCACACAGGCGTGCGGGGCAGGCGCGGCCCGCGGCACACGAGCTTGCGCGGCAGGCGAGCGGCCCGCGGCACACGAGCTTGCGCGGCAAACGAGCGGCCAAGGCGGATCCGCCCGGCTCGGGACCGGCGCGCGGCGCGGGACTGTCTTGCCGCGCCGCGCCCCGCGAGGGCTATTCGCCGGTCCGGCGCAGTCCCTGGGCCTGCGTTTCGTCGCGGATCTCGCCCACCAGCACTTCCAGCACGTCCTCGAGGAACAGCACGCCGTGCGTACTGCCGTCGGATCCCAGCACCCGGGCCAAGTGCGATCCGGTGCGCTGCATGACCGCGAGCGCGTCCTCGATCTCCTCATCGAGCGCCAGGTTGGCCAGGGTGCGGACCTTGGTGACCGGAATCGTCTTGTTGAGCCGGTCCTCGGGGATGGTCATCACATCCTTGAGGTGCAGGTACCCGGTGAGGTTGTCGTTGGCGTCGGCCACGGCAAACCGGGAGAACCCGGTCCGCCCCACCGCGCGCTCGAACTGCGCCGGCGTGGTGTCGACGCCGATGGTAACCAATTCATCAAGCGGCACCATCACGGCGGCGGCGGTCACCGCCGAGAACTCCAGCGAACTGGAGATCAGTCCGGCGTCGTCGTCGACCAGCCCGTGCCTGGTGGATTCCTGCACAATGGACTGGACTTCCTCCAGCGTAAAGGTGGAAGAGACCTCGTCCTTCGGCTCGATCCGCACGGCCCGCAGCAAGTGGTTCGCGGTCCAGTTCAGGGTGAAGATCACCGGCCGCACCACCTTGGAGACCGCCACCAGCGGCGGAGCCAGCAGCAGCGCGGCCTTGTCCGCCATGGACACGGACATGTTCTTCGGCACCATCTCGCCGAAGGTCACGTGCAGGAACGTCACCAGCAGCAGCGCCACGGCAAACGAAATGCCGTAGGAGATCTCGTGCGGAATGCCCAGCCACCCCTCTAGCGGCAGCAGCAGCAGTTCCTTGATCGCCGGTTCGGCCACGTTCAGGATCAGCAGCGAACACACGGTGATGCCCAGCTGCGCACAGGCCAGCATCAGGGAGACGTGCTCCATGGCCCAGAGAGTGGTCTTGGCGCGCTTGGAGCCGGTGTCGGCCAGCGGCTCGATCTGGCTGCGGCGGGCGGACATGACGGCGAATTCGGCGCCGACGAAGAACGCGTTGGCGAACAGCAGCACTACCAGCCAGAAAATACCCATGGCGGCCATCAGAGCGCACCGCCCGCATTGCCGGCCTCAGGCAGCACCGCACCGGTTGCCGGACTCGGGATGAACCGGACACGGTCCACCCGCCGTCCGTCCAACCGCTCGACTTCCAGCGTGCCGCCGTCCACGGCCACGGTGTCGCCCACCACCGCAATCCTGCCCAGCTGCGCCATGATGAAGCCGCCGACCGTTTCGTAGCTGGCCCCGTCGGGCACGGTCAGCTGCGGGATTTGCTCGCTGACCTCGTCCGGACGCAGCAGGCCGGGGAAATACCAGTTTCCGGTGGCGCTCTGCAGCACGCCGGGCTTCACCCGGTCGTGCTCGTCGGCGACTTCGCCCACGATCTCTTCCACCAGGTCCTCCAGCGTCACCACGCCGGCGGTGCCGCCGTACTCGTCGAGCACCACGGCGAACTGCAGGTTTGCGGCCCGCAGCTCCGACAGCAGCGAATCCAGGTGCACCGTCTCGGGCACCCGCAGCACGTCGGCCATGATGGTGCCCACGGGCAGGTGCGGACGCTTCTTGCGCGGCACCCCGATCGCCTTCTTGATGTGCGCGACGCCGCGGACGTCGTCGGGGGAATCGCCGAGCACCGGGAACCGGGAGAAGCCGGTGCGGCGGGCGGCGGCGATGAGGTCGGCCACGGTCTGGTCCGCGTCGATGAACTCCACCCGGATGCGCGGCGTCATCACGTCGGCCGCGGTCCTGCCGGAGAAAGACAAGGTCTTGGCGAGGAAGTTCGCGGTCCCGGCATCCAGGGTGCCCATTTCCGCGGAGCGGCGTACCAGCGATGCCAGCTCGGACGGCGTGCGGGCGCCGGACAGTTCTTCTTTGGCCTCCAGCCCGAACAGGTGCAGCACCTTGTTGGCGAAGCCGTTGAGCAGCACCACGAACGGCTTGAACACCGCGGTGAAGATCAGCTGGGGCCGGGCCACCAGCTTGCCGACCGCCATGGGCAAGGCGATGGACGCGTTCTTGGGCACGAGTTCGCCCAGCAGCATGGACAGGAGGGTGGCGATCACCATGGCGATCACCGCACCGACCGGCTGGATGACGGCCTCGGCCAGGCCCAGCGCGGTCAGCGACGGACGCAGCAGCGAGCTGATGGCCGGTTCCATCAGGAAACCGGTCAGCAGCGTGGTGAGGGTGATGCCGAGCTGGCAGCTGGAGAGTTGCGTGGAGAGGGACTTCAGGCATTTCATCAGCGGCACTGCGCCGCGGTCGCCGTTGTCGATGGCGCGCTGCACGGTGGGCTGGTCAAGGGCCACCAGGGCGAATTCCACGGCGACAAAAAAGCCGGTGCCGAGGATCAGCAGCATGCCGGCGGTGATTTGGATCCATTCCATCTAGCGCGCCACCGCCCCGAACTTCAGGCGGTCGGGTGGAACCGGAGGGGGGTCGTCCGAGCCCGGACTAGGAGGCTCCTGACCGGCCGCGCGGGCGGCAAGTGTGTGACGGGCACGTGCACGGGATTTGCCGGTGCTGGGTGACGCCTCGCACGCGGCGCCCGCTTGGGCTGCCTGCGCTCCCGCGGTCCGGCATGCTGCCTGCCCTGCGGGGTGCGTCACGGACCGGCTCCTAGAATAGCTGTCCATTATGGGCAATAGCCTAGCAGGCGGGGTTGGGCCGCGGGCAGTCCCAGGCGGCCGTTCTGCCGCCGGCGTACCGGCGCCGGGCCCTCCGTGCCACTCCCCCGCCGGAGCGGGACGGGCGCACGCAGGGCCCCGGCCGCCGGAACTCCTACCAGCTCTCCGGCAGCGGACGGCCTTCTTCGTAGCCGGCGGCCGACTGCACGCCCACGATGGCGCGTTCGCGGAACTGCACCAGGTTCTGTGCGCCGGCGTAGGTCAGCGAGCTGCGCAGGCCGGCGGTGATCCCGTCCAGCAGGTCCTCGACGCCGGGGCGCAGCGGGTCCAGGTACATCTTGGAGGACGAGATGCCTTCTTCGAAGAGCGCCTTGCGGGCCCGCTCAAAGGCGTCCTCCCGCCGGGTCCGGTTCTGGACGGCGCGGGCCGACGCCATGCCGAAGCTTTCCTTGTACTTGCGGCCGTTGCTGTCCGTGAGCAGGTCTCCCGGGCTTTCGTGCGTTCCGGCGAACCAGGAACCGATCATCACCTGGCTGGCGCCGGCCGCCAGCGCCAGGGCGACATCGCGCGGGTAGCGGACCCCGCCGTCGGCCCACACGTGGGCGCCGAGCTCCCGGGCCGCCTCCGCGCATTCCTGCACGGCGGAGAACTGCGGCCGGCCCACGGCCGTCATCATGCGGGTGGTGCACATGGCCCCGGGCCCCACGCCGACCTTGACGATGTCCGCACCGGCTTCGACCAGGTCGCGCACGCCGTCGGCGCTGACCACGTTGCCGGCGACCACCGGAACCTGCGGGTCCAGGCTGCGGACCGCTTCGAGGGCCTCGAACATCTTGCGTTGGTGCCCGTGGGCTGTATCAACCACCAAAACGTCCACCCCGGCCTGCAGCAGCGCCTCGGTCTTGGCGCGGACGTCGCCATTAATCCCGACGGCGGCGGTTACCTTCAGCCGGCCCTGCGGATCCAGCGCGGGAGTGTAGATGGTCGAGCGCAGCGCGCCGGCACGGGTGAGCGCGCCGACCAGCACGCCGTCGTCGTCCACGACCGGCGCAAAGGACGCCGAGGCCGAGTCGAACAGGTCGAAGGCCTGCCGCAGCGCGGTGTCCGCCCCGGCGTTGAACATGGAGGCATCCAGCAGCAGCGGGTGGGCCGCCATCACCGACTCCAGCGACGCGTATCGGTCCACGCCCTCACAGTCCTCGGCGCGCACCACGCCCACGCACTTGCCGGCGCCGTCCACCACCGCGACCGCGCCGTGCGCGCGCTTGTCCATCAGGTGCACGGCATCGATCACGGTGTTGCCCGCGGTCAGTTCCAACGGCGTTTCGAAGACGATGTGGCGGTCCTTGATCCAGCCGGTGACCTCGGCCAGCACGTGCAGCGGCACGTCCTGCGGCAGCACGGCCAGCCCGCCGCGCCGCGCCATCGTCTCCGCCATGCGGCGGCCGCTGACGGCGGTCATGTTCGCCACGACCAGGGGAATGGTGCTCCCGGTGCCGTCGCCGGCTGACAGGTCCACATCCAGCCTCGAGGTGATATCCGAACGCGAAGGGACCAGGAAAACGTCCGAGTAGGTCAGGTCGGTCATCGGCTCGTTGATCAGGCGCATGGCTGCTCTCTTTCCCCGTCGCCGTGCAGGCCGGGACGGCCAGGTGGCGCGGCGGCCGGTCAGGTAGGTGGGGCTGCGGGCCAGGGGTCCGGATCCGTTGTGTCCGTGCGCTGCCGGTTGCTGCACACGGAGGGCGGGCCGGGCCGCCTGGAAATTTCCCTGCTCCCCTGAAAGTCTAGGGCCGGCGGGCCGCGGGACGAATCGGCACGAAGTTCCTCCGCTTAAACGCTAAAGATTAGCCTGCGTTGGGAAAGTGTCATTAGACTGGCAACTGGTCCAGATCTAGTGCGCGGCAGATGCGCACTCGCAATTCCGCTGCTGGCCGGCAGGTTCGGAAGGCAGCCAAGGGAAGCGCGTGATCTGCAGGGCAAGCGGCAATTCACGGAAGAGGCGTATCACAAGTGCCAGAGCATCCCAACCTTCGTCTACCCGAAGAATTCGGCGGTAACGAATGGCTCGTTGACGAAATCTACGAGCAGTACCTCCAAGACAAGAATTCCGTGGACAAGAAATGGTGGAGCATCTTCGAGGCGGCCAACGGCGGCGACGGCAGCCCGAAAGACACTGCAGCTTCCCCGGCGGGCGCCACCGCGCCTTCCCGCCCCGCCGCGGCTAATACCGCGCCCCAGGCCTCGGGCGAGAGCACGGCCACGGAGCAGGCCGGAACCAAGCCGATTCCCGCCGACAACGAGCCGGCCCCCAACACCTCCACCAATAGCTCCGCCGCCCCCGCCAAGCCGGCAGCGAAGGCCGAGCCGGCCGAAAAGGCGGAGGCGAAGCCTGCCCCGATCCCCGCCCAGTTGCCCAAATCCGCGCCCAGCGCACTGGCCGAAGAAGACACCGTCTCCGTGCTGCGCGGCCCGGCCAAGGCCATCGCCACCAACATGGACGCCAGCCTGAGCGTGCCAACCGCGACGACGGTGCGCGCGGTTCCCGCCAAGCTGCTGATCGACAACCGCCTGGTGATCAACTCCAACCTGGCCCGCGCCCGCGGCGGCAAGGTCTCCTTCACCCACCTCATCGGCTACGCCGTGGTCAAGGCGCTGGGCCAGTTCCCCAGCCAGAACGTCCACTACGACGAGATCGACGGCAAGCCCGCCGCCGTCCAGCCGGCCCACGTCAACTTCGGCATCGCGATCGACATGCCCAAGCCCGACGGCACCCGCCTGCTGGTGGTGCCGAACATCAAGCGCGCCGAAACCATGAACTTCTCCGAGTTCTGGCACACCTACGAGGACCTGATCAAGCGGGCCCGCGCCGGGAAGCTCACCGCCGACGACTACGCCGGCACCACGGTTTCCCTGACCAACCCCGGCGGCATCGGCACGGTGCACTCCGTCCCCCGGCTGTCCAAGGGCCAGGCCACCATCGTGGGCGTCGGTGCCCTCGAGTACCCGGCCGAGTTCCGCGGCGCCAGCGAACGGACGATCGCCGCGCAGGGCGTCGGCAAAATCATCACGCTCACCTCCACCTACGACCACCGGGTCATCCAGGGCGCCGGCTCGGGCGAGTTCCTGCGCCTGATCGAATCGCTGTTGCTGGGCGAGCAGGGCTTCTACGACGAGATCTTCGAAGCACTGCGCATCCCGTACGAGCCGGTCCGCTGGCGGCCGGACAACCAGGTGGACGTCGACCTGCAGGTCAACAAGGTGGCCCGCATCCAGCAACTGGTGCACGCCTACCGCGTCCGCGGCCACCTGATGGCGGACACCAACCCGCTGGAGTACGTGCAGCGCAAGCACCCGGACCTGGACATCAACACGTACGGGCTGACCCTCTGGGACCTGGACCGCGAATGGGTCACCGGCGGATTCGGCGGCAAGGACCGCCTGAAGCTGCGCGACATCCTGGGCGTGCTGCGTGATGCCTACTGCCGCACCACCGGCATCGAATACATGCACATCCAGGACCCGGCCGAGCGGGAGTGGTTCCAGAACGAGCTGGAACGCGAGTACGCCAAGCCCAGCCGCGAGGAGCAGTTGCGCATCCTGGGCAAGCTCAACGCCGCCGAGGCGTTCGAGACCTTCCTGCAGACCAAGTTCGTGGGCCAGAAGCGCTTCTCGCTGGAGGGCGGGGAGTCCCTGATCCCGCTGCTCGATGCGGTGATTTCCGACGCCGCCGACGACGGCCTGGATGAAGTGGCCATCGGCATGGCACACCGCGGCCGGCTGAACGTGCTCACCAACATCGCCGGCAAGACCTACGCACAGGTCTTCCGCGAGTTCGAGGGCACCCCGGACCCGCGCAGCGTCCAGGGCTCCGGTGACGTGAAGTACCACCTGGGCACGGAAGGGAAGTTCACCTCCGACAACGGCAACGAGACCAAGGTCTACCTTGCCGCCAACCCCTCCCACCTGGAGGCGGTCGATCCGGTGCTCGAGGGCATCACCCGCGCCAAGCAGGACCGCCTGGACAGGGGCGACGAGTTCCCGGTGCTGCCGGTCATCATCCACGGCGACGCGGCCTTCGCCGGCCAGGGCGTGGTGGCTGAAACCCTGAACCTGTCGCAGCTGCGCGGCTACCGCACCGGCGGCACCGTGCACATCGTGGTGAACAACCAGGTCGGTTTCACCACGTCGCCGCACGCCTCGCGGTCCTCGGTGTACTCCACCGACGTGGCGAAGATGATCCAGGCCCCGGTCTTCCATGTGAACGGCGACGACCCCGAGGCCGTGGTCCGCGTGGGACAGTTGGCCTACGAGTACCGCCAGCGCTTCCACAAGGACGTCGTCATCGACATGGTCTGCTACCGGCGTCGCGGACACAACGAGGGTGACGATCCCTCGATGACGCAGCCGATGATGTACAACCTCATCGAGGCCAAGCGTTCCACCCGCAAGCTGTACACGGAGGCCCTGGTGGGCCGCGGCGATATCACCCAGGACGAAGCCGACCAGGCCCTGCGCGACTACCAGGAACGGCTGGAGCGTGTCTTCGCCGAGACCCACGCGGCGCAGACCTCGCCGATCCCGGTGATCACCAAGGACTCCGCGGCCGTGTCCGACCTGGAGCGCCCGCTCTCCCAGCAGACCGAGGACAGGGCCAACGTCCCGGCCGGCACCGCCGTCTCCGCCGAGATGATGGCGAGGATCGGCAAGGCGCATGTGGAAGTACCGGAGGGCTTCGCCGTCCATCCGAAGCTGAAGGCGCTGCTGGAGCGCCGCGAGCAGATGTCCCGCGAGGGCAACATCGACTGGGGCTTCGGCGAACTCGCGGCCTTCGGCTCGCTGCTGATGGAAGGGGTGCCGGTGCGCCTGGCCGGCCAGGACTCCCGCCGCGGCACCTTCGTCCAGCGCCATGCGGTCTTCCACGACCGCGTCACGGGCCAAGAGTGGGTCCCGCTCAGCCACCTGTCCGACGACCAGGCCAAGCTGTGGATCTACGATTCGCTGCTGTCCGAGTACGCGGCCATGGGCTTCGAATACGGCTACTCGGTCGAGCGCCCGGACGCGCTGGTGCTGTGGGAGGCCCAGTTCGGCGACTTCGTCAACGGCGCCCAGACGGTGATCGACGAGTTCCTCTCCTCGGCCGAGCAGAAGTGGGGCCAGCGGTCGTCGCTGGTGCTGCTGCTGCCGCACGGCTACGAAGGCCAGGGCCCGGACCACTCGTCGGCCCGGATCGAGCGGTTCCTGCAGATGTGCGCCGAGGACAACATGATCGTGGCCAACCCGACCACCCCGGCCTCGCACTTCCACCTGCTGCGCCGCCAGGCCTACAACCGGCCGCGCAAGCCGCTGATCATCTTCACGCCGAAGCAGCTGCTGCGGCTGAAGGCTGCCGCGGCCAAGGTGGAGGACTTCACCAGCGGCACGTTCCAGCCGGTCATCGGCGACGTTCAGGACATGAACGGCCAGGATGTCGACCGTGTGGTGCTGGTCTCCGGCCGGCTCTACTACGATCTGCTGGCTGCGCGCCAGAAGAACTCCGACACCAAGACCGCGCTCGTCCGGGTCGAACAGCTCTACCCGCTGCCGGTCGACGAGATCAAGGCGGAACTGGCCAAGTACCCGAACGCGGAAATCGTCTGGGCACAGGACGAACCGGCCAACCAGGGCCCGTGGCCCTTCATGGGCCTGTACCTGCCCGAGGCCCTGGACCGTCCGCTGCGCCTGGTTTCCCGCCCGGCCTCCGCTGCCACCTCCACCGGCTCGGCCAAGCGCCACGCCGCGGAGCAGGATGTCCTGGTCAAGAAGGCCTTTGAACGCCGCTAAGTAAGATGGTGGGCGGGGTGCCGCAGGGCGCCCCGCCCACTTTCGTTTAAGCACGCTTCCAATCCGTCGAACCAGAAAGCTACCCGTGGAGCAACGCAGAATCAGGATCGCCGCCGTGGGTGATCAACTGCTGGCCGGTGTGGGCGACCCGCGCGCCCTCGGCTGGCTCGGCCGCACTTTGGCCCGGACCAACCCGGATCCAGCCACCCTGGAATCCTTTGTGCTGGCCTCGCCCAACGAAGGAACGGAGGAACTGGCCGGCCGCTGGCTGCAGGAAGCCGGACGGCGTTTCGATGACGGCTTCGAAAACCGGCTCGTCATCGGGCTGTCCGGCCGCGATCTCGAGCTCGGACTATCCACGGCGCGCAGCCGGCTCAACCTGGCGAACATCCTCGACGGCGCGGCGCAGCTGAGCGTCAAGGTCTTCGTCGTCGGCCCGCCGCCGGGACTGGACCCGGACCGCAACATCCAACTGGCCGAGCTGTCCACCGCCTTCGGCGATGTGACCACGCGGCGCAAGCACGTCTTCGTCGACACGTTCACGCCGTTGCTGAACCACGAGCAGTGGCGCACCGACCTGGCCAGCAACGGCGGGGGCCCCGGCCAGGCGGGCTACGGGCTGCTGGCGTGGCTGGTGCTGCACCGCGGGTGGTACCCGTGGCTGGACCTGCCCGAGCCTTTCTGAGCGGACGCGCACGGCACGGGTGTGCCGCGCAGGCCCTGAACACCGCCTCGGCGGGACCGGAGAATGCTCCGGTCCCGCCGTTCCGCTTAAGGAGGCGGTTCTGGCCCTTGCGGTCGCGGCAATCGCGATATATCGTGTCTTGCATCACAAGATATATCGCGTTTGGAGCGGTGTATCGCCACAGGCAGGACAGGCCATGAACGATACCTGGAGCATCGACGGCCCCCGGACGATCGACGTCGACGATGTCCGTTCGCTGCGGGCATCCATCGTCAAGGGGCGGCTGGACATCATCGTCCATGACGAGCCGACGGTCCGCGTGGAGGTCTCCGAGGTCGCCGGATCACCCCTGGAAATGACCCTGCGCAACGGCACGCTGGAGATCAACCACGGCAAGGTCGGCGACGGCCCGCTGGGTTTCCTCGCCCGCCGCGTCAACCTGGTGCTTCCCGGTGCCCGGGACGAAGCGGTGATCAGTATCGGCGTTCCCCGGGACCTGCCGGTCAAGGCCGCCACGGTCAGTGGCGACGGCCTGGTGTGCGGTACGGCGGCCGGGGCGGATGTCAGCACGGTCACCGGATCCATGATGGCGGACGACACCGCCGGCATGCTCGCCGTGAATACGGTCAGCGGCGAAATCATCGTCCGCGGGCACAGCGGGAATCTGGTGGCCAAGAGCGTCTCCGGCGAAATCACCGCCTCGGGCTTCCTGGGCCACATCCGCGCCAGCACGGTCAACGGCGACCTGGGGTTCGATTTGCACGGCGCCCCGGAGGACTTGGCCGTCAATTCCGTCTCCGGCGACGTTACCGTGCGCGTACCGGAGGAATGCGGGGCGGAGGTGGCTGCTTCCTCGGCCACCGGCAGCATCACGGTGAACGACCAGAAGTTTTTCGGCCTCTCCGAGAAGGTGAAAACCCGGATCGGACCCGACGGCCCCGGGCTCACGATCCGCTCCACCACGGTTTCGGGCACCTTGGCGGTCTTCCACCGGGACAACGCCGGAAGCCAGGTCGGCTGATGACCCCGGTCTTCGCGCACGGTGCCCTGCGGCTCTACCTGCTCGCGCTGGTGGCGGAGGGCGACAAGCACGGGTATGACATCATCCGCGCCCTCAGCGACCGATTCGGCGGCACCTACTCCCCCAGTGCCGGCACCGTCTACCCCAGGCTGGCCAAACTCGAGGAGGAAGGGCTGGTGATCACCTCGTCCGATGGCCGCCGCACCGTGTACAGCATCACCGACGCCGGGCGGGCGGAACTGGCTGCCCGCCGGGAAGAGCTGGCCGGGGTCGAGGCCGACATCGCTGCCTCGGTGCGGCGGCTCGCGGACGAGCTGCGGGAGGAACTGCGCAGTTCGATGAAGGGGCTGCGGGCCGACCTCGCCGCCTCGGCCGAGGCCGCCCGCAGCAACGCCCGGAAGTCGCCGCGGGCGGCCGAGGCCGCCGGACAGCGCACCGTGAAGGAACTGGAACACCTGCTCAACGACTTCCGCGACGACGTGAGGGTGCACTTGCGCCGGCGGACGGCGGACGGCACCGTGGACGAAGTCGCCGTGCAGACCATCAGGACCGTGCTGGAGCAGGCCAAGGCCTCCATCACGGCGGCCCTGCGCTGACCGGTCCCGACCCTCCTCCGGTTAGGAGGCGGGGCGGGCATATGACAGACTGATACGCAGTTCTTTTTCGTCCAGCAAAGGAGGCAGCCATGAGCAAGCGAGCACGCAAGCGCAAAGACCGTAAGCGCGGCGGCGCAAACCACGGCAAGCGCCCCAACACCTAAGCAGTCGGCTAACAGCCCGCGCGGCTGAAGCTGCTGACGGAAGAACCCCCGCGCCCGGTTGGGCGGCGGGGGTTCTTTCGTTGTTCCCGGCGCGTTCCCTGCAGTATGGGTGCGGCAGGCCCGTTATACGGTGTCGGTTTCCCTGATGTGGCTGATCCTGTCCAGGATCCGTTCCTTCAGCGTCTGTGGTGCATGCTCCTGGCAGGAGCGCTTCACCACCGAGCGGATCAGGCACTCCAGGTTGTGTTCTTCGGCGCATTCGGGACAGCTGTCCAGATGCGCTTTGATCTCCGCTAGGTCATCGCGGGAGAGTGCGCCGTCGACGTACTCGTAGATCCGCTGCATCCGGTCGTCTTCGCAGTCGCCCAGTCCGTGGCAGTCGCTCATGTGCCGTTCTCCTGTTGTGTCCCCACCGCCGCCGCGGCGTTTTTCTTGTCCTTGGTGCCGGACATGCCACGTTCGTGCGCATAATCTGCGAGCAGTTCGCGCAGCAATTTGCGTCCCCGGTGCAGGCGGGACATCACGGTGCCGATGGGGGTGTTCATGATTTCCGATATTTCCTTGTACGCGAAGCCCTCCACGTCCGAAAAGTAGACGGCCAGCCGGAATTCCTCCGGGATCGCCTGGAGGGCGTTCTTCACGTCCGAGTCCGGCAAGTGGTCCAGCGCCTCCGCTTCCGCCGAGCGGAGCCCGGAGGAGGTGTGCGCGGCGGCCTGGAACATCTGCCAGTCCTCGACCTGGTCCGTGTTGGACTGTTGCGGCTCGCGCTGCCGCTTCCGGTAGAGGTTGATGTACGTATTGGTCAGGATCCGGTACAGCCAGGCCTTGAGATTGGTGCCCGGCTTGTACTGGTGGAAGGCCGAAAAGGCCTTGGTGTAGGCCTCCTGCACCAGGTCCTCGGCGTCGCTGGGATTGCGTGCCATCCGCATCGCCGCCGAATAGAGCTGGTCCACATACTGCATGGCGTCGCGTTCGAACCGGGCACGGCGCTGGTCGGCGGTTTCCGTCTGGACGTCGACCTCGTCCGGCTCCCCCGTTGTGGCGGGGATGGCGCGGTCCTGGGTGGCGTCCGAATTCTCAGTCGTCATTGGCTCCCAGTCTACGCTGGGCTGCCCCGACGCCGGGGCGGACGCTGCGCCGGCAACCGGGCCTGCCCGGCCCCGTTCGGCTAGCGCTGTAGGCACAGGATCTCCCTCCGTTTCGACACCTTGCCGGCCGGAGACAATGCACCGGCCTTCCTCTCATGGCTAACCGCCGATGCCCCGCAACTATTCCCCACCGGCCGCCGCAAACGGCCCGGCAAGGTGTGCGGTGCCAACAAAAGTGCCAGACTAGTGTGCAGTGCCTCCTTCCCTGGGCCCCGGCTCCGGGAAAGGCGCAGATCCTTCGACGCACGCTGACAGCCAGGAGGCTTCCATGTCAATCGTCCGCCTTGCCGCCCGCCCGCTGCTGGCCACAAGCTTTGTAGCAACCGGCATCGACCGTCTGCGCCACACCGAGGAAACGGCGGTGTCCCTGCGGCCGCTGGTTCAGCAGGCGGAATCCGCCCTGCCTGCCGCCGGCGCCCTGGCCGGGCAGGAAAAGCTGTTGGCGCGCGCTGTCGGCGCAGCCCAGGTGGGGGCAGGCGTGCTCCTGGGCATGGGCAGGTTCTCGCGGCTCGCGGCTGCGGTGCTGGCCGGCACCACCGCGCTTAACACCGTGGTGGATTACCGCGCCGCCGACGCCGCAACGCCGGATGCCAGGCGCTCGCGCCGCACCCAGCTGCTGAAGAATCTGTCGTTGATCGGGGCGGTCCTGCTCGCCGCTGTGGATACCAATGGCCGGCCCGGCCTGGTGTGGCGGGCCGAGCACCTTGCCGCCGACGCCCGGCGCAACGTGCGCTCCATCAGCAAAGACGCGCGCCGCAATGCCGGCTCGATCGGCCACGACGCCCGGAAGCAGCTGAAGCGGGCCGAACGGGCAGTGCGCGAAGCAACGGCGGACGTGGTGGCATCCTGAACGCAATGCCCCACACTGCCACCCACTGGCCTGCCCCGTTCGCGGAGCGGCCGATCGACGCAATCGTAGAGGTTCCCGCCTCCAAGTCCCTGACCAACCGCTACCTGGTGCTCGCCGCGCTGGCCGACGGCCCGTCCCGGCTGCGCTCCCCGCTGCACTCGCGGGACACGTCCCTGATGGTGGAGGCGCTGCGCTCATTGGGAGCCGGCATCACCGAGACCGAGGGCGACGGCCGGTTCGGCCCGGATCTGCTGGTGGAACCGATCGACCCGGCGCGGACCCTGGGCGCCGCCGGCATCGACTGCGGACTGGCCGGCACGGTCATGCGGTTCGTGCCGCCGCTGGCGGCGCTGTGCAGCGGCGCCGTGGAGTTCGACGGCGACCCGGCCGCGCGCCGCCGGCCCATGTCCCCCACCATCGACGCCCTGCGCCGGCTGGGCGTGGACGTGGACGACCGCGGGCTCGGCAGCCTGCCGTTCCGCGTCACCGGCACGGGTGAAGTGGCCGGAGGCCACCTGGCGATCGATGCCAGCGCCTCCTCGCAGTTCGTTTCGGCCCTCCTGCTGGTCGGCCCCCGTTTCCGCGACGGACTGCACCTCGAGCACACCGGCGAACGCGTGCCGAGCCTGGATCACATCTCCATGACGGTGCGGCTGCTGCGGGACCTGGGCGTGAGCGTCGACGACTCCACCCCCAACCACTGGGTGGTCTCCCCGGGCCCGATCCGTGCCTTCGACACCCGGATCGAGCAGGATCTTTCCAACGCCGGCCCGTTCCTGGCCGCCGCCCTGGCCACCCGCGGCCGGGTCAGGATCCCCAACTGGCCCACCGCCACCACCCAGGTGGGCGACGCCTGGCGGGACATCCTGCCGAGGCTGGGCGCCACGGTCACGCTGGAGGACGGCACCCTGACCGTCACCGGCGGGGCCTCGATCACCGGCGCCGACCTCGCCGACACCAGCGAGCTGGCGCCGACCGCGGCAGCGCTGTGCGCGTTGGCCGACGGCGAGTCCCGCCTGAGCGGCATTGCCCACCTGCGCGGCCATGAGACGGACCGCTTGGCGGCCCTGGTGGCGGAAATCAATCGGCTGGGCGGCGACGCCGAGGAGACGGAGGACGGTCTGCTGATCCGGCCCAAGCCGCTGCACGGCGGCCTGTTCCATTCCTACGAAGACCACCGCATGGCGACCGCCGGCGCCATCCTCGGTTTGGCCGTGCGCGGCGTGGAGGTCGAGGACATCGGCACCACGGCGAAGACGATGCCCGAGTTCCCGCAGCTGTGGCAGGACATGTTCACCGTCGCGCCGGCCGCCTCGGCCAGCGAGGGCTGACGGTGTCGCGCAGCACCGGCAGCTGGGACGAATCGGATGTGCGCATCCGCCCGAACAAGCGCGGTTCCCGTCCGCGCACCAAGGACCGCCCGGCCCACGAGGATGCGGAGCTCGGGCGGATCGTCACCGTCGACCGCGGCCGCTACACCGCCGTCGTCGATGAAGACACTGCCCGCGAGCGCATCGTCGTCGCGGCCCGGGCCCGCGAACTGCGCCGCACCCCGGTGGTCACCGGAGACTTCGTGGCCCTGGTCGGCGATGTCTCCGGCGAACCCGACAGCCTCGCCCGGCTGGTCCGGGTGGAGGAACGGCGCACCCTGCTGCGCCGCAGCGCCGACGACACCGATCCGGTTGAACGCGCGGTGGTGGCCAATGCCGACCAGCTGGTCATCGTGGTGGCGGCTGCGAACCCCGAACCCCGCACCGGGTTCATCGACCGGGCGCTGGTGGCCGCGTACGACGCCGGGATCCGCCCGCTGCTGTGCGTCACCAAGGCCGACCTGAAGGACCCCGCCGAGCTGCTGTCCAATTACGAGCACCTGGAGCTGCCGGTGATCGTCAGCCGCACCGCCGCTGCCGACGCCCTCGGCGTGGACACCCGCTCCGACGAGGGCCTGTCCGCGCGGCTCGATACCGAGGCCGTGGCCGCGCTGCGCGGTTATCTCGACGGCAAGGTCACCGTCACCCTCGGCCACTCGGGCGTCGGCAAGTCCACCATGGTCAATGCGCTCACCGGCGCCCAGCGCGCCACCGGCGGAGTCAACGCCGTCACCGGGCGCGGCCGGCACACGTCGTCGTCGGCCCTGGCGCTGAAGGTCCAGGACTCGCCCGCCGGCACCTGGATCATCGACACCCCGGGCATCCGTTCCTTCGGTCTGGCCTACGTGGACCCCGACCGGATCCTGTCCGCCTTCCCCGATCTGGAGCCCGGCACCGCCGACTGTCCGCGCGGCTGCAAACACGACGCCGCCGCCGTGGGCTGCGGACTGGACCCCTACGTCGCTGACGGCGGGGCCGGGGACGCCGGGGCGGCGAGGCTTGCGTCGCTGCGCCGCCTGCTGGGCGCCGAAGAGCGCCCCGAGGCCAAAGAACTCGGCACCGTCTAAGGGCCGCCGGCCGGGCTGCAGCTCCGCCTCCCGCGTCCGCACTTCACTTACCGATAGGTTGAAACCTATGACCCACGCTTCGCAAAGCTACAACGACGACCTGCGCCTGGCCCATGTGATGGCCGACTCCGTCGACGCGCAGACCATGGCCCGCTTCAAGGCACTCGACCTGAAGGTGGAGACCAAGCCGGACCTGACGCCGGTCACGGACGCCGACCGTGCCGCCGAAGAGGCAATCCGCGGGCAGCTCTCCCGCTCCCGGCCGCGCGACGCCGTGCTCGGCGAAGAATTCGGCAGCAGCGGCCACGGCGCCCGCCGCTGGATCATCGACCCGATTGACGGCACCAAGAACTTTGTCCGGGGCGTACCGGTCTGGGCCACCCTGATCGCGTTGGTGGACGAGGGACAGCCGGTGGTCGGGCTGGTCAGCGCGCCGGCACTGGGCAAGCGCTGGTGGGCCGCCAAGGGGACCGGCGCCTACACGGGACGTTCGCTGGCCACCGCGACCCGGCTCCAGGTCTCCGCCGTGGACCGGCTGGAGAACGCGTCGCTGTCCTACTCCAGCCTGGGCGGCTGGAAGGAACGCGGTAACCTGGACGACTTCCTCGGCCTGACCGAATCCGTCTGGCGCACGCGGGCCTTCGGCGATTTCTGGTCCTACTGCCTGGTGGCCGAGGGCGCCGTGGACATCGCCTGCGAGCCGGAACTGAACCTCTACGACATGGCCGCCCTGGTGCCGATCGTGACCGAAGCCGGTGGGCGGTTCAGCTCGCTGGAGGGCGAAGACGGCCCGTTCGGCGGCAACGCGCTGGCCACCAACGGCCTGCTCCACATGGAGGCCCTGCACCGCCTGAACCCCGAACTGCGCGGACAGCGCCCCGCCGGGTCGGCCGCGGCGGCATACGACGACGAAGCCGCCGGCAGCGTCGAGGCCGCCGGCGAGGGCCGGTAGCACGCCGCCGCACGAGGAGCACCACGTGGCACACAGCGGCCCCCGGATGGGCGATGAGCAGCGGCGCGCCTACGCCAACACCTTCCAGCAGGGCGGCGAACACTACGACCGCATCCGTCCCGGCTATCCCGACGACGCCGTCGACTGGCTGCTGCCGGCCGGCGCCCGGGACGCTGCCGACGTGGGAGCCGGCACCGGCAAGTACACCGCCGCCCTGGCCGCCCGCGGGCTGCGGGTGGTTGCGGTGGATCCCTCGGCGGACATGCTCGCGCAGCTGGAGCGGAACCTTCCGGGCGTTGCCACCGTGGTGGGCACCGCCGAGGATACCGGCCTCCCGGACGCCGGCATGGACGTGGTCACCGTGGCCCAGGCCTGGCACTGGACCGATCCGCTGCGGGCAAGCACCGAAGCCGCCCGCATCCTCAAACCCGGCGGGACCCTGGGCCTGGTGTGGAACCAGTTGGATACCGGCGTGCCGTGGGTGCACCGGCTCTCGCGCATCATGCATGCCGGCGACGTGCTCAAGCCAGGTTTCCGCCCCCGCGTCGGCCCGGAGTTCGGCCCGCCGGAAGGGCACGAGACCCGGTGGCTGGACCGGCTCAGCACCGGCGACGTGATGGAGCTGGTCAAAACGCGCAGCTACTACCTGCGCGCGGCGGAGGCCACCCGGGCGAAGGTCCTGGGCAACCTCGACTGGTACCTGCACGACCACCTGGGCCACTCCCCCGGGGCCATGATCGACCTGCCCTACCTGACCCACAGCTGGCGGGCGAGAAAGATCTGACCCCGGTCCCCGGACATTTTCCCTCGGTGCTTGTTTTGAGGCTGGCCGTCCTGCAAAATTTAGGCATGCCGAAACTTTGCGCGAGGGGGTTCCTGCTGGCCGTTGCCTTCGTGCTGGCCGCCACCGGCTGTGCCGCGCCGCCGGAGTCCGCCGCCGCGTCGGAGCGGCCGCTGGTTCTGACCACGTTCACCGTGCTGGCCGACATGGCCGACACGATCGGCGGCGGCCACGTGGAGGTCGCGTCCATCACCAAGGTCGGCGCGGAAATCCACGGCTACCAGCCCACGCCGTCGGACCTGGTGCGGGCCCAGGACGCGGACCTCATCCTCGACAACGGGCTGGGCCTCGAACGCTGGTTCGCACGGTTCCTGCATGCCGTCCCGGCCCCGCACGTGGTCCTCAGCGACGGCGTGGAGCCGGTGGGCATCACCGCCGGGAATTATGCCGGGAAGCCGAACCCGCACGCGTGGATGTCCCCGAAGGCTGCGAAGGTCTACGTGGACAACATCGTTGACGCCTTCAGCCGCCTGCTGCCCGCACACGCCGCCGACTTTCGCCGCAACGGCGCGGAATACCATCGGGAGCTGGACGTGCTGATGGCCGGCCTGGAGTCGGCCTTCGCCGATCCGTCGGCCGTCCCGGCCCTGGTCAGCTGTGAAGGCGCCTTCTCCTACCTTGCCCGCGACGCCGGGCTGCGTGAGGCCTATCTCTGGCCGGTGAACTCCGATGCCGAGGGCACGCCTCGGCAAATCAAGGACGTGATCGGCCAGGTCGCCGAACACGGGATCCCGGCGGTGTTCTGCGAATCGACCGTCAATCCGGAATCGATGCAGCAGGTCGCCGCCGCCACCGGCGCCCGCCTCATCAGGCCGCTGTACGTGGACTCCCTCTCGGGACCGGATGGCCCGGTGCCCACCCACCTGGAGCTGATCCGGCACGACATCTCCCTGATCAAGGAAGGACTGGCCCCGTGAGCACCCCCCACCTCCCGCCCGGCGCCGCCGCCATCTCCGTGCTCGGCCTCACCGTGGCCTACAACGACGTCGTCGCCCTGGACCGCGTTTCCGTTACGGTGGCGCCGGGAACCATCTGCGGGCTGATCGGGGTCAACGGCTCCGGGAAGTCCACGCTGTTCAAATCGCTGATGGGACTGGTCCACCCGGCGTCGGGCACGGTGGAACTGTTTGGGCTGTCGCCCCGGCAGGCGAGGAAGCTGAACCTGGCCAGCTACGTGCCGCAGTCCGAAGACGTCGACTGGACTTTTCCGGTCTCCGTGCGCGACGTCGTGATGATGGGCCGTTACGGTCGGCTCGGACCGATGCGCCGCCCCCGCCGCCCCGACCGAGAGGCGGTCGACGCAGCCCTGGAACGCACCGGCCTGCGCCACCTGCAGCACCGGCAGATCGGCGAACTCTCCGGCGGCCAGCGCAAGCGCGCCTTCGTGGCCCGCGGCATAGCCCAGCACGCCGGCCTGCTGCTGCTCGATGAGCCCTTCGCCGGGGTGGACAAGGCCTCCGAGGCGGTCCTGATCGCCCTGCTGAAGGAACTGCGCGACGAGGGCAGGACGATCCTGATCTCCACCCACGACCTGGCCGGCATCCCGCAGCTGTGCGACGAGGCCATCCTGCTGCACCAGAAAATACTCGCGCACGGCCGGCCGGCAGACGTGCTCACCAACGAAAACCTGGCCCTGGCCTTCGGCTCCGCGCTGGCCGGTCCGGGGGAAGGAACACGCAGTGGAGCTGTTTAACTGGCTGCTGGAACCCCTGCAGTACGGGTTCCTGACCCGCGCCCTGATGGTAACGCTGGCCGCCTCCGTCGTGTCGGCGGTGCTGTCCTGCTGGCTGATCCTGATGGGCTGGTCGCTGATGGGCGATGCGGTCTCCCACGCCGTGCTCCCCGGCGTCGCGCTGGCCTACATCGTCGGGGTGCCGTTCTCGCTGGGCGCGTTCATCTTCGGCGCCGCGGCGGTGGCGCTGATCGGCGGCGTGCGATCCTCCACCCGCCTGAAGGGCGATACCGTGATCGGCGTGGTGTTCACGGCGTTTTTCGCGGCCGGTCTGGCCATCATCTCCAAGACGCCCAGCCAGACCGACCTGCAGCACATCCTCTTCGGCAACGTGCTGGGCGTCAGCGACGGCGAACTGCTGCAGGTGCTCATCCTCGGCGCCGTGGCGCTGTGCGTGCTGCTGTTCAAGCGCCGCGACCTGACGCTGTTCGCCTTCGACCGCATCCACGCCCACGCCATCGGACTCAGCACCCGCTGGCTGTCGGTGCTGCTGCTCGGGCTGCTGGCGATCACCGTCGTCGTCGGGCTGCAGGCGGTCGGCATCGTGCTGGTGGTGGCCATGCTCATCACCCCGGGGGCGACCGCGTTCCTGTTGGCCCGCAGGTTCGATGCCATGCTGGCGATTGCCGCCTCCGTCACCGCGGCCGCCTCGGTCGCCGGCATCTACGCCAGCTACTATCTGGACGTCGCCACCGGCGCGGCGGTGGTCCTGGCCCAGGCCCTGGTCTTCCTCGCGGTCTACCTGGGCGCGCCGCGGACCGGGGTAATCTGGCAGTTGGCCCGGCGCCGCGCAGGGGCGGGCTCCCCCGCGCAGCCCGGCTCCGGCGCCGCCGCCGCCAACCTGCCGTCCTGACAGACGTTCGACGAGAGAGTGAGACGCATGCCCCCGGCCAGGAAAACCGCGCTGAGCAGCGGCTCGTCCAGCGTGCAGGACTACGTCAAGGTCATCTACGCCTTCACCGAGTGGCAGGACAAGCCCATCACCTCCTCGCAGCTGGCCGGCCGGCTCGGGGTGGCCAACTCCTCGGTCTCCGAGATGGTGCGCAAGCTGGTGGAGCTGCAGCTGGTGGACCACCGGCCGTACAGCGCCATCGAACTGACCGACGCCGGCCGCCGGCTGGCCCTGACCATGGTCCGCCGGCATCGGGTCCTGGAGACTTTCCTGGTGCAGGAACTCGGCTATGCCTGGGACGAAGTCCACGACGAGGCCGAGCTGCTCGAACACACCGTCTCCGACATGTTCATCGACCGGATGGCGGCCAAGCTGGGCCACCCGCAGCGCGATCCGCACGGCGACCCCATCCCGGCGGCGGACGGCACCGTCCACGTCCCCAGCGCGGTGCAGTTGGAAGAGCTCGACGGCGGACACACCGGCCGGATCACCCGGATCAGCGACGCCGATGCCGACCTCCTGCGCTTCTTCAGCGCCGAGCGGATCGGACTCGACGACCGCGTGGAGGTGGTCGGCCGACGCCCCTTCGGCGGTGCGCTGGTGGTCCGGTTCGGCCCGGACGGGGCGGCCCGGGAGCTGGATTTGGGCGACCAGGCCGCCGCCGCCCTGTGGGTGCACGGCGATCCGCATCCCGGCTGCCGGCTCGCTTCGTGAGCACGACGCCGCGCGCGCGGCTTCGCATCGCGGCGGCTCCGTCCGCGCTGCCGGGCCCGGGCGCCTGGGCCGCCGTCGCCGTCGGCGGCTTCGCGGGCGCCGAGGCGCGCTACCTGCTCGGCGTCGCCTTCCCTGAAGACGGCCCCATCCCGTGGACCACGCTGGCCATCAACGTGGCCGGCAGCCTGCTGCTGGGCGTCCTCACGGCCCTCTGGACCGAACGTCCCGGCACCGCATTCTGGCTCCGGGCGGCGCTGGGCCCGGGGCTGCTCGCCTCATTCACGACGTTCTCCGCCGTTGCGCTGGCCGTCGACCAGTTGGCGGCGCAGGGCCGCCACGCCGACTGGCTGCTGTATCTGGGCCTGTCCCTGGCCGCGGGCCTGGCCGCCGCCGTCGCCGGGCTGCACGCCGGCCGCAGGCTGGGCCGCCGGGCCG
>NZ_JBNHGI010000013.1:0-86621 GCF_059091125.1 Arthrobacter sp. Y3223151 | reverse complement strand
TGCGATCCCCGTAAGTGTCGGGGACCTCCTTCACCAGCACGATGATCTTCACTGACATCTCCTCTCGCCGCCTTCTTCGCGACGGCTGTCGCAATGTATTAATGCGGAGCCGCAAGGCGTGATACTTCCATTCGTCCATTGCACGGGTCGGGTTCGGATGCCGTCTTGACATCGCCCCCGGTTCGAATCAAGCGTACTTTACCGAGCGCTCGCTCGGCTAGCCTCGATTAGTAAGGGTGGTGATGCTCGGAGAGTTGACCGCGCCGCGGATGTCGGGCAAGCACGCAATCGTGGCCGGAGCCAGCCGCGGAATTCGGCTGGCAATCACTCAGCGCATGGACGTGTAAAGGATGTTAGGGATGGGCACATATCGAACCAGCTCCCGGTGCTTGGCTCCGGACCTTTCGACATCATTGCTATCGTCCTCGAACCCGGATGACGACCTTGCCCATGGCTCGGCGCTCTTGCAGACTCGCGACCGCCGCCGAGGCGTCCTCGAATGCGAACACTTCTGTCACGATCGGATCGAGCTTTCGACCCTTGATATCAGGCAGCAGTCGCAGCCACTGTTCGAACGGCGATACTTTGCCAGCGCCCGAGAGACCCTCCCAGCCGACACCGATGACGGCGAGGTTCTTCAGAAGCAAGCGATTCACTTTCACGACGGGTATCTCTCCGCTGGTAAACCCGAGGACGAGGAGTCGACCGTCCGTCGCGAGGGACCTGAGCGAATCAGTGAATCTATCACCGCCGACAGGGTCCACCACCATGTCCACGCCCCGCCCGTCCGTCAACTTGCCCACAGCTTCGCGGAAGCCATCCGGGTGAATGACACAATCGGCACCTGCGCGCCGGGCGACCTCCTCTTTCGCTGCAGTCGAGACCGCCGCAATAACGAAGGCGCCTGCGAGTTTGGCGCGTTGGACGAGCGCGACCCCCAGACCTCCCGCCGCCCCGTGGATCAGCACAGACTCACCGGCACGCAGACCGCCCCTGTGACCGAGCGCGAAGTCCGCTGTCAGCACGTTCATGGGCATGCCGGCGGCGATTGTGAAGTCCATGCCCAGAGGAAGCGGCAGGACCTGGCGCACATCCGCGACCGCATACTCTGCGAACGCGCCGGTTGGGCCGATCGCAGCGACGCGATCACCGGTTTCGAACCCGGATGAGGCATCCGTTTCGATGACGACACCTGCGAACTCACAGCCGATTGTGAAGGGCAGGGGCACGCGCAACTGATACTCGCCGCGGGTCTGCAGGACGTCTGGGAAGGTGACCCCGGCGGCGTGCACATCGATTAATACTTGGTTGGCTGCCCGCTTCGGAGTGGGCACCTCCTCAACGGTCAGCGTGTGTGGGCCGCACTGGTTGGCAATGCGCACGGCGCGCATAGTTTGAGGGACTGACATAGCCAGGTTCAGGTCGTCCTCGGGGGGCGCGGGAAGTCGGCGGGCAGTTCACCGCCGATCAGCGCCGTGCACCGCCAAGACGCCTCGAGGAGCCGTTGGGTGTACCGACGAGCCGTCTCGCGAGACATCTCCGCTCGCAGCCCGTAGAGACCCATTTGCACAACCTGTCCATTTGACAAGAAGATCGGGACAGTAATAGACCGAATGTCGTAGCCGTCGCCGGGCTCATCGAGCGTGGGCTGGTCCAGCATCGTCTTTCGGACGCTGGTCAACGCATCCAGGAAAGCCGGATCGGAGATCCCACTAGTGCGACTTTCGATCGCAGCCTCCATAGCGGCGTAAGGCACGCCCCCACGACCGATCACGTACCCACGCCGGCGGACCAGCGTCAGAACGTCGAGCCACTCGCCATATCCGTCATCCTTATCATTGCCCAGCGGTTCCGCCCAGCGTCCCACGTCGGCGGGATCGCCCCAAGCGGCTAGCGTCGTGCCGTTGGGTGCCACGTACGGAAGCCGGCGGCCGACGCGAGTGGGGAATCCATCGTCCGGGGTCGCTTTCGATCCCGAACTCGCCAGCACGATGAATTCACCTCCAGTCTGGGCTGCAAGAATGCATTCCGCTCCACAGTCGGCGGCGATGCTCTCGAGTTCCGACCGGACGGCGTCGACAACGGGAAGGAATCCCGCAAGGGTCGCCTCGGACGCGGCGAGAGACGCGTGAAGGAACCGGCCGTAGCCGCCACGAAAGAACAGGAGCGGCAGGTCACGCGAAGCAGTCTCCAGTGCAGTCACGCGACCAACAACGAGATAGTGGTCCCCGATTGCCTGCACGTCGTCGAGGTCGCAGTCGATCCACGCGACAGCCCCCTTGAGGACGGGAGCGCCGCCCGGCGAGGCGTGCCAGTCGACCCCGTCGAACTTGTCAGGCGCCTTCGATGCGAACACACGGCATAGCGCCTCCTGATCAGCCCCGAGAACGTTGATGCAAAATCGACCTTGAGCCTCGATCTTGGGCCACGAGGTCGAGCCCTTGCTGGGATAGAAAGCCACGAGCGGCGGTTCAAGGGAGACGGAGGCGAATGACCCGATCGTCAGAGCTACTGGCGACTCGCCCGGGATCGCGGCGGTCACCACGACCACGCCCGTAGGGTACTGACCGAGAACCTCGCGGAACCGTTCGGGGGCAATCGCATGAGTCATTTTCTGAATCCAATCTGTAGCTAAGTGATCCCGATGTCCAATGTTCGTCGCGGCTTGGATGTCACGCCCACCGCGCCCCTGGCGGTCAGGCTGCCGCCCCGGAGAGACGACTACTTTGCCAGGGAAGCTTTTGGCAACCAGAGCGCGAGATCCGGCCATACGATGAGTCCGACGAGCATGACGATGCACGCCGCGATAAATGGCATGACGCCCTTGAAGACATCGGTGATCTTCAGATTCAGGCCCATCCCCTTCGTACTGGACTGAGAGATAGCCAGAACGACGAAATTCAGCAAGCCGAGCGGCGGTGCGACCATGTCGATTTCGGCGAGGATGATGAGGAATACGCCGAACCATATCAGGTCGACATCGAGCTCCATGAGCGGCCCCATGAACACGGGTATGGTCAAGAGCATCATGGCTAGGGTGTCGAGGAAGAACCCGAGAATGAGGTAGATCGGGATCAACATCAGCAAGAAGGTGAGTTTGGTGAGACCCAAATCGACAACCAGGTCAGCGACCCACTGCGCGAGGCCGCTCAGCGCCATTACGCGCGTCAGAATGTAGACTCCGACGAGCATCAGCATGACGGCGGCAACTGCCGAGACCGTCTCCATGAGTGTGGTGGAGAAGTAGGTGCCCACCGTCTTTCGGGTGGATACCGTGGTATTGCCTTGTCTCAGGCTCTTTCGCGATCTCGCAATTACTAGTCCGACGCCAAGAATGAGCGTCACAAGGGCACCGTAGGCGCCGGCCTCCGTGGCAGTGAAGACACCGGTATAGATGCCTCCCGTCACCACGAGGACGATGATGAGCATCGGCAGGAGGTGAATCAGCGAGCCGAAGCGTTCCTTCCACGCGTATCTCTGCGACCGCGGCGCCGATTTCGGACTAAACCACCCCCAGAGGACGATCACGATCGCGAAAAGGACCGCGAGCCCTACTCCGGGCACGATTCCCGCGATGAGCTGAGGTCCGATGGGAGTCTCCGCAATTCCGGCATAGATCACCAGCAGAATGCTCGGCGGAATGACCTGGCCGAGCGTACCGGCCATACTTGTCGCACCCATGGCGAGCGCCGGCTTGTAGCCGGAGCGGATCATCTCCGGGATGGACACCCGACCGATGGCGTACGTGATGCCGATGGTGCTGCCGCTCGTCGCCGCCATCCCCGCGCCTGCGAAATTGGTCGCGATCGCGAGGCCGCCCGGAAGCCGGCCCAGCCATTTGCGAGCGGCGTCGTACGCTCCGCCCATGAGTCCGCTTTTCCCCATTGCCACCCCCATGAGCACGAACATCGGGATGACGCTCAGCGACCAGGATGCGAACGATGTGAAGACGACCTCCTCCAACGTTCCCATTACGGCTTTCGGCCCTACTAGCACGTAGAGTCCGAGTGCCCCCGCCGCCGACATCGCGATGCCGATCGGAATTTTGAGGAGCATCAGCGCCATCATCAGCAGGATGATTTGCAACCCGACCATCAGCTTGCTCGACGGGATAACCAACAGGCTTATCGTCAACAGGATGGCCACGACCGACGTCACCACCACAGCGATCGTGGATCGGTGCGCTCTCAGGGACTTTTTCGACGCTGGCGCGTGCATCTTCGCGGGCGGCCCGGGCTCGTCATGCAACATCGCGCTCATCAAGATCCCTCCCGCCGTGCGGCGGTCCATGCGTCTTCATCGGCGGACTCCCGCGCCGACGAAGAAGGCTCCAATTCATCGAAAACGGTCGCCTCTGCCGCGATCAATGCGGAGGCTTCTTCCTCATCATCAGAAGGCCTGAAGTCCGCATCCGCCAACACCCGCACGACCTGTGCGAGCGACTGGAGGAGCAGGCCTGCCATACCGACCACGATCGCCCACCGGGACGGCCAGATCGCCAGCCAAGGCGTCCCGATAGCCCTTTCCGGGGGATCCATCGCCGCGGCGGCTCCCGCAGCACCGAACCAGGCGAACAAGGCAGCCATGCCGAGGACAGATGTTATGCCGACGACCTCAATTGCTCGCTGCACACGAGGTCCGGTTGGAGCCGTCAAGAGACTTACTCTGACGTGCTCTTCCCGCAACAGTGCGTACCCGAGGCCAAGCGACACCAAAGTCGGCATCCACACATACTGTGTGAAGTCGAGCGTTCCGGCCAGTGGGCTGCGGTAAAGAAATCGCCCGACGACGTCGGCGGCTATATTGAGCATCAGCGCTACGGTTGCCGCTCCGCCGACAACCGCCAAGAGGATGCTGAATCTGTCGATCCACTTAAGCCACGACTCGATCCCTCTCGCCTCGGCAGCTCCTCGAGCACCTGATTCCGTCATGGGTCGACCTCCTTGCTGGCGATCTAAAGCTTCCGATTACGGGTAGATCTCCAGGTTTAATTTGTTGCCCTTGGAGCGCAGTCGGGCGGAGCGCTCCGAGGGTTGCCCGCTCGGCGACCTGGCACGGCTATTCGCCCTCCATCACGGCGAGAAGCGCGTCCCAGTCAATGGCATCGTAGATTCCGGCATATGCATCTCGAAGCGCTTCCCCGCCAGTCGGATTGCCCGCAGCTGGCTCCACGACGCCGTTGTCCACAAGAAGTCCCGCCCACTTCGCGCGTGTTTCTTGCAGACTCCCCACCAGTTTCTGGGGATCGGTGACCGCGGGGGGCGCGTCGGCGAACATCGAGTCGTACTGTTCCGTGTGCAGCTTGTCCATCACGCGGTGAATCTTGGCCGCTTCGGCAAACTCCACTCCATCAGATTCAGCCGTCTGACCGAACTCAGCGTGTGACCGCATCCGGCCCTCAGTCTCTGAAATCGCTGCAAGCGTCGATGCATGCTTGAATACGCGCTTCAGATCGTCGGAGAACGAGTTCCAAAGATCCAGGTTGATTACCCAGCCCACTCCGGAGGTGGGCACCCACCCATTGACGGGAACATAGTGTTTCGCCACTTCCGTAAGCCCAAACGGCTTGAAGGTGCTGCTTCCGCCGTTGGAATATGCGCAGTCAATGACTCCCCGCTGCAGCCCCTCGTACACATCGGCGAACGGCAGACTGGCCGGCACCATCCCGAGGGCTTCCACCTCGGCGGTGGCCTGCTCACTGCTCACGCGGACGACGCGACCCTGGAGGTCGGCCGGGTCATTGACCGGGTCGACACAGATCATGTCGGCCGCCGCACCGCCGATCATCCACAGGGGGTAGACGTCGAGTGCTTCGTATTCTGCGAGCATCGCGGTATCGTTCTCCACGAAGTCGCGTATGGCGATCGCAGCCGCGAGTTCTTCGATGGGGAACGGCTCCCGATCCTGCGTCATAGCCGAATGGAGCCAGGTGTTGACGGGGAGGTCGGTGTCCCAAAGTATCGGGGACATGTATGAGATGTCTGCAATTCCGTCCCCGACGCCCGTGATGGTCTCGGGAGCGGTAAGGAGGGATCCCGAATAGAACGTCTCGAAGGTCACCTTTCCGCCGGTTGCCTCAGTGACGTAGTCCGTGAACGCCTCCGTCGGTTCTGCAAAATATCCAGATGCGGGGCTGGTGTGATTGAACGTGAGTTCCATCGGCTCCAGATCGGCGAAGGCGTTGTCGCCGACATCACCATGTGCGCTGGGCTGCGACTGCGAGCCGGAGCAGCCCGACGCGAGGACTGCGATGACAGCCAGGCTGCCCGCGATAGCGGCGCACCTCTTCGTCGCTTTTATCTGCGTCATTGCAATCCTTCCTGGACGGTGAGCCAAGGGGCCCGGAGTGGGTTCATCTGTGAACCGGGGATGCATGCGAGCCTAGCATGCTCGTTTAGCGATCGCTACCTAGAGAAAAGGTGGCTGTTCTCGCGTCTCCCTCCTGCGACTCCAAGGAGCCCAGGCGATTGGTTGCATCGCCCCGACTGCCGCGCACTCACCAGTTCGAACTGTCCACAGCGGGGCTCGGCTGGTCAATCCAGCGAGCCGGCGACGGCGTGAGCGAGGCGACGCTGCGGCGTTTGCCGCCGGTTAACCAGCGCGCGGCTTATGGAGAGGGGTGGTCAGACAACGGAATACCCGCCGTCGACGACGAGGGTGCCTCCCGTCATGTAAGAGGACGCCTCCGTTGCCAGGAAGATCAGAGCGGAGTCGATCTCTTCCTGGCGGCCGAAACGGCCGAGAATGCTGTGCTGCTCGACCATCTGCGAGAGTGGCGCGATCGCTCCGCCGGTCATTTCTGTTTCGAAATAGCCGGGGCACAGGGCGTTGACGCGGATGCCCCTTCGCTTGGACCATTGGTTTGCAAGGTCTCGGGTCAGACCGAGAACGCCGGCCTTGCTGGCAGAGTAAGCCGCTTGCGGGAACTGCGAGGCTGTCACGCTATGCAGGCTGGCGATGTTGACGATGGTCGCACCGGGTCTCATCGCGTCCACGGCTGCCTGGGCCATCCAATAGGTTCCCATGAGATTAACGTCCACAACGGTCCGGAAGTGCTCCGGCGACTCCTTATGGCTGGGCACCGACCCGCCCAGACCGGCGTTATTGATCAGGATGTCCAGTGCTCCGAAACGATCGACAGCGGCATCGACCGCGCCCCGGCACTGGTCCGGCTCCGTTACGTCCGCGACAACGGGGTGGGCCGTGATCCCGTCTGAGGCCAAGTCTTCACACAGTTCGTCGAGCCGCGGTCCTCTGCGGGCGACGACGACGACGGATGCCCCGACCGAGCCAAGAGCGCGGGCGAACCCAAGCCCGAGGCCAGAACTGGCACCGGTCACAATTGCTACCTTGCCGTCGGCGCGAAAGCGGTTGAGGTACTGACTCATACTGGCCTCTCGGTCGATCGATTCGCGGAGAGCATCTGTGCCGGTCCGCGTCCGCATCCTTGTTGCTTGCTCTCGTTCTGGGAAGCGCCCCAGGGTGAGATCTACGCGGGGTGCAGGAAGTGCCAAGGATGCTAGCATAGCTTACTAGCGATCGATCGATAAGATATCCACTTGGGCCGAAACCGTTCGCCGAAGAGGCCCCATCGACTTCAGGAGAATGAATTGACTCGAGCAGTTATCGTCGATGCCGTCCGTACCGCATCCGGGCGCGGGAAGTCTGGCGGGGCGTTGAGCGGGGTCCATCCCGCTGAACTGCTCGCCCAGACCTTGCAGCAGTTGCTGTCCCGGTCCGAACTCGACCCTGCACTGGTGGAGGATGTGCTGGCAGGATGCGTCGTCCAAGTCGGAGATCAGGCACTCAATATCGCTCGTACTGCTGCTCTGACGGCCGGTCTGCCCGAACACGTCCCGGGCACGACCATCGATCGTCAGTGCGGGTCAAGCCAGCAGGCGGTGCACTTCGCGGCCCAGGGGGTCATGGCGGGCACCTATGACATCGTCATCGCCTGCGGCGTGGAGTCGATGAGCCGGGTGCCGATGGGGTCGAACGCCGTCGGCGGTGATCCCTTGGCTCCCCTGTCCGGGCGTTATCCCGAAGGAATGCCCCACCAGGGGATCGTGGCCGAGCTCATCCCGGTCCGTTGGGGAGCGGACCGGGTCACACTCGACACGTTTGCGGCGGAATCGCACCGCCGTGCTGCTGAGGCTGCTGCGGCCGGAGCGTTCAAGGGCGAGATCGTGCCCGTCGCGCTGCCGGGCGGCGGTGAGCATGTGAACGACGAGACAATCCGGGCCGACACAACGGTGCAGAAGCTCTCCGAGCTTCGGTCGGCGTTTAGCGACGAGCGGTTCGCCGCACGGTTCCCCGAGATCGACTGGCGGCTCACCGCGGGCAACTCATCACCGTTCACGGACGGTGCCTCCGCCGTCTTGATCATGAGCGAAAAGCGGGCCGCCGAACTGGGCCTCACGCCGCGCGCGCGTATTCACACCCTTGCGGTCACCGGATCGGATCCGACCATCATGCTCAGCGGCGTCATTCCCGCCACACGTCGTGCGCTCGAGCGATCGGGACTGGGCATTGGCGATATTGACACCTTCGAGGTCAATGAGGCCTTCGCATCCGTACCACTGGCATGGGCCCGGGAATTCAGCGTGGACCTGGCGAAGGTCAATCCCCGCGGCGGAGCGATCGCTCTTGGCCACCCGCTTGGCGCCTCGGGTACCAGACTGCTCACCACCATGCTCAACCAGTTGGAGTCATCCGGCGGGCGCTTCGGGTTGCAGACCATGTGCGAGGGCGGCGGAATGGCGAACGCCACCATCATCGAACGCGTCTGACAAAGACCGCATGGGACCCAAAAGACGGTCGCGACAAGCGCGACGGCACAGGACGCGGTGCCCCTTTGCGGACCGCCGCGAAGTGAAAGGAGCATGACATGGACGTAAAGGAACGCACAGCGCTGGTCACGGGAGGTGCGTCGGGACTTGGACTTGCCACGGCACTGCGCCTCGCCGCCGACGGCATGCGAGTGGTCGCGCTCGATCTCGAACCTGCGGTGCAACGCGCAGCAGAGCACCAGCCACAGATCGAGTTTGTGGTTGCGGACGTCTGTGACTCCGACGCGGTCCAGCGTGCCGTCGCGGTGGCCAACCGGGACGCCGATCTGGCGGTCGTGGTCAACTGCGCAGGGATCGGCGACCCCGGCCGGGTCGTGAGCAGGAGCGGACCCCTGGCGCTCGAGCGGTTCGAGCGTGTGATCAGGATCAATCTCTTCGGTACGTTCAACGTGATCCGGTTGGCCGCGCACGCGATGAGCGGCAACGAGCTCAAGGGCGAGGAGCGCGGCATCATCATCAACACCGCCTCGGTCGCTGCATTCGACGGCCAGGTCGGCCAGGCCGCCTACTCGGCGTCCAAGGCCGCGATCGCGGGCATGACGCTCCCGATCGCCCGCGAGCTTGCGGATGCGGCAATCCGCACGGTAACCATCGCGCCAGGCCTTTTCGAGACACCCCTGCTGGGCCAACTGCCACAGACTGTGCGAGACGAACTCGGCGCCTCGGTGCCGTTCCCGCCGCGGCTCGGCCTCCCGGACGAGTACGCTGACCTGGTAAACGCGATCATCCGCAACCCCATGCTAAACGGTGAGGTCATACGGCTCGACGGGGCCATACGGATGGCGGCGCGATGAGTGCGCAACTGGCAAGGACCGACGTGAGCACGGACCCGGCGGCCACCTACGAGGTCTCGGACGGCGTCGCACTCGTAACTCTCCGGCGGCCACACGCCCGCAACGCCGTCAACGCCCGCCTGTCGCTCGCGGTCGGCGAAGCTCTCGAGGAGGCCGAAGCAGATCCTGCCGTGCGCGCAGTCGTCGTCACGGGAGAGGGACCGGCCTTCTGCGCCGGGGCCGACCTCAAGGGCATCGCCGCCGGTCAGCCCCTGACCGCCCCCGGACACCCCGAATGGGGATTCGCCGGGCTCGTGCAGCACCCGGTCTCGATGCCCCTGATCGCCGCCGTCAACGGGCACGCGATGGGCGGCGGCGCCGAAATCGTCCTGGCATGCGACCTCGCGGTAATGTCCGAGGACGCATTGATCGGCCTGCCCGAGGTGACAAGAGGACTCTACGCCGCAGCGGGCGGAACAATCCGACTCCCCCGCCAGGTACCGCTCAAAGTCGCACTTCATGTTGCATGCACCGGCCAACCCCTGACCGCACGCGAAGCAGTTCAGTGGGGCCTGGTCAACGAAGTCGCACCGCCTGCCAAAGTGCTGCCCGCAGCCCTCGAACTCGCCGGCCGCATCGCGGCCAACGCACCACTTGCGGTGGCAGTGACGAAAGCAATGATGCACGCAGCGGCAGGGGCCGACTCCCACGATGACCGAGCCCTGTGGAAACGCCAAGACGAAGAGATGGCACGATTGCTGGCCTCCACCGACGCCCGCGAAGGCGCCACCGCCTTCGCCGAGAAACGCCAACCGACGTGGGTCGGACACTGACCACGCCCACAGACGCCGGCCCCACCGAGTCCGCCCCCAAACCTCGGGACGAATACCGGACCCCGACGAACGAACACGCAGAGCAAAAGCACAACGGTACCACCTGCCCTGGGAGCCTGACGACGCTGCGCAATGCGATGGTTCCCGCCGCGGAAGATCCCGCTCGAGGACGGAACGGCAATGCTGCTACCGGCGCTGGTCATCACGACCGCACACTCGAAGTACATCACGGGCCGGATGATCCCCACGCCCAAGACGGCGGATCTGCTGCTCGGGCCGTGGCAGCTGATCCAACAACCCGCCCGGGTCCCGCGCCAGCCGATCTGACAACGTGGCCCGGCATTGGCCGCGGCAAACGTCACGCGGATGCCGTCCCCTTGTTCATGGGACTCTCGCAACGATGCTGGTGCTTGCGACGGGCGGGCCGTCGCCGACGACCAGGCCGCTCCTCGGACGACGCTCTAACGACCTTCGATCCTTCGCATGCTCAGGCTGCGCGAAACGTTCAAGAACCCATCGACGCCACCGACTGAAACCGACGTGCTGCTGCGCGAGACATAGCCGATTACGACACCGCGTTCGGTTTCGAGTTCAGCACCGGGGAGGTGGCTGTTATGACCACTCCGGAGGTCAGCAAGCAGATCGATTACTGGGCGCGGGTGCTGAAAGCATCACGGGTTCGTGACGCCGCGGCCGGCTCGCGGTCCAGGCCCGCGATAGTGGCTGGTCGCATGAAGAGTATTTAACAGCGGTGTCGGTACGGGAAGTCAACGCCCGAGATGCCTCCGGCGCCCAGCTGCGGATTGAAGTTGAGTTCCCGACCCGGAAACGATCGAGCACTTCAGACGTACACCACTTCCACATCGCCGCGTGATGTGTTCGGCGACCAAGGCGTCGCAGTCGCGGTGATCGACCGCATCGTTCACCACTCGGACGTCATCCCTCTCAAAGGCTCGTCCTACCTGCTCAGGAACACGGGAATCGACACACTACCTTCGACCCGAGCGGAGAGGAGAACTCAGCAGAATGAAACATCGACGCCACAACGTTGTATCCAAGGACCTGATGCCTCTCCGCACGCTTACTACTCACTGTCGTACGAAGCATCGTGCGGCGCTATTGCTCCGCGGTTGATCCCGGCGGGGATCTTGAAGAACTCCCATGCAGGCTCGTACCGACTCGAATAGCTCCAGTCATATATGGTCAGGCGGCGAAGAACCTTCCATTCGCCGTCGCGCTTCTCAAATAGATCTTCGTAGCGACCCGCGTTGAAACCGACTGTGTCATGGTCGACGATGCCAAGATTATCATTCGGCCCAGCGCCGTAAACTCCCGCGAAGATGAAGTAAGTCTCTACCTGGGCACGGTCGCCGTCCCGCGACAAAATGCGTGGGGTGCCGATGAGGTGGTGACGCGCCCGACTCTTGTCACTGCGTGCGTTGAGAGCACGCTCGAAAAACCCGGCCGCATCGCCGTCATACATACCGTGGTTATCGACACCTTCAGGCCAGAAGATGGTGCTCATCAGGTCGGCATCGGCTCGATCGACAGCTCGACCGTAGCGGAGCATCACCTCTTGGATCGCTTGTACGTCCAACAGCTTGCGCAGTTCAAGGAGTTCCGTGTCAGAAAGGCTCATGATCACATCATACCGAAAAGGCTGAACGTGCGCTATATAGAGCTGGGTCCGCTCAGGAATCGACGCGATTCGATGCGACCCTCTCAGCCGCTTGGGCGACCAGAGCCCGCGCTCGCGTGATTACGGGTTCGTCGATCATATGCCCATCGACGACCCCCAGCCCGCTCGACACCGATCCGAGGACATTGCGTGCCCACCGGATCTCTTCGTCCGTCGGCCGGAAGACACCCTCGACCGGCCCTACCTGTGCGGGGTGGATCAGCAGCTTGGCCCGAAACCCGAGCTCGCGTGCGTGCATCGCATCGGATCGAAGCTGGCCGATGTCTTTGATTGCTGTCGTGACGCCGTCGATGGGCGCGGCGCACCCCGTCGCGCTCGACGCATAGACGATGTGTGAGCGTGCGTGCGCTAACGCGGTCACCGAGCCGGGATCAACCCCAAGATGGGCGGCGAAGTCGACATTCCCAAAAGCCGCACGGACAACGCCCGGGCGCGCACAGATGCTCTCGGCATTGAGCACACCCTTTGGCGTCTCGAGGAGTGCGATCACAGATGCCCCGCCGAGTTCGAGCTCGTCGACGTCACACGGGTCCTCGACCTTCGGTAAGATGACTGCGCCGGCCGATTCCGCCACAGCCAAGTCCTGCCGGAACCATTCCGTGTCAGGCCCGTTCACGCGCACAGCGGCTCGACCCCCAGCGGCCAGCCAGTTGGCTACCTCGACCCGCGCCCTATCTTTGTCCTCGGGTGCGACAGCGTCCTCCAGGTCAAGAATGACGACGTCGGCGCTACTGGCAACAGCCTTGTCAAACCGCTCCGGTCGCGAACCTGGAACGAACAGGAAGGTGCGCGCGACCTCGAGGTGGCGCGGTGTCAGACGCGCTTGCCGGCTCATACGGCGCCCGCGGATTGGACATCCGGATGGAATTCGGCGCGGAGGCTCGCGTTGTGCTCACCCAGGGCGGGCACCGGCCCCATCGGGGCCTCACGACCCTCCACTGTGACCGCCGGCAACAGCGCCTGCACCGGTCCGCCCATCGTGTCGACCGACCGCCATCGGTCGCGGGCTTTCAGCTGCGGGTGATCGAAGAATTCGAGGGGCGTCCGCAAACGAGCGCACGCGATTCCCAGGGAATCCAGCTGTTCGACGACCTCGTCGGCGGCCATCGCGACGATTGCGGATTCGATCAGCTCGGTAATCAAGTGGGTATTCTCGAGCCGTTCGGGATTATGGGCGAACCTCGCGTCTTCGATCAGTTCGGGCCGCCCGATGAGCTTGCGGCAGAGCACCGCCCACTCCCGATCATTCTGGACCCCGAGGAACACCTCCGCGCCGTCGCCCGCGCGGTACGGCCCGTACGGAGCGATCGTTGCATGTCGCGCGCCGGTCCGATGCCATGGCTGTCCGCCGTACACGGTGTAGTAGGTCGGCTGAGTCATCCACTCGCCCAACGCGTCGAGCATCGCAACCTCCAGCGTGCTGCCGGTTCCTGCGCGTTCTCGCTCGTACAGAGCCGTCAGGATGCCGGTGTACGCATACATTCCGGTTGCCACGTCGGCAATCGACACGCCCACCTTCGCATACTCATCGGGCGTGCCTGTGACTGAGACGAGCCCTGCCTCGCACTGGACGAGGAGGTCATACGCCTTCTTACTGCGGTAGGGGCCGGACGAGCCGTACCCAGATATAGAGCAGTGAATGAGCTTCGGGTGGCGTGCACGCAAGGTCGCGGCATCCAACCCGAGGCGCTCTGCCGCGCCCGGAACGAGGTTCTGCACCAGCACATCGGCAAAATCAATGATGCGACCGAGCACAGCCCTGTCGTCAGGATTCTTGACGTCGAGCTCGATGCTTTCCTTACCGCGGTTCAGCCATACGAAATAACTGGACTCCCCGTGGACAGAGCGGTCATACTGGCGCGCGAAATCGCCGGTATCCGGTCGCTCAACCTTAATTACCCGGGCCCCGAGGTCAGCGAGTTGCCGCGTCGCAAAGGGCGCGGCGACAGCTTGCTCGAGCGAGACGACGGTGATTCCTTCAAGTGGTTGCACGGTGCTTGTGTCTCTCTTCGGGCGCGCTAGCGCGGGGAACCTTGTACGATTTGGCGCGCGATGACGCCGCGCAGGATTTCGTTGGTACCTTCGCCGACGATCATCAGCGGGGCATCACGGAAGTAGCGTTCGACGTCGTATTCGGTGGAGTAGCCGTAACCGCCGTGAATCCGTACGGCGTTAAGGGCAATCCTCATCGCCGCTTCCGAGGCGAACAGCTTCGCCATGCCGGCTTCCTTGTCCGCCCGGCCGATGTCATACTGCCTCGCGGCGTGCATCACAAGCTGCCGCGCGGCCTCCAGTTCTGTGGCCATGTCGGCGATGTAGTTGCCGATAGATTGGTGCTTCCAAATCGGCTGGCCGAATGATTCGCGTTCCTGCGCATACTTCACCGCGTCGTCGAGCGCGGCCTGGCCGACTCCAACAGCCCGGCTCGCGACCTGGATGCGTCCGACCTCAAGTCCACGCATCATCTGCGCAAACCCTTGCCCTTCCATCGTCCCGAGCAGTGACGTGGCAGGAGTGTGGAAGTCATCGAACATGAGTTCACATGCCTCGACACCCTTGTAACCGAGTTTCGGGAGATCACGCGACACCTCGAAGCCGGGCCCCTTCTCCACCAACAGGATGCTGATACCGCGATGAGCCGGCTGGGCTTCGGGATCGGTGCGGCAGAGCAACGCCACGAGTTGTGACCGGCGCGCATTCGAAATCCAGGTCTTGGAGCCGTTGACGACGTACTCATCGCCGACCCTGCGCGCGATGGTGCGCATGGCCTGCAGGTCGGATCCACCACCGGGCTCTGTCAAGGCCATAGTGGCACGGATCTCTCCGGTCGCCATCTTGGGAAGGTACTTGTCCTTCTGCTCCTGCGTGCCGTAAGCCAGCAGGAGCTTCGCGACCACGGTGTGCCCGCCCATCGCCCCGGCAAGGCTCATCCATCCCCGCGCGAGCTCTGCGGTTACCGCCGCATAGCAGGGCGTGCTGACAGCCGCGTCGCCCCAAGGCTCCGGGATCGCGAGACCATAGATACCCATTGCCTTCATCTGTTCGATGAGGTCCTCGGGATACGTATTCGCATGCTCAAGCTCGTGGACCACGGGTCGGACCGCACGGTCAACCCACCTCCGGACGAGGTCGAGAACCTCTGCTTCGTCGTGGGACAACTCTGTCATCGATTGATCTCCTGTCGGATAGTGGCGGTGGCATCCATGGCTAGATGACCGGAAGCGGAAGTCGCCCAGAGCGCGAGCTCATGGTCATCGCGCCGGCCGTTCACGGTGAACTCCTCAGGTAGGAATACGGGAGAGACCGCCCGGTATCGAACGTTGGCGATGTCGATATCTCGGCGCCCGGCCGCGTCCAGGAGCAACGTGACAAGCAGCGGCCCGTGGACCACCAAGGCCGGGTAGCCCTCGACATCGCGAGCGTAGTCAGCGTCATAGTGGATGCGGTGGGAATTGAAAGTCAGTGCCGAGTAGCGAAAAAGCGCCGGAGCGTCGAGCTGCCACTTGTCGCTGAAATCTGCGTCGACCGGTGCACTCGGACTGACCCCGCCCGCCGGAGCCGCGGGCTCGCGGTAAACGATGACCTGCTCCTCCCGGACCATGCTCTCGCCCCCGACCTGGAGCGTGTGATCAACAGTCACGAAAACCAGCCGGCCGGTTCGCCCGTCCTTCGGCACGACCGACCGAATGACGCTGGATCGCGTAACGCTCTGTCCCAGCTCGAGAGGCGCGATGAACTCAATTTTCCCCGAGGCCCACATTCTGCGTGGTGGAAGCAACGGCGGCATCATGATCCCTGGCCTTGGGTGCCCGTCGACCCCGAGGCCGGAGGCAGCGACGAGCTCATGGAAGTAGAGCCAGTGCCAGGCCGGGGGGAGCGAACGGCCGACCTCGAAGTCAGGCTCCCGATCCAGAGTCACGGCCAGTCGGTTGGCGGGGGATGGGTCTAGCACGGCCTGACTGGTCGTGGTGCGGCCAATCCATTCGGCCCATTCGCTGTCAAGACTCATGTGGCTATCATGGACAGGTATAGACCTGAAGGTCGAATACTATTTCCGCATAGCCCCATCAGGGGCCCGCATGTCTGGAGGCCGAGGTGGACCTCAAGCAGTTGCTCGCTCTCGTCACTGTTGCCGAATCGGGAAGCGTGACGCGTGCCGCGCAACTCCTTCACGTCGTCCAGCCCGCGGTATCGCGGCAGATCGCAGCGCTCGAGCAGGAGCTCGGTGTCCGGCTGTTCGATCGCAGGCCCGAAGGGATGCGTGTGACACCTGTCGGGGCGAGGCTCGTCGCTCGAGCTCGCCGAATTTTCGGCGAACTCGAGCGAGCCCGGGCCGAGATCCGTCCAGAGCAAGCAGAGGTCACCGGAATTGTCACGGTGGGCATCCTCGGATCGGTCGAGCACCTGCTAGCCGGCGATCTGGTCACGGCAGTGGCCGCCCAGCATCCTGGCATCGAGCTTCGACTCGCGACAGCTTATTCCGGACACTTGCAGACATGGCTCGATGCCGGCGACCTGGACATGTCACTTGTCTATAACCTGACCACCTCTCAGTCGGTCAGGGTGCACCCGCTCCTACGGGACCAACTCTGGGCTGTGGCACCGCCTGACTCAAAACTTCGAGCCGACCGGCCGATCGACCTGTCGGCCGTGTTTGAGCAACCGTTCATCATGCCGATCGCAGGCGAGCACGGTCTGCGCCTCCTGATCGATGAGGCCCGCATCGCGTGCGACGTCGAGCCGCGAATCACCGCTCAGGCCAACACCATGTCGCTGCAGACTGAGTTGGTACGCGCCGGCCACGGATGGACGATCCTTCCTGCTGCTGGTATTGCCGATGAAGTGGCGGCCGGCCGGCTCTGCGCGGCACCGATTCGCAACCCAGAGATTGTGCGCTCGGTCAGCCTTGCACTCCCCCGAACCGGCACCACTCCCCCAGCCGTGCGCGCGGTCGCAACTGAAGTGCTGCGTCTTGTCCGGACCGCGGTCACCGACGGCCGCTGGCCGTCCGCAATAGCCGTCGAATCTCACAAGCTCACCGACGAAACCGAGACGTGACACACGCCCGTGATCCGGCACAGCACTGGGGCATTAACGCAACGTCAGGCGACCGCCACGTCACTTCCTTTTCGAACGCGTGTGGGAGAAGGCATCGAGGTCTACCTGCGGGACGCCATCGGTTGCTTGATCGCGGAATGCACCACAGAGATGCACTATTCCGCCGTGGCAACCATCATGCGCGGAGCCGGGCGCGTTCTGAGCTGTAGGCGGATCGGTGCGGGGCTTTGTTCGACCCTGAGCGCACAACACCCCAAAGAACGAGCAGCCTTTTAACTCCATCTACGTCGAACGAGCCATACAGAGAGGCGTCCCGGCGGGATGGCACCGTCCTCCGGGCGAGCGTCCGCGGACGGCAAGCGACGGGCACGTTCCCGATGTTCGGTCACCCCACGTCCTCTGACAAGCTGCCCACGACCACCCACGCACTATTCGCCGCGCACGCAGCAGTCGACCGCAGATTCGTGGTCGTTCGGCAGCACGCAATGGAATTCCGGCATTATGCGGTCGCCGCGCAGAGCGGTCACGTCTGCCCTCACCCGGGCCGACTCGCCGGAGAGTGCGTGGTAGGACACCTGCTGGCCGTCTGCCAGCACGACCTGCTTGCGCTCGCGATCGATGCGCTCGACACCGACGCCGCACCGCACAGCGATGTCGAAGCGCTCATACATGTCCTCAGCACGGAGGCGGGTCGACTGTCCACATTCAATGGGACTCGGGGATCTCGAGGACGATCCCGTCGGTCTCGGCCGTGCAGAAGACCTGACAGCTCAGACGACTGTGCTCGGTGGGCTCCTCCGAGGTCGCCTCCAACATGTCCAGCTCGTCGTCACTCGGGGGCGTTAAGCGGCCGAACCATTCCGGGTCAACAAACACATGGCAGGTGGCGCATGACAGGTCGCCTCCACTCACCGATGATCCCACCGATGAGATTGTCGGTCGCCACTCGCATCGCCGACAGTCCAACCGGCGCCTCGACCTCTCGACGGTCCCCGCCCTTGACGAACACCACAGTTGACATCTGAGTCATCGAACATTCCTTACGCTTGTGCCTGTCTTTATCTCTGCCGCGCCCACGAGCAGGCCCGACGTCATCGGTTAGCGCGCCGATCGGTCTCGACCGTGGCCGGCATCAGCCAACCGCGACCGTCACGGAAGCGCGGTCAGCTTGGTTGACCACACCGCTGGCCCCTTCGCGGAGCGTCCATGGCGAACGCGACGCGGCACTCGTGCAGGTTCCGCAGCTCGAACTTCACGAAGATGTGGCCTGAGGAGTGAACGGCGATCGCGTTCACGTCGTGACGCCGTCCATCAGCGCCCTGACGTCCTCGGGAGACTTGTAGTAATTGTCCCCCTCGATGACCAGCCCATCCTCGAACCGATAGAACTCGGCCACGGTCATTGACGTCGACCTGCCTGTCGCCTTGTACGTCATCGTGGCCCAGAACCGTACGATCAGGTAGTCGTCTGCCATCATCGACTCCGTCTTCTCCAGCTCGAGGTCGAACGATCCGAAGAGCGCGTCCAGCAGGCCTCGATACCCCTCCGGACCGAAGATGTCACCTCCGTAGGAGACGCCCGGAGGATGCCTGATGACGCAATCTGGATGAATGAAGCTCACGCTCGTCTCGACGTCGCCGCTGAGCATGCTGTCGAGGAAGAGCTGGCGGGGGTCTGTGTCCATGATCATGTCCTTAGAGTGTCGGAAGATGCCGAGCCGCGGCATCGGCGGTGGGGGCGTGGTGCTTTTAGGGGCGGATAATACGACGCACGAGGGCGTCGCCGGCGATGTTCGTCCAAGTCACTTCAGGGCCTACCATTCTGTGTCGTAGGTGGCGTCGCGCGGCTCGATCGCGCCTCGTTGATGCCGGGCGGGATCCTGAAGAAGTCCCACGCCGGCTCATAGACGCTGGCCCGGGCCCAGTCGTAGATCGTGACTCGCTTCAGCACTCGCCAGGTGCCGTCAAGCTTCACGAACAGGTCGCGGCAGCGACCCGAGTTGAACCCGATCGTGTCGTGCTCGACCGTCCCGAGGATGTCGTTGGGCCCGGCCCCGTAGACACCGACGAAGACGAAGTACGTCTCCATTTTGGCCTGGTCCACCTCGCGGGACGGGATCCGCGGGGCTCCTATGTTGTGGTGACGTGCACGTGCGGCGTCGTTGCGCGCGTTGAGCGCGTTGAGCGCGCGCTCGAAGAAGCCGGCGGCGTCCCCGTCGTACATGCCGTGGCTGTCGACGCCCTCCATTCAGAAGATCGAGGCCATCAAGTCGGCGTCGGTGATCGACGGCGCGCCCGTACCTCTGCATGACCTCCTGGATCGCTTGCAGCTCGAGCAGGTCGCGGACGGAGAGTTCGATCTCGGACAAATGCATGTGACGCACCTTACGCGAGCATTTGAGCGGGCGATAGATACAGACCGATGAGGAAGACTATTTCGCATGCGTCGCGTACGCGTTCGCCACCCTCTCCGGCAGCACCTGCGCCCGGGTCACCACGGGGTCGTCAATCACGTGTCCGTCGATCACCCCGCCCCCGTGACCCAGCACGTTCAGCACCGACCACGCCCACCGGACCTCCTCCTCCGTGGGACCGAACACCTCATCGACGGGGCCAACCTGAGAAGGGCGGATGAACAGCTTGGCACCGAAGCCAATCGCCCGCCTATGCGCCGTGCCGGACCGCAACAACTCGGCGTCCATAATCGCCGCAAGCAGACTGCCGCACCCACTCGGCACTCGCCCACGCGGTCTGGCTCGCCGGGTGGACCGGGCTGCGGTGGTCAGAGCGGCGTGAGCTGCGGGCGATGACTTCGTCGAGCGACTGGTCCCCCGTTTGGTCATCCGGCGCCCCAGCCAGTAATGCCTCAATCTCCGAGACAGATGCCGCGGCGGCGGCCAAGACAGGTGTTCTCCGGGCAGGCTGACACCTCCATTCACAGCACGCTTCCCGTCACTCATCGCTCTCACGACGCCTATGGACAGCCAGGTCATTGACCAATACGGGTGACGCGTGTCACTCTAGCGATCGTTCGTAAATGTCAAAACTACCAAGGTGACGATGCCTCTATGACAACCATTTCCGACGTCTCCTGGATCCCGGATCTGGCCGATCCCGAGACCTTCAAGGCAGGCGTGCCATACGAGGCGTATGACCGCATGCGCGAAATGCCAGGGCTCCCATGGCAACACGCTGATGCTGGCACCCTGTCCGACGGATTCTGGGTAGTCACGCGGTACGACGAGGCGGTGGAGGTGTTGCAGGATCCTGATCGGTTCTCGTCCAGCTTCGGCGCCGTTTATCCGCTCCCGAATCCAACGCGAGAAGAGCCGTTGAGCAAGCACATTCTGTTCATGGACCCTCCGAAGCATAGTCCCGTACGTCGAACCGCTACCAAATCCTTCGGCCCCCGCATCGTGGCTAACTTCGACGCTTGGATCCGCGAGTGCGTTGTTGAGACGCTAGACGACACGCTGCAGCGAGAGCGATTCGACTGGATCGATGATGTCTGCCATGTCATCCCGCCCTTGGTAATTGCCCGCATCCTGGGAGTCCCGCGAGACGAGAGGCAGTACATCGTCACCGCCAGCCGCGACATCTTCGCGGCTCAGAGCGCGCGGGACGGGGGTGCGAGCATCGCAAACGAGCTGATGAAGGTCGGCGACTATCTGGCGCGTCTGGGTCAGGAAAAACTTCAAAACCCGGCTGATGACATGTCTACCGTCCTTGTCCAGGCATTGGAGGCTGGGGAGATCGGCCCGGTTGAATATCAGATGTACTTGTCCGCGTTGCTCAATGCGGGCGCCGAGACGACAGACACCACTATGGCTCATATCGGACATCTACTCGCTTCGGACCCCGAGGTGGCGGCTGCGGCCGCCCGGGCACTTGACGAAGGTAGGGCGGACGCGCTGGTCGATGAGTTCCTTCGATACATCACGCCTGCGATGAACTTCGCCCGGGTCGCTACGCGTGACACCGAGTTGAACGGGCAGGCCATTCGCGAAGGAGACACGCTGGTGGTGAGCCTTGCCGCTGCGAACCGCGACCCAGCGGCTTTCCCTCGCCCGAACACGTTCGATCCGTTCCGCGCAGACGCAAAACCTGCCGCAAGTGTCGGTGGTTCGGGCTTGACGTTCAGCGCTGGGCCACACCGGTGTCCCGGACACCACCTGGCGAAGCTCGAGCTCCGAATTCTCTTGGAGGAGCTGCATGCGCGCGCAGTCGTCTTGGCGATGGACGGTGAGGTGCAGCGCGGCGCCAGCGGCGTGGTGAACCAGTTGGTTGCGCTCCCTGTCTCCGTATCGGTGAAGTGACGTCAGCTGGCTGAGCAGTTACCACCGCCAACACTTGTTGTCGAGTCTGCCCGACGTGTCAGACGACGAGAAACGAACTGAAAGGACTCTCAATGGGAAATCGTTTGGATGGAAAGGTCGCCATCATCACAGGTGGAGCTCGGGGGATGGGCGAGGCAGGAGCGCGGTTGTTCGCCGCGGAAGGCGCCAAGGTCGTGATCGCCGACATGCTCGATGATGTGGGCCGCGCGGTAGCGGCAGACATCGGAGAAAATGCCGCCTACGTCCACCTCGACGTCTCGAATGAGGACGACTGGGCGACGGCTGTCGCCACCACGGTCGATCGCTACGGCGCCCCTACCGTGCTGGTGAACAATGCTGGTATCGCGAGGTACAACACCATCGACCAAATGCCGAAAGATGAGCTGGTCGCTCACCTTGCGGTCAACGTCATGGGGCCATGGCTGGGCACAAAGGCCGTCTTCGGTCCGATGCGCGGCGCGGGAGGCGGGTCGATCGTCAACATCGGGTCTACCAACAGTGTCCGCGGAGCGCCCGGTGCCACCGCGTACGCCGCTTCCAAGCACGCGTTGGCCGGACTCACGAAGAGTTCGGCAATCGAACTGGGACCGTTCGGCATCCGCGTGAACGTGGTGTTGCCGGGCGGAGTCGCTACGCAAATGTCCGCGGATGCGGCCTCCTGGTTCGGTCCGGGCGCGCTGGACAGCTCGCCCACGGACTGGTCCCTGCCTCTGCGTCGGTGGGGGCAGCCGGACGACATCGCCAACATGATGCTGTTCTTGGCGTCCGACGAAAGTGGATACTCCACCGGGTCGGAATTCGTCGCGGACGGCGGCATGAACGCCGATCACCCGACGAAGCCCGCCCAAGCGTGGGTGGAGCATCGAGAGTCACTGCTGGCGCAGGGAAGCGACTGACCTCGTCATCCCCGCAGCATCGGATCGAACTGCGGGGAATGTGGTCTTCCCGCTCGTCCGAGAAATGGCCGAGACCGGCGCCCGCATCAGGGTGCCGGTCGCGGTCGCGTTAGCGTGCAGGGTTCGGGGTGGCCTGAACCACAAGCCAGGGCCAGCCAGGCCCGCCGATGCATGGCGACCTGCTGCAACCGTTGACCGCCCACGGCCGGCCCGGTCGCGACTTATCCGCCTCCAGGCCGAACGAGAAATGGCTGACCGACATTCGCCCGAGCATCTTGCGCAGGAGCTGCCACCGCCGAGCACCACACAGGCGAGGTCAAACTCTACTTGTGTGCAATCAAGGACTGCTACTCCCGGCAGATTGTGACTTACTCGATCGCCGCGGATGAAGGCGTCGCTGGCGGCCTCAGCGTTGCGGAACGCGATCGCCGTGCGAGACCCGGCCGGCACGATCGTCCACTCCGACAGGGGCAGTTGATCGCGTTCCATGAAATTCGTCCGTGTGCTCAGGAGCCATCAGTTGCAGGGTTTGATGGGCAGGGTCGCGGCGTGCGGCGACCCTACCGCTATGAAGTCGTTCTTCCATCAAGAGGTTAGCTTCGAGGGTGCGCCGACGTGGCAGATCGCCGCGAAGACGCCGATCTCGCGGACGATGGCGATCAAGGCGGTGAAGTCGGACTCACCGCCACGCTCTCAGGAGCGCTTGGCCTGCCATCGAGAACGCGCCCATTACGAGTCGGTGCGCGTCATCCTCACCAGAGCGGCGACAGGGCCTGCTGCGCCGCCATTTTCATCCAGACTGTTAATGCGCTCCGCGGTGCGGAACCAGATTCGGCCGTGAGCGCCTGAAGGACCGCATCACGTGCACTTTCTTTTTCTTCCGCGCCGACCGCGTCCTCAAGGTCGAGGATTACGAAGCCGGCGCCGGAGGCGGCAGCCTGACCGAAGCGATCGTCACGATGGCCAGGAACGAACAGCGCCGACGAGGCGCCAGTAACACCGGTCATGAGTCGGTGGAAACGTCCGGCAGCGTTTCCTCCGAGGGCTGGACCGAATCACGGCCGGGGAGGAAACCTTTCTTATAGGCCGTGAGGGTGCGCCTATATCTCACGACAATCTTCCCGTCCTGGTTAAAGCCCTGCGTTGCTACATTGACGATCCCGACCGCAGGACGGGAATCCGACTCGCGTAGGCTCAGCAATTTAGAGCGTGAGTAGATTGTGTCGCCCTCGAATACCGGATGCGAAAGCCGCACCTCGTCCCATCCGAGGTTAGTGAAAACATTCATTGTCGACTGACCGGCCACGACAGCGGCGACGAAAGTCGAATTGACGAGCGGTGACCAGACTCTGTTGCCGCTGCGAAGTGCGCGTCGACGTGCGTCATAAAACGTTCTGCGTCGCGAGCGTAGAAGACTGGTTTGTCAATGGCCATTGGTTTCTGCCCATTAGCGGCCAGGTATTGTGCCCGCCGGTGGCCAGTTAAACTGCCCGGTGGTGGCCAGCAAATCTGCCCACGTCGTGGTTCCGCGGCTGGCCGTCACCGGTACGAGTTAGTTGAGGGCTGTGACTCCTTTCCCGGCGAGGGCCTGGGTGAGGCGGATGGATTCTCCGTTGGTCTGGCAGACGTGGGCGTGGTGCAGGAGCCGGTCCACGGTGGCGGTGGCGAGGGTTTTGGGCATCAGTTCATCGAAGCCGGCCGGGTGCAGGTTGGAGGAGACCGCGACGGAGCGTTTTTCGTAGGCGGCGTCCACGACGCGGTAGAGGCCTTCGGCGGCGTCAGTGGCTACCGGAAGCAGGCCGATGTCGTCGATGATGACGAGTTCGGCGCGCAGGATCCGGGTGACGGCTTTCGTGACGCTGTCCTCGGCGCGGTGGGCCCGGATCAGGGTGCCGAGGTCTTCGAGCGTGAACCAGGCAACGCGCATCCCGGCTTCGACGGCCTGCTGGCCGAGGGCTTCGAGGAAGAACGTTTTCCCGGTGCCGGAGGGGCCGCAGACGACCAGGTTTTCCTTGCGGTGGATCCATTCCAGGGTGCGCAGGGCCTGCTGGGTCCGGGCCGGGATCGAGGAAGCGCCGGGGTCCCAGGCGTCGAAGGTTTTCCCGGTCGGGAAGCCGGCGGCCTTGCGCCGGCTGGCGAGCATGGAGCGGGCGCGTCCGGCTGTTTTTTCGGTGAACAGCGCCCTGATCACCGTGACCGGTTCCCAGCGTTGGGCCTTGGCGGTGGCCAGCAGCTCCGGTGCCAGCGCGCGGGCGTGCGGCATTTTCAGCTGGCGCATGAGCTGCTCAAGGTCTGCCGGCAGCGGAGGGGCCAGGGTGGTGAGCGTCATTCGGCTGTCTCCTTGGTATCGGTGCTGCCCAGGGCGGACCAGGCGGCGGTGCCTTGAGTCAAGGAGCGGGTTTCGTCGGCGGTCCGGGTTGCGGTTCCGCGGGTGCCGGCATTGAGGATGGAAGCCAGGTCGCCGTGGGCGAAGCGGCCGTTCACGGCGGCCAGGCCCAGCGCCCGGTCGACCGCGGCGGTGCCGGCGATCTTGGCCAGGGCGACGGCTTCGGTCATTTTCATGTTCATCCGCGCGGTACCTGCGGCTGCGGCTTCCAGGAGCCAGGTCCGGGCGCCGTCGCCGATGGCCAGGAACTCGGCCTCACCCGCGGTGCGTGGCCCGGGGCGTGTAGTCGCCGGGTGTTTTCTCCTGACCGGCGGGGAAATGCTCCTCGATGATGGCCGGGCTGCCAGGGCGGGCCCTGGCCGGGCACGGAGTACTGGCCGTTTTCGAACGTGACCATCGGAGTGTTCGCAGGGACCGTGCCCGGGAGGCCGAACGCGACGGTATGCGCGGTCTAAGGGATCTGCTTAAGACGCGGTCGGTTCAGTAAGGAAGTGGGCAGATTTCATGGCCGCGAATGGGCAGTTCTACTGGCCGCCAGCGGGCACTTTCGTGGCCATCTATGGGCAGTTTTTCATGGCCGCTAACACTGGTTGTCAGCCTGCATTTCGGATTTCCCGAACGGGTGGTAGTAAATGTTGCCTACGGTGAAATCTTCGAAGAGGCGTCCGTCCCACCCTTCGACCACGCGGGAGTGGTTGTCGCTCATACGGCTCTCTTGTCGGTAAAATAGCTCCATAGCGCTCGATAAAGGACGGTTCATGCACTACCACTCGGATTCGAGCTTGCAGGAGTTGCGCGGCTTTGCACAGTCAACTTGACCGCGCGTGGAGCCGCCCTAGGTCTAGAACTCTCCACCCGGCCTGGCTTGCTGCTCTTGAAGAGGAATACTCTTCGCTCGTCGTACAAGGGAGGGATTCATGGTGACGAACGACCAACGGTGGACAGTCGGACCCCGAAGCTTGCTTGGAACCGTGGCCCTCGTCACCGGTGCCAGCAGCGGCATCGGAGCAGCCACGGCGCTTGTTTTAGCCGACGAGGGAGCTGCAGTCGGCCTAGTGGCGCGTCGTAGGGATCGTCTCGAGCAGCTGGCCGGGAATATCGCAAGTCGAGGCGGTGACGCGCTCTGTATTGAGGCTGACGTCTCAAACAGGGGCGCGGCATTCGCCGCCGTGGACAGCGTGGTGCAACACTTCGGCCGGCTGGACACCGTCATCAACAATGCTGGTGTGATGCTCCTCGGTCCCGTCGCTGACGCCCCAGAAGGAGAATGGGAACGGATGGTCGAGGTGAACCAACTCGGCCTCCTTTACGTAACGCAACGCGCACAGCCGCACTTGACGCGGTCGGCTCAGTCCGAGCCGCGTCACGTGTCGGACATCGTCAACGTCAGCTCGACGGCAGGCCGGGTAGCGTCACCGGGAGCTGCGGTTTACAACATGACCAAGACCGGCGTCGTCGCATTTTCCGAAGCCCTGCGCCGGGAGATGCAGCCGCATCGTGTTCGCGTCAGCGTCGTTGAGCCCGGCAACGTTGATACGGAACTCTTAAGTCACACCCGCACGGAGTTGCGAGAAGACCTCGAGGTACAGGTGGGTGCCATCGAACGCATGATGCCGGAGGACATCGCCCGCACTATTCGCTTCATCGTCACCAGCCCACGACGCGTCGCAGTCAATGAGATTCTGATCCGAGCCGCGGACCAGGCGTGGTGAGCTATTCAAAGCAACCTGCAGACCTCCATGGATAGTTTCCGCCGGTCACTCGCAGAACTCTTCACTCGTGGGCAGTGCGCGCCGCCCACGAGTGGTCGAGATCAGACGGAAGCTTCGCAAATGGTCGCCGTAAATACGTTAAGCGCTTCCGTTAGTCCTGGAGGCTCGCCCAGGTGGCGATCGCTTTCAGTGCAGTATCCGCTTCCGGCAGATTTCCGGCGTGCATCTGGAACACGTGGGGAACACTCTCGTACTCCTGGTAGGTGACGTCAGTGCCGGCTTCGGAGGCCCGATCGGCTACAAGTTTCGCGTCTCCGAGGAGGACTTCTTGAGCGCTGACTTGGATTATTAGGGGCGGAAGCCCGGATAGGTCTCCTGTCGCTGCGGGAGACACCCGCGGATCCTCAAAGTCACCTGACGGGCAGTAATTGTCGCGGAGCGGCAGCATCATCGGTCTCGAGCACGCATAGTCAGTTTCTGCGTTGATGTCGAAGTAGCTTGAGCTAAGAGTCAAGTCCGCCCATGGCGACATAAGGATCCCTCCCGCCGCACGATGACCTGCCTGCGTAAGCTCGATCAAAGTGGTCAATGCCAAGGCGGCCCCACCGCTGTCCCCGCTGAGGAAAATATGCTCCGCTGGCACCCCTTGGTCAAGCAACCAGTAAAACGCAGCTGCGGTGTCCTCCAGAGCGGCGGGGTATGGGTTCTCCGGCGCCAGCCGGAAGTCCAGATTGTAAACAGTCATGCGGCTGTGCGCAGCCAGATGGGCCGCGAGCGTGCTGTGGGACTCGGGCGAACCCAGAGAGAGTCCTCCTCCGTGTAGATGCAAGACGACACGCTCGCCTTTGTGCTCAGGAACGTGTTTGAGCGCCCGGCGCCCACCCATGTCGACCTCGCTGATCGATACGTCATCACGCGGCGTTCCGTAGAATGCCATCGTCTCTAGAAATGCGCGCAACTCTTCGACAGACGGTGGCAACTGTGGCGTGGCACCGGAGCTCGCTTCGCGTAAATCATTGTTCAACTTGGTTGCTTCGGGACTAACCATTCTAATTCACCTCTCGTTTCATGACCGACTCCACCTGCTGAAGGGTGGAGGTTTCCAGGCGCGTTAAACCGCGCCACGTGCCGCCTTCTTCACCGCCCGTCGCTCCTGCATACGCCGCACGACAAGGACCGCGCCGACAGAGACGATGAGGGCGACGCCGTTGAAGAGAGCGATCACCCACACGGGACCACCCATGAGCTGTAACCCTTGCACACCGGTACCCAAGAGAAGGATTGCGAGAAGCGTGCCACCCACACTAAAACGTCCAGCCTTGAGCAGCACAGTACCCAAAAAAGCGGCAGAGTATGCCGGCAACAGATACTCGGGGCCCATCGTCTGGCTGACCGCTCCCAGAGTCGATGCGAGAAGAATGCCTGCTGCAGACGCTACAGTGCCCGACACCACCATTGTTCCGAACACCGTCCGAGATGTGGCGACGCCAGACAACCGCGCCGCATCGGCATTAGCACCTGTTGCATACAAACGACGCCCGACGGGCGAGTGCTCAAGCGCATACCAAGCAACCAGTGCGATCACGGCGACGTAGATGAGAGTAAACGGGAGCCCGAAAATGGATCCGGAAGTCAAGTTTAGGAACTGAGTGTCGAACGGGCCTAGGAACGAGCCACCAGCGAGCAATTGTGACCCCGCCAGAAGAAGAGACGTCGTCCCCAGGGTTGCGATAAAACTATTGATCCCGATGACCGCCACCAGCGTGCCATTCAGCATTCCGATCAGGGCACCAGCGGCCAAAGTCGCGAGAACCGCGACGGCAACAGGGACGCCGCCCCTCTCAAGAAGCCACCCACACAAAACGGCACTGAATCCAAGGTTCTGGGCTGCGGAGAGATCGAACGCGCCCGCGGCCAGGGGAAACAGAACCCCGATCGCGACGATGGCGACAATCGCCTGCGCAGCGAGGATTGAGCGCATATTGGTCAGCGTGAGGAACGTCTCAGGGATCAGGAGCCCGAAGATGAGGACCACCGCTGCGATCAGCATGACGCCGTTCAGCTTGCCCAAACCCGCAGGCATGCGCAGACGTTGTGATCGCTTCGGTTCAGTAGGCACGCTGTCGACGTCAGCAGACGTGTTAGTGCGAGACGGTATTACATCTGTGTTGGCATCAGACATCGACGGGTTCCTTCATTTTGGAGGTGGCAATGGATTCGGCCAGAAGCCGGTCTGAGGATGCCTCCGAACGAGGCACCGACGCGCCCAGGACACCTTGCCGTAGCACGAGCACCCGGTCACACATAGAGGTGGCTTCTTCGAAGTCTGAGGTCACGAGAAGAACCCCAGAGCCTTCGTTGGCCGCTTTGATGATCGCGTCATAAATGGCGCGCTTCGCACCGACGTCGACACCGGCTGTGGGCTCTTCGAGAAGGAACACGCGGGCGCCGCTGCGCATCCAGCGTGCGATAACCACTTTCTGCTGATTACCCCCACTCAAGGACGCGAGGCGCGTCTCAGCCTCGGGAGGCTGCACCTCGTACTCGCGAATGTATGGCTTGACGTCTTTGGTTTCGCCTCGACGGGACAGCCACTTGAGTGGCCCGCGTCCTGCGAGTCGCGGCAACGTGATGTTCTCTCGAATCGACCAGTCGCCTACCACTGCAAGCCGCTTGCGTTCGCCCGGGCTGAAAGCCATGCCCGCCTTAATCGATGCGGCGGGTGAGTTCGGTCGGATTTCACGGCCATCGATCCGGACTGAGCCTGACAACCGTTCCCGCGAGCCAAAGAGAAGATGAGGAACGTCCTCCGCGCCGCCGCCCATCAGCCCGACGATGCCGACGATTTCGCCTTCGTGCACGGACAATGAGAGGTCCCTCACCGAGCTACCGCTGAGACCGTCTACCTCAAGAACTGCCGCGCCTCGTGACTCGTCATGCTCGGGGTAAAGCGCGCCCAGCTTCTTTCCCACGATCAACTCCACAAGCGAATCTGGAGTGAGGTCTGCGACCGAGCATGTAGTGATAGCACGTCCGTTGCGAAGGACCGTCACCCGGTCCGCCAGCTCGAAGACCTCCTGTAAGTGGTGAGTCACGTATAGAACCGTCTGTCCCCGCGCGCGTACTGCGTGCAGCAATTCGAAGAGACGCCGCTTGTCGGACTCCGCAAGTGCGGCTGTCGGCTCATCCAACACGAGTATGGATTCGCTTGGGGCGTAGTGAAGGGCCCGAACGATGGCGACAAGGGTTCGGGCCGCGACACCGATTTCCGCGACCATCGCCGATGCCTTCACCTCAACGCCGTAAGAATCGAGAATTGCTTGCGCTTCCCGAATATGCCGACGGTCTGAAATCCAGAAGCGACCTGAGTAGCCGCCCACGAGGGACATGTTGTCAGCGACCGACAGGCTGTCGAGTAGGCCCAGGTCTTGATGAATGAACCTCAGCCCAGCCGCCGACGGCGAGTGCCCACCCAGCTCGACGGGCTCACCGAATATCGTGGCTTCGCATCCAGGATCAGGCGCGTGATAGCCCGCAAGAGCCTTGATCAGAGTTGACTTACCAGACCCGTTCTGTCCGAGCAGACAATGGATCTCACCGCGTTGCAGTTCGAGCGAAACATCGTGGAGGGCCCGCTGCCCCTGAAACGTCTTCGACAGGCCGCTCAGCGTCAGTACCGGCGACGGGCCTTTCGATGCCGTGGGCGCCATCTCAGCCATTCCCGCGGTTTTCATCACTCGCCGCTGAATCCGATACGACGAAGCTCGACTTAACGGTGTGCGATGCGTGTGATCGGCACGCTGGGCGCGACCTTACAGCGGAGCCTAGGAGGGCTCCTCCCGTGTAGCGTTCGGTCGACATTGACTGCTCCTTCAGCATCTTTGCATAAGTTCGGATCGAGCGAATGTAACGCTAGCTATACTCAAGGAGTGTGTCAAGTCACTTTAGCGCGGCGTTTGAGGGCCCGGAGAAACGCCAACTTTTGCGACGGGCGCAAGCAGGCCCTTGAACCGCTCCGGGTTTCATGCCGCTGCTTTATCAGCGACATCGTTGGCTCCCGCGGTGCGCGCAACGGCGGCCGGCGCTAAGACACAAGATCAGTTCCCGTCTGAGTGCAGATATGGATCAATTCATGTGGGAGTCAATCCTGATCCAGTCCGCGTCTGCTCCGGCCTCCACGCTTAAACCCATGCCCTACCCTTCCACGCCGGGCCTGTTTCGCCCCGCAACTCAGCCGAAGGCGGCTTCGGACGGAGTGGCGGCATGCCGCCACATTGCCGGCACCAACGCGTGACGGCCGCTGACGCCACGCCCCATCACTGCCGCTGCTTCTCCGGCAAGCGGAACTGACCCGATGAGACCTTGGTAAGCACCCGATCGAGGAACGAGCCGATGCTGTTAGCGGTGAAGCTCGTACCGTCCTTCGATCTGGGGATCCCCAAGATTGGCCTCTCCCCCGGCCTACCTAGCGAGCGCTCCAAAGATTGCTGTACTGTCACCCTTGACCACATCTGCGTCGTTTCACCCTAGTGAACCGCATCTCAACGGAGAGAGGGACCGAAGCATGGCTCGTCCTATGAAGTTCAACATGTTTGCAATGAGCACCGTTTCCCACATGAAAATGGGGCTTTGGCGACACCCAGAGAACAAAGCTGTTCTGCACAACGAGCTTGAGACTTGGGTCGAGCTCGCCCAACTCGCCGAGCAAGGCTGCTTCGATGCCATCTTCCTGGCGGACGGTGTTGGGCTCGGCGGGGAGTTTGGCGGCGGGTGGGATGTCTACCCAGAGAAAGGTCTGCTGTTTCCAGCTAGCGACCCTCTGATGCTGATTTCGGCGATGGCGCAAGCGACAGAGCATCTCGGTTTTGTTTTCACCAGCTCCATGATTCAGCACCCTCCCTTCTCTTTCGCGAGGTCGGTCAGCACGTTGGACCACCTTACAAGAGGGCGTATCGGCTGGAACATCGTCACCAGCTCCTCCGCAAACGCACACAGAAATGTGGGGCTGGAAGACCTTGTCGCACACGACGAGCGTTACGCGATTGCCGAGGAGTACGTAGAGGTCGCTTACAAACTGTGGGAGGCGTCATGGGACGACGGAGCGGTGGTACGGGATGTCGCCGGCAACATTTATGCCGACCCTGCGAAAGTTCACAAAATCAATCATCAAGGCAAGTACTTCAGCAGCGAGGGACCATTCTTGGTCGCCCCGTCGCCACAGCGCACGCCAGTTCTTTTCCAAGCTGGCAGTTCGCATACCGGTCGAAACTTCGCTGCGCGCCACGCGGAGGGCGTTTTTATCTTGGCAGAAACCCCAGAGGAAGCCGCGCCGATCGTCGCTGACCTGCGGCGGCGTGCGGTCGAGGCAGGGCGGAGAGCAGAGGACCTACAGATTTTCGCTGCTCTGTCGTTCGTGGTGGGATCAACGATGGATGAGGCTCAGGCGAAACATGACTCGTTCGAAGCCTTCCGCGATCCGGTCGCAACGATGGTCCATGGCGGTGCGTTCATGGGAATTGACTTCGCAAAGACCGATCCGGACACGCCCCTGACGACGGTACTTGAGAACGCACCCTCTAAGGCCGCTCTTCAGCAGATCATCGACAGTTACGGCCCTAACGCGAACCTGACGGTTCGAGACCTTGCGCTCGACTTCGCCGCGAAGTACGAGATCGTCGGCACACCAGAATCAATCGCGGACGAACTTGAGAAGTGGTCTGAGGCCGGCATAGATGGCTTCAACATGATCTCGCTCATTACCCCTGGCACCTACAGCGACTTCATCAACCATGTCGTGCCGCTGCTGCAAGAACGCAACCTGATGAAACGGGAGTACGCTACCGGGACTCTTCGCGAAAAGATGTTTGGCTCGAGCACTCCGCACTTGCAGAGCCCGCACCCAGCCGCGTTGCTTCGGGGGACGATGTAGGTGGCTAAGTCCCGCCACCCTCGACTCGCCGAGGGTGGCGGGATCAGGCCTCAGCATCGGCCGGGGGCGATTTTCAGGAGATGACCCGCGTCAGGATGGCGTCCACTAGAGCGCGATAACGACCTTGCCGAAGGGTCCTCGCTCAAGATGAGTAAATGCGACATGGACATCTTCGAACGAATATTTTCCGCCGACAATCGGCGTAAGGTCGTGCATGTCCACCATCGACACGAGCGCTTCTGTGGCCTCCCGCGACCCCACCGAAACGCCGCGAATTATTGCCCTCTTCGCGCCAAGTACTGCGAGCTGCCCACTGAACTCAGAGCCGCCGAGCAACCCAACGGCAGCCACCTCCCCGCCAGGCGCAACCGCGCGCAGCGAGTCACGAAGGTTGTCACCCCCGATGGTGTCCACGATCAGATCCGCACCACGATCATTCGTGGCACGGTAGACAGCCTCGACCCAACTTTCTTCGGTCCTGTTAATCGCATCCGTTGCGCCGAGGGCCTTGGCACGGGCCAGTTTGTCGTCGCTCCGAGAGACGACAACCACATCAGCGCCCTTTGCCTTCGCGATTTGAAGCGCGAAGATCGCTACCCCACCCGTTCCATGGACCAACACGGTCTTGCCTTCTAACCCGTCACGGTGTGCTGCCACCGCAGACCAGGCGGTGGTTCCGGCGCACACTAACGTGCTCGCTTCGGGGTCGCCCAGCCTCCGAGGAGCAGAAACGACCCACTCCTCGGGGAGGCATACGTATTCCGCCAGCACACCCGGCAGGGCGCCACCAAGTGCAAGGTCCGCAGGATCTCGAGCAGTAACGCCGGCCGGAGCTCTTCCTTTTTCCCAGCGTGGATAGAAGGTTGTGATGACACGATCACCGGGCACAAAGCGATGCGCTCCGTCCCCTACAGCCTCGACTCGCCCCGCCATGTCGGAACCGGGCACGAATGGAAACTTCAGCGCGTCTGTACTCGGCCCTCCGCCGCGTTCAAGCAAAACCTTGTCGCGGTAGTTCAGAGCGACGGCACTAACCCTAATGAGCAGCTCCCCTGCCTTCGGAACAGGCATCTGGGCCTCCCCCAGAATAAGGTTGCGCCGCCCCCGCCCAGTCACTTCCCACTGCCTCATTTAACAGTCACCTCACGCAGCATGCACCATGACCAAAAGACAGGGAAACTCCGGAAACTAGTAGACATTCTGCGCCTTCTCACTTGAGGCCTTAGGCCGAACTGACGAACTCCCCAACAGGCGCGAAGAGCTGGCGGCTCCGCGAAGGTTCACCGCCAGCTCTCCATCAGGACAGATTCTCAGTAACCCCAAGCAGCCGTGTACACTTCCTTGAAATTCGGCGGGTTGTACCCGTCTTCAGACGCATTGTCCTCGGTCAAGATTCGGTACGCGCCGATCGGGTCCTTCGTAGGGAGTGCCTCGTTCACCGACAGGCGCGCCATGGCGTCAATCGACCGCCATTCGTGCGAGTACTCGCCGGCGATTGATGCCAGGAATTCACCATTCTCGATTGCCTGAGTGTCCGTCCCCGGGTACGGGTACATCAATACAAGCTTGACCTTGTCCGCTAGGCCGGCCGCCTGAAGTGCCTGCTGTACGCCGGCATAGAACGCGGCTCCCGGAAAGAGCACGTAGTCGGTGTCGGGATTGGCTTGGAGGTAATTGATGATGCCGCTCGCATTCGCGGGAGCAGGCTGTGCGAAACTCAGCTCGATGAGATCCGCGTTAGAACTCGGGTCTTCAGCCAAACGATCCTTCACGCCGTTCGCCATATCGACCAGACTCGGCGTGGACGGATCGAGAGGAATCGCCACATTCACGGACCCACCTGCATCAGCCAGTGCCACGTCAGCTGCATATTCTCCAGCAAGCGCCAGCGTCTGCGAGTTCTGTATCATGACGTCGACATCGTCCCCCGCTGTCCCGCCTCCCACAGCAATCACCGGAATGCCTTCGGACTCCGCAGTGGCGAGTTGTCGCGCGACGACTTCTTCACCGAAGTTCATGACGAGCCACAAGTAGTCCGGCTTGGAGGCTATTGCCGCATCGACGGCACGCAAGTAGTCCTGGGCCCCCTTTGTTATGTCGAAGTCAAACTTCTCCACGGTCCAGCCGAGTGCCGCAGCTGGCTCGTCCAATTCTCCCGGCCCACACTGCGGGATCGTGCAGTTGACCTGCGCGACGACTTTGCCCTTCGGCGGTGTCTCGGGCAACGGCTCGATGACAAATTCTTGGTCCCCCGACAGTTTCGCAACCGTCGCCTTCGCCTCTTCGATCACTCGCGAATCGCCGGATGAAGCACCAGCCGGGGTGCGCGGCGACTCCGCCTCGGATCCGCAAGCAACTAGCACCGCTCCGAGCGTCAAAACGCCTGCGAATGTCGCGATTCTCCTGAAAGTGGATCTCACCATTGAGTTCTCCATGTTGTCGTGGTTGTTGTTACGGGGCGCCAGCGAGTGTTCATTGTAACGCCTTCACACTAGCGCTCGATAGGTGCGCGTGGCAACTGTAGCCGTCGGTCCAATTGTCGCTGCGCTCAGAACGCACCCGGCTCGGCTCCGGGGAATCCCATCACTGCTGCCACGGTTGAGTAGTGCATCTCAGTCGTGCACTCGCCGATGAGCGTTCCGATGGCATCACGCAGGTAGATCTCGATTCCGGCCGAACGCAAGTACCCACGACCGCCGTGGAGCGTGACGCACTCCTGCGCGACCTCAACCGCCATCTCGGTGACAAATGGCTTCACGAGGTGGTCGATGATGCTGTCGCCCTTGCCCGCATCCACAAGCTGGGCGGCGTCGTACAGCATCGAACGGCCCGCTTCGATGTTCTGCTTCATGCGCACGAGCCTGTGTTGAACGGTTTGCATCGCAGCAAGCGGCTCACCGCGGACGGTTCGCTCTCGCACGAAGGCTTCGGTCTTTTCCCACACACCTTCAGCAATCCCGAGCGCCGCCGCTGTGATGAAGTGCGTTGACGCAGTTCCGGTGCCCCCGATGTTGGCGAGCTTGCGATCTTTGACTAGGGCGCTCAGATCGTTGACGAGCTCCGCAGGCACTCGTACGTCGTTCATCTCTACACGGCCCCAGGGTGCGCCGAAGCCCATCCTTGGCATATCCGTGACCGTCACGCCCGGTTGACGCGCATCGACCCAGAACATATGCATGTCGTCGTTAAACAACCCGCCCACGCCGATCATGTCAGCGAACGGAGCTTGCCCCACGTAATACCGGACTCCGTTGACAACGTAGTCGTCCCCATCACGCTTGGCGATTTCCGGATGTTCGGCATAATTGGCGATTCCGACCGGGTCAGTGAAGGCCACTGCGACTGTGGTCTCGCCAGCAAGCGCTCCTTCGAGCCAACGCTCGGACGCCAGCGGGTTCATAAGCATGTTCAGGGGGAACAGCATCTGGTTCATCGCGTTCATGGCGACGGCGGGGCACTCTCGTGAGAGCTCCTCGACCACCAGCACTCCTCCCATAGTCCCCATTTCTGCCCCGCCGGCGGACTTGGGCATCACGGTGCGAAGCAGCCCTTCCTGGCCCATCAACTGATTCATCTCGATCGAAAACGATGGACTGTCGGCTTCTAGCCGGCGAGGTCGAAGGACATCGCGTGCGAAAGCGCGCACCTTTGCGCGAAGCTCGTCTTGCTCTTGCGTCAGAATTCTGGACATATCAGCCTCCTATGGCTTTGTGGCATTCAGTCGTCTAGGTAAAGCTGGCTTGGAGCGCAGCAGTCTTCCCGCTGATTGCTGTCTCTGGCGCACCGATGCGCCGGGAGTTTCTCGGAGATGCGTCGGCAGCGCGTCAGGACTTCCAGCCCTTCCTAGACTTGCGCTTTTCGATGGGCTCGATACGCGGGTCACTTAGCGGTCTGTCCGCCCTCCACCGGGAGCGCGATGCCTGTCACGTACGAGGATTCATCACTCGCGAGGTAAAGCATGGCGTCAGCCACTTCCTCGGCTGTCCCGACACGACGCAGCGGAATCATATCGATGAGGTAATCCGCCATTCCCGGGTTGCTTGCCACTCCTCTATCAAACATCGGAGTCTTGATCGCCCCAGGGCAGACTGTATTGGCGCGGACGCCTTGGGCGGCATATTCAAGGGCAACACTCCGGGTTAGACCAAGCACACCTGTCTTCGCGGCGCTATAGCTACTCAGGCTCGGGGTCCCCATGAGCGCCGCACTGGATGCAACATTGACGATCGAACCTCCTCCGCGTTCGAGAAGGTGGGGGAGGGCACCCTTCATGGTGTTATATACGCCGCGAAGATTCACATCCACCATGAGATCGAAAGCCTCGTCAGTTTCTTCCGCGAAGGACGTCACCGGGTCCGGGTTGGCTCCCGCGACGTTGCAGACGATATCTAAACCGCCAAACTTCGAGACAGCGAGATCGATGATTTTCCGAGCGTCCGCTGCATCCGAAACATCGGCACGGATGGCTATGGCCCCATCACCCAGCTCGTCAGCCGCAGCCTGCACAGCGTCGCTTCTGCCAGCAAGCACCAGTTGTGCGCCCTGTGCGTGGAATCGCCGCGCTGTGGCAAGGCCGATTCCTGAGCCCGCTCCGGTGATAATCGCTACCTTGCCCTTAAGCCTGTCAACCATTAGTTCTCCCCGTTCAACCGTCAAGAGTCCGCAATCGCGAGACCAGTATCACACTAGCGCTCACTAAGTTGCTCTGGCAAGGGTGCGATGATAAGTCGTTACACCTTACTGGAGAGTCAGCGTGCCCTGTTGAACGATGAAACCGCTACCTAACTGCACACGAGGTGGCGGAACCGCGAGCCGAAGTGGAATGCGCAATCCAGAATCAGGGCTGTGGCCCAAAAAGGTATCTCGTTGCTATTGCTGGCGACGGGATCACGGTAATCTGCATATCGGCAGAGCCTACTGACAGCGAGCAGCTTGGGCGGCTCCTGCCACACCTTGGGACGCGTCAGAGCATCGCTGGGGCGTGACCGTGCCACCCCAACTGATTCGGTGCGCTACTGGGTCGACATGAGGCACCCTTGCTGGCTGGGTGCCTCGTGCTTTTATTGCGCTAAATCACGATTCAGACAACACCGATGAGGCGCGGCCCTGTTTCGTCGCCGAGACTAGCAGGTGCCTCGACTCCCCTAGCTGCTTCGTCGATGTCCTCGCCCCAGGGCAACAAGCCATCTTCGACCGCTTTGATCTGGAGCGCGAGCACCTTGGAAAAGACGCGGACTTGAGGGACGCCGCCTGTTGTGAACCACAATCCTGGAACTCCTGAACGGCGCCATGTGCGACCCAGCTCGCCGTCCGGCCCGACGCCCTCACCGAAAAGTCTTTCCACCCGGTCTACGACGTCGCCGATTGCCGCCCTGCATGCTTCCCGGTATTTCTCGTAGCCCGTAGCCAGCAGAACAAGGTCGCACGGGATCACGCTGCCGTCGGTGAGTTCTGCACCCACCTTCGTCAGTCGCTTGATGCCGGCACCTTGCTTGAATGCAACATCGCCGTTGATAAGCAGCGACGAGAATCCGGTGTTTGGCACACCGTCCCCGAGCCCGTTCAAGAACAGGTCTGTTGACCCGCCACCATTGGGTCCGAAGTCGAGGGCAAAACCAATCTTGCGTAAGCCGTCGAGGGTTTCCCTGTCGGTTTCTGCGGCGAGTTCAGTGCTTTTCCTGAGGATTTCACTGTTTACGACGGCACCGGGCGCAACAGACCAGGCGATTAGGTCAGCTTCATCGAGTGAAAGACCTGATTCCGGAAGATACGGGGCAAAGGACAGCCTGTGGTGTGTGTCAAGATCGATGACGTAGTTCGCCGAGCGTTGCAGAAGAGTGACGTTAGCGCCGTGCTCCCACAAGTCCTGCATCATCTCGTGACCGGTCACTCCGGCACCTACGACCAGCGCGTTCTTACCTGACCAGCGTGAACCTTCGCGATACTGACTGGCGTGCATCACCTCGCCCTTGAAGTCTTCCATGCCTTCCAGCGCAGGTACTTTCGGAGGTCCGTTGAGACCGGGTGCCATGACCAGGTGGCGGGCCTGGAGAGTTCTCTCTTCCCCGTTTGCGCGGCGAACTCGGAGCGTCCACCGCTCCTCTGCGTCGTTGGGGACAGCATCCAGCAGCGTCGTACCCGTCCAGACGGTCAACTCCAAAGCTTCCACATAGTGCTCAAGGTAGTTGGCGAACTTATCCTTCGGAGTCCACTTCTTCCATCGCGGCGAGAGTGGCATGTACGGCATGTGGTCTGATCCAACGTGGTCATGCAGAGACAGGAGTTCGTATCTATTCCGCCAGCTGTCGCCGACGCGAGGATGCTTGTCCAAGACGAGCACCGTGAGGCCCAGAGCCTCGAGGCGGGCAGCTGCGGCGAGCCCGTTGTGGCCTGCGCCTACCACGACGACCTGCGGGTCTTCAGTAGCGAACTCGGATTTACGCTTTCGCGCCTCTGCCCAAGGGACTCGGTTTCGCGTCGGGGTGTAGTTCTTCGACTCATCCAGCAAGGACCCGACCATCTCGGGGTGCCCCTGGATCTGGTCCAACTGCGTCATCATTGTTTCGGCACGCCAGTCGCCATATGACTGGACTAGCCGAAGGAAGCCGCTCGAGTGCCCCCGCGAACTGTCGAATTCAAAGAATGCAGAGATGCTTGTGACAGACCCGTCCCCGCTAAGTCTCTCAGCGGCGGGCCCTCTGCCCGCCCTCAGCCTGAAGGAGCGTGCTCCGCATTCCTTGAGACCGGCAAACAATTGCGTAGAAACTCTGTCGCGGCCTAAGAAATTTCGAAGGTCCCAGTGGGTGGCGAGCAGGTCGCGCCACGTGACGGTTTCGGAAAGGAGCGAATTCAGAGCCGCTTCATCCGTCGACTGGAGTGCTTCTTCGAGACGGCCCAGCCAGGACTCGCAGACGGTAGCTTCAAGCACAATAATCTCCTTTGATTCAACGGATGCTCGAATAAGGCCAGGTCATGCCTCACGGTTGATGAAGAATGCTACGAGGGAGGCGCATCTCCGTCATTGGCGTTCGATAGACGAAGGAGGCGGCCAGATAGCAAATCCACACGAAGATGAGCCTGCATGCTCCACGGGCGATAGCGGTGCCGCTACAGCGAGTTGCTCGAGTTAACGATCCAACGCCGAGGAGTCACTTAATTGGTGCCAGGTCCTGTCGTGGTAAACGAGCGGATTGGAAGCGCCGACGAGGTCGCTCCCCCCGATTTCGAGCGCTTGCACCACGATCAGCGTGGAGCCACCAACCGGGAAGCGTTGGATGACCTTGCCTCGGATCCACACGGGAGCCGACGTGAAAACGGTCTCGCCGGTCTCAAGCCGCTCCCACAGCGAGGTGTCGGCGAAGCGGTCAATCCCGCTCGTTGCGCATAGCACGGCGAGGTTCAAGCGTTCGCGATCGATCATATGCACGACGACCGTCTCCGCTTCGAGAATTGTCGGCGTGCTGGATGATAGTTCAGATGCAGAAAACGCCAGCACCGGGGGCTCCGCGCTAATCGAGATGACGGATGTCGCGGTGAGTCCGACCGGCCCATTGCCAGCATCCGCAGTAACGACCGCAACACCGGCTGGGTGGTGTCGAAACGCGGACTTGAATAGGTCAGCGTCGGCAGCTTGCGCTGCGTCCTCCCCTTGTGCCGCATAACTTGCAAGCAACGTGCACCTCCTGGTGAGCGAGCGATAAGTCCATATGGAACTCAGCTGCGTCGTGAGAGTCAAAGGGGACCGTTCGCCATGTTCCGACGCGCTCAGGGCGGCGGGAACGCGGGGGTCACCGTTGACCGTGAAAAAGCCTTGTGAAAATAATGTAGCATAGCGATCGATAGCTCAGCAAGAACGTGCATGCAGCGGCGATTTTCCAGGTGCATGCACGCAGCGTCTAGAGGATTGGTTTTCAATGGAATCGAGCCGGTTTGTGCCTGTTTCACCGCGACTAGAGGGTCGGGCCGTCCTAATCACAGGTTCTACGCGCGGCATCGGGCGCGCCATAGCGGAGCGCGCTGCCCTTGAGGGTGCGCTCGTGATGGTCACCGGGCGAAACACAGAAGCCGGCCGCGAGGTCGTGCACCACATCGAATCCAAGGGCGGCGAAGCCGTTTACCAGGCTGCCGATGTTAGCAGTGCAGACGAAGTGAAGGGGCTCTTCGAGGCCATAATGGCGGCGGGACGGGGGTTTCACGGACTTGTCGTGAACGCGGCGAGCACAGAGCAGGGCAACGGAGACGCTCCGATAAGTGAAATTGACACGCGTGATTGGGACAAGATGATCGCGGCGAATTTGACATCAGTCTTTCTCTCGGCAAAGTTCGGTTTGCGAGCGATGATCGAGAGCGGTGGAGGAGGCTCCATAGTTCTGATCGGATCCCTTGCGGCTAGCAGGGGTGTTATGGGGATGGATGCATACACCGCTGCAAAAGGCGGGATGGTGGCGCTCAATCGGTCGATTGCAACGTACTATTCCCGCTACCGAATCCGCTGCAATTGCTTAGCTTTAGGATTTGTCGATAGTGGGACAGCACGGGCTCAACAAGCGCTGCAAATTCCCGGCTACCGCAGCACGAACGCAGCATGGCAACTTGGGAGGATCGGACGGCCTGACGAAGTAGCGACGGTTGCAACGCACTTACTTTCCGATGAATCATCGCTGATAAATGGTGCTGAAATACCTTTGGATGGAGGCGCGTACGCAGCCTCCCATAAGCCGCAGCCCGCAATTCAGGATCTCCCCGGATGGCCCAGTGAGCCATTTGCCCATCCGGACAGGGGCCGCTAGCTGTACTTAACAGCAGGCTGTTAAGTACAGCTGACGGGCCATTGGCCCCTGAGGGCGCTTAGGGCGTCGGCTCGTTCCTGGTTTGAGGCGTAGGGGCGCCGGCACCCAACCTTCCGGAAGCGTCCGGTCGAAGCGTTCTGCCTTGCCGTTATGCCACGGATGCCGGGGTTTAATGAGCTTGTGCTTTGGCACCTAGGTTCTTGAGGATGGACTGGAAAGTCGAGGGAGCGCCGGTAGGCCAGCGCATATTCGGTCATGCCCCTTTCCTCCGGTGCTCTGTGCGTTGCCATGAACGCCACGGCCCGGGACAGGAAAGCGCCGCAGGTGGCGCCTTTTTCGTCTCCCAAAACCTCGCCTTAGGCCAGCCGGGAAGGACCGTCAACGGCCACATGCACGCCCGCGCACTGACTCGCTGCGTCCGTGGGCACGCCAGCCGCCCGTCGAGGTCCGGCCGAGTTTCTTCACGTCAACGTGCAGCAGTTCGCCTCGGCCTCGCGTTCGTACCGGTGTTCCGTGGCCCGTCCGGCGCGGATCCTCACTCCGGTGACCGGGTCCAGCTCCCAAAGCCGGGGCATTGACTGCCCGGGCTAGGTTCCGCGAGACAGCGCGCGGATGCACGCCGCAGCGCACGCCCAGTTCGAGGGCGCCTTCGCGGTGCTCGGCACGCTGCCTGAGCACGTCCGCGACGAGCTCTTCATCCGCAGCGTGCGGGCACGAGCGAGGCCTGGACGAGCGGTCTTCCAGCCCGTCCCCGCTATGCTGCCGGTAGTGGCTTTACCACCGGTACGCACAGGTGCGGGAGACGCCCACTTCCCTGGCCAAGTGTGCTGCCGGCCGCCGGACATAATACGCTCAACCAGTATCCACCTACCGGCATGGGCCAGACGGGAGTTACGGTGGACCATGAAGACCACTAGATTCAATTGGCACTCGTGGTTAACCACCAACCTAAAAGGTCGTCGCCCTTCCACCGTGCAACCAACGTCCTGTCCTAGTACAGCTAGCGCGTTGAGCCGGTCCATTGCCCGCAGTTACTGCCGGAATACCAGGGGGCCCCTAGATCCCCCTGACGCGGAAGTCTTCCCTTCCGCCGCACCTCACATAGTCGTCACGCGGCCGGGATGCCCGATGATCCCCTCTTCGGGCATCCCGACCACGTGCGTCCTCAAGCCGGTGCGTCCTCAGCACGTGCATCCTCAATCAGCAGGGGCGCAATACCGACTGCCTGATGAGGGCTCAGAATCAAATGGTTCAATGCGATAGCGGTATCTGCGTTGATCCGAGCGAAAACGCTACCCCTCGGAATCACTTCGGAGCCTGCCCAAATTGATGCCGTGGACACGATCTCGCGCATCGCACGATGCAGATTGAGATTCGCCTGCTGTACACGCGCTTCTTCCAGCTCGGTGGGCCGCCCCTCCTCCGCAGCGTCCCACAGGTCCCGATAAGCCTGCATGATGAACGCCCTCGCGCTGCGGTATTCTGCGTCGATACGAACGAAATCGGCTTGGAAAACCGGGTGCTCGTCGACCGCAGCAATCTCTCCGCGTCGCCTGCCGTTCGTAACCCGAGCCAGTTCCTCGATAGCCCGCTTCGCAATCCCGAGCCCGACCGCAGCATGATGCAGGTGCACAATCGGGAAGAAACCCTGATTGAAAAGGGTGTCAGGAGCCCTCTCGCCGGTTGCTACAGTGAGCCACTTCTCCTCAACCACATGCTCCTTGATGCGGTAGTGGCCGGACCCGGTTCCCTCAAGCCCGGCGGGATCCCAGTTGTGAAGCCACTCGATATTCTCAGGTTCGGCATAGACATTGACAGTGATCGGCGCTCCGCTATCGTCAAGAACCTGCTCACCGTCGGCGTCGAGGAGGTAGAGCGCGCTTGCCACGCGGTCGGCATGCTGAGTGCCAGACCCGAAAGGCATCGGTTCCGACTGCACGAGGTAACCGCCCTCGACCGGCCTAGCCGTCCCCGGCACCTTCCCAAATGCGAATCCGCACGCGACTTTGTTGGCGTCAGGCCCAATGATCTCGCGGTACGTGCTCTCCGGCATCAGGATCCCCGGGAAGACCGTCCCCACAGTATGAATGGCGTATGTCCAACCAGCGGAGGCGTCCTGGCGCGAGATCTCCTCCGCAACTTCCAAGTAAGAGACAGTGTCGAGGCCTCCGCCGCCAAGCCTTGCTGGTTGTAGCAGGCCATACAGCCCGGCATCTTTCCAGGCCTGGATCACCTTGCGGGTGACCATCTTGTCGGCGGCCCCCTGCTCCACCTCGGACTCAACCAACGGGGCGAGTGAGCGAGCTACGGCAACCCACTTGTTGTCGCTTTTTGACGGCACGGAAGCGGCCGTCTCTGTCTGAATTTCAATCGTGTTGCTCATGGTATTTGTAGCCTCCATTGAGAATTCGTTAGTGATGAGAGTGAAGCTCACTCACGTGCCTGAGTAATTACCCGGACGCTTTTCGATGAATGCCGACGCGGCCTCGACAACGTCGCGCGAGGCCATCGTCATGCCCTCAAGCTGCAGACTCAGTTCCAGAACCTCCCCGGCACGTTGACTGAGTATTCGGTTGAAAGCTGCCTTTGTGCCCTGGACTGCCAGTGGCGGAAGCGCGGCAATCTTCTGCGCAATCTCCTGCGCCAGCGGCAGCACTTCTTCGGGACTATCGACGAGGTCGGTGACAAGTCCGAGCGCGTAGCCAACCTCTGCGGTAATTGGGTCACCGGTGAGCAAGTGACGTTTCGCGCGCAGAATTCCTGCCGAGGCAGGCCACACAACCACACCGCCGTCTCCTGCGACGAGTCCAATCTTCACATGCGGATCAGCCAAGCGCGCATGCCGCCAAGCGACCACGACATCCGTCGCGAAGGCGATGTTAGCGGCAAGGCCCATCGCCGCTCCCTGGATAGCCGTCACGATCGGGAGCGGGAAAGACAGCATCTCATTCATGAGCTCGAGTCCCATAGAGATAGCTCTTCTTCGCGCGGCCGAGTCTTCTGCCATGTTGCGAACAGTTCCTACATCGCCACCCGCAGAGAACGCCTTCCCCTCTGCCGCGAGAATAACGACGCGCGTGCCATCGTCCGCGTGACGGAGTTGCTTCAACGCTGCTAGAAATTCAGTTTCCTGAAGCACATCGAACTTGTTCATCTCATCCGGTCGCGTGAACGTAAGTGTCGCCACCGCGCCGTCCCGTGTAATCCGGAACGTCTCCCAACTCTGCGAAACACTCACCGGGCAGCCCTTTCGTTAGCAATCGATAGATACTTCTTTGCACATGGTCCTAGCAAGGCAGTTCCTATTTCATTTCTTGCGCCAGGGTGCCAATCTCCCGGATAAGTCAACGTTTCTCATCGTGAGTGGTCCTACTGGGCAGCAAGAAGACCACTCGATCCAACCCGAGAGCGGCGTATTGCGCAAGGAAATGAACGCGCCCGAAGTTGAGTGTGACATCTACAGATTTTCATAGCGTGTTCTCCTTCGAACCCTGCTGTGTGCGCTAGCCGGTGATTGGTGACATCACCCAAGCGCCGACGGAGTCGCTTCGGCTACACTCCCCATGCCGCGAGATAAATCTCCTTGAAGTTCGCCGGGTCAATGCCTTCGACAGCTAGGTTTTCTGAGGTCAGTAAACGGAAGTGGTTTGACGGTGTTTTCGTCTCAATCGCATCCCCAACCGCGAGGCGCGCTAGCGCGTCGATCTGACGCCAGTGGTAGCTGAATTCGCCCGCAACTGCGGCGATAAATTCTTCGTTCGCGATTGCCTTTACATCGCTCTCACCAGGAAGCGCAAGGATGAGTTTCACTTTGTCAGTGAGCCCAGCGGCAGCCAACGCCTGACTGACACCCGGATAGAAGCCGCTTCCGGGAAAGAGCAGGTAGTCGGTCTCGGGATTACTCTGCAAATAATTAGTTATGGCTGAAACGTTGGTCGGCTGCGGCTGGCCGAAGCTCAGTTCGATCACGTCCGCGGTGGAATCGGCAAATTCAGTCACTCGGTTGACGGCGCCGTTCGTCATCGATGCCAGCGACGGCAGAGACATGTCGGTTGGCACGGCTACGTGGATGGCTTCACCGGCGTCAGCCACTGCGACATCAGCCATATAGATTCCCGCCTGTTCCAGTGCCACGGGGCTTTGAGTCATCAAGGCCATCTGGGACACGTCCACAGCGCCAGCGCCAACGACGGGAATGCCGGCCTCTTCGGCAGCCGCCAGCTGCCTCTGGGCGATCTCGGTCCCGTAGTTCAGGTTGACAACAAGATAGTCAGGCGCCGCGGCAATCGCGGAGTCAAAGGCGCGGAGAAAGTCCTCCGCACCCTTGCCAAGGTCGAATTCATAAAGATCCATTTGCCAGCCGAGCGCATGCACCGGCTCATTCAGTGAGCCCGGTGAACACACCGGAGCGCCACAGTTCACGTGCGCCACGACCTTGCCGGTCGGAACCTCTGCCGAAAGCGCCTGGATCTCAAAGGTGGGTGGGTTTTCGAGGCCGGCAACTGACGCCTTCGCATCCTCGATCGTCACCGTCGCTTCAGCTGTCGCGGCCGGGGCGGTCTCGCCTTGCCCGGGGCTGCACGCTGTGGCCGTGAGAGCCGTGGCGGTGACGACTAGGGCGGCGAAGAGATTGTGCCATGTCAACTTAAGCATCTTTGCTCCAATTGTTGTAACAGGTTACGCGTAGTCTAGCTTACGTTAGCTATGGCTTATTGGGGAACTTTTGGGGTCGACGCGCGGTCCAAATTATCGGCTTACGCTTGGGGAAGAGGATGGTGGTGCGCTGCCGCGAGGCTGTCGCCGTCGTACTCGAGCAGACACAGCCGGATACCGTAAAGATCCTCGGCAGCAAAGATAGCCTCCCTCACACCGCCGACGTGGAAGTGGCGAAGTAAGCGAAGTCCCCGCGCTGATAGTTCCCTGATGGCCTCGTCTATGTCATCCACTCGGATGTGTACATTGCGAAAGCCTTCTTGCATCCCCGCGGACTCCACCAACTCGAAGGCACCAGACCGGTCAAGAGCTATTCGCATTTGGCCGGTTGGCGCATTGGTATCAACCGCTACGCCCTCGGTCACCTTCACTTCGAGAGCCGAGACATCGACGACGTCGAACTCAAGCCCGAGGAGGTCGGAGAACCGTTTCATTCCCTCTTCCAGGTCATCGACTACGATGCCAACAAACTCCAGACGATCCAGCTTCATTACATTTCTCCCTCGTTGGACTAGGCATCAACGCACCGGTTGCGCGCGAAGCAACTGAACTACTCCAGAACCCTCACAATGGGGAGCGGCTCACCGCCGCTTTCTGAAGAGAACTCAATTCCCACGGGTTGCTCGCATGTGAGTTCGAGTTCCGCCCCCGCATGAACATGGATCCACGGCCCCTCGTCCAATTGCACAATCGCTACCTGATAGGCACGCGCGGTCTCTTGACCATCTCGCACGTGTGGTGCCGTCCAGGTGACGATCCGTCCCCGCCCCGAAGAATCCACCCATTCGATATTTTGCGACGAGCAAAGTGCGCACCGGTAGCAGGTCGGGGCCGACAATCCCCGGCAATCCAGGCAACGGCGAATCATCAACCGGCCCTCCCGGGCGGCGTCGAAAAATGGGGTCGACCATTCGTCGCGCTGCAGCGCAAGCATACTCATGCGGTCATTCCCTGTCTGCCAAAATCAGCGTCGAGTGGTCGTCAAGTGTTCCGCCGTTTCCACTGACCAGCGCCAGGTCATGACGCACCACTTGTCTTTCGCCGGCCTGACCTCGCACCTGCATGATCGCTTCCGACAACGGCGTCATCCCCCACATGTAGTAACCGGACAGCTGGCCCCCGCCGGTATTAATGGGCAGACGGCCCCCGGGGCTTGCAGCCCCGGAGCGGAAGAATTCCCCGCCCTCACCCTTTTCGCAGAACCCGTAGTCCTCGGCACTGACGAGGGTCGTGAACGTGAAGCAGTCATATAGCTCGGCTAGTGCAATGTCGCTCGGCGTTACCCCGGCCATCTCGTATGCCTGACGTCCCGATTCAGCTGCCCCGGTTACCAACCCGAACCGACTGCGGTCGTCCATCGGATAATCCGGGTGCGACTGCCCGATGCCGATCACCGTGACCAGCGGCTGGGCAAGGTCGCGAGCACGCTCGACCGACGTCACGATCACGGCGACTGCACCGTTAGAGACCAAGCAGCAGTCGAAGAGACGAAACGGTTCAGCGATCATCCGCGACTGCTGATGATCGGCTATCGCCATTGGCTGGCGCATCTGCGCATGAGGGTTTATGGATGCCCATGAGCGCGCGCTCACCGCAACCTCCGCGAGATCGGAACTCGTGGTTCCGTACACCGACATATGTCGACGAGCTGCCATTGCGTAACCCGCAACTGCGCCCCGAAGTCCCACGGCACGCGGTAGAGCATCCAAGCCCGTCAACTCATCGGACTTGCCCGCATATCGAGCCCCGGCGGACGCGCCTTCGCTCAGCGGATTATCTGCGAAGATGCAAACGACCACCTCAGCCATGCCTGCCGAAATCGCGAGGCAGGCCGTCTGCACCATTACGCCGGCGGACGATCCGAAGGCCTGGACATCCGCCGCAAGCCGGAGGTCGCCCAGGCCAAGCCTCTTGGAAAGACGCAAATTCACACCGCGCATCGCCCCGGCATTGACGAGTAGCCCATCAATATCAGAGAGGGGTATACCGGCGTCGCGGCACGCCCGCAGGACAGCTTCGTCTGCGAAGTCCTCTGCCGACCGACCATACACCTTGCCCATCTCAGTCATACCGAGGCCGGCAATGGCACCCAAAGCGCTCACCGTGGGCTCCGCATGTCTAGCGAGATAATTTCCAAGTGTGTCTCCGTATCGATTCCTGGATATACAGCACGTCTAAAGCAGCGCAAGTTCCGCCTGCGCTGACTAACTGGACTTCGAGGGATCCGTCGCGGTCTTCCTAATGTCCTTAAACGGGATGCCCCGGTCTGGGGCTTCCCCCCTAGGTAGGCCGAGAAGCCGCTCACCGATAATGTTGCGCTGAATCTGATCGGTCCCGCCGCCCACCGAGTTGATGAAAGCGTTCATGATTTCCCGGTTCACGTAATCCCCCGCAGGATGCTCCGACCCGTAGAGCATTGCTTCAGGCCCTAACATCTCGGCCTTGAACCGCCCGCCCGTGTGCAAGATCCTTGAGGTGGCTAGCTTCCCCAGTGCCGCTGCGGCGACCGCATTCTGTTGGCTCGGCTCGGAACTGTTCATCAGACGATCGTTGTTCCAGGAGTGGACCATTCGCCAGGTGTAAAGTCGCGCAATCTCTTGACGGACGACAGCATCCCCACTTCGTCCGGCGCTACGAGCCGCTTCGATAAGGTCGCTCGCGCCAGTCTGGCTCGACTCGACTGCGCGCGCTACCTGTTCGGCGCCAGCGCCCGGACGGTTGCCGGCTTCAAGAAACTCGCCCAGCCATTCGCGCTCGGCGGCCAGCATCGTTAGGAGAACTGCCCAGCCGCCGTCGACCTCTCCCACAATGTTCTCGACCGGGACGCGCACATCCGTGAGAAAAACCTCACTGAATTCCGAGTCGCCGGTGATTTGCTTAATGGGTCGGACGTCGATGCCGGGCTGCTGCATGGAAATAATGAAACAGCTGATGCCCTGGTGCTTCGGAACGTCTTCGTTCGTGCGAACTAGAATCACGCCCCAGTCCGCTTCCTCAGCTGACGACGACCAAATCTTCTGCCCGTTGATGACCCAGTGGTCGCCATCGAGGACCGCCTTCGCCTGAAGACTAGCGAGGTCAGAACCCGCACCCGGTTCGCTGTAGAGCGCTACGCCGTCCACCGATTCACCGGTCAGAAGCTCACGCAGGAAGGTCTCCTTCAGTCGGGGCCCACCATATAGCGCGACGGCCAGTCCCGTCATGCGGACCCAACCACACACCGCGTCGATACCCAGGTCCTGTACGGCGTGCGGCGCGCCCGCTGCGTCGAACTCGGAGGCGACAACCTTGGCCATCGCATGGCTGAGGTTCCGCCCGAACCCATCGGTTGGAAAAGTAGGGACGGCCCACCCAGCGTCAACTAGCTTTCGTCGCCATTCTGCGTCGTCCGTGCCGTGCCAGTTGTCGGACAGCCATGCCTGCACTTCTCGTCGAAGTGCATGGGTTTCAGTGTCGGTACTCATGAGAACGCTCCTGTGCGCGAGAGGGGCCGAGCATCCGGCCGAATGTAAGAAAGACGAGTTAGACACCCAGAGTCGTTGCGAGCCGTTCGCGGTGGTAGTCAGCGCTTCCCAAGAACAGCGCCGTTGACTTAGCCCGCTTGAAGTAAAGGTGGGCCGGCACCTCCCAGGTGAATCCCATTCCGCCGTGGACCTGAATGTTTTGGTGAGACGCCAGTTCGAACGCGTCCGAGCAGTACGCCTTAGCTAACGGTGCGATCGTCGAGAGGTTCATCTCAGACTGGCCAGCGGCCGTGGCGAGTCCCATTAACATCGCCGACCTGGCCGATTCCACTTCAAGCATGACGTCAGCGAGCATGTGCTTGATGGCCTGAAACGCGCCAATCGGTTGACCAAACTGAACTCGCAGCTTGGCGTACTCGACGGCCATGTCCAGTGACGCTTGAGCAGCTCCCACCTGTTCCGCTGCCAAGCCGATCGCAGCGAGATCGAGCACCTGAGTCAGCGTTTCGCCTCCGGTCCGTTCAGAACCAAGCAGCCTCGCGGGAGCGTTGTCGAATCGGACGGTCGCAAACTTTCTCGTCTGATCGAGCGTCTCCAAAAGCTCTGAGCTCACGTGCGGGGTGTCACTGTCAACGGTAAACAGTGAAATTTCGTCGCCGTTTCGAGCAGCGACAACGAAGAAGTCGGCGATGTGGCCGTCTAGCACGAAGAGTTTCTCGCCGGTAAGCAAGTACCCGTCGCCTCGCGCTGTGGCTTCGAGAGAGATTCCAGTGCCGTCCCACCGCTTCGAGTCCTCCAGGAAGGCCAACGTCCCGATGGCCTCACCCGATGCGATTCGCGGCAGGTACTCCGCCTGAGCGCGCTCGTCTCCGCTCTCCAGAAGAGCACTGACAGCCAAGACCGCTGTAGAGAAGAAGGGCCCGCAGAACAGAACTCGTCCCATCTCCTCAAGGACGAGACCCAACTCCACCCAGGTGTAGCCTGATCCACCGTGCTCTTCCGGCACGATCATGCCTTGAAGACCCTGCTCCTGCGCTAGTTGTCGCCAGAGTTCACTGCTGTAGCCCTCGTCTGTATCCATAAGACGGCGCACTTCAGACTCAGGAGCCCGTGCCGCAAAGAGTGCGCGTAACGATTCCACCAGGCTCGCATGGTCTTCGGTGAGTACTGCTACCACAATTCCTCCTACGGTGGATGTTCAATGCGACTGCTCAACTGATTCTAAAGGAGTTGTCTGTTGCAATCAATCTAGCGATAGCTATGATAAGTCTCTGATCGCGAAATGAATGATCATCCGCGCGATCGCTATGAATACGATGACCATGGCGCGGAGAGATAGTTGCCCCGCGCCCTGACGAAGTAGATGGAGTCGACCGCATGAGAAAGTCAGATCTGCCACTGCGCGGGGTCAGAGTCGTGGAACTCACCGATGGCCTGCTCGACATGGCCGGTAGAATTCTCGCGGATTTTGGCGCCGAAGTGATCAAAATAGAGCAACCGGTCGGCAAGAATGACGCCCAGCCCTCGCCAGACCAGTCACCACGGGACGTGAAGTTCTTGGTTGAGAATTTCAACAAGTCTGGCGCCTCACTGGATTTGTCGGATCCCGCAGACTGGGACAAGCTGTTCACGCTGCTCGCATCGACTGACATCTTCATTCAAGCCGGCCACCGAGCACAGGAGCACCCTGTCAACCCGACCGATCTAGTCTTACATTTCCCGCATTTGGTCGTGCTGTCCGTGAGTGACTTTGGCGCCACCGGCCCGTACAAAGACTTCGTCGCAACTGACGACGTGCATTTAGCCATGGCAAGTCAGCTCAGCAGGTCAGGAAAATGGCCTCGCGAGCCCGCGATGATTCCGTTCGATCTTGCCTATCAATCCAGTGCAACCCAAGCAGCATGGGCAGCCATAGCGGCTTACTACCATCGGTTGGCATCAGGACGCGGCGACCACATCGACTTCTCCGTCTTCGAGGCGACGATTGAAGTGGTTGATCCGCCATTCGGAACCGCCGGCTCTGCTTCCGCCGGCACCAAGCAAGTCGGCGCACCGACTGACCCTGATCTCTCCGAGTGGGCAAGACCCCAGTCGGTTCCTTACCCCATCTACCCTTGCGCGGATGGATTCGTGCGGTGCTTGGTGCTCGCACCGGGCCAATGGCAGGCAATGTATGAGTGGCTGGGTAAGCCGACGGCTTTCAGCGACCCCAAGTTTCAAACGATCCTCGGGCGGAATCAAGAAAAGGATCAGTTAGAGAGCGCCTACATCGAACTCTTCCGCGAGCGAAGCAAGAGTGATCTTGCTGCTGAGGGGCAGGCCCGCGGCATCCCGATCACACCGGTGCTGAGCATCGCAGAAGTACCAGCACAGGAGCACTACGCTCAGCGCGGAGCATTTGTGGACGCCGAACTCGACACCGATATCCGCGCACTCATACCTTCCGGATTCGTCGAGATCGACCGGAACCGCATTGGGTACCGACGACGCGCGCCACGCCCTGGCGAACACAATCGCGAGTTGACTTCCCCACGCGACGACGGCAGCGATTCGACATTAGCGACGACAACCCCGGACGCTTCCTCGCTGAACAACGATCGCTCACTCCCCCTGTCGGGAGTGCGAGTCATTGATTTCGGAAGCATCGTATTCGGCGCGGAGGTCGGCCGCCTTTTCTCCGATTTGGGAGCGGACGTCATCAAGGTCGAGAACAAGGCTTACCCGGACAAGTACCGCGGCGGCAGCGAGCCAGGGTCCCTGATCGCGAAAAACTTCGCCTTGGGCAACCGTGGCCGCAGGAGCTTCGGAGTCGATACGCGCTCACCCGAAGGTCGGGCACTCGTGAAGAAGCTCGTTGCGTCAGCCGACGTCGTCGTATCGAACTACAAGCCCGGGACGCTTGAGCGTCTAGGCCTCGGATATTCAGAGTTGTCGGCCGTCAACCCACAAATTGTATGGATGTCATCCAGCGGCTTCGGGGACACCGGCGAATGGGCCAAATGGCTTGCCTACGGCCCCGGCGTTCGGAGCGGCGCCGGACTCACATCACTGTGGCGGTATCCAGACGATCCCGGCGGCTTCGGCGACAACACTTCTGTTTACCCCGACCACGCGGCCGCGCGTATCGCGGGTGTGGCCATCCTGTCAGCACTCATCAGGCGAAAGCGATCGGGTCGAGGCGCTGACATTCGCGTTTCGCAGGCGGAAGTCGTCTTGAATCAACTGTCGGAACAATTCGCCCGGGTTGCGCTCGGACAACCTGCAACCGAAACGCGAGATGCTCCGTGGGGAGTGTATGAGTGCGCTGGTGACGACGAATGGTGCGTGATTTGCGTTTGCGATGACCGCGACTGGGAGGGTCTACGCGCAGCGCTCGATCACCCTGCCTGGAGTGCTGACATCAGGTACAGCGATTCAGCCTCGCGCCTCCGGAACAAAGGTGAGCTGGACCAGCACCTCAGGGATTGGACGCGGAAACATACTCCGGAAGAGATAGTGAAACTCCTGCAGGCGAATAGTGTTCCGGCCGGAGTCATGAAGCGGCCACCTCAACTCGAGTCGGACCCGCATCTCCTAGCCCGCGACTTCCTTGCTCCGCAGATCCAGCCAGGTTTTGAGGACCCACTACCAGCAGTTCGGCGGCCGTTCTTGGCTCACAACATCGTTTTCCCCGAGATCAAAGAGTCCCCCGAGATGGGACGGGACACGGTGGACATTTGCACGAACTTACTCGGCATTGAACTGTCAGAAATTGAGCGGATGATCGCCGAGGACATCCTGCAGCCCCCGACCGCACCCGCATAGGATCCACCCGAGATCGGCGGACATGCCTGAAACTATCGTTACGGCTGGGGCGACACCACCGTCGCCTCAGCCAACTCGAACGGCTCACCGATCGTACGAACCGGAAAAGTAAGGTATTGGTTGTCGAGCTAGCGACCCTGCCAGTTAGTCGATCTCCACGAACCCGGGGATGGCGCCGGGCGGCCGCGCTCATCCGCGACGGCGGAGCTACGCGGCGTGCAGGAAGTGCCAAGGATGCTAGCATAGCTTACTAGCGATCGATCGATAAGATATCCACTTGGGCCGAAACCGTTCGCCGAAGAGGCCCCATCGACTTCAGGAGAATGAATTGACTCGAGCAGTTATCGTCGATGCCGTCCGTACCGCATCCGGGCGCGGGAAGTCTGGCGGGGCGTTGAGCGGGGTCCATCCCGCTGAACTGCTCGCCCAGACCTTGCAGCAGTTGCTGTCCCGGTCCGAACTCGACCCTGCACTGGTGGAGGATGTGCTGGCAGGATGCGTCGTCCAAGTCGGAGATCAGGCACTCAATATCGCTCGTACTGCTGCTCTGACGGCCGGTCTGCCCGAACACGTCCCGGGCACGACCATCGATCGTCAGTGCGGGTCAAGCCAGCAGGCGGTGCACTTCGCGGCCCAGGGGGTCATGGCGGGCACCTATGACATCGTCATCGCCTGCGGCGTGGAGTCGATGAGCCGGGTGCCGATGGGGTCGAACGCCGTCGGCGGTGATCCCTTGGCTCCCCTGTCCGGGCGTTATCCCGAAGGAATGCCCCACCAGGGGATCGGGGCCGAGCTCATGGCGGTCCGTTGGGGAGCGGACCGGGTCACACTCGACACGTTTGCGGCGGAATCGCACCGCCGTGCTGCTGAGGCTGCTGCGGCCGGAGCGTTCAAGGGCGAGATCGTGCCCGTCGCGCTGCCGGGCGGCGGTGAGCATGTGAACGACGAGACAATCCGGGCCGACACAACGGTGCAGAAGCTCTCCGAGCTTCGGTCGGCGTTTAGCGACGAGCGGTTCGCCGCACGGTTCCCCGAGATCGACTGGCGGCTCACCGCGGGCAACTCATCACCGTTCACGGACGGTGCCTCCGCCGTCTTGATCATGAGCGAAAAGCGGGCCGCCGAACTGGGCCTCACGCCGCGCGCGCGTATTCACACCCTTGCGGTCACCGGATCGGATCCGACCATCATGCTCAGCGGCGTCATTCCCGCCACACGTCGTGCGCTCGAGCGATCGGGACTGGGCATTGGCGATATTGACACCTTCGAGGTCAATGAGGCCTTCGCATCCGTACCACTGGCATGGGCCCGGGAATTCAGCGTGGACCTGGCGAAGGTCAATCCCCGCGGCGGAGCGATCGCTCTTGGCCACCCGCTTGGCGCCTCGGGTACCAGACTGCTCACCACCATGCTCAACCAGTTGGAGTCATCCGGCGGGCGCTTCGGGTTGCAGACCATGTGCGAGGGCGGCGGAATGGCGAACGCCACCATCATCGAACGCGTCTGACAAAGACCGCATGGGACCCAAAAGACGGTCGCGACAAGCGCGACGGCACAGGACGCGGTGCCCCTTTGCGGACCGCCGCGAAGTGAAAGGAGCATGACATGGACGTAAAGGAACGCACAGCGCTGGTCACGGGAGGTGCGTCGGGACTTGGACTTGCCACGGCACTGCGCCTCGCCGCCGACGGCATGCGAGTGGTCGCGCTCGATCTCGAACCTGCGGTGCAACGCGCAGCAGAGCACCAGCCACAGATCGAGTTTGTGGTTGCGGACGTCTGTGACTCCGACGCGGTCCAGCGTGCCGTCGCGGTGGCCAACCGGGACGCCGATCTGGCGGTCGTGGTCAACTGCGCAGGGATCGGCGACCCCGGCCGGGTCGTGAGCAGGAGCGGACCCCTGGCGCTCGAGCGGTTCGAGCGTGTGATCAGGATCAATCTCTTCGGTACGTTCAACGTGATCCGGTTGGCCGCGCACGCGATGAGCGGCAACGAGCTCAAGGGCGAGGAGCGCGGCATCATCATCAACACCGCCTCGGTCGCTGCATTCGACGGCCAGGTCGGCCAGGCCGCCTACTCGGCGTCCAAGGCCGCGATCGCGGGCATGACGCTCCCGATCGCCCGCGAGCTTGCGGATGCGGCAATCCGCACGGTAACCATCGCGCCAGGCCTTTTCGAGACACCCCTGCTGGGCCAACTGCCACAGACTGTGCGAGACGAACTCGGCGCCTCGGTGCCGTTCCCGCCGCGGCTCGGCCTCCCGGACGAGTACGCTGACCTGGTAAACGCGATCATCCGCAACCCCATGCTAAACGGTGAGGTCATACGGCTCGACGGGGCCATACGGATGGCGGCGCGATGAGTGCGCAACTGGCAAGGACCGACGTGAGCACGGACCCGGCGGCCACCTACGAGGTCTCGGACGGCGTCGCACTCGTAACTCTCCGGCGGCCACACGCCCGCAACGCCGTCAACGCCCGCCTGTCGCTCGCGGTCGGCGAAGCTCTCGAGGAGGCCGAAGCAGATCCTGCCGTGCGCGCAGTCGTCGTCACGGGAGAGGGACCGGCCTTCTGCGCCGGGGCCGACCTCAAGGGCATCGCCGCCGGTCAGCCCCTGACCGCCCCCGGACACCCCGAATGGGGATTCGCCGGGCTCGTGCAGCACCCGGTCTCGATGCCCCTGATCGCCGCCGTCAACGGGCACGCGATGGGCGGCGGCGCCGAAATCGTCCTGGCATGCGACCTCGCGGTAATGTCCGAGGACGCAGTGATCGGCCTGCCCGAGGTGACAAGAGGACTCTACGCCGCAGCGGGCGGAACAATCCGACTCCCCCGCCAGGTACCGCTCAAAGTCGCACTTCATGTTGCATGCACCGGCCAACCCCTGACCGCACGCGAAGCAGTTCAGTGGGGCCTGGTCAACGAAGTCGCACCGCCTGCCAAAGTGCTGCCCGCAGCCCTCGAACTCGCCGGCCGCATCGCGGCCAACGCACCACTTGCGGTGGCAGTGACGAAAGCAATGATGCACGCAGCGGCAGGGGCCGACTCCCACGATGACCGAGCCCTGTGGAAACGCCAAGACGAAGAGATGGCACGATTGCTGGCCTCCACCGACGCCCGCGAAGGCGCCACCGCCTTCGCCGAGAAACGCCAACCGACGTGGGTCGGACACTGACCACGCCCACAGACGCCGGCCCCACCGAGTCCGCCCCCAAACCTCGGGACGAATACCGGACCCCGACGAACGAACACGCAGAGCAAAAGCACAACGGTACCACCTGCCCTGGGAGCCTGACGACGCTGCGCAATGCGATGGTTCCCGCCGCGGAAGATCCCGCTCGAGGACGGAACGGCAATGCTGCTACCGGCGCTGGCCATCACGACCGCACACTCGAAGTACATCACGGGCCCAACATCGTTGCACGAGTCCCATAAACAAGGGGACGGCATCCGCGTGACGTTTGCCGCGGCAAATGCCGGGCCCTGTTGTCCGATCCGCCGGCGCGGGATCGGGCCGGGTTGCTGCATCAGCTGTCACGGCCCGTGCAGCGGATCCGCCGTCTTGCCCGTGAAGATCATCAGGCTTTTGCCGTCCTGGTTCGAGACCTAGTTCATCCCGGACGATCGTTCGCGTCGCCTGCAGCTTTAACGCACAGTTCACCGATTTGTTGAGACGAGCCAACGCGCGGTTGTTCGCACGACGAAGACTGCCCCCGTTGATCGGCTGAACGTTGACCCAGCCGTGATGCTGCCGCTGCTACCGATCCCGCTGCAACTGGGCTGGCGCAACAGGGGACGCCCAGACCGGGACTCCTTCGTCCGCTTGGACACGAACGACCACTCCGACCCGACCGCGGTCGGCCGACTCGTCAATGTCACAGCAGACCTCGACCGGGTCCGCGCGCAAGCGCCGACGGGCGGATTGTTGCCGACCACGCCAGCGTTTGGGCGCGTGGGGTGACCGTCACCGGCCCCGCCCATGTATACACGGCCGCCCGGCTGTGCCAGCAGTTCCAGCACCTCGATCTTCAGTCCCGCAGTTGATCACGCACGCGACCTCGGCAACTTTGATCACACGTTCGGGCTCAACGGCGAGGTGGACTGATGAACGGGAGAGCCCGGTCAGCGTCGGTGAAACAGATCACCTTTCGCCCACAGCGCTCAAAGCACTCCGCATCCCTAGGTAGACCGCGCCGCCGGGTTGCCCACATGGAAAATGATCGAGGACTTCTTCTGGGACGTCCAACCCGCGATCCTTTCCCAGGACGGCTCGCCCGCAGTTCAACCGTCGTCGACACGTCCCAGGACATTCGAGTACATACACATGTACGGCGCGGTGCAAGTAGGCGATTACATATATATGGCGCGGTTCAGTCGCACGAGCCAGTCGCCGAATGCATCGCCCTTGTTCGTGTAGCCCTGGGTTCGTTCTGCGATAATCGCCATTGTTAGATCACGGAGCCGCGGCAGGCTGTCTTTGTCGGCTCCGGCGAGGGCATCCGCCATCTGCTCGCGCGTGAGGTCGGTGCAGTAGGCTGGCGAGGCGGGCTGCTGGCGCCAGGAATGGGCCGTGGCTCCCGCATCGAAAGCGTCGAAACCGGTCTCCTCCACAAGCTGCATCGCGATGGCGCGGTCGCTATCCCGATCGGCGGCAACCGGAATGGCGATCCGCCCGCTGGCTCCCGGAAGCGTTGCTTTGGTGGCGAGTGACTCCGCGCTGATCGCGTTCCAAGCCTTCGCGATCGGCCGTCCGAGCAGCTGGGCCACCCAAACGCTTTCGACCTGGCCCTCGTCGATCGCAGGCAGACTACCGTCACGGCTCGGATAGTAATTCGAGGTGTCGATAATGACTGCCTCAGGGGAGGCGGAAGCGATTAGCGGGGCGATCCCCGGAATCATCTTCAACGGAATCGAGGTGATGACCACATCGGCGTCGGTGATCACCTCAGTTGCCTCGACTGGCCGGGCCCCGAAGCCAAGTAGCCAGGGATCGATTGTGTCACGCCCGCGGGAATTTGCGACCTTGACATCGTGATCTGATCGGCTCAGCGATCGCGTCAAAGTCGCACCGATCGAACCAGCACCGAGGATGCCGATACGCATGCGCTGCCCTTTCACTAGAGTTGAGCTGTCATCGCCTGAACCGCTCGAAGTGCGCCGAAGGGTCGTACGACGGATCTCTCTGGTTGACTTTGATGTATTGTTCCAGCACGCTGGCGCGCGCGGATTCTTGCATAGCTTGGAACAGCAGTGCCTTCGTAGTGCGAACTGCCCAAGGCGAGTTGGCCGCGATGGTTTTGGCGAGTCCTAAGGTGAACTCGCGCAACTCCGCGTCGGGAACGACGTGGTTGACTAGCCCCATCCCATACGCCTCGGTCGCGTCGTAAAGCGTTCCTGAGTAGAGAATCTCCGCGGCGACTCCAAAGCCGACGAGCCGTGGGAGCAGCCAGGTGGCAGCGCCGGTGTCGGTGATAGTGCCCAGCTTGACGGCCGGGTGCCCGAGCCTAGCGCCAGCGGCGACGACCCGGATGTCCGCCTGCAACGCCAACTCGAAGCCGTACCCGACCGCAGGCCCGTTGACCATGGCTATGACTGGCTGGCGAATTGAGGTGAGAGTCCACAAACCAGCCGCGTCGGTGATAGATCCGCTCGCAGGCGGAGAGTCGTCGCTCATAAAGGTGTCGGCGCCAGAAAGATCGGCGCCGGCACAGAACGCGCGGCCAGCTCCCGTGATGACGACGACGTGTACGTCATCCCGCGCAGACATGGCAGCCGCAGCTTCATTAATTGCGCGGATGCGCGTAAACGTAACGGGGTTTAGCCGATCCGGATCGTTCAGGGTGATCCAGCCGATCGGGCCGTCCACCGCGCTTAGTACGAAGTCGTCCATCCGTGCCATCTCCTTGCTCCTAGCCCCAGGCGTGTCGACCGACCTTGACGAGGGAAGTACTTAGTCGCGAAGGCGAACGCGAGCTGCTATAGCGCTAGATAATACACCGGGGATGCCGTCGGCTTCAACCATCGCTTGAGCTGAGGTCCGTCCAGGCAGCTCCCCAGGCCTGTGCCACTCTTGTAGTTATAGCGCACGATAGCTAAAGTGCTCAGGGGTGATGGAATATGTGTCAAGTGGCTCGATGCGATGACGTCGAGTCGCAGTTGCAGTCGCAACTACTCAATATGGTCTAACGCGATAGAGGTGGCCCAATGGATGCCAGGGAAACTGCCCGTAGCAACGCGGAGTCTGCTGCGTTCCAAGACGGTAGAAAGGTTTGTCCCTTCGACCACCACTCCGCCGAGTACGCCACGGGACACCGCGAGATGTTCCAGGAACTACGAGAAGCCGGTCCCGTGGTGTGGAGTGAAGCGTACGGCGGATTCTGGATCGCCAACGACTTTGAACACGCCAGCGCGGTGCTGCAGGACTCTGACTCCTTCACCATCGAAGCTGTCGACAGCGAGACGGAGGGTGGCTCGCTCATCCCTACCCCGCCGAAAGCCGCGTGGTTGTCGCCTGGGAACACATTGTTCAACTTCTTTGACGGTCAACGCCATGAGACCGTGCGTGCCGCGCTGAACCCGCATTTTTCCAGGCGGCGTGTCAAAGCGATGGAAGGCGCGATCAAGTCGAGGGTGGATCAGGTCCTCGATCAAGTCTTACTGCTGTCCCAGTTCGACATCGTCTACGACCTGGCTTCGCCTATCGTGGCTGGAATCGTCAATGACCACATGGGATTCGGACTGGATGATCCGGCGCCCATCTTCCGCGCGATGTCCGACCAGTCGCACGACAAGAAGGCTGAGGTGGATAACCAGGCCATTGTGACGTTCAAGGATGGCTGGATCTACATCGGGGAAGTGGTGAGGGCTCGTCGGGCCGAGCCGCGTGATGATGTGATTTCTGCTCTCGTTCTCGCGAACGACGGTCAGTTCACGGATAACGAGATCCAGGGCATGTGCACCAACATCATCTTTGGGGCTGCGGATACGGCAGCGGCACTCACCGCGCACGCCCTTATGTTTTTGGCCGATCGGCCCGATCTCCGCGCTCAGCTGCGCGATGATCCGAAGCAGATTCCGGTCTTCGTCCGCGAGGGCTTGCGCTATTTCAATGTGGCGATGGGAGTCGCGAGGAGCGCAAAGCGCGATGTCGAACTCGCAGGGATGCAGATCCGCAAGGGCGATCGCGTCCTCGCATTGCTTCCTTCAGCAAATCTCGATCCGGCCAGGTATGACCGTCCGGATGAGTTCGATATTTCACGGGGCGCCATTCCACACCTAGGTTTCGGGGCCGGCGCGCATTCCTGTCTTGGTGCCGGGCTGGCACAGGGCCTGGTGGGCGCCGTGATCCAGGCTCTGCTGGAGCGCGTAGAGACGTATTCGATCGACACCGCCAAGGTGGTCGGCAATACGGACAAGTCATTCATCAATCTGTTCCACAGTGCGCCGATGCGGATCGAGTCCTTGCGCCAGCCGACCGCACCGGTGTCGCAGTGAGCGAAGGCATGGCCTTCGGCGCTGGTCCGCACCGTGCATCAGGCGTGTGCTCGTCAAGCTTGAGCTTCGCATCCTGCTTGAGGAGCTGCATCCAAGCATCGTCGTCATCAGCATGGACGGTGAGGCGGAGCGTGAGGCGAGCGGCGTCGTGAACTCACTTTCCGCGCTCCCGGTTACCGTGCGGGTCGGATGATCGGCGTAAAGCGCGATCGTTGACCACGAGATGGTTTGCAGTACCTACAGTTGTCACGATTACTTAAGGAAATTACAGATGAGCGATAAGTCGAGAGTTGTCTTCGTCAAGGACGGGCACCGGACTGAAGTGGAGGTGCTCATCGGCACGTCCATGCTTCACGCCGCCACGGACAACTTGGTCAGTGGCGTCATCGGGGAATGTGGTGGCGAGTTGTCATGCGCCACATGTCACGTTTTCGTCGAGCCGGAATGGTTCGACCGCCTGCCTCCGGCCGACGCCGACGAGTTGGGGATGCTCGAGGCGACGGCCGAGGAGCCCACCGAGTTCAGCCGGCTGAGCTGCCAGCTTCCCTGTACCGCTGAGACGGATGGCATTGTGCTGCACATCCCCGAAAGCCAGTGAGCATGGCTATCGGCGACGTGCACGAGCGAGCAGTGGATGCAGACGGTGTGAATCACGTTGTGATCGTCGGCGCGGGTCAGGCTGGCGGCGATCTCGCGGCGAGCTTGCGTGAGCAGGAGTATGCCGGCCAGATCACGGTGATCGGCTGTGAGGACTCGTATCCGTATTCCCGCCACCCGCTGTCCAAGTCATATCTCATGGGACACAAGACACGGCCGGAGCTTCTGATCAGGCCAGAAGATTCATATCGGCGCTTCGACATCGACGTCAAGCTGGGCCTGCGGGCCGTGTCCATCGAGCGCGAGCACAGGCGCGTGATCCTCGAAGATGGCCAGAGCGTCAACTATGACGCCCTTGTCCTCGCAACCGGCGGCTCGCCGCGGGCCTACCCGGACGAGTCTTTGCAGGGGGCATCGAACGTCTTCTACCTGCGGGATCCTGAGCATGCAGATGCGATGCGGGGACACCTGACTCCCGGTGCTCGGTTGACCGTGATCGGGGGTGGGTACATCGGGCTCGAGGTTGCGGCTGTAGCCAGAGGCCTAGGTGTGGAGGTGACAGTCGTTGAACGCGAGGAACGCGTGCTGGCGCGTGTGACCTCGCCTGCTACTTCTGCCTTCTTCGCCGAGGTCCATGAGCAAGAAGGCGTCATCGTCCGCACGAGTCGATCGGTCAGTGACTTCGAGGTCGACACGGATCAAAAACTGACAGCAGTCGTGCTTGACGACGGCACAACGATCCCGACAGATGTCTGCCTCATCGGCATCGGCCTACAGCCGAGCACGGACCTGGCGCATTCTGCTGGACTAGACGTCAGCGACGGCATCCTGGTTGATCCCTCGCTACGCACCAACGACCTAGCGATCTACGCCATTGGCGATGCTGCGCGTTATCCGTACTCCCAATTTGGGGACACCAGGCGGCTCGAATCCATTCCGAACTGCACGGAGCAGGCGCGCGCTCTGGCCCGGACCCTCACGGGCAAACCGGAACCGTACAACGCGGTGCCGTGGTTCTGGTCCGACCAGTACGACATGAAGCTGCAAGTCGTTGGTTTGGCGAGCCCGGGTGACGCGGTGCTCGTCCGCCGGGATCCCGACAAGGCCCGACGCATAGCCGTGTTCTACCTGCGGGACAACCGGGTCTGCGCCGCGGAGGTCGTGTCCAGTCCGAGAGACTTTGGCATTGCGCGGAAAATGGTCAACCAAAGAGCGGTCGTCGACCCATCGGAGCTGGCGGACGCTAGCATCCCGCTCAAAGACCTGCTTCTCGGAGCGGACCCGACGCGCGGGTGATTCCGCTCGTGGGCCGTGGTCTTGACGTCCCAGTTGACGTAGCTGCCCCGGCAGAATTGACTACGGCCCGGCCCCGAGCGATCGCACCAGCCCGACGGGGATGCCGGATCCTCGTAGCTGATGGCCAAGCGATAGGCGCGTAGCAGGCCCGGAAAACATGTTTCATCCCCACGTGGCGCAGCAGTGCCATGTCATCGATCGAATCCGCGCCGCCCACTATCCCCGCCACCAGCGACGCGACCCTTCAGCCCGGCATTCGCGCCCTTGTCCGTAGGGATCGACAGCCGTTCATCGGCCGGCTCCTGCAGCCCCGCGTCCTCGCGGCACGCTTATGGGAAACTTGCATCTACGGGATGCCCCTCTTTTCGGTTGTTAATGTGCTCTAGACAAGCTCCATATTCCTTGAAAAGACAGACATTCGCGGTTTAAAACACCGTCCGAGCCCCGATCTCCATCGGTAGATCGAGGCTTAGTCAGTTGACGCCCTCATCGCGGACACCTGGGCCATCGAAATCCGTCCACTGGATCCGAGGCGACACCTACAACGAAGACGGATTACAAATTCGCAGGGTGTCGGAGCGGGACATCGCGGGCAAGACGCCCATGAGTCTTTCCAGAAGCCTCCGCCCCGACCGCCTCATGGCCGGCCGTCAGGGGCCGAGGACGGCACAGGACCACCGCGGTGCCCGCGAACCAGCCGGCCTCCTGCAGTACCATGCGGGTGTCCTCGGCAGTGAGTTGCCACCATCGTCGTGGTGACAGACATGTCCCAGAAGGGTCGGGACCACCCCCAGCGGCACCGCGTCCCGCAGCATCCGCGTCGCGGCGGTGTGCCGGAACCAGTGCGGGTCGAAATCCGGGCCCTTCCTCATCCGCAGCCGCTACCACCAGGTCCATAGACAGCCCTGTAGGACATGGCATGGCCGACCCTGTCGCCCCAGCCAGAACCGAAGGCCGGCAGGTGTATCCAGGGCCACAGGCTCGCTGCGGTCTAAGGAACCATAACTTCAAACCGCGTTTCCCTGCTGCCAGTAAACAAGCTGATGTACCCGGCGGGGCTCCATGAGTAGATTCTCGGAGACTTCTTTGGTTCAGCACCGTAAATCAGAACGGTGGGGAATGAATCCTATGGCAGCCGTCCTCCACGTACCTCATCTAACCTAGGAAGAGTCAGCAAGTTTCCCGCCGCCCGAGGTTGAAATAGCGAATCTCTTGGTACTCTTCAAGGCCTTCTGAGCTGCCTTCACGGCCCACACCCGAGTGCTTGACTCCTCCGAAGGGTGCCGCCACATTCGACAACAAACCCTGATTGATGCCGACCATGCCGGTTTCCAGGGCTTCTGCGACATTCAGCGCACGATCGACGTTCTCGGTGAACACGAAACCTGCAAGACCGAAGCAGGTGTCGTTAGCCTTCTGGATCGCCTCCTCCTGAGTGGAGAAGCGGCTAATCGCGGCCACCGGACCGAAGATCTCGGTGGTTGTTATGTCGGCGGCGTTGGGCACGTTATCGAGCACCGTGGCTCGGAAGAAGGTTCCATCACCCTCCATCGCCGAGCCACCGGTGCGAAGATGTGCACCTTTCCCTACTGCGTCATTCACGAGATCTTCGAGCCGTTTGACCGCACGCCCATCCACCACCGGGCCGAGCTCCACCTCGCGGTTCAACGGGTTCCCCTGCACAAGCGACGCCATTTTCTCAGTGAAGCCCTCAATGAATGCGTCGGCGATTCCGTCTTGGACCAGCATGCGGTTCGCCGACACACACGTCTGGCCGCCATTGCGCATCTTCGCCAGTATCGCCCCCTCGACGGCGCGCTCAAGATCCGCATCATTGAACACCAACAGCGGGGCATTGCCTCCAAGCTCCATGGAGCTCTTGACAATGTTTTTCGCCGCCAACTCCATCAGGGTGGCGCCGACCGGCGTCGAGCCGGTAAAGGAGACCTTGCGCACCCGCTCATCCGCCAGAACCGCCTCGCTGAACGCCGAAGCGCTTCGAGTGGTGACGACCTGGATGAGTCCCTCGGGAACGCCAGCCTCCTCCATAAGCTTGACGGTGAGGTAGGTCGTGAGCGGCGTCAGTGTCGCGGGCTTCACTACGCACCCACAGCCAGCGGCCAGAGCCGGGGCGATCTTGCGGGTCGCCATTGCCATTGGGAAGTTCCAAGGCGTGATCAGCACGGACAGACCAACTGGACCGCGGAGTGTGATCATCGTTGCACCGCCGGCCGGGGCCTGCCGATAGCTGCCCCCCGCTCGCAGCGCCTCCTCGGCGAACCAGCGCACATAGTCAGCCGCGTACTGCACCTCCGCGTACGACTCGGTGATGGTCTTGCCCATTTCACGGCTCATCACTAATGCAAGCGCGTCTCGATTTTTGATGAGATTTGCGTACGCAGCGTGCAGCACATCAGAACGGCGACGAGGCGTGGTCTTGCCCCACTCTTTGCCCGCGGCATCCGCACGCGAGACAGCCTCAATCGCCGACTCGATCGAATGGTTCGGCACCATCGCAATCTGCTCGCCGGTCGCTGGATCGGTGACCGGAATATCTCCGAGCGACGCTAAATCGCTGCCGGGAATGTTCGCCAGCGCCTCGTTGGATTGTGATAGCAGGATTGCGTCGGCAGTTTCAAAAGCCATGGTTGTCCCTTTCGTAACTTCGTTTGGAATGAACGTGGAGCGCCAAGAAACGGTGCCGTTAATAAGACGGTTTTGGCGTTGGTCGCTAGGGTGTCGAGCTGTGGGAAATGCGGAATCGGAGGGCAGAAATGCTGCTAATAGCTACCCGTATCCGTGGGCAGGTGCACCAGCGCCGTGATGTGTGCCATCTCATATTCCTCCGAACCGCACCGAATTCGGGCTATTCGTTGTTGTTTATCGGGGCCACCTGGTACATGCGGGTCTCGCGAAACTTGCGCTCGACGTCGTACTGGTCCACGAAGCCCTAGCCGCCGTGCGGGTTCAGCGACGGAGCTCCTTCGAGCGATTCGTCGGCTGGTCGGCGGAGGTGGTCAGCGCCATTCGATCCACGAACGGGTGAAGTTGATGGTCTTGATATACCACCTGCCATCATCCAACCGCTCGTAGGTTTCGTGATAATGGCCCATGCCGTGCTGGTGACGAACAGGCGAGCCTTCCGGCCACCAGGCGTAATCCTCCATGGGCCAGATCGCTTTCGCGGTGGTGCTTGATGTGAGTTCGATCTCCGGCACAAAAATATGGTGGATCGTGCGGTTGTTTACGGCTATCGTCTCGCCGAACGACCGGAGCGCGTCGCGTCCGACCAAAGGCCAGTCGAAATCGGCCAGACGATCGAGAAACTCGAACGAGAAGTGCTCAACGGGGACTCGCTCGTTGGTAAACGGATCTCGAGCGACTGCGAACTCGCGCTCGTCGACTATCGCATCGGGTGTGAATAGGGACGCCCAGCGTGGCCAGTCCTTATGGTCCACGCAGTAACAGTACTGCGCCTTCAGCCGCTTGATCTCCTCGATCGCCGCCAGATCCTCTAGCGTAGCCACGCTTCCTCACTTCCTACCCGCATGCTCGGGCAATCATTCTTTTCTGGGGGCCTGCACATCGACGCGCCATAAGCACCCACTTGCAGGTGCTCTTTCAAGTTCGTTCCTTGAAGCGCACAGGAAAGTGGAGCATGCAACTCACGTCGTTGCTCGCATCGCATCAGCGAGACTCGAACCTTCATACTCACAGGCGAATGCCCTGCGTTGACCAACAATCCATCGATATTGGACACGGGTATCCCGGCGTCCTGGCAGGCCCGTACGACCGCTTCGTCGGCGAAGTCCTCAGCCGACCGGCCATAGACCCTTGCCCATATCGGTCGTACCCAGTCCTGCAATTGCACCCATGGCGGGCATCGTGAGAACCTCCCCAACATCGATACGTACTGGACACTTCGTGGGACTCAGCCCAACGACCGTAAACCTCCCGGCCATCGCGCGGTCCCAAGATCATCGACGCGTAGATCATCGACCCGTGGATTCCCGAACTACGTCGACTCGACCTTACTGGGCAATCCTAGCTACAATCAATAGCGTACGATCGTTATATTGGCTAAGACGCCAAATTTGGCCTCCGAACTAAAGGATTCATCGTGAACTCTCCGACGCAATCGAGCACAGAGCCAGTACTGCTGCAGGAGCGACGGGGTCGCACGCTTATCCTTACGCTGAACCGTCCATACGCGATGAATGCCATGAACGCGGAACTCTCGGGGGCGCTCGGAAGCGCCGTTGAGGAAGCGGCACATGATCCCTCCGTCTGGGTCGTCATCCTCACCGGCGCAGGAGATAAGGCCTTCTGCGCCGGAGTGGACCTCAAGGCCGCCGCACGCGGAGAGTCGACCCATGCCTCCCAGGAGGAGTTCGATAAGTGGCACTTCGGAGGATTCGTCAAACACGTGATCAGTAAACCCGTCATTGCAGCCGTCAACGGATTCGCCCTCGGAGGTGGCACAGAGATGGCACTCGCCAGCGACCTCGTTGTCGCGGCCGACACCGCAGTCTTCGGATTGCCTGAGGTCAAACGCGGACTGCTCGCGGGCGCCGGCGGCGCGTTCAGATTGCCCCAGCAACTCCCGAAAAAGATCGCTATGGAGATCCTGTTGACCGGCGAATCCCTCAGCGCCGACCGCGCCCGTGACCTCGGCCTGGTCAATCGCGTGGTGCCGAGAGAGCAACTCCTGGAAGCAGCTCTTGAACTCTCCGAGCGCATCTGCGCCAACGCCCCCCTCTCCGTACAGGCCACCAAACGCCTGGCACTTGGGATCGAGGGCGACCAGATCGCTTCGGACCAACGGTACTGGGAACAGTCGAAAAACGAATTCGCAGAACTCAGGAAGACGGCCGACTATCTGGAAGGCCCTCGAGCATTCGCACAAAAGCGCACGCCAAACTGGCAGGGCCTCTAGCCCCAAGAAGTGCACTGACAAGTGCGGGAGGCTATCGACGCGCAACCATACCCACACCCGGACACGGTGGAGATATCTGAAGCATCGTCGCCAGCGCACCCCTATTGACGCCCCCTGAGAACGCTCGCAATGGCGGAAGGCTTAACTCGCAGTCTCTGAGTTCGATCGACGGACCGGAGAGGATGAGCGCCGAAAGGCCGGTTACAAAAAAGCCAGAGCGGGGACGGAAAGGCCTGGGAGAGACCGGAGCTCGTCTACGGTTCGGCCGAAGAATTCCTGCACGAGCAGTTGCCGCCCACCTACGTCCGCAGTGTCACTGGAAAATCAGCAAAATGGTGCACCGAGTGGTACTTCCACCCCGAAGCAGTCTCACGTGTCACGGCCATGTGGCGTTCCTGGGAGCACCTGCGCCTGCACGCTGCCAGCGGCATGAGCGTCTGGTGGCGGGACCACGCAGATCACCACATGAGAGTCCTCCTGGGCCCGCAAGGACCGTTCTACAGCTGCGACATGAAAGAACACCGCGACCCCGGACACCTGGAACCGAAGAAAGCATCGGAAGGATGGTTCCCAGACGTACGGATCCAGCCTCTCTGGAAGTCCGCGTTCCGCAAGACGTTCAAAGTCCCAGCCGGGCCCATGGTTTACGAGCGATTGCCAGAGTCCCTAAATAGGAACCAAATTCTGACTTGAGCTTCCTACGCGGGCGCTTTTACGGGCGGGGCAACCGCGTAATGGTGAACCACGGAAACGCGGAGAACCTCACGCCTCGTTTCCCTCAGTGGAGTGGTCCTTGGAGGACCCGCTAATGCGGCGTCCGGGTTGTTTACGCCTACCGCTTCCAGTGGTCATGATCGGGAAGCCGCCATGTTCTCGGAAGCTTTCGAAGATTCCTTGGCATCAGCCGCAACGCCCCTCCGACGGACCAGGAGCAAACCATCCTCGACCGCGCGCTGCGGGTGCTCGATGACACCTTAGACGGTATCCCCGTGCTGAAAGACCTGTGGCCGGGTCTCCGGCAGGTAGACGTTCAGGTCGCCGCGGTCCAGCGCGACGGCAAACTCGGCGAAATCGTTTCGCCTTGGTAAGTCGATCAGGACCGATCTTCGGTTCTGCGAATGCGAGATGATCCAAGCGGCCCTCGGCCCTTGCTATTTTGTTCTAGCGATCGATAGTCTTAGGGTGTGGAGCAGCGATTTCCAAACTCTGGAACCGACTCCGTCCCATTCCAGCCACAGCCGACTCAATTGCATGCGCCTTAAACGCAGCTCAACCAGCAGAGAATTCGAGGAGCAATCACCTAGACCAAGTCCTCGCTGTTCCAAGCTACGCAGGAATCGACACGTCCCAGCGTCCTGGAGCAGTTCATCAAGGTGAACCAGAAGTACCGGTCGTACGACCCTTCGCCGCACCTCTCCCGGTTTAGGCGCTGAAGAAGCACTATTCAACGCGATTAAGAGCACATCGATCGATAACGAAGGAGTATTGAGAATGAAAACCGGCGTGATGTCGATGAACACTGACGAGGACGGCATTTCGCCGCTGGATCTCGCCCGACTCGTTGAAGACAGTGGCATTGAGTCGATTTGGCTCCCTGATCACTCTCATGTACCGGCAGGCTCACAACTTGCAGAGGAAAAGAAGGTCGCGTATGGCGGAGGGGAAGAGCGTGAAGAGCGCTTTGCTGCCTCGCCTGGTGCCCTTCCTCGTGAGTATTATCGGAACTACGACCAGCTGACTACTATCGCTGCAATGGGTGCGGTGACAACGACGCTTCGTCTGGCGACAGGAATTTGCCTTGTCGTTCAACGGGAGCCATTATTCCTTGCGAAACAGGTTGCTTCGATCGACCACTTCACAAATGGCAGGTTCATTTTCGGAGTTGGTGCAGGAGCCGGTTGGAATCGAGGCGAACTTAAGAACCACGGCGTGGTTCTCAAGACCCGTACTGCTCTTATGCTCGAGCGTATCGACGCGATGAAGACTATCTGGGCTGAAGAGCGTGCCGAGTTTCATGGTGAGCATGTAGATTTCGACCCGATCTTTAGTTGGCCCAAGCCGATCTCCTCGCCGCATCCACCGATCATGATGGGAGGCCTCGGACCTACCGTGCTCGACCGAGTTCTCAGCCATGCTGATGGCTGGTTTCCGGGGCACACGGACGATACGTTCGATGGATTGGGCGACCGTATTGTGGAGCTACGTGAGCGGGCGGCTAACGCGGGTCGGACGGTCGACGTCAGCCTGAACTTTGGACGCCTCGAGTTTGCCGAGCAGTACGCAGCCATGGGGGTGGACCGGGTGGTTTACGTGATACCGACCCTTGCGACCCCTACAGAAAAGCGAGAATTCATCCGGGACGTGGGCGCGTTGGCCGAACAGATGAGAGACGTCTCGCCGTCGGTGGCTTGAGACGCAACTCCGTTCCGTCGGAGGTGCGTCTCGCCGTCGGTGGCTTGAGACGCAACTCCGTTCCGTCGGAGGTGAAGCAGCGGGATTTAAGCAGCAGGAGCCGCGTGTGGGACGCAAAGTGGCTTAGGTCCGGCTGACTAGTGAAAGGGCAGCTCATGCATATTGGAATCCTCGGTGCTGGAGCACTTAGCGCCTGGACGTGTGAAGGAGGTTAGAAATGGGCACATACAAGATCGCGGTTGTCGGCGGTTCAGGACCGCAGGGCAAGTCCTTGGGATACCGATTTGCGATGGCCGGACACACGGTGGCCCTCGGTTCGCGCGCTGCCGCACGTGCCGAAGCGGCCGCGAAGGAAGTCTTTGAGCGGCTGGGCGGCATCGGCTCTGTTTCGGGAATCGACAATACCGCGGCTGTATCTGGCGCCGACGTCGTCCTGCTTGCCGTCCCCTATAACGGACACAGTGAACTCCTGACCGGACTGGCCAGTGAACTTGTCGGCAAGATTGTTATTAGCTGTGTCAATCCGTTGGGGTTTGACAAACGCGGCCCGTACGGACTGGATGTGACGGAAAGCGCTGCTGAAGAGGCCCAGCGCCTGGTGCCAACGGCCTCGGTTGTCGGAGCGTTCCACCATCTCTCGGCCCCGAGTTTGTGGGGGCCTGCCGAGTTCCTTGACCACGAGGATGTTCTCGTGTGTGGCGATGATGCTGGAGCCAAAGCTGTAGTGATGGACTTGGCCCGCGCCGTTACCGGCAGGGACGGCATCGATGCAGGTGCCTTGCGGCTGGCCCGTCAACTCGAGCCGCTGACTGCGGTTCTGATTAGCATCAACAAGCGCTACAAAACCCGATCGGGCGTTCGAATTACGGGAGTGGCTGAATAGGCCTCGTTGGCGCGAAGAAGGGCGGCACATGGAGAAAATCACTGTCCTGTCCGGGGGCATTGGCGGTGCCCGGTTCGTGCGCGGGCTGCTGGCCCATCTCTCCGCCGCTTATCCCTCCGGCACCGGCTCCTCGGTGGAGGTCACGGTGATAGCGAACACCGGGGATGACATGTGGCTGAGCGGGCTGCGGGTCTGCCCGGACCTGGACACCATCATGTACACTCTCGGCGGCGGCATCGAGGAGGAGCAGGGCTGGGGCCGGGCCGTCGAAAGCCGCCGCACATCCGCGGAAATCGCTGCGTACGGGCGCGGCTGGGACTGGTTCACGCTGGGAGACCTGGACTTGGGCACCCATATTGTCCGCTCGGAACTGCTGCGGGAGGGCGCCACGCTGAGCGAGGCCACGGAGTTCCTGTGTCGGCGCTGGCAGCCCGGGGTCACGCTGCTGCCGATGAGCGATGACCCGGTGGAGACCCACGTCCGGCTGGCCGAGGCCGCGGACGAGCATCGGGCCGGGGAGTTCATCCATTTCGAGGAATGGTGGGTTAGGTACCGGGCCGGCGTGCCGGCCGCCGGCTTCGTGCAGGTGGGCCTGGAGTCTTCAACGGCGGCCCCGGGTGTGGTCGATGCCATCCTGAACGCCGACGTCGTGCTGGTCCCGCCGTCGAATCCTGTAGTGTCCGTGGGCACCATCATGGCCGTGCCCGGCATCAGCGATGCGGTGCGCGCCACCCCGGCCTCCGTGGTCGGCGTATCGCCCATTATCGGCGGGTCGGCCGTCCGCGGCATGGCGGACCAGTGCTTGGCTTCCATTGGGGTTCCGACTACGGCAGCAGATGTCGGACGCCATTACGGAGCTCGGAACAGGAACGGACTGTTGGACGGCTGGCTCGTTGACACCGCCGATGGGGCGGCCCTGGCTACCCTGTCCGATGCCGGCTTGAGGGCCGCCGCCGTACCCCTCTGGATGACGGATGTTCCCTTAACCGCCGCCATTGCAGCCGAAGCCTTGTCCCTGGCCGGGCAGCCCGCCCCCACCTGAGAATGCCTTCGGCCTCCGCGTCCGACTGCCCCGACACTTCCTCACCCGACCCAGACTTCTAGGAGCAATGCCAATGTCCGAGCACCAGCCCTTTGTTCCGTCCGAAAGTGCGCTTCGTCGAGCCCTGCGCCGAGCCGAAGACGGAGTAGCGCTAAATGAGGTGGAGGCAGAGACGCTGCTGCATGCGCGTGGTGACCACCTGGAGCGACTGCTGGCAGCGGCCTCGCGGGTGCGTGATGCCGGTTTGCAGCAGGCGGGCCGTCCGGGCATCATCACCTACTCGAAGAAGGTGTTCGTTCCGGTGACACATTTGTGCCGGGACCGTTGCCACTACTGCACGTTCGTCCAGACGCCCGGGCAGTTGGCCAGGGCAGGCAAGGGAATGTACCTGTCCCCCGACGAGATCCTGGAGATCGCCCGGGCCGGCGCAGCCGCTGGCTGCAAAGAGGCTTTACTGACCCTCGGGGATCGGCCTGAGGATCGTTGGCCGGCCGCACGCGAGTGGTTGGACGCCCACGGTTACGACTCCACTCTGGACTACGTCCGGGCTATGGCCGTCCGGATCCTGGAGGAAACCGGCCTGTTGCCGCACCTGAACCCGGGGGTGATGACTTGGGAAGAAATCCAGCGCCTGAAGCCGGTGGCCCCGTCGATGGGCATGATGCTCGAAACCACGGCCACCCGGCTCTGGTCCGAGAAGGGCGGCCCGCACTTCGGGTCCCCGGACAAGGACCCGGCCGTTCGCCTGAGGGTACTCGAGGACGCCGGCCGTTCCTCCGTGCCTTTCACCTCTGGCCTGTTGCTGGGGATCGGGGAGAGCTACGCCGAACGTGTGGAGGCGATCTTTGCTCTCCGGGCCACAGACCGGCGCTACGGCCACATCCAGGAGGTGATCGTACAGAACTTCCGGGCGAAGGACGCCACCGCCATGATGGGTGCCCCGGACCTGGCAACGGAGGAGTACTTGGCCGCGGTTGCCGTGACCCGCCTGGTGCTCGGCCCCAAAGCACGGGTCCAGGCACCACCGAACTTGACGGACGCCCATGAGTTGTCTCTGCTTATCCGCGCCGGAGTCGATGACTGGGGCGGGGTCAGCCCGCTGACCCCGGACCATGTCAACCCCGAGCGGCCATGGCCGCATTTGAATGACTTGGCCCGGCTCACTGCCAAATCCGGCTTCACCCTTCGTGAACGGCTTACCGCCCATCCTCGCTACATCCTGGCAGGGGAACCCTGGATCGATCCACGCGTTGCCCCGCATGTGCGCGCCTTGGCGTCCGAAGACGGGCTGGCCCTCGAGGACGCTGATCCGGTGGGGCGGCCTTGGCAGGAACCCGATCCCGACTGGGCCGGGACCGGCAGGGTAGACCTGCACAGTGAGATTGACACCATGGGACGGGCCGGCGACCGCCGCGGGGATTTTGACGGGGTCTACGGGAGCTGGGAAGCGTTGCGCGAGGAAGCCACCCGCGGCCAGGCATCTCTCGCCACCGGCGGCCAGAACCAGGTACGGGCGGCATTGGCAAAGGCGGAAGACAATCCTGCCGGCCTGTCCGATGCCGACTACCTCGCACTGCTCACTGCCAACGGTTCCGAGCTGGAGGCCCTCGCAGCCCTGGCCGATCGGGTGCGGCAAGAGTCGGTGGGCAATGGTGTGGGCTATGTCGTCAACCGGAACATCAACTTCACCAACGTTTGCTACACCGGATGCAGGTTCTGCGCTTTTGCCCAGCGCCGTACCGACGCAGATGCCTATACACTCTCCTTGTCCCAGGTGGGCGAGCGCGTGGACGAGGCTTGGGCGATCGGAGCGACAGAGATCTGCATGCAGGGCGGCATCCATCCGGACCTGCCCGGCACCGCTTACTTCGACCTCGCCCGTGAAGTCAAGAAGCGCCAGCCCGGCATCCACTTGCACGCCTTCAGCCCGATGGAGATAGTCAATGGCGCGGCCCGCACCGGTCTGTCCTACGCAGACTTTCTGGCCGAGGCCAAAGCCGCGGGCTTGGACACCATCCCGGGCACGGCAGCAGAGATCCTCGATGACGAGGTGCGCTGGATCCTGACCAAAGGCAAACTGCCGGCCGCCGACTGGATCGAGATCGTGACCACCGCCCACCGGCTCGGCATCCGCTCCAGCGCCACGATGATGTACGGGCACGTGGACAACCCCTCGCACTGGGTGGCACACCTGCGCACCCTGTCCCGCATTCAGGACGATACCGGAGGTTTCACCGAGTTCGTGCTCCTGCCCTTCATCCACACGAACGCCCCGGTCTACCTTGCCGGCATCTCCCGGCCCGGGCCGACCCTGCAGGAAAACCGAGCCGTGCATGCCGTGGCCCGTCTCATGCTGCACGGCCGGATCAATCACATCCAAACCTCCTGGGTCAAGCTCGGCAACCATGGCACGCAGTTGATGCTCACCGGCGGGGCGGACGACCTCGGCGGGACCCTGATGGAGGAGACCATCTCCCGCATGGCCGGGGCCGAGAACGGTTCGGAAAAAACTGTCTCCGAACTCGAGAAGATGATCCGGGGCATCCGCCGCGCTCCTTGGCAGCGCACCACCACCTACGGCACGCCGACGGCGGAACGTCTCGCGACTGCCCGCAAGCACGCCGAGACCGGCTACGCAGCCACCGGCAAATCCCTGAAAGTCCTGCCCGAGGCTGCCGACGCAGGCCGCGTGCCCATCGACGCCGTCCCGGTTTCTTTGGGCATGCCCGGGCTAGGACGACCGGAACAGGACCGTGTGGAAGGAGTGCTCTCATGCCGCTGACAAACGTCCCAAGCGCGCCGCACCGGGCGTGGACCCTCGTGGTGCCGTTCAAGGGCGGTCAGGGAGCCAAAAGCAGGCTCGGGCACAGTGCGCAGGCCTCCCCCGGAGTCCGCCCCGACGTGCGCAGCCGCCTGGCATTGGCCTTCCTGGCCGACACCGTCGCCGCGGCCCAGATCGTCCCCGAAGTGGCGGACATCGTGATCGTCTCCTCGGACCCGTCCCTGCTCACCGCCATTTCGGACATCGTTCTGGTCCCCGACCCCGGACACGGGCTCAACGCCGCCGTGACGGCGGGCATCGAATGGGCCAGGGCGCATGCGCCGCACCGCCCGGTCGCGGCCTTGACCGGGGATCTGCCCTGCCTTGTTCCGGAGGACCTGGCCGCCGCCCTCGCCGCGGCAGGAAAGCACCCGCGCTCGGTGGTTCCGGACCGCCATGGCACCGGCACCACCTTGGTCACCGCACTGCCTGGGCAGGAACTCAACCCGCGGTTCGGCCCCGGCTCGTGTGCCGCCCACAGCCGGGGCGGCCACGATCTGCTGCCCATCCCCGCGTCCTCCACCCTGCGCCTCGACGTCGACACCGTCGAGGACCTCAACCGGGCGCTGCACCGCGGCACTGGCCACCACACCCGCTCCACGATGTTGCTTGCCCCGCCCCGCGCCTACGGCGCCAGACCTGCCAGCGACCACTCACCCTTGACCGCGGCTGCCGTCTGATCCGGTCGCAGCTGCTCCAGTCCTCCCGTTTCCGCAACTCCCACCCTGCAGAGGTATCCCATGCCAAGCCTTTCCATCACAGCACTCGACGGCATTCCCGAAATTGGCCCGGGCGATGACCTGGCGGCCCTTATAGGAGATGCCCTCGCCGCGTACGACGAAGGCATCCGTGATGGTGACATCCTCGTGGTTACCAGCAAGATAGTATCCAAGGCCGAGGGCCGCCAATTGTCCGCGGCGGACCGGGAGGAGGCCATCACCGCCGAAACCGTACGCCTGGTCGCCAGCCGAACCCATCCCGGCGGCGTAACCCGGATCGTCGAAAACCGGCAGGGGCTGATCCTGGCCGCCGCCGGGGTGGACAACAGCAACACCGCGGACGGCACCATCCTGCTGCTGCCCGAGGACCCGGACGCCTCGGCGCGCCGGCTCTGTACCGCCCTGCGTACGAGATTCGGCGTGACCTTGGGCGTGATCCTCAGCGACACTCTGGGCCGGCCCTGGCGCGAAGGACAGACCGACGCCGCGATCGGCGCCGCCGGCCTGCGCGTCCTGGACGACTACAGGGGAATGCACGACACCCACGGCAACCTGCTCGCCGTTTCAGCCGCTGCCGTCGCCGACGAAATAGCCGGCGCCGCGGACCTGGTCAAGGGCAAAACCGCCGGTCGGCCAGTAGCCGTTGTGCGTGGACTTGGCCATTTGGTGCTCACCCACCTGAACGAACGAAACCCGGTGGATAGCGCCCGCGCTCTCGTCCGTCCCGCTGAGAAGGATATGTTCAGGCTCGGCAGCGACGAAGCGTACACTCAGGGCTTCCTCGACGGACAAGTCGCAAAGAGCGAAAGCACGTTCAGGAAGTCGGAGTTTTCACATACGCGAACCCTCACCTGAATCGCGCCCCAGACCGTGGAGAACCGTAAAGCACCTCCGGTCCGCCCTCACAGCGAGTCTCTGAGCGGGATGTATTCGGGTCGCAGCGGTGCGACTGCGGCCCGCAGTTGCGCGAGGCGGTCGAGCGGACCACGGCGTCTGGTGGATTCCTGCTGTACTCGCGGCAAGAAGGACGGGTATAGGCCTGTAGCCAAAGCTTGACGCGCACTCGTTGCAGGACGAGGACTTGGACACGTACCAGGCAAACGTGGCTCTGGGACGAAGCGAGGACGAGCGGGACTACCGGGCAGCGGCCCAGACGTTGCTCGCGCTCGGCGCGGACCGGGTGCGACTGCTAAGCAATAACCCAGACAAGGCAACACAGCTAAGCCTTTTCGGGGTGGAGGTCATGGCACGGATCCCGACGGGTGCCAGGCGCGACGATTCGCTCTCATGCCCCAATGCTCTCGCTGGGGCGGCCCGCCGTACTAAACGATTTTTTCATGGCCGAACAGCACACACACTGGTGGTCCGTGCTCAGGCGTCCAAAAATACCTTTTGTGTGGCCCACTCGGCGTATCGCTTGCAGCGCGTCATCGGCCTCCGGGAGATTCCCGGCATACAGCTGGAAGACGTGCGGAAGTACTTCTTCGTACTCCTGGTAAGTCGCATCGCCCCCTGCTTCCTCGGCACGCTGGGCGATGGGCTTCGCGTCTCCTAGGAGGACCTCTTCCGCGCTCGCCTGAATAATCAGAGGAGGAAGTCCGGCGAAGTTGCCGGTGGCCGCAGGAGATACGCGCGGATTCTCAAAGTCCCCCGACTGGCAGTAATTCTCGCGCAGAGGCACCATCATCGGCCTCGAGCACACGACGTCGGATTCGGCGTTCGACTCGAAGGAACTCGACGTGAGCGTGAAGTCGGCCCACGGCGACATGAGGATGCCACCGGCCGGTGTGGAGACATCGCGCGCGAGTTCGAACAACGTCGTTAACGCCGGCGCAGCTCCGCCGCTGTCCCCAGTGGGGAGAATGCGGCCGGAGGGCACGCCCTGCTCAACTAACCACTTGAAGGCGGCAGTCGCGCCATACGACGCGTCCGGGGCCTGGCACGTTGCGGTCAACCGTGTACCCCGAGGCTGGGTATTGAGAAAGCGCGCCCGCCAATCCCCCAATCAGCTATTCTCGTTCCTCGACCCATGATCGCAATCGCTTCTTGTCAAACTTTCCGACCGTTGTTCGGGGGATCTCCTCGACGAACTTGAACTGCTCCGGCACCCACCACCGGGCTACGCGAGTCATAAGGAACTCCTTCAGGTCGGCGTCCGTCGCCGGTGCTCTCAGCACGACGAAAGCCAAGGGTCGCTCGCCCCAGCGTTCATCTGCAACACCTATCACGGCGGCTTCGCGTACCGCGTAATGCGCCAACAGCGCCACCTCGAGATCTTGCGAAGAAATCCACTCTCCACCGGACTTGATGACGTCCTTGTCGCGATCGGTGATGCGCAGATACCCCGAGCTATCGATTGTCCCCACGTCGCCGGTACGCAACCACCCGTCGTGAATGGCCGCCGCCGTCGCTGCCGGCGCCTCGAAGTATCCGCTGGCAACGGCCGGGCCACGGACCTCTATGTGACCCACGGCGTCACCATCGTTCGCAACGACAGAGCCCTCAGCATCAACCAGCCGGAACTCGTACAACGGCGAGGCTCGGCCAACGCTCTTACGACGTTTGCTCCTGACGTTCATCTCGGAAACAGTCCCACGGTCGACAGAGGCGCCCGGGAAGATCTCCGTCATGCCCCATCCCTCCATCATGGTCGCATCAAATCGCCGCTTGTACTCCTCGATGAGGCTCTCTGCCACGGCAGTACCACCGCACAGGATGGTTCGAAGTGATGAGAGGTCGTGCGTCCGGCCCTCTTGCTGATCGCTGTCGAGGTACTGGAGGAGGTCAAGCCAGAGAGTCGGGACACCAGCTGACCACGTCGCCTGCTGATCCTCGATCAAGCGTGCGAGAGGGGCTGGCTTGAGGTGGCGCCCGGGCATGATGATGTCACTTCCCACCAGCCCGCAGATGAACGGCAGCCCCCAGCCCATCGCGTGGAACAGCGGCACCAGAGCCAGCACACGATCTCGCCCGGTGATTCCGTAGGCGTCGGCGCCCGCCATTGACAGCGCGTGCAGGACAATCGAGCGATGGGAGTACAGCACACCCTTCGGATCGCCGGTTGTGCCCGAGGTGTAGCAGAGGGCGGCAGCCGTCCTCTCATCGAACTGTGGCCAGTCGAAATCGGGGCTTTCCTGCTCAAGCAGACGCTCATAATCCAATGCGTTCGGAAGTTCTGCGCAGGGGGTGCTGAAATCATCGATGACGATGACATCCCTCACCGCGGACAGCTTCGGCTGCACTTCGGCAAACTGATCGGCGAGTGAGCTTTCCACGAGCACAACGACGTCTTCTGCGTGATCGACGGTGTAGGCAAGCTGTTCCCCGTGAAGCCGCACGTTCATGGTGTGCAGCACTGCGCCCATGCACATCACGGCAAGATACACCTCGAGATGCTGCGCGTTGTTCCAGGCCAGGCTCCCGACACGATCGCCCGGACGGACACCGAGTCGCTGCAACGCATGCGCCAACTGCCCCGCTCGCGCCACAATGTCGCGAAAATTTCGCTCGGTGCACTCACCAGAGTCAGGGTCAACGAGGGTCACGACCTTGCTGGTGGCATAATTCCCCGCCATCCTGCGAATCACATGATGTACGGTGAGAGGAAAGTCCATCATCAGACCCGGCAGAAAGACGCCGGGCTCCGGTTTCGTCTTACTGATCATTTCTGCGATGATCAACACCTCCTCTGCGGTGATCGTGAGCTGAAGTCGTTGGCTTGCGAGTCAGTCAGATCGCTACCAATCACGCGGACAACACATCCCGGTAATTTCCCACCAGCCCGCTCTCGAGCTGGTCCAGAGCGTTGTGAGCACTCCAATCGTCCAGTCGTCCGTAATGGAAGGGGAGAAACTCCTCCTTGGGGATGACTGCTTGAATGAAGCTGTCACCTACGGGGCGGGGTTGACCCATCTCAGATGTTGCATACGAGGAACTCAGGACCTCGAGAACCGGGAACTCATTGAGCGGGTCGTGTAATGTTCCGCCAAGAACAACTGAGCCGACGCCCGGCCGAACCTCCGCACTGTGAACCTCGACTTCTTGCGCGAGAAGGAGCGCATCGTCCTGAAGGCCCCCTCCAAGCGCCAGCGTCGCCTTGACCGAGTAGAGCACCCCGTTGCTTGCGACAGGGCCCACGTTCTCCCCCGCATCCAGGTGCAACGTCATCAGGCGAGCACCCATCCGATCAACGGTTCCCACGAAGGAGTTCTGGGTGCGGATCAGATCGATCGAGGCCATCTTTTTCGGTTCGCCAAACCCCTCACGTCCGATGAGCAGCGCCGGATCGAAGGAGTCGATGAACATCGCGAGGATGTATTCGCCCTCGATGCCATTATGAACCGAGTCAACATACAGACCCGCCATCGTGAAGGCGCCACAGTAGTTCGTTACCCATCGGGTGACGCGCACGACCACGCGATCCGAACCATTCGGCTTCAGTGGCGCAGGCAGTACCGAAGCGATGACATCGGGATCACTACGAAAAGCAACCTCGATGCGCTCACCGCTCAGGCGCTTGTTCGCCAAAGTGGCGTTAATCCGGGCAATGCTCTCTGCTGACTGACGGAAACTCACGCAAGAGTCCCTTCTATTCGAATGACTGGCCCGGTCGATGCCTCCAGCCCGCCGGACTCGTCAGCTGGAATACTTATAGCGATCGCACCTTTTGTAGCGCTCGCTATGGGTAACTATGCCCTGTGCCACAGTGAGTCGTCAATAGGGGCGGCCGTAGTTTAATTCGACTCTCTAGCCAACGTTCGATAAGCTTGGATGCAGCGGCAAAAGGTGGGACGCCCCACCGCGACTCCCTTACTGCTGCCCCTTCATGAGGAGATGTAATGAGCGCTAGGGATGAAAGCGATTCGACGTCGGCCGAACTCGACTGGCGGGCGTATCCCAAACTGAACATACCACCCATTCTCGCTTCCGCGCTGGAACACTTCCATCAGCTTGGCTATCACGGGACATCCGTCCGAAGTATTGCATCAGGCGTAAATCTGACCATGCCTACGCTCTACTACCACTATGGCAATAAAGAGGGGATTCTGTACGCCCTGCTTGAGCTTGCGATGGACGATCTCCAGTTGCACATCAATCTGGGTCTCGAGGATGCCGGCAACGACACCTTCAAGGGATTTACTAATTTAATCACCAGCGTCGCGTTGCACTACACCCATCGGCGGGACCTGGCCATGCTGCATGCCGAGTATCGGTTCCTGAGCCCCGATTACCGGGCAAAGTACGCATCCAGAAGACGCGCTGTCGACGACGCGCTGGAGAATTTGCTCACGCGGGGCATCGCCGAAGGCATCTTCGAAGATGAAGAGCCGCGCTTCACAACCAGGTTGCTCCTCGGCATGGTCGCAGGAATCCTTGACTGGTATGCCGCGGGCGGGGCTCTGTCTGCTGAGGAAATCGCCGCCCGCTACACACACCGTGCAGTCCGAATGGTATCGAAGGTAGCCACAGCCTGACGGCGATCTCGCCAAAGATGCAACTCAGGCGTTTGCGGCGAACGACTACTGCCGCCGACGAATGACACCCGCCACCGGAGTGGGGGGGGCTGATCTGCGCTGCAGAGCGGCCCGAGCAACGGGTAGTGAACCTTCGTATAGAACACGCCGATGCGTACCCCGTCGGGGGTGCGCGTGTATGTGTTCGCGGAAACGCTGTTGTCTGTTGAGGGCTTGGAAGCAGTCTGCTCGAACTCCCGGGCCATCGTGAGATTGAAGGCGTTGAGGCCTTCGGGCCGGTTTGCGTCAGCGAGGCGAGCCCGTCATTGCGATCTTCCAAATAATTGTTTCGTAGGTCATGTTTACTCGCCATCCATTCAAGAAGGCAACGAACCGCATAAATATCTGATCGTGTTGTAATCAGCGAACTGCATTCAGTTCTGTGGCTACGTGAATGTCGTGGCCCTGTGAGCGCAGGTACACCACGTGGCTGGCTGTTTCGGAGACGGCCAGGCGCAGCGAGAAGGCCTGCAGGGACTCCCAGCCGCGGGACCATGTAAGACACCGGGCGATGTCCCAGACGGTTTCGGGCCGGTGTGCCTCCAGCACCTGCAGGACCTCGGCGGAGCGTTCGCGGTTGTGCCTGACCAGCTGGGCCACCCGGCGCTGCATCCCGCTGAACCGATACTCGTGGGCCGGGCAGACCTCCATCTCGTCCTCGAACCCGATCAGGCTCAGGGATTCGTAGTAGTCCGCCAGCGGGTTTGGCGGCCCGGGCAGCTCCAGGGCTATATGCGGGGAGATCCGCGGCAGGACGTGGTCCCCGCTGAAGATCATGCCGTGGGGCTTATCGACCAGGCAGATATGCCCCGGTGAATGCCCGGGGGTGGTGACGACCCGCAGGTCCAGCCCTTTGGCGGGCACCCGGCTGCCGCCGGTGAGCCGCAGGTCCGGATCGGCGAGGTTCTGCAGGTGAACCAGGCTCGAGTGGTCCATGGCCGCCTCGGCCAACCGGTCCGCCGGAACGCCCCACAAGGTCAGCTCCTCGCGGTGGGTCCGCAGGACAAGGTCCAGGTCCCCGGCGGCGCTGAGCCGGCGCACCTCTTTCTCGCCCAGGGCCACCCACGCCCCCGTTGCCGTCCGCAGCCGGGCAGCCATGCCCAGATGGTCCGAGTGGAAATGGGTCGCCACGATGCCGGTCAGATCGGACAGGCCCAGGCCGGCCCGCCGTAGCCCGTCGGCCAGATGGGCCAGGCCGCCATCACTGTCCCAACCCGGATCAACCAGGACGGCGTCCCCGTCACCCAGGAGCAGGTAGCTCAGGGTATAGCGCATGGGGTTGTCCGGGAACGGGACGGGGATGGACCACACATCCCCGTTAAGCTGCTCCACGGGCGGCAGCACCTTCTTCTGCCACGCTTCTTTCTGCGCGTGGCCGGTGATGGTAATCGGCGGCAGGCTCATTCGTTGCTCGATCGCGGGTAGAGACTGGCGGCACTTTGCAGGTAGGTCACCTCGGGTCAACCAACAATCAGTTCCGCGCGAAGGAGGACGCAGCCCGAAGCAGGGTTGGCACGCCCTCCTCGAGGGTCGGTGCGAAGTCATCGCCTGGGCGTTCGCCGTGCAGCCAACGCGTGTAGATGGCTTCGCAGAAGATCGCCGCCTTCCACAGGGCGAGTGTCTGATACCAGTGCAATTGGCTCAGGTCCAGCGGCAGTTGTTGGGCGTATCTGGCGATGAGCTCGTCGCGCGAGGGATATCCCGTTTCCCGGGTAACCGGCGTCAGCTCCATCGGGGTAGGTTCCGCGCCGGGCTCGGCATAGGTTGCAGTGAAGTAGCCTAGGTCCGCGAGCGGGTCGCCGATGGTGGCCATCTCCCAGTCGAGGATCGCTGCGACTGTTACGGGAGGGTTGCTATTGAACATTAAGTTGCCAAGGCGGAAATCGCCGTGGACGACTGACGCCATCTGACTTTCTGGCAGATTTGCGGCGAGCCAATCTGCGGTGGCTGCCACTTCCGGCAGGTCGCGCTCGGTGTTCCCGTCCCACAACGATGAAAAGAGCCTGACTTGCCGCTCTAAGTAACCGTCTGGTCGGCCAAGGGTCGCCAGCTCCCCGGACCCCACGTCGACCCTGTGCAGGGCGACCATCGTATCAATCGCGGCGAACGCGGTAGCGCGCCGCTGCTCTACGGAGTCGAATTTTGGCGGTATTTGTTTGGTGATCACCTCGCCATCGACGAACTCCATGACATAGAACGGCACATCGAGCGTCGAGTCGTCCTCGCAGACGGCGACTATGCGCGGCGCGGGGACACCTGCGGCGCGCACCAGGCGCTGTATCCTAGCCTCCCGCACCATGTCGTGGGCGGACTTCGGGTGCGGCGGGCGTGGGCCGCGTCGTAGGACGAATGTCTCGTCTCCGCGAACAATGCGGTAGGTCACATTTGACTGACCGTCCCCGATGCGGTCGACCTCCAGCGGCCCGAGGCCGAGCTGATGCATGTCGAAGAACTCGCGGACTGCATCGAGGACGAGCAGCGGCGGCAAGGCAAGTGCGGCGGCGTCCGCACGCGTATCGACGATCTGAACGCCGTCGCCGACGGTGCTCATCGGATCACCGCCTGATCGAGGCGGGGCTCGCCGTTCGTCACGGCCTTGGCCCTGGCTTTCGATGCACGACGGGAAATTGCCCACTTGTGCGTCTCGTTGGAGCCGTCATAGATCCGGAACGGCCGCACCTCGTTAAGATACTGTGCGAGCGGAAGGGCGTCAGACACGCCGTCGCCGCCGCAGATTTGGATCGCGCGGTCAATCACTCGGTAAATCGCCTCGGAGCAGTGCACCTTTGCGATCGAGGACATAGCTGATCCGGCTCTCGGATCTGTGGCGAGCAGGTTCGCGGTTTTTGTGATGATCGCATCCGACGTTTCGAGGTCGATGACTGACTGCGCGATCAGCTCCTGCACGAGTCCCAAGTCCTTCATGGCTGAGCCGAACAGCTCCCGATTATCGGCACGGTCGAGGGCGACGTCAAGGGCCCTGCGGGCCAGTCCCAGCCATCGCATGCAATGCGTCAGGCGCGCCGGCGCGAGGCGAACCTGAGCGTAGCGGAAGCCTTCGCCCGCCTGACCGAGCACGGCCGCATCTTCCACAAAGCAGTCGTCGAAGTAGACATGCGGGTGTCCGCCGTCGATGGCCCGGTCGATGGTGTGGATATGCTCGCCCATGCGCATGCCCGGATTATCGGCATCGATGAGGAACATCGTCGCGCCCTCCGGAACTCCGTCCGATTCCCCATTGCGTGCCATCACAATCGTTAGCGCCGCCCCGTCCGCGCCGCTGATAAACCGCTTATGACCAGAGATGCGCCATCCGCCGTCGACGCGCCGGGCTTCCGTCATGAGAGCGGCAGGGTCCGATCCCGCACCGGGGTGCGGCTCGGTCATTGCGAAGCACGAGCGGATGACACCAGCCGCAAGCGGCATGAGGTATCGCTCCTGCTGCTCCGGCGTGGCGATGAGCTCGAGCATGTGCATGTTGCCTTCATCCGGTGCCATGCAATTGAGAGCGCTTGGCCCGATCGGCGAATAGCCGGCTTCCTGGAAGATCGGGGACCAATGTTCGATAGCCACCCCCTGCCCACCGAACCTCCGTTCGACGTGGGGCGCGAAGACCCCGGCGGCCTTGGCTTCCGATTGAAGTCGCGCGCGGACTGCCGGATCGAGCCGTTCCCCGGGTGCCGGCTCAGCGGGAATGACGTAGTCGCGGATGAAGGCACGGGTGCGAAGTCGTAGGTCGTTAATCTCAGTCATGGTCACGCCGTTCCTGTTGTCAATTTCAGTCGTGGTCACGCCGTTCCTCCCGCGTTGAGCAGCCCGCCGTCGAGGTTGAGGACCTGTCCGGTGATCCATGACGCGTCGGAGGAGGCGAGGAAGGCGACTGCTGCGGCGACGTCTTCAGGGGTGCCCAACCGCCCGAGCGGATAGTCCGCGTTGACCTCGTCTTCCTTGCCCTCGTAGAGGGCTCGTGCGAATTGGGTTTTGACGACTGCTGGAGCCACTGCGTTTACTCGAATGTCGGGCCCCAGTTCCACGCTGAGCGTGCGCGTCAAGTGGGCGATCGCTGCCTTGCTCACGCCGTACCAGCCGATGCCTTCAGACGGCACCTGGCCGGTCACGGAAGAGATGTTAACAACTGAACCGCCGCGGTTTGGAAACTGGAGTTCTGGGTGGTGGAACGCGCCCTGCACCCATGCGAGGGTACCAAGCAGATTAACTTCGAGAATCTTGCGTGCGCTGTCCAGCTCGAGATCTGCAAGGGGCCCGTACACGGGGTTGATGCCTGCATTGTTCACGAGGATGTCAAGCCCGCCGAACTCGCGGGCGACGGTCGCGAACACGTCCACCCGGTGTTGCGGGTCGTCAGCCTTGCCTGCTATCGCGACAACTGTTCCCTCGGGGAAGGTCGCTGCCACCTGCGCGAGAGCCTCCGGCTCGCGCGCGGTGATCACGACCTTGGCTCCTTCAGACACCATGCGCTGAGTGATTGCCAGCCCAATGCCGCGGCTGGCTCCGGTCACGATTGCGTGCTTGCCCGACAGCCGCTGCGCGGTCAACTCTCCGAGCATTATCACCCTTCCTGATCGAGGCTAGCCGAGCTAGCGCTCGGTAAAGTAAGCTTGGTTCGAACCGGGGGCGATGTCAAGACGGCATCCCAACCCGGCCCGTGCAATGGACGAATGGAAGTATCACGCAATGGCGATGGATAAGACGATCTCAAACCCGGAACGAGCATCCGTGATCGCGCATCCGTCGGCGGATTCGGTCTCTGCGGCCGTGCCATGGGACTCGGTGGTGCGAGTTGCCGAGCGCAGGGGCAGCCTCATGACAGACGCCGAGCGGACGAACGGAACGGGGACCATGGCCGGCTGGAAGGAATATGGCGATTCACCGGTGCCGCCGATCCTGCAGGCCGCGCTGACCTGCTTCGTCGAGCACGGGTACCACGGGACCACAACGCGGCAGCTTGCATCCGCCGCGGGCCTCTCGGTACCTGGCCTCTATCACCACTTCGAGTCGAAGCAAGCGATGCTCGTGAGTCTCATGGAGATCGCGATGGCGGACCTGTACGGCCGCAGCATCGCCGCGCTCGAAGAGGCAGGTGAGTCGGTGGAAGCCAGGTTCAGGTCGCACATCGAGTCTCTCGTGCTGTTCCACGCGCATCGCGGCGAGCTCGCGTTCGTAGCGGCGACCGAGATACGCGCACTGGAGCCGGAAGCCCGCGCGCGACACATTGCGTCCCGTGACCGACAGCAAAGGATTCTTGATGGGATCGTGGAGGAAGGTGTTCGAACAGGGCTTTTTGGTACGGAGAGCCCGCGTGCTGCCAGCCGCGCCGTCGTCACCATGTGTACCGGTGTGGCGCAGTGGTACCGGCTCGGTGGCCGGCTTTCACCGGCCGATCTGGCCGAAGAATACGTGCTTCTGGCGCAGCGGGCCGTTGGCCAGGAAGGCTCATTCCTGACGTAGTTGATCATTGCAGGCGAACGTCGTTCATGGCGAGGCACGTACGGGCGGTCTGCACATATTCGACAAGAGTTGGCTGAACGAGGAGTCCTTGCGGCTCCGCATCACATTGCGACAGCCGTCGCGAAGAAGGCGGCGAGAGGAGATGTCAGTGAAGATCATCGTGCTGGTGAAGGAGGTCCCCGACACTTACGGGGATCGCA
>NZ_JBNHGI010000012.1:0-94194 GCF_059091125.1 Arthrobacter sp. Y3223151 | reverse complement strand
GCCCTGGCGTGCGCCGCCGCGGCGGGCGCCGCCCCGGCCGCCGTCCTGCCGCTGGCCGCCGGAGCGCGCCGGGTGCTTTCCGGTCTCGCCCAGGTCTTCGAGCTTTTCGGCGTCGATGCCGGCGAGCTTGCGCTGGCTGCGCGGAAGCCTGCCCTTGGTGCCTTCGGGAATGTTCAGGTCGGTGAACAGGTGCGGGGAGGAGGAGTAGGTCTCCTGCGGTTCCGGTACATCCAGGCCGAGGGCCTTGTTAATCAGGCCCCAGCGCGGGACGTCGTCCCAGTCCACGAAGGTGACGGCGGTGCCCTTGTTGCCGGCGCGGCCGGTCCGGCCCACCCGGTGCAGGTAGGCCTTCTCGTCTTCGGGGCACTGGAAGTTGATGACGTGGGTGACGTCTTCGACGTCGATGCCGCGGGCAGCGACGTCGGTCGCGACCAGCACGTCCACCTTGTTGTTGCGGAACGCGCGCAGCGCCTGTTCGCGGGCACCCTGGCCGAGGTCGCCGTGGATGGCGCCGGCGGCGAACCCGCGGTCGATCAGCTCCTCGGACAGCTTGGCGGCCGTGCGCTTGGTCTTGGTGAAGATGATGGTCCGGCCGCGGCCCTCGGCCTGCAGGATGCGGGCCACCACCTCGTCCTTGTCCAGGTTGTGTGCGCGGTAGACAACCTGGCGGATGTCCTTCTTGGTGATGCCTTCGTCATCCGGGTCGGCGGCGCGGATGTGCGTCGGCTGCGTCATGTACCGCCGGGCCATGGCGATGACCGGTCCGGGCATGGTGGCGGAGAAGAGCATGGTCTGGCGCACGGCCGGGGTCGCGGCCAGCAGCGTCTCGACGTCCGGCAGGAAGCCCAGGTCCAGCATCTCGTCGGCTTCGTCCAGGACCACGATGCGGACGTTCTTCAGGCTCAGGTGCTTCTGGCGGTGCAGGTCGATCAACCGGCCGGGGGTGCCGACCACGACCTCCACGCCCTTCTGCAGCAGCTCGATCTGGGGCTCGTAGGCGCGGCCGCCGTAGATGACGGCGACGCGGGCGTTGCGCTGCTTGGAGGCGGTCATCAGGTCGTTGCCCACCTGCACGGCCAGTTCGCGTGTCGGCACAACGATCAGGGCCTGCGGCGCACCGGGCACCGGAAGCTTGTCGAAGCCGTCGTCGTCAGGTCCCACCACCCGCTGCAGCGCGGGGATGCCGAAGCCCAGGGTCTTGCCCGTACCGGTCTTGGCCTGGCCGATGATGTCGTGGCCGCCGAGGGCCACCGGCAGGGTCATGGCCTGAATCGGGAAGGGGTGGGTGATGCCGGCGTCGAAAAGCGACCGCACGATGTCCGCGCGGACGTTGAAGTCGGCGAAGGTCTGCTTGGGCAGTTCGTGGGGGCGTTCGTCGGAGGCCAGCACGGCCTCGACGACCAGTTCTTCGGCGCTGTTGTCAGCGTGGATGAGCTGTTCGCCAGCCACCTGGATATTTTCAGTGTTCAATTACATACCGTTCATTCAGGCGCCGACGCCGGCGGTGCTCAACGGTCCCGCAGGTGCTGCGGGAGCGGAACAAGGCGGAAGCGTGGCGCAACCAGTGGAAGCCGATCGCGGGCTAACAACTGCTTTCCCGGCCGGCCAACGAGGCAGCCAAGGAGGTTAAAGATCGCGTAGGGACGGATCTGTTGATGGATTCACTTCACTCAATCAACGACCGGGCATCCAGTACTACACGGTTAAGTCTACCGGTCGTTGGCAAACCGGGCCGTGCGGCGCACCGTGCGGGGCATCAACCGTCGGCGAGTTCGAAGTGCAGGCGCCGTTCCTCGATGTCCGCCACGGTCAATCGAACGCGCACCGTGGCCCCTGCCGCCAGGATTCCCGAGCACCGTGCGGTGACCGGCGGGTCGCTGAGCTGGACCACGCCGTACGGCTCCTGGCCGCCGTTGCCTTTGCCCCTGCCGGCCACCAGGACTTTCCCGTTGCCGTTGCCGTTGCCGTTCCCGTTGCGGCCGCCGGCGCCGTTGCCGTTGCCGTTGCCGTTGCCCGGGTACCGGGTGCCGGTGATGACGACGGCGTCGAACTCTTCCCCGACGCGGTGGCTCAGCAGCGCCGTTTCAACGGCGTCCAAGGCAGCGCGGTCCACCCGTCCCGCCAGCTGGTCGGAGGCCGCCATCAGCTTGGGCAATTCCTCCAGCGCGTCCTGGGCCCACTGCGGGACGGGTTCGCCGGCGCACAGGGCATGGCAGATCACCAGCACGAAACGGTCCACCAGCCGCCGCAGGGGCGCCGTGGCGTGCGCATAGGGGGCGGCGATGGCGGCCTGCTGCCGTTCGGGCGGGAGCTCGCCGACGAACGGCGTGTAGCCGGCACCGCGGAAGAGGGCGGTGGCCCCGTGCATCAGGGCCAGCTGTTTGGGATCGGTGGTGTCCAGGCTGCGCAGATAGTCGCCGTAGGCCATCTCGTGCGGCCACGGGAACCCCAGCGCCTCGGTCTGCCGGCGGTACTGGGCCTCGGCGTCGGCGTCGGGGCCCGGCATGGTGCGCAGGATCCCGATCCTGCCCTCCAGCATGATCTTGGCCGCGGCCATCCCGGTCATCAGCGATATCTGGGCGTTCCAGTCCTCCACCGGCAACGGGGGCCGGGTGACAATGAAGTAGTGGCGGCCGTCATGGGCGATCTCCTGGTCGGGGACGTTCAGGCTCGCCCCGCCGCGCTCGCGTTCGAGCTCCACCCGCTTGCTGCCCACTTCCTTCAGCAGCAGCAGGGTGGGCGCCGCGTCGCCCGAATCGATGTCCTGCTGCACCTGCTCGTAGTTCAGCTTGGCCCGGCTGCGCACCCTGGCGCGTTCTAGCGTGGCCCCCGTGACGCGCGCAGCGGCGTCGAGCTCGAATCGCCACACGTAGGCCGACCGCAGCTGGTCCGCCAGCAGCGACCCGGCCTGTTCCCCGATGACGTCCGGATGCAGCGGGATCCGTCCGTCCGGGGCGTAGATCGTCTGGCCCCGCCGCCGCGTTTCGGCATCCAGTTCACCGCCGGCCTCCACAAAGGAGGGGACGTCGGCGATCGCATACCAGACCGTGTAACCGCCGTCGGTGGACTCGATGTACAGGGCCTGGTCCAAGTCGGTGGACGCGGGCGGATCGATGGTCACGAATTCCAGTGCGGTCAGATCGGTCTCCGGCAGCCGATGGGCGGCCACGGCGGCCCGGGCCTCCGCGAGTGCGCCCGCGTCGAATTCCTGCGGCAGGTCGAACTCTGTCCGCAGGTCCTTCAGCACCCGTGCCAGCAGATGCTGGGACTCGTTGACCTTCGGGTCCAAATGCGGGTAAGGCACACGGTTAGCCTAACGGCAGCCGCGTCGAAATGGGACGCTACCCTTGGATTTATGAGCACCGTGAGCACCGTTCCCGCAGCGCCCGGCGAGGATTCCGGCCGCCGCCGGCAATTCCTGATCGATCTGTACGGCGTGATGGCCTACGGCGAGCTGTCCGCCTTCGAGCGGTTTTCCTCCGACGCACGCTTTTCGCCCACCTTGCATGACCGGGCCGCCGTCGGCCGGCTCGCGGTGACCGAGTTTGAACATTTCGAGGCCGTGGCCGCGCAGCTGGAGCAGCTCGGCGTGGACGTGGAAACGGCCATGGCCCCGTTCCAGCCCTCCATCGATGCCTTCCACGACCGGACGCGCCCGGCCGACTGGTACGAGTCCCTGATGAAGGCCTACGTCACCGACGGCGTGCTGGGCGACTTCTACCTGCACATCGCCGGGGCCCTCGACAGCGAGACGCAGAAGCTGGTCGCCCGGATCAAGGAAAACACCGAGCAGATCTCCATGATCGCGGCCCGGCTGCAGCAGGTGCTGGCCGACGATCCGCGGCTGGCCTCGCGGCTGGCGCTGTGGGGGCGCAGGCTGGTGGGGGAGGCCTTGACCCAGGCCCAGAGGATCGGAATTGAGCGCGCCGTGCTCAGCGAGCTGATGCGGGGGCAGGATCCCGACCGGCAGGCGCAGGCCACCGGAGAGCTGTTTGCCCGGCTGACCCAGAACCATTCGCGCCGCATGAATGACCTGGGCCTGACGGCGTGAGCGCGGGCCTTCAACGCGGTTGGGTTCGCCGGTAGGCTGGCGGCACAGGCGGCCGCAAGCCGCGGCAGCCGCAGACCGCCGCGCAACCGGGAGGCATCGTGGGACGTGCGAAAGACGTACTCGGCAGTGAGGAAATCGACCGGCAGCTGCGCGGGTTGCCGCAGTGGCGCTACGCGGACGGAGCGCTGGTCAGCTCGTTCAAGCTGGACAATGGGCGCGAGGCCCTGAACTTCATTGCCGCCGTGGGCGACCTGGCCGAGGAGCAGCGGCATCACCCGGACCTGGACTGGCGGTACAACAAGGTCTTCTTGCGCTTCACGTCGCATGACGCCGATTCCGAAGTCACCACCCGTGACGTGTCCGCGGCGGCAGCGGTGAGCGTGCTGGCCCGGAAGCTCGGCGCGGACGCAGACCCGGACAGCTATCCCGGCTAGCTTCCTGCCCCGGCTGGCTTCGTTCAGCCCAGCAGTGCGGTGAGCCGTTCGGTATCCCGCTGCGCGCGGCGGCGTCCGATCCACCAGGCACCGGCCCACGCGGCCGGAACGGAAACGGCCATCGGCAGCAGCCAGGACAGGAAGTGCACGCCCGGTTCGGAGCCCAGTCCGGCGGCCATGAGGACGAGCCAGAGCAGCACCGCCGCCGCCACCGCTATCCCGGGCAGCAGCAGCACCCCGTAGGCATGGCGCCGCCGGCCCACCGCCCAGGCAGTGAAGCCGACGGCGGCGGCGACGAGCACCAGCAGGACCAGTGCGACCATGGGTGGTTAGAGGGCGCCGAATCCGACGGGGCGCGGCCCCTCGGCGCCGATCTCGACGTAGGCGAGGACATTGGACGGGATGATGACCAAGCGTCCCTTGGCGTCGGTCAGGCGCAGTTCGGCGCCGCCGTTCATGGCGCGGCTCGCGATCTCGGCCACCTCGTCCGGCGACTGCGACGAATCGAGCACGATTTCACGGCCGACGTTCTGCATGCCGATCTTCACTTCCACGCTGATGCCTCCTGGTAATGCTGTAAGCCGGGTGGGTTCCCTACTGGCGAATCTATCCTAGGGTTCCTTCGGGAAGCGTGAAATTCCGCGCCAAGCTAAACGGTAGATCAGTTCGCTCGCGGCGTCCTGGTCCAGTTCCCCGCCCGAGCGCAGCCAGTGCCGGGCACTGATCTGCGCCATGCCGGCCAGGGCCCGGCCCAGCAGCGTGGCCTCGACCGCCGACAGCTTGGTGTCCTCGGCGATGACGCCGGCGATGGCGCTGGCCAGCCGCGCATTGAAGTCCTCCAAGCGGCCGCTCACGTCGGGGTCGTTGTTCAGGTCGGATTCGAAGACCAGCCGGTGCGCCTGGCTGTCCTGGGCGATGAACTGGTAGTAGGCCCGGATGGTGGCGTGCACGCGGAGTTTGTTGTCCGTCGTCGAGTTCAGCGCAGCCATCAGCATCGCGTTCAGCGATTCCAGATGGTGATCCAGCAGGGCCAGGTAGAGCTCCCGCTTGCCGGGGAAGTGCTGGTAGAGCACCGGCTTGCTCACGTTCGCTGCGTCGGCGATCTCGTCCATCGCCGCCGCATGGTAGCCATTGACCACGAAGACCTCGTGTGCCGCCTGCAGCAGCTGGCGCCGTCGTTCCTCCCGCGGCAGTCGGGTGGGCTTGGCGGCTGAACGGGGTTCTGTCGTCACGGTATTACACGGCCTCTTCCGGCGCTGCGGTCGGGAAAACTTACAGCGCCACGGTGCAGTAAGTGTCAGTCCCGACCAGTCTACGCACCAGCAACCGGCTGGGGCGTAGATTGGAAGAATGAGCACCTTGGAGACCCGGCAGCTGCCGCCGCTGGTGGAACCGGCAGAGTCCCTCAGCAAGGCCGAGACCGAGCGGTATTCGCGGCACCTGATCATCCCCGAAGTCGGCATGGCCGGCCAGCTGCGGCTGAAGAACGCCAAGGTGCTGGTGATCGGCGCCGGCGGCCTCGGATCGCCGGCCATGCTGTATCTGGCCGCGGCGGGGGTGGGCCGGATCGGGATCGTGGACGACGACGAGGTGGAAGCGAGCAACCTGCAGCGCCAGGTCATCCATGGCGTGGCGGACCTGGGGCGCAGCAAGGCGGCCTCGGCACGGGACAGCATCCTGGCGCTGAACCCCGGCGTGGACGTGGTGTTGCACGAGGTCCGGCTGGACACCGGCAACGTCCTGGAGATTTTCGCCGGCTACGACGTCATCCTGGACGGCACGGACAACTTCGCCACCCGGTATCTGGTCAACGACGCCGCCGCGCTGCTGGGCAAGCCCTACGTGTGGGGATCCATCCTGAGGTTCGACGGGCAGGTGAGTGTCTTCTGGGACACCCACGGGCCGAACTACCGCGATCTCTATCCGGAGGCGCCGCCGCCCGGTTCGGTGCCGTCCTGCGCCGAGGGCGGCGTTCTCGGCGTCCTGTGCGCGCAGATCGGCTCCGTGATGGTCAATGAGGCGATCAAGCTGATCACCGGCATCGGGCAGACGCTGTTGGGCCGCGTCCTGGTCTTCAATGCCCTCCAGATGAGCTGGCGGGAGCTGAAGGTGCGCAAGGACCCCGACGCCGAGCCGATCACCGCGCTCGCCGACTACGAGGCGTTCTGCGGGGTGGCGCCCGCGCCCCGGGTCGATGCCGACCATGCGGTGGACGCCCGCACCCTGTCCCGGATGCTGGCCGACCGCGATGCCGGCAGGGGCGGCTTCGAGCTGATCGACGTCCGCGAACCGGGCGAATACGAAGTGGTGAACATTCCGGGCGCCGTCCTGGTTCCGAAGGGACGCATCCTCTCCGGCGAGGCCCTCGAGGACCTGCCCCGGGACACGGACCTGGTTTTCCACTGCAAGTCGGGCGCGCGCTCGGCCGAAGTCCTGCAGAGCCTGCTGGCGCGCGGCTACACGCGGGTATCCCATCTCGACGGCGGTATCCTGGCGTGGGTCAGGGAGGTGGAGCCCTCGAAACCGGTGTACTAAAGGTCACGCCGGGCGCCGGTCGCGGCCGGCTGCAGGCGCCGCGGCCGCCTCAGGCCGTGGCGGCCTCTTCGCCGTGCCCGGCGACCGGGCAGGACGCCGCATCCGCGGCCCGCGGCAGGGCGGGTTCTTCGACCGTGATGCCGTACAGCGCTTCCAGGGCGGCAATGTAACGCTCCTGCTCGCCGTTGGCGGCCAGCTCCCGCGCCCGCACGGTGGGCAGGTGCAGCAACTGCTTGACCATGCGGCGCATCGCGAACTCGACCTCCCGGGCCGGGCCGGTGCAGCCGTGCTGCGAGCGCACTTTCTCGAGCTCGTTCTCCAGTACCTGCATGGTGTGCTTGCGAAGCGCCACGATGGCGGAGTCAACGCTGCGCGCCTGCCGGCTGGCCTCGAAGCTGCGCGCCGCGTTGGCAACGATTTCGGCCGCCTGCTGCACGGATTCGGCCTGTTCCTCGGGCGCGGCCATCCGCACGGACTCCAGCGTGATCAGCTCCACGCCCTCGAGCGCCCCCACGGCAGGATCAAAGTCGTGGCTCAGCGCGAGGTCGATGATCGTCAGCGGCTTGTCGACGCCGGTGCGCACCCCGGCCACGCGCTTGGCACTGACCTGGTTGTCGCTGCCGCTGCAGCCGATGACGACATCGGCGGAAGCCATCGCGTCGTCCAGCGCCGCGTGGGTCAACGGGACGCCGCCGCGGGTTTCGGTAAAAGCCGCGGCGCGGCCGGAAGCCGAGTACACGCTGATCCGAGTACAGCCGCGTTCGCGCAGCAGCGCCATGGTGGCCCCGGCATACGCGCCGGTGCCGAAGAGTACAACCTGCTTGCCCGACCAGTCTTTCTCGACGGCCAGATCCGTGGCGAGGTCGAGCGCGACCGACACGATCGAAAGCCCGCGGCCGCCGAGGGCCGTCTGCGTCCCGACGTCCTTGGCCGTCCGGGAAGCGGTCTGGAAGAGCCGGACCAGCCCCCCGCTCGCGGTGCCCTTTTCCTGCGCCTCGATCAGGGCCCGACGCACCTGGCCGGCCACCTCGCGTTCGCCGACCACGGCCGAATCCAGGCCGGCCCCGACCGCGAACAGGTGCCGCGCAACATCCTCGCCGGTGTTCACGTCGAAGGAGCGGGCGACCAGCGCGTCGTCCAGCCCCGAGCAGCGGCTGATCTGTTCGATGAGCGCGGCGCGGGCGGCCTCCAGGTCGGACTCGCTCTCGGTCTCGCAGTAAACTTCCACCCGGTTGCAGGTAGCCAGGACCACGGCGCCGGTGACCGGTGACCCGTCTGCGAGCACGTCGGTATCGATCCGGGAGGTGCCGGCACTCAGGCGGGCCACCGTTTCCAGATCGACCTTGGAATGGGTTGCAACAAGTGAAAGTAAGACCACAGCGCCTCTATCTTAGCGGGAAGCCAGCGTCGGCTCCTCCAAGCTTGGCCCATTAACCCGGCGTTAACCTGGTTTCGGGCGCCGCCGGCGCCGGTGATATTGGCCACTCGGGCCGGTGGCCGCCGCCATCCCGCGCTCCTCGGCGACGCCCGCGGTTGGCCAGAAGCATGGCCGCTGGACCAGAATCTATGTCATGACACTCAATGCTTCCCATCCCCTGGTGGATGGGCGTACCGCCGACTCGGACCTGATCACCGCCTACCGCGGAGGGAAGCCGGGCCGCCGTCCTGTCTGGTTCATGCGGCAGGCCGGGCGCTCATTGCCCGAATACAAGGAAGCGCGGCAGGGCATCGCGATGCTGGATGCCTGCCTGAAACCGGAACTGGCAGCGGAGATCACCCTGCAGCCGGTGCGCCGCCACGATGTGGATGCCGGCATCTTCTTCTCCGACATCGTTATCCCGTTGAAGCTGGCCGGGGTCGACGTGGACATAGTCCCCGGTGTCGGCCCGGTCCTGGGCGCACCCGTCCGCACCGCCGCCGACGTCGCCGCCCTGCCGGAACTCACCGACGAGTCGCTGGAGCCCATCCGCGAGGCGGTCCGGCTGACGGTGGCCGAGCTCGGCGCCAAGCCGCTGATCGGCTTCGCCGGCGCCCCGTTCACGCTCGCCGCGTACATGGTGGAGGGCCGGCCGTCCCGCGACCACCTGGGGCCGCGCACCATGATGCATGCCGACCCGGAGACCTGGGATGCCTTGGCCGGCTGGGCCGCGGACGCTTCGGGCAGGTTCCTGCGGGCGCAGCTGGAGGCGGGCGCCAGTGCCGGACAGCTGTTCGATTCCTGGGCGGGTTCGCTGTCCCTGGCTGACTACCGCCGGCGCGTGGCACCGGCGTCGTCGCGGGCGCTGGACCACGTCCGCCATCTGGGCGCGCCGCTGGTCCACTTCGGCACCGGCACGTCCGAACTGCTCGTGGCCATGCGCGACGTCGGGGCCGACGTGATCGGCGTCGACTACCGGCTGCCGCTGGACGAGGCGAACCGCCGGCTGGGCGGACGCACGCCGCTGCAGGGCAACATCGATCCGGCGCTGTTGTCGGCGCCGTGGGAGGTGCTGGAGGCCCATGTCCGCGAGGTGCTGGCCGCCGGCAGCAGCGCCCCGGGCCACGTGGTCAACCTGGGCCACGGCGTGCCGCCGGAGACGGACCCGGAGGTCCTGACCCGGGTGGTCGAGCTGATTCATTCCGTGGCCCCGTAGCCATGCAGCACCAGCATCCGCAGCCCGCCCGCCGTCCCGAACGGCAGGGCGGGCGCAAACCCAGGCCGGGCACCGCCGTCGTCGTTGGCGGTGGGATCGGCGGCCTGGTCGCTGCGCGCGAGCTGGCGCTGGCCGGCGTCGAGGTGACGGTCCTGGAGCGCGGTCCCCGGTTCGGCGGCTGCGTGGTCCGGCACGAGGTGGGCGGGCTGATGCTCGACGCCGGCGCCGAATCGTTCGCGACCCGCTCCAGCGTGGTCCCGGACCTGATCGGCGAACTGGGCCTGGGCAACGACATCGTCCAGCCGAACCCGGCCGGCGCCTGGATCCAGCTGCCGGACGGTGCGCAACGGCTGCCGAAGACGGGCGTGCTCGGCATCCCGGCAGACCCTTCCGACCCGGACGTGGTGCGCGCCATCGGCCGCCGGGCGGCGTTGCGCGCCTCGGGTGACAAGGTCATGCCGCTGGGTTCGCTGCTGCGCCGCGAGCAGCTCAGCCTGGGCCAGCTGGTGCGCGCCCGGATGGGCGATGCCGTGCTGCAGAAACTGGTCGCACCGGTGGCAGGCGGGGTGTACTCGGCGGATCCGGATGTGCTGGACGTGGACTCGGTGATGCCGGGGCTGCGCGCCTCGGTGGCCGCCCACGGGTCCCTGGCGGCCGCGGTGGGCGCCATCCGGAAGGCCGCCCCGGCCGGTTCCAACGTGGCCGGCATCGCCGGCGGCATGGGGCGGCTGACCGAGGCCCTGCTGGCCGACCTGAAAGCCCGTCACGTGGCCCTGCACACCGGGGCGGAAGCCACCGCCGTCACCCGGCACGGCGGCGGGTGGCAAGTCGAGTCGGCGGCCGGGACGTTCCACGCGAACGCCGTGATGCTGGCCGCCGATGGCGCTGCCGCCGTCCGGCTGCTCTCCGGCGCCGTCCCCGGGCTGGCCGGGCTGGAACCCAAAACCGGACCCGCCGTCTCGCTGGTGACCCTGGTGGTGGACCTGCCCGACCTCGACGCGATGCCGCGGGGCACCGGCATGCTGGTGGCGCCGTCGGTCCGCGACGTCAGGGCCAAGGCACTCACCCATGCCACCGCCAAATGGCCGTGGTTGGCGGACGAAGCCGGCCCGGGAAGCCACGTGCTGCGACTGTCCTACGGGCGCGCGGTGGGGCAGCAGGGCGCCGAGGACTTCACCGGCTGGGCCGACGACAGGCTCTACCGCCAGGCGCTGGCCGATGCCAGCTTCCTGCTGGGGGTGGCTGTGGGCGACGACGACGTGGTGGGCTCGAAGGTGGTGCGCTGGGTCAACGCGCTTCCCTCCGCCACCGTGGGGCACCGGGAGCGGGTGGCGGCGGTGCGCCGCGAATTGGTTGCGCACCCCGGGCTGGGCAGCACCGGGGCCTGGCTGGCGGGCACCGGGCTGGTGGCCGTGGTGGGGGACGCGCGGCGCCGTGCACGGGATCTCGCCGCACGGCTGCAGCCGGCGGCCCCCTAATCTTCTACAATATGTAGAAGTGGTTTTCGATTAATTACGATGCAGAAGGCAGACTGGTAAGCATGAGCGAATCGGCAAGGTCAGAGTCAGCAATCCCCGCCGCCGGCGGCACCGACGAGGAACTGTTCTACACCCTCTGGACGGTCTTCAAGCGCACCGGCGCACCGGTGGATCCGTCCGCCGCCGCGGCGTTCGACGCGACGGTTGCCGAACTCGCCGGCCGCAACGTCACCTTCCGCGGGGCCTACGACGTGTCCGCCATGCGCGAGGACGCCGACGTGATGATCTGGCTGCACGGACCGCAGCCGGACGAACTCCAGGCGGCGGTCCGCGACATCCGCCGGACCGGGCTGTTCGCCCCGACCGAAATGGTCTGGTCCGCGATGGGCGTCCACCGCGACGCCGAATTCAGCAAGAACCATGCCCCGGCCTTCTCCCTGGGCAAGGACCCGGAGGCCTGGCTCTGCGTCTACCCCTTCGTGCGCTCCTATGAGTGGTACCTGCTGCCGGCCGAGGAGCGCGGCAAGATGCTGCGCGACCACGGACTGCTCGGCCGCGACTTCCCGCAAGTGCTGTCCAACACGGTCGCCTCGTTCGCGTTGGGGGACTGGGAATGGATCCTGGCCCTGGAAGCGCCCGAACTGATCGATCTGGTGGACCTGATGCGCCACCTGCGCTACAGCGACGCCCGCAACCACGTGCGCGAAGAGATCCCGTTCTACACCGGCAAGCGCATCAGCACTGCCGAAATCGCCGAGGTGCTGCGGTGAACCAGTCCGCCGAACCGTCCTTTGACCCGCGTGCCGGCGTCGCCGCCGACGGAACCATGCAGCCGAAGAAGTACGACGCCCTGCTGCTGGCCTCCTTCGGCGGCCCCGAGGGCCAGGACGATGTCATCCCCTTCCTCCGCAACGTCACCAGCGGCCGCGGGATCCCCGATGAACGGCTGGAAGAAGTCGCCACGCACTACCGCGCCAACGGCGGCGTCAGCCCCATCAACGAGCAAAACCGGGCACTGAAGGCGGCGCTCGAGGCCGAGCTGGCGCGCCGCGGGATCGAGCTGCCGGTGCTCTGGGGAAACCGCAACTGGGATCCCTACATCACCGACGTTTTCAAGGAAGCGTACGACGCCGGCCACCGCCGCGTGTTGGCCGTGACCACCAGCGCCTACGCCGGCTACTCAAGCTGCCGCCAGTACCGCGAGGACTTCGGCATGGCCCTGGTCGAGACCGGGCTCGCCGGCAAGCTGGAAGTGGACAAGGTGCGCCAGTACTTCGACCACCCGGGCTTCGTGGAACCGTTCGCCGAAGGCCTGGCCGAGGGCCTGGACAGGGTACGGGCCGAGCTGGCCGCGCAGGGCGCCGCGGACGCGCCGGTCCACGTGATGTTCGCGACCCACTCGATTCCCCTTGGGGACGCCGAAAACGCCGGGCCCCGCGGGGTGGACTACGAGGGCGACAGCGCCTACGTGGCGCAGCACCTGGCCACCGCCCGGGCCGTCCTGGACCGGGTGCCGGGAGCAGCCGGCGTCGACTGGTCCCTCGTCTACCAGTCCCGCTCCGGCGCGCCGCATGTGCCGTGGCTGGAGCCGGACATCAACGACGCGCTCGAAGAGCTGCCCGCCCAGGGGGTGAAGGGCGTGGTCATCGTGCCGCTGGGCTTTGTCAGCGACCACATGGAGGTGATGTGGGACCTGGACACAGAGGCACTGGAGACCTGCCGCGGCCTCGGGCTGGCCGCCGCCCGCGTGCCCACCCCTGGCGTGCACCGGAAGTTCGTCGAGGGCCTCGTGGACCTGGTCTGTGAGCGCACGGTGGAACAGCACCGCGCCGACCGTCCTGCGCTGACCGACCTGGGGCCCTGGATGGACGTGTGCATGCCCGGCTGCTGCGCCAACCGCCGCGGCGAGAAGCCGACGGTGGCCGGCATGGATTCGACCGTGGGGGTGCCGCAGCCATGACCGTTAAAGTCCGCATCGGCACCCGCGGCAGCGCCCTGGCGGTCACCCAGACCACCACCGTGGCCGAGGCGCTGGCCGCCGGCGGGGCCCTGGAGTATGAACTGGTCCGGATCAAGACCGAGGGCGACGTGCTGCGGGGGCCGCTGGCCCAGATCGGCGGAACCGGAGTTTTCACCGCCGCGCTGCGCGAGGCGCTGCTCGACGACCGCTGCGACGTGGCCGTGCATTCGCTCAAGGACCTGCCCACCGGCGTGGCCGAGGGGCTGCAGATTGCCGCCATTCCCGCCCGCGTGGATGTCCGCGACGCCCTCTGCGCCCGGGACGGGCTGACCCTGGCCGGGCTGCCGGCCGGCGCCAAGGTCGGCACGGGCTCCCCGCGCCGGGCAGCCCAGCTGCGCGCCGCCCGCCCCGACCTGGACGTGGTGGATATCCGCGGCAACGTGGACACCCGGCTGGGACGGGTCCAGGGGCTCACGGGCGAAGAAAGGCACGAGGGAAAGCACGCAGATCTCGACGCCGTCGTGCTCGCCGCGGCCGGGCTGGCACGGCTGGGGCGCACCGAGCACGTCACGGAGCTGCTGGATCCGTCGGTCATGCTGCCGGCCCCCGGCCAGGGCGCGCTGGCGGTCGAATGCCGGGTTGCCGACGCAGCTTCCGGAACGGCGCTGGCCGGCGCGCTGGCCGACTACGACGACGCGGACACCCGCCTGGCGGTGACGGCCGAACGGTCGCTGCTGGCGCGGCTGGAAGCCGGCTGCAGCGCCCCGGTCGGGGCGCTGGCATCGGTCGACGCCGGCTCCCTGGTGCTGCGGGCGGTGGTCTGCAGCCCCGACGGCAGCCGGCTGCTGCACGGCGAGCGGACGGTGCAGGCAGCCGGTTCCGAAGATGCCGTGGCCCTGGGCTCCCGACTGGCTGAAGAGCTGCTCGGGCAGGGCGCCGGCGACCTGATGAGCCTGGCCGGGCGCTGACGATGGCGTTGCTGTGGCAGCGCGGCGCGCCGGACAACCAGCTACAGGGGCTGCGGGTGGTGCTGCCGCGCAGCCCTGACCGGGCGGCCGGCATGGCCGCCGAACTGGTCCGCCGCGGCGCGTCCCCCAGCGTCCTGCCGCTGATCGACTTCGAACGGACGGACTTGCCGGACGAACTGGACCAGGCACTGACCCTGCTGGCGCAGAACAAGGCCGTCTGGCTCGTCATCACCAGCATCACAACGGTGCGGGCGCTGAAGGCGTGCGCACTGGAGCGTGGCACCAGCCTCGCGGCGCTGGCAGGGGACACGAAGATTGCGGCCGTCGGAAGCCCCAGCGCCAGGGCGCTGGAGGCCGAGGGCCTCACCGTCGACCTGGTGCCGCCCGGCAGCATGGACGCCGTCGGCCTGGTGGATGCCTGGCCGCTGCCGCCGGAAACCGCCGGCGGCCCGGCAGAGCGGATGCTGGTCCTGCTGCCGCAGGCCGACATCGCCGCGCCCACGGTGTTCGAAGGCCTGATGGCGAAGGGCTGGCAGGTGCTGCCCGTGACCGCCTACCGCACGGTGGACTACCCCGCCCGTCCCGAGCTCCGCCTGACCGCGGAATTGGAGATCGCCGCCCGCGAGCCCGCCGACGACCTGGAACTCATCACGGCCGCGGATTTCCGCAGCCGCGCCGGCAACGGCGCCATCGACGCCGTCGTCCTGACCTCGCCCAGCGTCACCAGGCGGCTGGCGGGGCTCCTTGACCCGTGGCCGGCCGGAGTGCGGCTGATCGCGATCGGCACCAGTTCCGCGCGGCAGGCCGCCGAACTGGGCTTGGAGATCGCCGCCACGGCTGCCGAACCGACGCCGCCCGGCATCGCCGACGCCCTGGCGCGGTCGCTTGAAAACTATCCCACCGAACCAGAAGGTACGCCATGAGCTTCCCCTCCCACCGGCCCCGCCGGCTGCGGGCCACCGAGGCGATCCGCCGGATGACGGCGGAGGTCCGGACCCACCCGAACCAGCTGATCCTGCCCGCCTTCATCCGCGAAGGCCTCAGCGAACCGGTGCCGCTGCAGTCCATGCCGGGCGTGGTCCAGCACACCACCGATACGCTCAAGCGCGCGGCCGCCGAGGCCGTGGAGCTGGGCCTCGGCGGCATCATGCTCTTCGGCGTTCCCCTGGTGCGCGACGCCACGGGCAGCGCCGGGGTGGATCCCGACGGCGTGCTGAACCGCGCCATCGCCGACGTGAAAGCGGAGGTCGGGAACGACCTGGTGGTGATGGGCGACGTCTGCCTGGACGAATTCACCGACCACGGCCACTGCGGCGTGCTGGCCCCCGACGGCACCGTCGACAACGACGCCACGCTGTCGATCTACGCGGAAATGGCCGTCGCCCAGGCGGCGGCCGGCGCGGACGTGCTCGGTCCCTCCGGCATGATGGACGGGCAGGTCGCGGTGATCCGGCAGGCACTCGACGAGGCCGGCCACCAGGACGTCTCTATCCTGGCGTACGCCGCAAAGTATGCCTCGGCCTTCTACGGGCCGTTCCGCGAGGCAGTCGACTCACAGCTGACCGGGGACCGGCGGACCTACCAGATGGACGCCGCCAACCGGCGCGAAGCCATCCGGGAAGTGGAACTGGACCTGGCAGAAGGCGCGGACATGGTCATGGTCAAACCCGCGATGAGCTACCTGGACATCGTCTCCGACGTGGCGGAGATGTCTCCGGTGCCGGTGGCCGCGTACCAGATCTCCGGCGAGTACGCGATGATCGAGGCAGCCGCCGCCAATGGCTGGATCGACCGGAAGGCGGCCATCCTGGAATCTGTCCTGGGCATCCGCCGCGCCGGCGCCGACATGGTGCTGACCTACTGGGCCCCGGAAATCGCCCGCTGGCTGAAGTAACCGTTCACCCCCGGCCGCCGGTTGCCGCGCCCCACCACCCTGTCCGCAGCGGATTCCGCTGTCCCGAAAGGACCCAAGACCATGATTGAAGCCATCCGCTCCGAGGAACTCTTCGAACGCGCCCGCCAGCTGATGCCCGGCGGGGTGAATTCACCGGTCCGGGCCTTCGGCTCCGTCGGCGGGACGCCGCGCATGATGGTCGGCGCCAAGGGTGCCTACCTCACCGACGCCGACGGGCGCGAGTACGTAGACCTCGTGTGTTCCTGGGGCCCGGCTTTGCTGGGCCACGCCCATCCGGCCGTCCTCGAGGCCGTGCACACGGCCGTGGACCGGGGCCTGTCCTTCGGCGCCTCCACGCCCGCGGAATCGGAACTGGCGGCCCTGGTCGTCGGCCGGGTCTCCGCCGTCGAGCGCCTGCGCATGGTCTCCACCGGCACCGAGGCGACGATGACCGCCGTGCGCCTGGCCCGCGGCTTCACCGGCCGCAACCTGGTCGTGAAGTTCGCCGGCTGCTACCACGGGCACCTGGACGGGCTGCTGGCCGCCGCGGGCTCGGGCGTGGCCACCCTGGCGCTGCCGGGTTCGGCGGGCGTCACCGAGGCGACAGCCGCGGAGACCCTGGTGCTGCCGTACAACGACGTCGCCGCCGTCGAGGAAGTGTTCGCCGCCCGCGGCAGCCAGATCGCCGCCGTCATCACCGAAGCGGCACCCGCGAACATGGGCGTGGTCACCCCCGCCGACGGCTTCAACGCGGCCCTGTCCCGCATCACCCGGGAGCACGGAGCGCTGCTCATCCTGGACGAGGTGCTGACCGGCTTCCGCACCGGCTACGCCGGCTACTGGGGCCTGACCGGGGGAGCGGACGGGGCAGCCGATCCGTTCGTGCCCGACCTGTTGACCTTCGGCAAGGTCATCGGCGGCGGCATGCCGGTGGCGGCCCTGGGCGGCCGTGCCGACGTGATGGATTACCTGGCGCCGTCCGGTCCCGTCTACCAGGCCGGCACGCTCTCCGGCAACCCGATCGCCATGGCGGCCGGCGTCGCGACGCTGACCGCCGCGACGCCGGCTGTCTACGCGGCGATCGACGCCCGCTCGCTCGAACTGCAGGCCGCGCTGACCGCCGCCCTGTCGAAGGCCGGCGTGGACCACAGCATCCAGACCGCGGGGAACCTGTTCAGCGTGGCCTTCGGCACCTCGGCCAATGGCGTGCACAATTACGCCGACGCCCAGGGCCAGGAAGCCTTCCGCTACGCCCCCTTCTTCCATGCCATGCTCGACGCCGGCGTCTACCTGCCGCCGTCGGTGTTCGAAGCGTGGTTCCTCTCGGCAGCGCACGACGACGCCGCGATGGAGAAAATCTTCGCCGCGTTGCCGGCGGCCGCGCGGGCTGCCGCGGCCGCCACGCCGCCGGCCTGACCGCAACTCCGGCGCGGCGGACGGGGCTCGTCGCCCGGCTGCGGCCCGGTCCCGGGGACGGAGGCATGGCAGACTGATGCTGACGGCGGTACACGGGACCGCCGCGCGAACCCAGGAGAGTGCAGATGGGCCTGTTCTCCAGGCGCAGGCAAACACCGGAAGACTACGACGCCGAGACGCTCCGCCCGGAGGCCGCGGACGACGCCGAGACGCTCCGCCCGGAGGCCGGGCCGCCGCCGGTGCGGCCCGGGACGGAGCCCGCTCCCGTGCCGGTGCAGTCACGGTTGGACCCGGCCCCGGCGCCCATGCCGCCGCGCGCGATCTGGTCCGACGGACTGGGACGGACGGCCACCCGCTCCGCGCAACTGCTGCTGACGCTGCTGCTGGCCGTCGTGGTGATCTACGGGCTGCTGCAGCTACGGCTCCTCGTCATTCCCGTCCTGATCGCCCTGATCCTGGCGGCGGCCGTGGGCCCGGTGGTGCGGCTGCTGCGCAGCTGGGGTTGGTCCGCGGCGTTGGCTACGGCCACCGCGTTCCTCGGCATCCTCGTGGTGCTCGGCGGCGTGATCACCGGGATCGTCTTCGCGGTCCGCAGCGAAGCGGACGAACTGGTCAGCTCCGCCCGCGAGGGGTGGATGCAGCTGCAGGAGTTCCTGGCCACCTTCCCGCTGCCGGTCAGCCAGCAGCAGATCGACGAGGCGCTCGCCGGGGTGCTCGACTTCCTGACCAGCGCCACGGTGGGTCGCAGCGCGTTGAGCGGATTGTCGACGGCGGCCGAAGTCGTCACCGGAGCCGTCCTGATGGCTGTGATCCTCTTCTTTTTCCTCAAGGACGGACCGCGCATCTGGCGTTTCCTGCTCAGCTGGTTCCCGGCGGCCAAGCGGCCGCAGCTGGAGCTGGCCGGGTCGCGGGCCATGGATGTGCTGGGCAGCTACGTGCGGGGCACCGCCACCGTCGCCGCCGTCGACGCCTTCTTCATCGGACTCGCCCTGTTCATCCTGCAGGTACCGCTGGCGCTGCCGCTCTCGGTGCTGATTTTCATCGGCGGCTTCATTCCGATCGTCGGAGCCACCATCGCCGGCGTGCTGGCGACCCTGGTGGCGCTGGTGGCCAACGGGCCGGTGGCCGCGCTGGTAGTGGTCGCCGTCGTGATCATCGTGCAGCAGCTGGAAGGCAACTTCCTGCAGCCGGTAGTGATGGGCCGCTCGGTAAGCCTGCACTCGCTGGTGATCCTGTTGGCGCTGACCGCCGGAACCATCCTGGGCGGCATCATCGGTGCCGTCCTGGCCGTTCCGGTCACGGCCGTGGGCTGGGTGGTGATCCAGGTGATGTCGGGAAGGACCTCCGCCGAGGAACCCGCGCCGGTCCGGCGAGGCCGCTGACGAGTGGGCCCGCCGGCCAGAAACCGGCGGGCCGGTCGCCGGCGGGCCGGACACAGAAGGTCCCCGGAAGCCGAAGCTTCCGGGGACCTTCCCGGCGTCAGCCGTTGCCGCTCACGCCGGCGGTTCCGGACTGTTGACTAGAAAGCGGGGAAGACGTCGCCGTTGGGCCACGTTTCCTCGATGAACTTCTTCACGTCCGGCGAGTGGAGCAGCTCTTCGAGCTTGGCCACGGCGGGATTTTCGTCACCGGCGTTCCAGGCCAGGAAGTTGGCATACGGGTTGTTCTCGGAGGACTCGACGACCACTGCATCGTCGGTGTTCAGCCCCGCATCCAGGATGAAGTTGCCGTTGATGATGGCCAGGTCGATCTTCGGATCCTCGATCAGCTGGACCAGGATTTCAGGCTGGTTCTCCTCGAATTTCAGGCCCTTGGGGTTCTGCTCCGCGGTCAGCGTCAGCGCCGCCGAATCGTCCTCGATCCCGGTCAGCAGGCCGGCCGTTTCGAGCATCTTGAGTGCGCGCGGCTGGTTGCCCGGATCGTTGGTGATCGCAATGGTTGCGCCCTCGCCAATCTCCTCGACGCTCTGGTGCTTCGACGAGAACCCGGCGTACGGCTCAATGTGGATGCCTTCGCCATGTTCGAGGTCGTAGCCCTTGTCGGCCACCTGCTGCTCAAAGAAGGCCAGATGCTGGAAGTAGTTGGCATCCAGCGAGCCGTCGCTCAGGGCGATGTTGGGGGTCTGGTAATCGGTGAATTCCTTGATCTCCAGATCGATCCCGGCCTCCTGGGCCAGGTTCTCATCCACGAACTCCAGGATCCGGCCCTGCGGCACGGGAGTGGCACCGACAGTAACGGTGACGGGATTGGCCGGATCCAGCGTGGTCTCGGCGCTGGGGGTGGATTCGGAGCCACCGCAAGCCGTCAGCGCCAAGGCCGCAGCCAGGCCGGTACCAATGAGCGTTAGTGCTTTACGCATCTGCGTGCGTTCCTTTCGAATGACCGGACCGGCCGAAGTCGGCTCGTCCCGGATGTGGTGCAGCTAGCGGCTACTGGCTGCATTCTTCCGCTGCCGGTGAGGCGGGCGGGAAGCGTGGGGGAGCGGGACGGCGCTGTCCCGACACGTCGCGGACGTTGCGTTTCAGACGGCGGTTACAGGCTCATGGCGCCGGCGCTTCGAGCCTGCGGTGGAAGCGCTGCGGTGGTCCACCCGCCGGGCAACCGCGTCGCCGATCCACTGGATCAGCTGGACAAGGACCACCATGATCACGATGGTGACCACCATGACGGTCGTGTCGAACCGCTGGAAGCCGTAGTTGTAGGCGAGCTGGCCGAGGCCGCCGCCGCCGGTGAGGCCCGCCATGGCGGAATAGCCCACGAGCGTGACCAACGTCGTCGTCAAGGCGGCGACCAGCCCGGGCAAAGCCTCGGGAACGAGGACCTTGGCCACGACCTGCAGGCGGGTGGAACCCATGACGAGGGCCGCGTCGATTTTGCCGGAGCTCACATCCCGCAGCGCGGTTTCCACCAGGCGGGCGAAGAACGGCACCGTGCCGATGGTGAGCGAGACGCAGGCGGCCAGGGCGCCGATCGAGGTGCCCGTGATGACCCGAGCCAACGGGATCAGCGAGATCATCAGGATGGCGAACGGAATGGACCGGGTGATGTTCACGATGATGTCCGACACGATCCGGTTCGTCACCGGCATCGGCCGCAGCCCGGCGGGCGCACTGGTGTAGAGGAAGATGCCCAGCGGTAGCCCGATCAGCAGGGTGAAAGCCCCCGAGACCCCGACCATCAGCAACGTTTCGCCGATCGCTTCCGGCAGGGCATTGGTGATGCCCGGGTTGGTCGTCAGTTCGTCGATGAAGTTCATGCCGCTTCCTCCTGCAGGACGCGGACGGCAACGCCTTGGCCGACCAGGTGCTCGGTGAGGGCAGCCGTGTCCGCCCCGGCCGGCAGTTCGATGCGCAGGTGGCCGAACTGCGTGCCGGCCAGCGACTCCACGCTGCCGGCCAGGACGTTCAGGTCCAGGCCGAAGGCCCGGGCAGCCCCGGTCAGCACAGGCTCCGACGCGCGTTCGCCGGAATAGAGGATTTCCAGCATCGTGCCCCCGCCGGTCGCCTCGGCCGATGGCAGCGGCAGCAGCGTGCTCGAGAGGCGGCCGCCCAGGTCGGCGGCGACCTCGCGCAACGGGCCGTGTTCGACGATCCGGCCGGCCTCCAGCAGCGACACCGAATCACAGATGCGCTTGATGACCTGCATTTCGTGCGTTATCACCAGCACGGTCAGTTGGAGCCGCTCGGTCAGGTCACGGATCAGGGTCAGGATTTCGTCGGTGGTCTTCGGGTCCAGGGCCGACGTGGGCTCGTCGCAGAGCAGCACGTCCGGGTCCGAAGCCAAGGCGCGGGCGATGCCGACCCGCTGCCGCTGGCCTCCGGAGAGCTGGGACGGGTAGGCGTCCTCAAACCCCTCCAGGCCGACGAGCTTGATCAGCTCCGAAACCTTGGCGCGGATGGACGCCTTGGGCGTCTTGACGATCTCCAGGGGATGCGACACGTTCTGGGCGGCGGTGCGGGAGTCCATCAGGTTGGCGTGCTGGAAGATCATCCCGATGCGGCGCCGGGCCGACCTGAGGTCGGCGTCGCGGGCGGCACTGAGCTCGGCCCCGTTGATCGATACCGATCCGGACGTCGGGGTGTCCAGGAGGGTCAGGCAGCGCACCAAGGTGGACTTGCCGGCACCCGAATGGCCGACGATGCCGTGGACGGTGCCCTTGGGGACGGACAGGCTGACCCCGTCCAGGGCTACCACTTCGCGGCCGCCTTGGCGGTAGACCTTGCGCAGGTCGGTAACGGTGATCATGGAACCTCGGGAAATCGATGTCTGGAGCGTCGACAGCCGCCATAGCATGTGCCGCCATCAAGGTTTAATTATGACAGCCGCGACAACGCGCCAGAATTCGACGGGACGTTGCGTCACACGGCGACGCGAAGTTGACAGTGCCGCGAGAAGCCAGGGGGCGGGCGGGTGCGTGCGCGCCGGCGGGGGGCAGGGTCAGACAGCGGCGGGCATCAGGCGCACCGGCCAGACCCCGTCCACGACGGCTTCCGGATCCTTGCGCCGCAGCCAGGCCTCGAAATTTGCCGCCTGCTGTGCGCACCAGTCGATCTGCAGGGCATGCAGCTCGGCCGCGCCGATGCACAATCCTGCGTAGCGGCGGGCGAGGGCATCCGCGACGCCGATGGTGGCCAGGGCGTCCGCCGCCGACGTGTGCGCGGCGTCGAGCCGGACGCCGTAAAGTTCGCACAGCGCCCCCAGGGTGCGCTTCCCCCGCCGGTAGCGGTCCACCTGCTTGTCCAGGACATACGGGTCGATCACCGGAGACGCCGCCGGGGCCGGCAGGCCGTACCGCGAGCATTCGCGTGCCAGCACGGTGAAATCGTAGGCGGCGTTGAAGGCCATGACCGGAATGCCCGCGTCGAAGTAGCCGGTCAGTGCCTCGGCGATGCCGGCGGCGGCAATTGCCGCGGGCAGGCCCTCGCTGCGGGCCCGTTCGGTGCTGATCCCGTGGATGGCGGCGGCTTCCGCAGGGATCTCCACTCCGGGGTCCACCAGCCACTCCCGCTCCTGCAGCGGCTGTCCCGCTGCGTCGACCAGGACGATGGACGCCGTCACGATCCGCGCGGTGTGGGGGTCACGGCCCGTGGTCTCGAGATCGAAGGCCGCGCGGGGACCGGTATGCCAGCTGTTCATGTCCGCAACGCTATCCGGCGGATCGGACAATCCCGGGGAGGCGCCGCGGGGTGTGTGGAAGCCGCTCCCGCCGCCCGCCGGTGCAGGCCGCAGGGGCCGCTAAATTACACTGGTGTAATGCGCGAGGCGATAGTAGAGGCGGTCCTCGACCTTGCCGCAATCATTCCGCGGGGCCGGGTGCTGTCGTACGGCGATGTCGCCGAACTGCTCGACGCCGGGGGCGCCCGGCTGGTCGGCAGGATCCTGTCCCTGCACGGCGCGGGGGTTCCGTGGTGGCGCATCATTCGTGCCAACGGTTCCCTGCCCGATGAGCTGATGGAACAGGCTGTGGCGCACTACCGCCGGGAGGGCACACCCCTGGCGGAGCCGGCGGCGTGGCCGCCCAGGGTGCGCATGGCGGAAGCCCGTTGGGTGCCCGGGCCTGAAGACTACGCAGCGATCGAGGAGCTCCGGCGCAAAGTGTCCGAACCGACTGATGGGATGGGGCCATGATCGAGACCAAGCCGTCGGCCGGGCTGCAACTGGTCCGGCCCGAAACAAGGTCAGCCGGTGCCCCGCTTCCGAGTCCGGACCAGGCGCAGGTCATCGACCTGCCCGCCGGCTGCGGTCCGGTGCTGGTCCTCGGCGGCCCGGGTACGGGAAAATCGACCGCTTTGGTGGAACACGCGGTGCGCCGGGTGGAGGAAACCGGACTTGACCCGGCGAACCTGCTGTTCCTGGCCCCGAACCGGCTGGCGGCCGCGCGGCTGCGCGACGCGCTGACCGGGCGCCTCAACCGCAGCCTGGGCACCTCCCCGACCAGGACCTGGTCGGCCTACGCCTTCGACCTGATCCGACGGGCACGGGTGGAAGGACTGCTGCCGCTGGTGGAGCGCGCGCCCCGGCTGCTGTCCGGGCCTGAGCAGGACCAGATCATTGCCGAACTGCTGGCCGGCCATCGTGCCGGCTACGGCCCGGGGGTTGGCTGGCCGGAAGACCTGCAGCAGGCTCTGGCGACCCGCGGCTTCCGGCAGGAGGTCCGCCAGCTCTTCGACCGGCTGACCGAGTACGGCAGCACCGCAGGGCAGCTGGAGCAGTTGGGCGCAGAGTATGGCCGGGCGGACTGGATGGCGGCGGCCCGGCTGTATCGCGAGTACCGTGACGTGATCGACCTCCGGATGCCCGAGGCCTTCGACCCTGCCGGCATCATCACTTCGGCACGCCAGCTGCTGCTGGAGCATCCCGGTTTGCTGGAGCGGGAACGCAGCCGCCTCCGGCTGATCCTGGCGGACGACCTCCAGGAAGCCAATCCCGCGGTCTTCGAACTCCTGGCCTTGCTTGCGGAGGGACAGGATGCCGTGTTCGCCGCCTCGCCGGACACCGTCGTCCAGGGGTTCCGCGGCGCCCGTCCGGATGTCCTCGGCAGGTTGCCCGGGCTGGTCGGCACACCGGACAGGCCGCTGCACACGCTGGTCCTGACCACTTCGCACCGGATGGCGCCCGGGGTCGCAACCGCCTGGCAGTCAGCTGCCGCCCGGATCTCGCAGGTTGCCGGGGCGCACCGCGCCCGCGACCTCGTCCATCCCGGTGCGGAAGCAGAAGTTGGGAGCGGAACCGCGCCCGCCCACGGCGGCGGGGACCGGAACGAGGTGCCCGCCGCCAGTTCGCACGTGGTCGCGTCGCCGGTCCACGAGCACCGCTACGTGGCGCAGCGGATCCTGGAAGCCAGGCTGTTCGAGGGCTACCGGCTCAGCGAGATGGCCGTGATCGTCCGCACCGGCGGCCAGCTCTCGGCCCTCGCCCGCTACCTCACCGGCCAGGACATCGCGGTCAAGGTCCCGGTTGCCGAAAGCGCGGTGCGCGACGAGGCCGCGGTCCGGCCGCTGCTGGACGCGTTGGCCGTGGCCCTTGAGCCGGAACTACTCACCCCCGACGCTGCCGTCGCCCTTCTCACCTCCAGGATCGGCGGCGCGACGGCGATCGACCTGCGCCGCCTGCGCCAGGCACTGCGGCGCGAAGAGCTGCTCGGCGGCGGGGGCCGGTCCAGCGATTCCCTGCTCGTGGAAGCGATCGGCGACCCCGTGTTCCTCGGCACGCTCGGAAGGGAAGGCGGATCCGCCAGGAGGATCGCGCGGATGCTCAAGGCCGGTCGGGACGCGGCGGCCGAGCCGGGGGCCAACGCCGAGACGGTGCTGTGGGCACTGTGGTCCGCCACCGGGCTCTCCGATCGCTGGGCGGCACAGGCACTGCAAGGCGGACCGGTCGGCGTACGGGCGGACCGGGACCTCGACGCCATGATGGCGCTGTTCCAGACCGCCGAGCGGTATGTGGACCAACTCCCCGGCTCCAGTCCCCGGCAGTTCCTGGAATACCTGTTGAACCAGGAACTGCCGATGGACAACCTCGCGCCGCGTGCCCAGAAGCGGGAAGCCGTGGAACTCCTCACGCCAGCCTCTGCGGCGGGCCGGGGCTGGCCGCTGGTCATCGTGGCCGGCGTCCAAGAGGGGGTGTGGCCGAACACCAGGCTGCGTGGTGAACTGCTGGGCAGCACGGAGTTCGTCGAGGTTTTGGAGCGCGGCGTCGAGGACGCCCGGCGGATCGACGCGGTGAGCAGGCTGCGGGAAATCCGGTACGACGAATTGCGGAGTTTTTCCATGGCGATCTCGCGTGCCGAACGCCGGCTGATCTGCACGGCGGTGCAGTCCGAAGACGCCCAGCCGTCCCAGTTCCTCGATCTGGTTGAGCCCTGGCTGAACCCGGAAACCCCCCGGCCGGCGACGGAAGTCCTCCGCCCGCGAACCGTGCGTGCCTTGGCGGCGGAACTCCGGCAGGCCGCCCAGCAAGCCTCGACCCGTCCGGAAGAGGCGGCGGATGCTGCCGCCGTGCTCGCCATGCTGGCGGCCAGCCCGGTGCCGGTGCCCGGCGCGCACCCGCGCGACTGGTGGGGATTGCTGCCGCTGAGCAGCACGGCGCCGGTCGTTCCGGAGGGGGAACCCGTCCCGGTTTCCCCCTCGAAGGTGGAGGCCGTCCAGAAGTCCCCGCTCGACTGGTTCATCCAAGCGGCAGGGGGCGAAGCGGCCACCGACTTCGCCCGCAGCCTGGGCACCCTGGTCCACGGAATTGCGCAGGACTTCCCCGCGGGCACCGGAACGGAATACGTGGCCGAACTGGTCCGGCGCTGGCCGCAGTTGGGGATGAAAGAGAACTGGGAGGGACGGCTTGACTTCAACCGTGCCGAAGGAATGGTCCGGAGACTGGCCCAGTACGTGATCCAGATGCGTGCGGAGGGCCGGAGCCTGGTCGGCGTGGAACAGGACTTCTCGGTTGACCTGCCGGGTCCGGAACGCGTGGCCAGGCTGCGGGGACAGGTGGACCGATTGGAGCTGGACGCCGACGGGCGGCTGCACATCGTGGACCTGAAAACGGGACGCGCTGCCCCGACCAAGGCAGAACTGGAGCGGCACCCGCAGCTGGGCAGCTACCAGGCGGCGGTCCAGGCCGGAGGATTCCCCGAACATGCGTCAGCCCCGGGCGGCGCTTCCCTGGTCCAACTGGGACAGGACCTGAAATCGGTTAAAGTCCAGCAGCAGGAGAGCCTGGCCGACGGCGAAGACTGGGCCACAGCGATGATCCACGAGGCCGCGGCGCTCATGGCCGCTTCCGAATTCGAGGCCCGGCACGATCCGCAGCGGTCCGGCAACGGCGGTCACGGCTGCCGTGCACCGGAAATTTGTCCCCTGTGCGCAGAAGGAAGGCAGGTCACCGAATGAGCATAGGAGCGGTCACCACAACCTACAGCCCGGAAGAACTTGCCGGACTGCTGGGCCAGCATCTGCCGACAGCCGAACAGTCGGCCATTATCAGCTCCCCGCTGCAGCCGATGCTGGTCATCGCCGGCGCGGGCTCCGGCAAGACGGCGACGATGGCCGACCGCGTGGTCTGGCTCGTGGCCAATGGGTTCGTCCGCCCCGATGAAATCCTCGGCGTCACTTTCACGCGCAAGGCCGCAGGCGAGCTGGCCGCCCGGATCCGCGCGCAGCTGGCCAAGCTGGACCGCAAGGGCCTGTTGCCGCAGGAGGCCGACGATGCCGCCGGCCTGGTCGAACCGAAGGTCTCGACCTACCACTCCTACGCCAACGGTTTGGTCAGCGACTACGGGCTGCGCTTGGGAATTGAACGCGACGTGGTGCTGCTGGGCACCGCGCAGTCCTGGCAGCTGGCCAGTCACTGCGTGGAGGCGTACGACGGCCCCATCGAGCACCTGGTGGCCAGCAAATCGACCCTGGTCAACGCCGTGATGCAGTTCGCCGGGGAATGCTCGGAGCATCTGGTCACCCCGGACCAGGCCGCCGGCTACCTCGCGGAGGAGGTGGAGCGGATCGCCGCCCTTCCCTACATCGATGGCAGCACCAAGCCGGCCAAGCAGGAGGTGCGGAAATTGCTGGACCGGCTGCGGACCCGGATCACCGTGGCCAACCTGGCCGCCGGCTACAACCGGGCCAAGCGGGAACGGGGGGTGCTGGATTTCGGCGACCTGGTCTCCCTCGCGGCCCGCATCGCCCGCGAAGTGCCGCAGGCCCGCCAGCTGGAACGCAGCCGCTACAAAGTCGTGTTGCTGGACGAATTCCAGGACACCTCCCACGCCCAAATGGTGCTGTTCTCCGAACTGTTCGGGGACGGGCATGCCGTCACCGCAGTGGGCGACCCGAACCAGTCCATCTACGGCTTCCGCGGTGCCTCCGCCGGCCAGCTCTTCGCTTTCCAGGAGCACTTTCCCCTGGTGGGCGACGACGGCCGGCGGGCCCCGGCTCCGGCCGGTTTCCTCACGGTGGCCTGGCGCAACAGCATCAACATCCTGCGGATGGCCAACCGGATCTCGGCACCGCTGAACCGGGAAGACCCGAACCGTCCGCGCCCCGGCCGGATCAGCGTTCCGCCGCTGCGCCCACGGCCGGGGGCCACGGAAGGAACGGTGGCACTGGGACGCTACGCGACCGAGGCGGAGGAGACCCTCGCCCTCGCCGACGCGATCGAGCGGGCACGGAAGACGGTTTTCGCCCGCGACCCTGAAACCGGCCGTGCCGAACCCGTCAGCACCGCCGTGCTGTGCCGGCGGCGGGCACAGATCCCGGGCATCGCCAAGGTACTCGAAGAGCGGGGCATTCCCTATGAAATCATCGGGCTGGCCGGGCTGCTGGCGCAGCCGGAGATCGTGGACCTCGTGGCGACCCTGCGCGTCCTGGCTGATCCGGGACGGTCCGACGCGCTGATGCGGCTGCTGGCAGGGGCACGCTGGCGGATCGGACCGGCGGACCTGATGGCCCTGGCCGATTGGTCCCGGTTCCTGGAGAGCCGGCGCCGCGCGGCGGCGGCAGGCGAGGCCGCCGAACTGGACCGGGATGAGGCCGCGGGCGAGGCCGTCGTCGAACAGGACCTGGCCGAGGCCGCGTCCCTGATCGAGGCGCTGGACCGGCTGCCCAAGCCGGGCTGGACCTCGCGCCACGGGCGGTCGCTGACGCCCGTCGCGCTTGAGCGTTTGGGGCGCTTGGCGGAAGAGGTCCGCTACCTGCGCAGCTTCGTCGGCGACGACCTGACGCTGTTGCTGGGCGAAGTGGAACGCGCCATGCTGCTGGACATCGAGGTTGCCTCCAAACCCGGCCAGAGCATCCACCAGGCGCGGCGCAACCTTGATGCTTTCCACGATGCAGCGGCAGCGTTCATGCAGACATCGCAGCGCGTGGACCTGCTGGCCTTTTTGGCGTGGCTGGAAGCGGCTGCCGCCGAAGAGGGAGGCCTGGACATGGCGCAGGTGGACGTGCGGCACGATGCCGTGCAGCTGCTGACGGTCCACGCTTCCAAGGGGCTGGAGTGGGACGCAGTCTTCGTCCCCGGACTCAACGACGGCGCCTTCCCATCCTCCTCGGACAACCGGTGGAGCAGCGGCCACGCTGCCCTGCCCTGGCCGTTGCGCGGCGACCGGTCCGACCTTCCCCAGTGGGATACCGACCAGCCGGACCAGTTGTCCTGGCTGAACGCGGAAGCGGACTACAAGTCGGAAGTCCAGGCACACGGCGAAGACGAAGAGCGCCGGCTGGCCTACGTCGCCTACACCCGTGCCAAGCACCTGCTGGTCTGCAGCTCCGCCGGCTGGACCGGCAGCAAGGTCAAGCCCACGGCCGTGTCGGCCTTCCTGGCCGAACTGCACGAAATGTCACAGGACGAACCCACGGCAGTGCAGGTGCGGCATTGGGTAGCGGACGAGGAACTCGGGCCGGAGAATCCGTTTCGGGCCGAAGTGGAAACAGCCATGTGGCCCTTCGATCCGCTGGAAGGACCGCGGGTCTACCGCAGCGGCATCCCGCAGCGGCAACGTCCGGGCCGCCGGGCGGCCATGGAACAGGCCGCGCAGGCAGTGCTCGAGTCGCTGGCACAGGACCGGCAGCCGGCCGCCGACTCGGCGTGGGCCCATGAGGCCAAGCTGCTTCTGGAACGCCACAACGCCGCCCCCACCGCCGGCGAAGTGGAGCTGCCGGCGCACATCTCCGCGTCGCTGCTGGTGGACTTGGCCGACGACCCGGACGAAGTCACGCGGCGCCTGCGGCGTCCGGTGCCCCGGAAGCCCGGAATGGCCGCCAGAAAGGGCACCGCCTTCCACAGCTGGATCGAGGAATACTTCGGCACCACGGGGATGTTCGATCTCGAGGCCTACCCGGACGCGGCCGACGCCCACGTCGACGAGGCCTATGATCTGGCCGGCCTGGTCGAGACCTTCAAAGCGTCCGAATGGGCCGACCGGGTCCCGGCAGCCATCGAAGTGCCCGTCGAGACCCGCGTCGGCGGCGTCGTGGTGCGCGGGCGCATCGATGCCGTGTTCCGCGACGCGGACGGCAGCTGGGACCTGATCGACTGGAAGACCGGAACCGCGCCGACGGGCACGCAACTGTCGGTGAAGTCGGTGCAGCTGGCCGTCTATCGGCTGGCGTGGGCACGCCTGCACGGAATCGACGTGGACCGCGTCAAGGCCGCCTTTTACTACGTCGGGCAGGACAAACTGGTGCGCCCGCACGGCCTGGCCGGCGAAGCGGAGCTGGAGGCGGCGGTGTTGCGGGCCTACGCGTAGTAGCGCCCCGCGCAGCAGCGATCGGCGCCCCGCGCAGCACGGGTCAGCGCCGTGGGTTGATGACCGGAAGCGCCGTGGTGTCCGCGGACGCAGGCTCGGCGTCCCTGGCCGGCCGGGTCTCCCTGCCGGCGGCCGCTGGGCCGTCGGCGCTGCCGTTCTCCGGCGGCGCAGGCTCCGCGGCGTCCTGATCCGCGGCGTCCTGTTCCGGCGCGGGCGGTGCCGGAGAAGCTGGATCGACGGCAGGCCCCTCAACCGGGAGCAGCGTGACCTTGGAACTCCCGGAGCGGCCGGCGAGCTGGACGCGCGCGGGCCCGTCGTGCCGGTGCGCCTGCTCGGCCGAACCGTTCCCGCCCGCCGAAGCCGCCCTGCCGGCGCCGCCCTGATCGCCGTCCGCCGGTTCGTCCCCGGTCGGCCGATCGGCCGGAGCCGGCTCCGGCCGATTCCGGCCCTCGGAACCGGCGGCCGGTTCCCGGGCCGGAGCCGCAGGAACAGCGGCAACCGTGGGCGGAACGGCCGGCGGCGGGGGAGCGGTGACGCTGATGGGCTGGCCGCCGTGTTCGGCCACATCGGCCTCGAGCTCGTTCAGCATGTCGACCGCCTCGTCAACCATGGTCTGGTCGCCCGCGGCCAGTCCGCGGACCAGCCATTGGGCCAGCGCGAATTCGGCGGACAGCGCTGCCCGGCGCATCAGGTGGGGATCGACCGGGTCCTTGCGGTACTTGCGGTAGGACTCCAGCACCACGTCGGTGAACGACTGTTCGTGTACGGCCACCAGCCACGCGAAGTCATCGGCGGGGTCGCCAATGCGCAGGTCGGTCCAGCCGGTCACGGAACTGACGCTGCCGTCTTGGACCAGGAGGTTGTCTTCGTGCAGGTCGCCGTGCACCACGCACGGATTGAACTTCCAGAGGGCGACGTCCTCCAAAGCGTGCTCCCACCGGCGCAGCAGGGCCGGCGGGATCTTGCCGGTGGTGGCAGCCTGGTCGAGTTCGTTGAGCTTGCGCTGGCGGAACTGGTCGGCGGTGTAGCTGGGCAAATCCGCGGCGTCGACCATGCGCTGGGGCAGGTCGTGGATGCCGGCTGTCGCCCGTCCGATCGATACCGGGACGGCGGCGCCGGCGGCGACCAGGGCTTCCAGCGCCAGCATGTTCCCGGGCACGTGGTTGTAAACGAAGGTGCGCAGCTCGGACTGCTGGACGGTCCCGGCGACCGTGGGCACCTGGAAAGGCAACTCCGCGCGGATCGCAGGCGAGAAGGCCCGGAGCACCAGCAGTTCCGTTTCGAGCCGCATGCTGGCCTCGGCGTGCTTCGGAGATCGCACGCGCCACCGCTTGCCGGACGCATCGGTGAGTACGGCGGACTGGAAATCCGCCGCATCATCTGGCAACCCGGCAACGCCCGTGGGCGTCAACCCGGGTACGGCCGCGCTGGCTATTGCCGCCAGCTCCAGAGGTGTCTTTCTCACGTAGTCCACCGTACGTGCAACCGGTACCGGCAGCCCGGCCACGGCCGCGGCGAGTCGTCGGAAGGGTGACGCAGGCCGCACCGGCGGGGCACTGCCGCGCGCAGTCCACAGCCCCGCCGCGCGCAGTCCACAGCGGCGGCGGCGCGAATAACAGTCCGGGCGCCGGGGTGAGTACGGTAGAGAGCATGAGTCTTAGCACCGCCGCTGCAGGGTTCCCGCCGCTGGGCCAGCTGATGCTGGCGCGCACCACCATGGACCGCGGGTGCGAGCGGCGCAGCCACCCCGGCCTGGTGGACGGCATCTGGGGCAGCGACACCACGCATGTGATGCTGATCGCCGACGGCAAGTCGCTGGTACGGGGCGGAAGGATCGTGCTGCTTCCGAGCAGGGAACGGACCGCAACCGACCTGTCCGTCTACCTCGGTCGGGCCGTGGAAGGCGCGGATGTGCCCGTCGGGACCGACATTGTGCTCTCGGTGTTGGCGGACCGCCCGGAAGCTGCCGAGTACGACGGCGAGTGGCTGGGCCTGCGCGACGTGGCGGGGGAGCTCTCGGCGCAGGACGCCGGGCTGTTTGTGGAGGCCGCGGCGATTTCCAACTGGCACCTGACCCACACCCATTGCCCGCGTTGCGGCCACCGCACGGAGATCGAGCAGGGCGGCTGGGTGCGCCGCTGTCCCGCCGACGGAAGCCAGCATTTCCCGCGCACCGATCCCGCCGTCATCGTGTCGGTCATCGACGAGGACGACCGCTTGCTGCTCGGCCGCAACAGCGCATGGCCGGCCAGCCGGTATTCGACCCTGGCCGGCTTCGTCGAGCCGGGGGAGTCGCTCGAGGCCGCGGTGGTGCGGGAAATCGAGGAGGAGTCCGGCGTCGTGGTGCACTCGCCGCGCTACCTTGGATCCCAGCCGTGGCCGTTCCCGGCATCGCTGATGATTGGTTTCACGGCGGTCGCGACGGACGCGGCGTCGGTCCCCGACGGCGTGGAGATCCTGGACACACGGTGGTTCAGCCGGGAGGAACTGGCCGCGGCACTGCAGGCCGACGAGGTCCAGGTGGCGAGCGGCATTTCGATTGCGCGGGCGCTGATCGAGCACTGGTACGGCGGCGAGCTGCCGCAGGCCGGACGATGAGCGCAGCGGCAGCCGGGCCCCTCCCGGACAGCAGCCTCGAAGACCGGATCCTGGCCGGACTGGATGACGAGCAGCGGCAGGTGGCCACCAACCTGGCCGGACCGCTGTGCGTCCTCGCCGGAGCCGGCACCGGCAAGACCCGCGCGATCACCCATCGGATCGCCTACGGCGTGCACACCGGGGTGCATACGCCGCAGCGGGTGCTGGCGGTGACGTTCACCGCACGCGCGGCCGCCGAGATGCGGACGCGGCTGCGCGACCTCGGTGTTGGCGGGGTGCAGGCACGAACGTTCCACGCCGCGGCGCTGCGCCAGCTGCAGTTCTTCTGGCCGCAGTCGGTCGGCGGTCCGTTGCCCGGCCTGTTGGACCACAAGGCCAGCGTCATCGCCGAATCTGCCCGCCGCCTGCGGCTGACCACCGACCGTGCCGCCATCCGCGACCTGGCGGCCGAGATTGAGTGGGCCAAGGTTTCCATGCTCACGCCCGAGAGCTATGTCCGCCGGGCGGCCGGGCGTGCCGCACCGGCAGGCTACGACCTGACTACGGTGGCGCGGCTGTACCAGGCCTACGAGGACGTGAAGACGGACCGGAACATCATCGACTTCGAGGACGTCCTGCTCATCACCGTGGGGATCCTCGAGGAAGACCCGAAGGTGGCGGCCGCCGTACGGGACCAGTACCGGCACTTCGTGGTGGACGAATACCAGGACGTCTCGCCGCTCCAGCAGCGGCTCCTGGACCTCTGGCTGGGGGACCGTGAAGAACTCTGTGTTGTCGGCGACGCCAGCCAGACCATCTACTCCTTCACGGGAGCGACCTCCAGGCATCTGCTCGAGTTCACCAAACGCTTCCCCGGAGCCGACGTCGTCAAACTCGTGCGGGACTACCGCTCCTCCCCGCAGGTGGTGCAGCTGGCCAACTCGCTGCTGGCCGCCCGCACCCGGCAGCCGGCGCGGGACAACGACAGCTGGCCGACCCCGCTTGAGCTCATCGCCCAGCGTCCGGCCGGGCCCGAGCCCTCGTTCACGGAATGCGCCGACGACGAGGCGGAGGCCGCCCAAGTGGCCACCCGTATCCGCGGACTGATCGACGACGGCGTGGGCGCCGCCCAGATAGCGGTGCTGTTCCGCACCAACGGGCAGTCCCAAGCGTACGAACAGGCGCTGGCCAATGCGGGCATCGGCTATCAGCTGCGCGGCGGGGAGCGGTTCTTCCAGCGGCGAGAGGTCCGCGACGCGATCCTCCAGCTGCGGGCCTCGTCCCGGGCCGCCGGAACCGAACCCGTGCCGCAACTGGTCCGGGACGTGCTGGCGAACCTGGGCTACACGCGGGAGGCTCCGCAGACCGGCGGCGCGGTGCGCGAACGCTGGGAATCCCTGGCCGCGCTGGTGGGACTGGCCGACGAGCTGGACGCGGCCCGCGGTTCCGCGGCCGGCGGTGTTTTCACCATGTCCGACTTCGTGGCGGAGCTCGACGAACGCGCCGCCGCCCAGCATGCTCCCACGGTGCAGGGTGTCACCCTCGCCTCGCTGCACTCGGCGAAGGGCTTGGAATGGGACGCAGTCTTCCTGGTCGGGTTGAGCGAGGGGCTGATGCCGATCTCCTTCGCCGACACCGACGAGGCCGTGGACGAGGAACGCCGACTGCTCTATGTGGGCATCACCCGTGCCCGCCAGCACCTGGCTCTGTCCTGGTCGCTGGCCAGGACCCCGGGAGGCCGCGCCAACCGCAAACCGTCCCGGTTTCTGGACGGGCTGCGCCCCGCCTCTTCCTCCTCCGTCCGCAGCACGCCGGGCCAGCGGCCGGCGCGGCGCAAGCAGGCCGCGCCGGCGGTGTGCCGCGTCTGTGGCACCCTGCTCGGCAGCGGGGCGGAACGCAAGGTCGGCCGGTGCCACAATTGTCCCCCCACGTACGAGGAGTCGACGTTCGAGGCGCTGCGGGAGTGGCGCAAGGAGACGGCCAGCGAAGCCTCGATGCCCGCCTTTGTGATCTTCACGGATGCCACCCTGGTGGCCATCGCCGAAGCCCGGCCCCAGTCATTGCAGGAGCTGTCCAGGCTGGCCGGCGTGGGGCCGTCCAAACTGGAGCGTTACGGCGAGGATGTGCTGCGCGTCCTGGCCGCGAACTGAACCTGCGCCGGCCCGGGCAAGCGCGCGCTCAGGCCGCCGGGGCCAGCACGCAGCCGCAGGCCGGGTGCGGCGGGTAGGCGTGCCGCGTCACGGTGCCGTCGCCGCTGTCGAGTTTGAGCACGGCGGAGAAGCTGCCGGGCTGGTTCCGTCCATCCAGGAACAGCAGGGCCTGCATCGCCGCCAGGCCGGCCGCGGCCACCGACTGCGACACTTCGTCGGCCGCGCCCCGGTCTGCCTGCGGCTCGGCCGGCCGGCTGGTCAACCGGGCAACGACGTCCGGCCACCCCGGATCGGCCTCGGCGCGGTGCAGTTCCACGCAGCCAAGGCAGCTTGTCTGGCCGGGGACCACCAACGGCCCGATCAGGGTGTCCTGCTCGCGCACCAGGACGCTCAGGTGCGGGTGTCCCCGGCTCATGAGCGCCGCGGCGACCCGGGGATCGGCCACGTCGCGGTCGACGTAGACGGCCAGGCTGAGCGCGCGCGGAAAGATGCCAGCGGCACCCTGCTCCGCGGTCGAGCCGGGCAAGAGGTGGCAGGCGACCGTGGGATCGACCTGGTGCACCGCCCGACGCACGGCCTGCCCGCGGCCCAGGCCGACGTCGGCGAGCCGGATGGCGCCGGAACCGACATCTGAGGGGGCGGCGACCGCCGAATCCTCGAGCAGAAGCGTGCCGACGCCGGCCGCCGCCAGGGCGGTGCCCAACGCTGCACCGGTGCGTCCCAGCCCGATCAGCTGAACGATGCAGCGTCCCCGGGCGGCGAGCGGTCCTTCACCGTCGGCCGAGTACACCGCCGACCAACGGCGCGCATCCGGTGCGAGCCGGTCGGCGCGCAAACCCGACAGGCGTTCCCCGCCGGAGTCCGGCAGCAGGACCGGTGCCAGCGCCGCCAGCAGCGACGCGGCCCGCTCCCTGTCCAGGCCACAGCCTGCCCGCACGTCGTCCAGGTCAGCCGATTCGATCCCCCGGCACAGCCGGCGCAGGAAGTGCCGGTCCGCTTCCACGGTCCCCTCGATCACCAGTCCGCCGGCACCCAGGCCGAACTGGACGCTGCCCGCGGCGCCCTCGAGCATGCGCAGGCCTGGATTGATCCTCAACTGTGCCACCGCAATCCTCCTCGCCGCCTGCCCGTGGTCCGGGCGCGTCCCGGTCCTCCATGCTGGCACGGCGGCGGCAGGCGCCGGAGGGTTATCCACAGAAAACCGGGCACCGGGCCTTCGCGGATGCGGACGGTCGGATTGACCCGGTAACCTCGTCGCATGTCCCGAGCAGAGCAGACGCAGGAATCCCGTGCCAGCGCAACGCCTCCGCGGCCGGTGCCGCTGGTGGCCGACGCGGGGGAGCGGGTGGCGCTGACCACATCCACCGGGGCCCCCGTGGTGGTCAAACGGTCGGCGCGCCGGCGCCGGACCGTCTCCGCCGCCTGGCGGGACGGGGCCGCCGTGATCTCCATTCCCGGCCACTTTTCGCAGGCGCAGGAACGGGAGTGGGTGCAGCGGATGCTCGCGAAACTCGAGACGCGCGGCTCCCGGCCGGAGGGACGGACCGCCGCGAGCGACACGGACCTGGCCCGCCACGCGGCAGAGCTGTCGCAGCGTTACCTGGCCGGCAACGCCATCCCGACCAGCATCCGATGGGTTTCCAACCAGAACGACCGCTGGGGGTCGGCAACGCCGGCCCGGGGCACCATCCGCATCTCCGACAAGATCAAGGACATGCCCGCCTGGGTCGTCGACTATGTGATCCTGCACGAGCTGGCGCACCTGCTGGAGCCGGGCCACGGGGCACGCTTCTGGCGCTTGCTGCAGCCCTATCCGGAGCTCGAACGGGCCAAGGCATTCCTCTCCGGCGCAGCCTTTGCCATGGGCCGCGGCCTGCAGGACGAGGACGACGTGGACGACCTCGGCGAGAGCGACAGCTAGCCGCGGTCTCCGTTTCCGCTACCGCCCGGGCCCCCGTCGGCGGTGCCGGTATCCTCACCGCCCGCGGAGCCGTCCGAACCTCCGTTCGCGCTGCCGGAGTCTCCACGGTCGGCGGTACGATCCGGCTCCGGGGCATCGCCGTCGCCGGGCTGCTCTTCGAATCCGCCGCTCAAGAGTTTCTGCAGCGCCTCGTCGACTTCCGCCTCGGAGGCGTTCAGCAGTTTCCGCCGGGCGCTGAAGCCGGCCGGATCGTCCAGATCCTCCGCGGTCGGCAGCAGGTCGGGGTGGTTCCAGATCGCGTCCCGTCCTTCGACTCCGCGTTCCTCCTTCAGGGCGGACCACAGGGCGGCGGCATCCCGCAGCCTGCGGGGGCGCAGCTCAAGTCCGACCAGGGCCGCGAAGGCGTGTTCCGACGGCCCGCCGGTGGCCCGCCGCCGTCGGACCGTTTCGCGCAGCGCCGGTGCCGAGGGCAGCTTGGCCGCTGCGCCGGCGGTGAGCTCGTCCACCCAGCCCTCGACCAGCGCGAGCGCCGTTTCGAGCTTGGCCAGGGCTGCTTCCTGTTCCGGCGTGCGCTTCGGCATGAACACGCCCTGCGAGAGCGCCTGCTGCATGGATTCGGGGTTTGTGGGGTCGAGGTCGCGGGCCACTTCCTCGATCCGCCCCATGTCGATATGGATGCCCCGGGCGTAGCTTTCGATAGCGCCCAGCAAGTAGCCGGAGAGCCACGGGACATGGGTGAACAGGCGGGTGTGCGCAGCTTCCCGGATGGCCAGGAAGAGCAGTACGTCCTGCCCGGGGATGTCCAAGCCCTCGCCGAACGACTTGACGTTGGCCGGCAGCAGGGCCATCTTGCCTTCCACCAGCGGGACACCGATGTCGCTGGAACTGACCACGTCCTTGGCCAAGGCACCCACGGCCTGGCCCAGTTGCATGCCGAACATCGCGCCGCCGAGGTTCTGCAACATGGAGTGTGCCCCGCCGAGCATCTGCTTCATCTCCTCCGGCACCTGCTCGGTCAGCGCGCTGGTCAGCGCGAAGGCGATGCTGTTGGCGACCGGCTCCGTCAACCGCTTCCAGGTCGGCAGCGTTGCCTCAACCCACTCGGCGCGGGACCAGGCCCTGCCGATCAGCCCGGTGCCGGGCATGCTCGTCACCGGATCAAGCCACATCTCGGCCAACCGGAGCGCTTCGTCGACGGCGCGGCCCTGTGCGGTGGAGACGGACGGGTCGCTGTCCGAGGCGGCCACCTTGCGGGCGCTTTCATGGGCCAGTTTCCAGTTGACCGGACCTTCGGCGGGGGCACTCATCATCGCCTGGACCTGCTGGAACATCTGCGCCAGGGCACCCGGGTCGGAGGGCAGTCCTGCCGCCTTGGCTATTTCCGCGGGATCCATTGCCCCGGCCTGGCCACCGAAGAGCTTGGCGAACATCTCCGCCAGCGGATCCTGCGGGTCGTCGTCGGGCTGCTTGGGGGTCATCACTACCACCGGTCCTCGAGGGTTGGAGCGGGCACGGGCCGCAGCGGCTGCCGGGGAGGCGGCGGGCTGTGCCCGGGTGTTGCGTGAGTTCCACGTTACCGGCAGCCGGGATTCCTTGTCGCGCCGGGGACGGGCAGTTCGCTCAAGGCCGAGCAGACGCAGCACCACCGATGCCGGGCCGACGGCGTACGCTAGAGCAGGCGCCGCGAGCGCCCCGGGCGGCAGCGCGTTGGGTGCACGGCCCGGACAGCTGCGGGAGGGAACCACCAGGTGACACAGTCCACCAACAAAGGCACCGAGCACGGCACGGACGGCTGGGCCGATGACGCTCCCGGTCCGCAGCCGGCTGCGCCGCGGACCCGAAACCGCAGGCAACCGGTGATGGCGACCGCCGCTGTCGTTGCCGTGGTGGCCGGTGCCGCAGGGCTGGCTCTGCCGGCAGGCTACGTCATCGAGACGCCCGGCCCCACCATCAACACCATCGGAGAGGTCTCCGGCGCCCCGCTGATCGAGGTTCCGGACCGGCCCACCTACAAGACTTCCGGCGCCCTGGACCTGACGACGGTGTACGTGAGTGGCGGCCCCAACTCGCACGTCAACATGCTGCAGGTCCTGGCCGCCTGGCTCGACCCCCAGCGCAGCGTCGCACCGGCCGACCTGGTCTATCCGCCGGACGTCACCCCGAAAGAGATCCAGCAGCAAAATGTGGCGCTGATGGCGTCGTCGCAGGAGTCGTCGATCGCGGCGGCCCTGACCCAGCTGGACGTGGAGTACTCGCAGACCCTCTCGGTGGCCGATCTCACCCCCGACGCGGCGGCGGCCGGGGTCTTGAAGCCGAAGGATGCAATCCGGACGATCAACGGTCGGCCGGTCACCGGCATCGAGGTGCTGCGCGAGGAGCTCAACGCCAGTGCCGGCGCCCCGGTCGAACTGGGCATCGCGCGCGACGGCCGCGAGGAGACCGTGGACGTGGCACCGCGGGCCAACGACGACGGCGACTACCAGTTGGGCGTCCTGCTGGGCACCGAGTTCGACTTCCCGTTCGAGGTGAAGATCCAACTGGACAACGTCGTCGGCCCGAGCGCCGGCATGATGTTCGCGCTGGGCATCATCGACACCCTGACGAAAGGCGAGATGACCGGCGGCAAGCACTTTGCCGGGACCGGCACCATCGACGCCGAGGGCACCGTCGGGCCGATCGGCGGCATCCGGCAGAAAATGATCGGCGCCCGGGAGGCCGGCGCCACCGTCTTCCTGGCGCCGGAGGCTAACTGCGCGCAGGTCGCCGGCCACGTCCCTGAGGGCCTGCAGGTCGTGTCGGTGGCGACGCTGGACGACGCCGTCGAGGCCGTCACCGCGATCGGAGGCGGCAGCGATGCAGCCGCCCTGCCGCCGGGCTGCAGCTGATTCGTTTCAGCGGCGGCGCGGTCACATTCCGGCAACGGTGCCGGACCGTTCCCGCGCCGCGGTTCGCCGGGGCAGGTGTTGACAAGGCAGAATGGGAACGGAACCCTCCGAGACCGCCGTTCGTGGCATCTAGGGGGAGTGTCCCCGCAGCGGCGGTTTCGCCGTGATGCCACGCATGCAGACAACGAGGTAACGAGTGACGTTCGGACAAGACCGGTCTTACGGCGACCGGCCAACACCGCTTAGCAGTCCTGGCAAGAAACGTTCCGCCTTGGTGCCCACCCTGATCGTGGTGGCCGTCCTGGTGGTGGGCTTCGTCTTCTTCTCCCAGATCTACGCAGACATCCTCTGGTACAACCAGCTGGGCTACCTGGAAGTCATGCTCAAGGAAACCGGCACCAAGATCGCCATCTTCCTGATCGCCTTCCTGATCATGGGCCTTGCCGTCTACTTCAGCCTCCGGCTGGCATACCGTTCACGCCCGGTGTACGCGCCGGACAGCTCGCTGCAGGACAACCTGAACCGTTACCAGCAGCAGCTGGAGCCGGTGCGGCGCCTGCTGATGATCGGCATCCCGGTAGTGCTGGCCGGTTTCGCCGGCACCGCCGCCGCCTCGGCGTGGCAGACCGTCCTGCTGTTCTTCAACCAGCAGCCGTTCGGCCAGACCGATCCCCAGTTCGGCCTGGACTTCAGCTTCTACATGAACACCCTGCCGTTCCTGGGTTTCATCAACGGCTTCCTGATCAGCGTGGTGCTGATTGCCGGCATCGCCGGGCTGCTGACCCACTACCTCTACGGCGGGATCCGGCTGGAGGACAAGGGGTTCTTCGCCTCCACCGCGGCGAAGATCCATGTGGGAATCTTTGCCGCGCTGTTCCTCATCCTGCAGGGCGTCAACTACTGGCTGGACCGGTACGCCACCGTGCAGTCCGATGCCGGAAACTGGACCGGTGCGCTGTACACCGACGTCAACGCCGTGATTCCCACCAAGGCCATCCTCGCCGTCGCCGCCGTGCTGGTGGCCATCCTCTTCATCGTCTCGGCCTTCATCGGCCGCTGGCGGCTGCCGATCGTCGGCACGGCCATGCTGATCGTCACCGCCATCCTCGCCGGCGGGGTCTACCCGTGGATCGTCCAGCGCTTCCAGGTGATCCCGAATGAGCAGGACGTCGAGGCCCAGTACATCGAACGCAACATCGCCCTGACCCGCCTGGCCTACGGGCTGGACGACGTGCAGACCATGAACTATGAAGCTACGGTGGACGCGGAAGCCGGCGCGCTGCGCGAGGACGCCGAAACCACGGCCAATATCCGCCTGCTGGATCCGAACCTGGTGTCGGACGCGTTCGCGCAGCTGGAACAGTTCCGCCAGTACTACCAGTTCGACGAGACGCTCAACGTGGACCGCTACACGGTCGACGGCGAGGTGCAGGACACCGTCATCGCCGTCCGGGAACTGAACACCGCGGGCGTCCCGGCGGGCTGGGTCAACGAGCACCTGCTCTACACCCACGGCTACGGCGTGGTTGCGGCCGCGGGCTCCCGCGTGGAGCCGGACGGCAAACCGTCCTTCATGCTCTCCGGGATCCCGTCGCAGGGCGTGTTGGGCGACGACTCAACCTACGAGCCCAGGATCTACTTCGGCGAGGCGTCTCCGGACTATTCGATCGTCGGCGCGCCCGAGGGCAGCTCCCCGATCGAAATCGACCGGCCGCAGAGCGCCAATGCCGAAACCGATACCCGGAACACGTTCGACGGCGACGGCGGTCCCAACATCGGCAACTGGTTCAACCGGTTGGTCTACGCCCTGAAATTCCAGTCGACGGACCTGATGCTGTCGGACGCGGTCAACTCGGAGTCGCAGATCCTCTACGACCGGGATCCGCGCCAGCGGATCGAAAAAGTCGCTCCGTACCTGACGGTGGACGGCAACGCCTACCCTGCCATCGTTGACGGCCGCGTGAAGTGGATCGTGGACGCCTACACCACCAGCGAGCACTTCCCGTACTCGACTCCGCAGCAACTGGAGTCGGCCACCATCGACTCCGGGACCACCGGGGGCGCCACGGTGGCGCTGCCGGCGGAGGAGGTCAACTACATCCGCAATGCCGTCAAGGCAACCGTTGACGCCTACGACGGGTCCGTGGACCTCTACGCCTGGGACGACCAGGATCCGCTGCTCAAGGCCTGGACGAACGTGTTCCCGACGACGATCAAGCCGTACAGCGAGATGTCGGCCGACCTGATGGCGCACGTGCGCTACCCCGAGGACCTGTTCAAGGTGCAGCGGGAGCTGCTCACCCGGTACCACGTGACCAACGTCAACCGCTTCTACGAGAACTCCGACGCCTGGAGTGTTCCCACGGATCCGACGCTGGGCGAGGGATCGACCGTCAAGCAGCCGCCGTACTACCTGTCACTGCAGATGCCCAACCAAGATGCGGCGTCCTTCTCGCTCACTACCCCGTTCATTCCGTTTGCCGTTCCCGGCGAGCAGGCACGCAACGTGCTGTACGGGTTCCTGTCCGCCAACGCGGACGCCGGCACCGGCGAGGATGGCGTGAAGTCCGAGGACTACGGCACGCTGCGGTTGCTCGAACTGCCGCGCGACATCACCGTGCCCGGTCCCGGCCAGGCACAGAACCTGTTCAACTCGGACACCGAAGTGTCGCAGGCGCTGAACCTGCTGCGCCAGGGCGCTTCCGAGGTGAAGAACGGCAACCTGCTCAGCCTGCCGGTCGGCGGGGGCATGCTGTACGTGCAGCCGGTCTACGTCCAGTCCTCGGGTGCTTCCTCCTACCCGATCCTGCGCCGGGTGCTGGTGAGCTTCGGTGAGGAAGTCGGCTTCGCCCCGACGCTGTCCGAAGCATTGGACCAGGTGTTCCAGGGCGATTCGGGCGCCACCACCGGCGACGAAGAAAACGTCGGGGAGACGCCGACGACGCCGGACGCACCGGAGACCAGCGCCGAGGAGGACCTGCAGGCGGCCCTGCAGGCCGCGCGCACCGCGATCCAGGAGGGACAGGCCGCGCTGGCGGAGGGCGACTTCGCCGCCTACGGCGAAGCCCAGGAGCGGCTCCAGGCGGCGCTGCAGGACGCCATCGACGCCGAGGCTGCGATCTCCGGCGCCGCCCCCGAAGGCGGAGCGGACGGGGCAACGGAGCAGCCTTCTCCGGAGGCGACCGAGGGCAACTGACCGATTTGCTTCGCTACCCCGCGGCCGGTAATGTATTCACTGCGCCGCGGGGTGGAGCAGTTCGGTAGCTCGCTGGGCTCATAACCCAGAGGTCAGAGGTTCAAATCCTCTCCCCGCAACCAAGAGCTAAGGCCCCGTCCGATGTCATATCGGGCGGGGCTTTTGCGTGCCTGTAGCCGCAAGCCGGACCGGCCGTGCCCGGGGCGGCAAGCCCGGGGGCCGCAAGCCCGGGGGCCGCAAGCCGGGCAGGGTAGTGCCCGAGGCCACAACCCCGCCCGGTAGAATGGTTTCACCCGTCCCCGATTTTCCCTCGGAAAGATCGTTGTTGTCCCATGCTGGAATCAGTGAGCAGCTACGCCCTGGCCGCCGGAGTGGCAGCCCTGTTCAACCCCTGCAGCCTGCTCCTGCTGCCCGCGTGGCTCCTGATGGTCGCCGGCGACAGCTGGCACAGCACGGCCGCTGACGCCGTGCGCCGGTCCGCCGCGACGGCGCTGGTCTTGACCGGCGGCTACACGACGTCGTTCTCGTTGGCGCTGCTGGCGGCAGGTAATCCGGCGACCCATGCCGGGGCTTTGGCCTACATTTCGGCCGGGACCGGGATGCTGTTGGTCCTGCTCGCGTCCTTCCTGGTGGCCGGCGGGCGGGTCCGGCTGTTGCAGGCAGCGGCGGCCGGAGGCGGATCATTCGTCCGGCTCGGCGCGATGGCTGTTGCCGGTGCGGTGATCGGGCTGGCCTCGCTCGCGCCGCAGCTGCCGGAATTGCTGGCCGCGGCCGGGGAACAGGGCGGCGCGGAAGCCCCTGTCGCCGGCATGGCCGCCTACGTCCTGGGCCTGCTCGCCGCTTTCGGTCTGCTGTGCGCCGCCGCATCGTCGGTCGGGGCCGCCGCCGGCCGACGATGGCCCGAAGCCTGGACCGTGCTGGAAAAGGCCCAGGGCTACCTGCTGCTGCTCGCCGGGCTGGGCACCGCCTACTACGCCTTCTTCGCCGTCCGGAATGCCGCGGGGCACGAGGTCGAGGACCGGCTCATCGATGCCGCGCACGGGGCCCATGGGTTGCTCACCGAGGTGCTGCACGCCGTCCCCGCCTGGTTGGTTCCAGCCGCCTACCTTGCACTGATCGGCTGGCTCCTGCTGCGCAGGCGGCGTCCCGGGCCCCAGGAACCTGACACCGGGCATGACCGGGCCGCCGCCCCTGCTCCGGCCGCGGCGCCCGCCGCACAGCAGGCTCCGGCCGCGGCGCCCGCCGCACAGCAGGCTCCGGCGGTGTCCCGGGCGGGATCCCGCCGTCGTCCGTCGCCGCAGCAGGACGGGGGAGTGGCCCCGGCGCCGCGGGGGCAGGGCGCCGGCGTGCCGGACGCAGCCGAGCACCGTCCCCGGCACTACAATCCCAAAGCCCTGCGCCGCGCGCGGATCCGCGCCTCGCGACCGGGCCGTTTCACCGGCCGCAGCCTCCTCCGGGCCGTGAAGCCGCGCCGATAACGCGATCGCACCGCCCCCGGAAAAGAAAGACCCGGCCCGACAGGAAAGGCTCCGGGCCACACCGCGAAGGGTGCGGCCCGGAGCCATTCATGCGTGGGCCGGAGGGCCGGTGCTCAGTAGCTCTCTGAGGTAGTTTCCTTACCGGCCTCCAGCGACGACGGGGCCGGGCTGGTGCCGGACTTCAGGGCTGCCAACCGTGCCTCCACCTCCGTCTGCTCGCCGAGGTCTTCCAGGCTCTCGAACTGGGTGTCCAGGCTGGAAGCGGCCAACTCGGCCTGGCCGCGTACCTTTGCCTCCTCGCGGCGGATCTTCTCCTCGAAGCGGCCGACTTCGCTGGTCGGATCCAGAATGTCGATGCTCTTGATGGCGTCGTGAACCTGCGACTGGGCCTGCGCGGTCTTGGCGCGGGCGATCAGCTCATCGCGCTTGTTCTGCAGCTCATTGAGCTTGGACTTCATCTGGTTGAGTCCCTGCTTGAGCTTTTCGACGATTTCGGTCTGCGAGGAGATCGTGGGCTCGGCGCCCTTGGCTTCGTTCTCGGAGGAGATCTGGCGCTGGATTGCCACCTTCGCGAGGTTGTCGAACTTTTCGGCGTCGGCGGCATGGCCCGAGGTGCGGTATTCGTCGGCCTTTCGGCTGGCGGCCAAGGCCTTGTTGCCCCAGCTGCGGGCGTTCTCGAGGTCTTCGTTGTAGTCGTCCTGCAGCATGCGCAGGTTGCCGATGGTCTGCGCGACGGCGCTTTCGGCTTCGGCAATGTTGTTCGTGTAGTCGCGGACCATCTGGTCCAGCATCTTCTGCGGATCCTCCGCCTGGTCGAGCAGGGCGTTGATGTTTGCCTTGGCCAACTGTGCCATGCGGCCGAAAATTGAGTGCTTTACCACGGTGATGCCTTTCGATCGGTATTACTCGAACTTTGCCTTCCAAGCAGCCAAGGTGGCTGCCCGGTCTGTCTGGTCTAGAAGCCGCCGCCGGCGCCGCCGTCGCCGAAGCCACCGAAGCCGCCGCCGCCACCGCCGAAACCTCCGAAGCCGCCGCCGCCGAAGACGTCACCGCCTCCGCCGCCACCGAAGATTCCGCCGCCGCCGTGCGAGCCGTGTCCGCCGTGCAGGATGGAATCGATGAGGATGCCGCCGAGGATCGCCCCGCCCAGGCCGCCGCCCCGACCGCCGAACATGCCGCCGCCGCCGAAGCCGCCCATGCCGCCGCCGAAGCCGTCCACATCCTCCTGGGCCATCTGGCTGGCCTGCTGCGCCAGGGCATTGGCCTGGCGGGCGTAGTTGAGCGCCTGCTCAGGATCCGAGTCGGCGATGGCCAGCGCATGGTCGAGGTTCCGTTCCGCCTCCGCCAGCCGGGTGCGTGCCTCGCTGCGAACGCCGCCGCGCCGCGCTTGAATGTAATCCGAGGTGCCGGAGATCTGGGCCTGCGCGGACATGATGGCGTGCTGCAGGGCCTCGCGGGCACGCCGGTTGCGGTCCTCGGCGTCCCGGATCCCGGAGAGTGAGGCGTCCAGGGGCTCCATGGCTGTCTCCAGCCGCTGCACCATCATGATCGGATCGATGCGTCCCCCGGCAACCTCCTGCCGGACGGCGGACACCGCCGCTTCCAGCCCGGCCAAGGGGCCCGTCAGCTCGGGATGCTGCCCGGACGCGATGATGGCCCTGGCCTGGGCGATGTCCTGGGTCGCGTCGGCGATGGTGCGTTCCATGCTCTGCCGGGCGTCCTCGAGGTCCTTGGCCGTCCTGGCGATGGCCTCCAACAGGATGTTGGCCTGGTGCAGGCTCTCCTCGGCCGCGCGCACGGCAATCACGGCGGCGCTGCGGTCTCCTTCGTCGAGCTTGTCCTGCGCGGTGCCGGCCGCGTTCTCGACGAAATCCAGCCGTTCCCCGGCCTGGCCGATGTTGTCGGCGACCTGTTGCAGCGCGCTGTCGGCAAAGCGGGCGCGAAGCTGCTCCAGCCGGGCCGTGCCGTCGTCCAGCCTGCCGCGGGTTTCCCGGGCGGCGGCCCGAGCCTGCTCAAGCGCCTGCGGTGCGGTTTTTTCCAACTCCCGCAGCGCGTCGAAGTCCTCTTTGTGTGCCTGGAGGGAATCGTTGACTGCCTCACAGCGGCGGATGATGTCGCCCAGCCAGGCGCGCTGCTCTTCTTCCGTGTCCGGAATATGGTCGTCGAGCTGCTGCTGCAGCTTGAAGGACTCCATCATGTGGGACTTGGCCGCGGTGATGTCCTGGCGGAACGGCTGCACGGCTTCGTCCCCGTACTGGGCCATGGCGAAGCCCAGTTCCTGCTCGCTCGATTTGATCGCGTCGTCGGCGGCCACCAGCAGGCTGCCGGCCTTCTTGCGAAGGTCCTCCACAGACATGGCGTCGTGCGGATCCAGCGGCCGCCCGTCGGGGCCGGTCTGCAGCTGAGGCTGCGGGCGCTGGTTCTTGTTCCGCCGGGACCGCGCATACAGTAGGGCCGCGCCGCCGCCCACCACCACGACGCCGCCAATGAGCAGCACCGGGCCCAGCGAGCCGCCCCCGCCCCCGGTTCCGACGGAACCGTCACCGCCGGTGGCGGCGTCCTCGACCGCCGCCACGGCGGTCAGCGCGGCCCCCGCCCAGTCCGCTTCGCCGAGGGCAGGCCGGATGGATCGCGCGATGTTCTGGTCCTGGGAGACGACGGGATTGCCCTCGGCCGACTGGAACAAGTACTCGCGGCCGTCGACGGAAACCGCCAGCAAGCTGTCGACTTCGCCCAGCGAGTTAAGCTCGGCCATGTCCAGCACCCACTGGTTGCGGTCGGCCGGTTCGGTGAATTCATCCACGAAGACGATGTAGACGTTCAGGCCTTCGGACCTCTGCAGTTCGCGTACTGCGTCCTCGACCTCGGCCGTCCGGGCGCCGAGCACACCGGCCTGGTCCACCACGAACTCGCCCGGCGGAATGTCGACCGGCGGCACCGCGTGCGCCAGCGCTGCGGGCGCGAGGAAGACTGCCGTCAGGCCGGCTACGGCCGCCAGACGCCTGAACGGTGAGCGCATAAGGGTCCCTTCAGCAGCAGCCGGGGCCGTGGCGCCCCGGCTCATCGGCGGTCCTGGCCCCGGCCGGGGCGGATCCACCCACTCGTGATTCTATGGTCCTGCGTTTGGCACCGTCCACCACAGCCCTCCGCCCGCGGCGAACACCCCAGCAGCTCCTGCGCCGCAGGTGGAGGACGGCGATTCATCGTTTGACCCTACAAAGCCGAGCGTGAGCAGGCGTCGGGCGGGGCCGCGACCGCCGTCGGCATACGGCTGGTTTCCAGTTTCCTTACAGGAAACGTGCGACGTTATCCCAGCGAAGCCGTGCATAGTGGAATGCAGACCCAGAAAGGACCTGCCATGAGCGAGAATAACCAGGAGCCGCAGCAGCGGCCCGCCCGGCCGATGCCACCGCTGCCGCAGAATCCGCCGGCCTTCCGTGCGGGGGAGCAGCCGGCGGCAGCCGACGAGACCCAGCCGTTCCGCCGCCCGGCACCGGAAGCTGCGCGGCAGGTCCCGGCGCAAGACCAGGCCCGGCAGGAGCCCCAACACCACACCCCGCAGCAGCCCCGGTACGGCCAGCACGCCCCGGGCACCTTCGGCCAGTATGCCGTGCCGTCCTACGGCCAGGAGAACGCGGGCAGCCCTGCCGGCTACGGAGGCCAGGGCCACAACTCCGGATACGGGAGCGGAAGCCCCGGGCAGGGGACCGGCTACGGAAACCCGTCAGGCGGGCGGCCTGCCGGGGCGGGCACCAGGAAGCGTTTCGGCACCGGGACGCTGATCGCCGGCATGTTGCTGGCCGGCCTGGCCGGCGGTGGGGTCGCGGTGGGCTCGCAGGCGCTGGCGGACGGCTCGGCGGGCACCTCCATCACCGGCAGCGGGCCGGAGCAGCTGATCGTGAACAACACGGACTCGGTCAACGAGATCACCGCCGCGGCGGCCAAGGCCTCGCCGAGCGTCGTGACGATCTCGGTGGCCAGCGGCAACACGGGCGGATCAGGATCGGGTATCATCCTGGACACGGAGGGGCATATCCTCACCAACGCGCACGTGGTGACGCTGGGCGGCCAGACGGCCAACCCCGACGTCGAGGTGCGCACCAGCGACGGCGGCGTGCACAAGGCCAAGGTGGTCGGCACCGACCCCTTGTCGGACCTGGCCGTGATCAAGACCAATGCCAAGGGCCTCACGCCGGCGACGTTTGCCGACTCCGACAAGCTCAATGTCGGCGACACCACCATCGCCATCGGAGCGCCGCTGGGCCTGGCGGGCACCGTCACCGACGGCATCGTGTCCACCTTGAGCCGCACCATCAGCGTCTCGTCCTCCGCCGTGCCGGAGAATTCCGGCGACAGTGCCCAGCCCGGCCCGGGCGACCATTGGAACTTCCAGTTCCCGGGCGAGGAACGCTCCTCGAACCAGGGCAGCATTTTCCTGAACGTCATCCAGACCGATGCGGCGATCAACCATGGCAACTCGGGCGGTCCGCTCGTGAACACCAACGGAGAGGTCATCGGCGTCAACGTGGCCATCGCTTCCTCCAGCGAAGACAGCGGCAGCATCGGCGTGGGCTTCTCCATCCCGAGCAACTACGCGCAGCGGATTGCCCAGGAGTTGATCGAAGACGGGACGGCGAGCCACGGCCAACTCGGTGTGACGGTGACGGCCAAGCCCTCCGGCAACTCCTCCGGCAACACCCAGTTCTCCGTGGGCGCGGCCGTCGTGGAGGTCGTTGAGGGCTCGCCCGCCAAGGAGGCCGGCCTGCGGAAGGGCGATGTCATCACTCGGGTGGAAAACCGGGTCATCGGCGACAGCCAGTCCTTGACCGCGGCCATCCGTGAACATGCCGCCGGCAGCACCGTGCAGCTCACCTACCTGCGCGGCGGCGAAGAACGCACCGTCGACGTGACACTGGGCGAAGGTCAGGCCTGACCGCACGTCCCCGGTGAGGCACCGGCCCCACCGGGGTGGCGCACACGGCAGCCCCGCAGCTGTTGACAGCCGCGGGGTTTGCCCTGGCGCACACGGCAGCCCCGCAGGTGTTTACCGCCGCGGCGTTGCCGGTAAGGTTAGGGTGTTTGCAGCGGCCCGCAACACCCGCGCGGGCCGTGGACGGCGGAAGGAAGTTCAGCGAGGATGCAAAAAGCAGCAGGCACAGCCTTGAACATCGTGGTGCTGGTCAAGCACGTACCGGACGCACAGTTCGACCGGCACCTGACCGGCGATCCGGCAACGGTGGACCGCTCGGAGAGCATCCTGTCCGAACTGGACGAATACGCCATCGAAGCCGCCCTGCAGTTGGCGGAGGAGCGCGGCGGCCCGAAGGCCGGCAACCGGGTGATCGCGCTGAGCATGGGCCCGGCAGCAGCGGCCACCGCGGTGAAGAAGGCGCTCCAGATCGGCGCCACCGAAGGCATGCACGTAAACGATGATGCCCTGGCCGGCTCGGACGCCGCCGGGACGTCGCTGGTGCTGGCCGCCGCCGTCCGCAGCCTCGGCGACATTGACCTGGTGCTCACCGGCATGGCATCCACCGACGGCGAAACCTCGCTGGTTCCGGCGCAGCTGGCCGAGCGCCTGGGCCTGCCGCAGCTGACCTTCGCCGCCAGCCTGGAGGTCGACGGGACCACCGTGCGCGCCCGTCGGGACGGCGATACCCACGCCGACAGCCTGGAAGCGGAACTCCCCGCGGTGGTATCGGTCACCGACCAGATCAATGAACCGCGTTACCCGAACTTCAAGGGCATCATCGCCGCCAAGAAAAAGCCGGTGGCCACCGTGTCGCTGGCGGACCTGGGCATCGAACCCGGTGCGGTCGGCACGGCGGGTGCCTGGACGGCCGTCGCCAAGGCAGAAGCGCGGCCGCCGCGGTCGCAGGGCACCATCATCACCGATGAGGGCGACGCCGGGATCCGCCTGGTGGACTTCCTGGCCGCCCAGAACCTGCTCTAGTCCGCCACGGAAACCGCGAAGGATATCGGCACCATGACTACTGTTCTTGTCTTCATCGACCGTCCCGGCCACGCCCTGCACAAGATCCACCGGGAACTGCTCACGCTCGCCCGCAGCATCGGAGAACCGCTAGCGGCATTCAACGGCGATCTCACCGACGCCCTGCGGACCGAGCTCGGGGAGTACGGCGCGGGCACCGTCTACGTACCGGCCGCCGACGTGGACGGCGCCCTGGTGGCCCCGAAGGCCGCCTTCCTGGCGGCAGCCGTGCGCCAGGCCGCTCCGGCCGCAGTGCTGCTGGACAACACGTTTGAAGGCAAGGAGATCGCCGCCCGGGCCGGCATCAAGCTGTCCTCCGGGGTCATCACCGACGCCATCGACGTCTCGGCGGACCTGACGGTGACCAAGAGCGTGCTGGCCGGCGCCTATACCGTGCAGGCCAATGTCACCGAAGGCACGCCGGTCATCACCGTGAAGGCCAATGTCGTGGCCGAGGCTCCGGCGGCCCAAGCGGCGGCGCCGCAGGTCGTGACGGTCGACGCCGGGGACTTCGGCCCCGCCGCCCGCATCACCGAACGCACCGAGAAGGCCGCCACCGGCCGTCCTGACCTGACCGAGGCACGCGTCGTCGTGGCCGGGGGCCGCGGCACCGGCGGCGATTTCGCGCCGATCGAAGACCTGGCCGACGCGCTCGGCGGGGCGGTGGGTGCCTCCCGGGCCGCCACCGATGCCGGCTGGATCGAGCACTCGGCGCAGGTGGGCCAGACCGGCAAGACCGTCTCGCCCCAGCTGTACATTTCCGCGGGCATCTCCGGGGCCATCCAGCAGAAGGCCGGCATGCAGACCGCCAAGGTGATTGTTGCGGTCAACAACGACGCCGACTCGCCGGTCTTCGAGATCGCCGACTTCGGCATCGTGGGCGACCTGGCCACCGTCTTGCCGCAGGCCGCCGCCGAGATCCGCCGGCGGAAGGGCTAGCGGCGGTGACGGCGGTGACAGTCGAGGAATTCCGGCCGGCACGCGTCCTGGTCTTTGCTGCGCACCCCGACGACCTGGACTTCGGGGCCGCCGGCACCATTGCCCGCTGGACCGCGGCGGGCGTGGAAGTCAGCTACTGCATCATGACCGACGGCGACGCCGGCGGCTTTGACGACGCCCAGCGCGCCGGCATCGTCGAACTGCGGGCAGCCGAGCAGGCCAAGGCCGCGGCGCTGGCCGGCGTCACCGACCTTCATTTCCTGCATCAGCCCGACGGCTACCTGGAGCCCACCCACGACGTGATCCGCCAGGTGGTGGAGCTGATGCGCCGCATCCGGCCCGACATCGTGCTGTCCATGCATCCGGAGCGTGCCTGGGACCGGATCCAAAAGAGCCACCCGGACCATCTGGCCTGCGGAGAAATCGTCACCCGCGCGATCTACCCGGCCGTGGAAAACCCGTACGCCTATCCCGAACTGCTCGAGGCAGGGCTGGCCGCCTACAAGGTGCCGTTCCTGTGGTTCTACGGCGGGCCGCGGGAACGCGAGAACCACTACGTGGACATCACCGACCACGTCGACACGAAGCTGGCCGCCATCCGGATCCACGCGAGCCAGCATCCGGACCTGGCCGCGATGGACGCCCGCGTGCGCCAGAACCTGGCCGAGAACGCCATGCGCGGCGGCCTGCCCGGACGCAGCGCGGAAGCCTTCCACGTGGTGGGGATCAATACCCCGGAAACCATCGCCGGATTCTGACGCAGGCCGCCCGCGGCGGCACGGTGGCCGGCGGCGCCGGGCTACGGCGTGGCGAGCGGAATGACGACGGCGAACGGCAGGCTGGGGGATTCGGCCCCGCCGGGTGCCTCGATGGAGACGGCCAGTTCGCGGCTGGTGGAGATGCCGTCGATAACGACCGGCTTGCCCGAGGTGATGTCGGCGGCGTCGATGGTGCCGGCCGACACCGGCGCCGAGCCGTCCGCCGGAAGCCGCCAGACCTGGTACGTGCGCCCCTCGGACGCCTGGACGCCGTGGAACGTCAGGACGGCGGCGTTCTCGCGGAGCGACACCGAGGCGTCCACGGTGCCGCCTCCCTCCAGTTCCTGCTGGCTGGCGACGACGTCCGCGGCAGCCGTGACGTCCTGGTCCGAGGTTCCGCCCAGGGTTTTCGCTACGGCGATGGCCCCCACCACCACGACGACGGCGGCCAGGGCAAGCAGCAGCCACTTGGTGACGGCCGGCATCGGCCGCCGCTCGGTGTCTTCCGATCCGCCGGTGAGCTGGTCGGCGTGCAGCACGGAGACATCGTCATCCGGTGCGTAGTCGTGGTCCCCGGTGGAGTTACCGGGGCTGGCCAGGCGATCAGATGGCTGGGGCGTATCCATAGGATTCAAGTCTATCCGCCCCCGCCGGAGGCAGGGTCCAGCCCGACACGCCGCCGCATCGCAACGCGTCGGCGCTACAGTTTCGCCCCGGCAAAACCGTGCTGCCGCCACGCCTCATAGACGGCGATCGAGGCCGAGTTGGCCAGGTTCAGCGAGCGCAGCGACGGAAGCATGGGCAGGCGCAGCCGCGCCGTGACGTGCGGATCCCGTTTGACCGAGGCCGGCAACCCGACCGACTCCGGCCCGAACATCAGCACGTCGCCGGGAGCATAGGCGACGTCCGTGTAGGAGCGCTCCCCGTCGGACGCAAAAGCGAAGACCCGCTCCGGCTGAAGGGCGTGCCACGCCGCCTCCAGATCCGCGTGGACCCGGACCACGGCGAGGTCGTGGTAATCCAGCCCGGCGCGGCGCAGCTTGGAGTCTTCGAAGGTGAAGCCCAGCGGTTCGACCAGGTGCAGTTCGGCGCCGGTGACCGCGGCCAGCCGGATGGCGTTGCCGGTATTGCCGGGGATTTCGGGGGCGTAGAAGAGGATGCGGAACACGGATTCCATCCTAAGCGGGCCCCGGGCCCGGCCCGGCATCCCTCGGCGGGCGGAACAGCCCCCGGGCAGGCGGAGCAGCACGCCGTCAGGCGTGCATGCCGCCCAGCAACTTGGCGAGCGAGGGAACGAGCACGGTGTTCGGCGCCGGGCCGGAGGACAGGAACTGTTTGAGTTCGCGCACCAGCCGGGCCGCGTTGACCACGTGTACCGGGACGATCCCGTCCGGGTCGTAGCCGCGCGTGTAATCGATCACCGGTTCGTGCAGGTTCCCGTCCGCGGAGTGGATCACCGTCCAGCCGGTGACATTGAGCTCCGGAAACAGTTCCTGCATCCTGCGCACCGCGGGTGCCAGCCTCGGCGGTTCCACGATCCGCCCGTCCTTGTGCAGGGTGCGGCCGTCCCAGCGGAAATTCCCCCGCGGCAGCAGCATCGAATCAATCAGTGCCAGCCGGTAGCCTGCCAACAGCGCGTGGTCGATGAAGCCGTTGTCCGCCGGCGAATGCAGGCCGTTGACCAGCCGTGCGGACGGGATGGCCGGCAGGATCTGCCGGCTGATCAGCTGCGCCGTCAGCGCCTCGCGGCGCAGCCTGGCCCCGGCGCCGAAGATGCCACGCTTCCGCGGCGCCCCATGGATGTGTTGGCGGGCGATGTTCTCCGGCAACGCGGGGGACCCGTCCGGGGAGCCGTAGGCAGGAACATAGACGGGGGAGTCCGACGCCGACGGGCCGCGTTGCCCGGGCGCCGAGGGCCGGGGTGCGGGGCCGGCCGCGAACGTTCCGGTGCTGTCCGTCGGCGCGCCCGGGCCGGCGGCACCGTAGGAACGGTCGTAGCGGGACCTGGCCTGCGGGTTGCTGAGGACTTCGTAGGCCAGGCTGACGCGGCGGAACTCGGCGGCATCCCCGCCATGGTCCGGGTGGGTGGCGCGGGCGGCCCGGCGGTACGCGGCCTTGATCTGGTGCGCCGTGGCATTAACCGGCAGCCCCAGGACGTCGTAGTGGGATAGGGGAATCACCGGCCGCCTCTCTGTCGGGTCTCGGGGGTCCTGCGCGAAGCCAAGTGTAACCGCCGGCCGCCTGTGTCGTACCGCGGCCGCGGGCCGCCGCGATGCCACAATCATCTGCTGTGACCTCGCTGCCGTCCTCCGCGCCGATCGCCGTCGCCGTCAACCCCCGCGCGTCCTTCGGAGCGACCGCCGGTGCCGGAGCGGAGGTCATGGCAGAGCTCGCCCGGCGTGGCCGCCCCGCCGTGGAGCTGCGGGCGGAAACGTGGGCCGCGCTCGCCGACCTGGTCGCCGGCGCGCTGCGCCGCGGGGTCTCCGCCCTCCTGGTGGTGGGCGGTGACGGAATGGTTCACTTAGCAGTCAACGCGCTGGCGGGCACACAGGTTCCGCTGGGCATCGTGCCGACGGGCACCGGAAACGACTTTGCCCGGCTGTTCGGCCTGCCCGCCGGGCCGGCCGCCGCCGTCGGGCATTTCCTGCACGCCTTGGAGCAGCCGCGCAGGGTGGACCTGGGCCGGGTGACGCATCCGGACGGTTCCACGGCCTGGTTCGCCGGGGTGCTCTCGGCCGGCTTCGACGCGGCGGTCAACGACCGCGCCAACCGCTCGAGGTTCCCCCGCGGCCGGCTGCGCTATCCGCTGGCCATGCTGCGCGAACTCGCCTCCTTCCGGCCCATCCGCTACCGCCTGGTCGTGGACGGCGTGCCGCGGGAGGTCGACGCGATGCTCGTGGCCGTGGCCAACGGCCGCTCCTTTGGCGGCGGGATGCGCGTGGTGCCGGTGGCGGCGTACGACGACGGTTTGCTGGATCTGTTCATCGTCTCGCCACTGTCCCGTCCGGCCTTCGTCGGCATCTTTCCGCGCGTCTACGCCGGCCGGCACGTCGGCCATCCGGCGGTCCGCATCGAGCAGGTCAGGACGGTCCGGTTGGAGGCCGCCGGCGTCACCGCTTACGCCGACGGCGAGCGGGTGGGGAGGCTGCCGGTGTCCGTGGACGTGGTTCCCGGTGCGCTGTCCGCGGCGGTGTAGCGCAACAGCAGCATCGACCCGGACTCGAGCACCTGCCGCAGTTGAAGCCGCTGCAGCGACTCGCGCGCGCCGGGAACGTGGTCCGTTATCCGCTTGGCGGCCCCGCCGGCCAACACCGGGCTGATCGTCAGGCACAGCTCGTCCACCAGTCCCGCCGCCTGGAAGCTGCCGAAGAGAAGCGGCCCGCCCTCGCTGTGGATCTGCTCGTAGCCGCGGGCGGCCAGCGCCTTCACCACCCGCGCCGGCTCCACCTGCGTGGTCCCGGCGTCGAGCACATCGGCCACCGGTTCCAGCGCCCGGCGCCGGGTCGCGGGCGACGCGGCGCTGGTCAGTACGATCGGCCGCACGGGCGCGGCGGTGAAGAATTCGCTGCCCGGGTCCAGGTCCAGCGACGCCGAGACCACGGCGACGGGCGGATGCGCACTCATGCCGCGGGCCAGGCGCCATGCCTGGGACTCCGCCGAGAGCAGCTCGCCGCCGTAGCCCTCGGCCCGGATCGTTCCGGCACCGACCACCAGGACATCGGCCAGCCTGCGCAACAGCAGGAAGACCCGCTGGTCCACCTCGTCGCCCAAGGTTCCGGAGCGGCCGGCATAGGTCGAGGCGCCGTCCAGGCTGGCCACGAAATTGAAGCGGACCCACGGGCCGGAGCGGGGGAGTTCGCCGTACCAGGCCAGCAGCTGCTGGTCGGTGGCCTGCTCCGGCCCAGGCGGCAGGAGGCGCCGGATCGGGCGTGTCACGGCGCCGCCGGTTCGTTGACGTCGCCCATGTTGTGCCGCAGGCAGGACGGTTCCCGCCAGCCCATCACGGCCTCGGTCATACGGATGGCCGCGCTGGCTTCGGCGACGTTGTGCATGCGCAGGATCCGCGCCCCGTTCATGATGCACATCACCGCGGCGGCCAGCGAGCCGGAGAGCCGTTCCTGCTTGGGCTGCGCCAGCGTCTCGCCGATGAAGTCCTTGTTGGACACCGCCGCCAGCGCCGGGTAACCGAGGGACGCGATTTCGGCAAAGCGCCGGGTGATTTCCAACGAATGCAGCGTGTTCTTGTTCAGGTCGTGGCCCGGGTCGACGATGATTTTCCCGGCCGGGATGCCCAGGTCCAGGGCCAGCTGCACCTTTCGTTGCAGGAACCCGGCGACGTCGTCGACCACGTCGTCGTAACGGGGGCGGGGATACACGGTGCGCGGGGCGGCGAGCGAGTGCGTGATGACCAGGTGCGCCCCGCCTTCCGCCACGACCGCGGCCAACTCCGGGTGGTGCAATCCGGTGGTGTCGTTGATGACGTTGGCTCCGGCGCGGATGCTCGCCTCCGCCACCTCGGGCAGGAAGGTGTCGGCGGAGATGATGGCGTCCGAACCGGCCCGCACGGCCTCGATGACCGGAACCACCCGCTCGGCTTCCTCGCGCGCGGACAAGGCCGGGCCCGGGGCGAACGGCACGCCGCCGATGTCCACCCAGTCCGCGCCCGCGGCCACCGCCGCCAGGGCTGCGTCAATGGCGGCCCGCCGGGTGAAGGTGCGGCCGGTGTCGTAGAAAGAGTCGGGGGTGCGGTTGACGATGGCCATCAGCGCCACCTGCCGGCGGAAGTCGATCCGTCGGACACCGAAGTCGTGCACCGGGTGGTACAGCTCGGGCAGGAAGACGCTGGACGGCGGCCGCGCCGTCAGTGGCTGGCTCACAGGCTGGTCAGCTCCTTGTCGGTATTGGACAGGTCCGCGGCATCCACGCTGCGGCCGGAACGGATCAGGTCCTGGATGGGCTCCTGGACGTCCCAGATATTTACATTCATACCAGCCACCACCTTGCCCTCGCGCAGCCAGAACGCGATGAACTCCAAGGAGTCAAGGTCCTGGTAGTTGCCCCGAAACACCGGCTCGCCCCGCGCCGACCACGGGAAATAGCCGGAGTACTCCATGCCGATCCCGAACTGGTCGGTGTAGAAGTACGGGATGTCGTCGTTGGACGCGTCCCGGCCCAGCATGGCGGCAGCGGCGGTCTTCCCTTGGGCCAGGGCGTTCGCCCAGTGCTCGCTGCGCAGCGGGCCGCCGTAACCGGGATGGTAGGCATGGGCAACATCGCCGGCGGCGTAGACATGCTCGGCCGAGGTGCGCAGGGTCTGGTCGGTGTCAATGCCACTGGACACGGCCAGCCCCGCAGCTTCGGCCAAGGCGGTGTTCGGGACGGCGCCGATGGCGACCAGGACCGCGTCGGCGCGCAGGCGCTCGCCGTTGTCCAGGACAACGCCGGCGACCCTGCCGTCCCCGCCTGTGCCGTCCTCGCCGAAAATCTCCACCGGCCAGCGACGGGTGCGCAGCAGGACGCCCTCGCGGCGGTGGGTATCGGCGAAGATGCTGCCGATGGCGTCGCCCAGGGCGGGGGCGAGCGGGATGTCGCCGCGGCCCAGGACCGTGACCTCGTTGCCGAGCTGGCGGGCCGTGGCCGCAACCTCCATGCCGATCCAGCCCATGCCGATCACGACCAGCCGCTGGTCCCCGGAGGCCAGCACGGCGTGCAGGGCCCGGCTGTCCGCCAGCGTGCGCAGGTAGTGCACGCCGCCCAGCCCGGCGCCGGGCAGTTCCAGCCTCCGCGGCGACGCCCCGGTGGCCAGCAGCAGCTGCGAGTACTCCAGCGTGCCCGCATCAGAGAGCGAGACGGTACGGGCAGCGGGATCGAAGGATTCCACCGTGGTGCCGCGCAACAGTTGGACGCCGTGCTCCGCATACCAGCCGGGCTGCTGCACGAGCCCCGACTCTTCATCCTCCCGGCCGGCCAGAAAGCCCTTGGACAGCGGCGGCCGAAGATAAGGGTTTTGGTCCTCGGCGCCGGCCAGCACGATCTCGTCGCCGAAGCCGCCGCTGCGCAGCTCCTTGGCCGCTGTTGCGCCGGCCAGGCCGGCTCCGGCGATAACGATCGGTTTCCCAGCCATGGCAGCGCTCCTTCATGTGCCGGCGGGCACGCGGCGGGTCCGCCCCTGGCCGCCGATCTGATGGAAGCACCGGCAGCTGCCTGTCGGGGCAGGGCCAGATGTTCTAAAATGGGTACATCCGACTTTAGAAATCAGCTCCGGATAAGTCAATGCACCTGCCACCGGAAAGGACCCCATGGCCGACCAGCCGCCACCCGGACTCCCTGCCGTCTCGGCCCTGGGCGACGACGTCCGCCGCCGCCTCTTCGAATTCGTCCGCTACAGCGCCGAACCGGTGACCCGGGACCAGGCCGCCGCCGCCCTTGATTTGCCGCGCAGCAGCGTGTCCCTTCAGCTGGACGCGCTGGCCGGCCACGGACTGCTCAGCATCGAGTTCCGGAAACTCAGCGGTAAATCCGGGCCGGGCTCCGGCAGGCCGGCCAAGGTCTACGCGGCAGCGGTGCCGGAGGTATCGGCCTCCGTGCCGGAACGTGCCTACGGCCTGGCGGGCGAGCTGCTGGCCGCGGCGGTCGAGAAGTCGGCCCGGACCTCCCGCCCGGCGCACGAACTGGTGGCCGAGGCCGCCCGCGCCAAGGGCCGTGAGCTGGGGGCCGGCGCCGGCGGCCTGGAGGAAGCCCTCGCCGCCGCGGGCTACCGGCCGCTACCGGACGCGGCCGGTTTCGCGCTGGGAAACTGCCCGTTCCACCTGCTTGCCCGCAGCCACACGGAAACCGTGTGCGGCCTGAACCTCGCCCTGCTGCAAGGGATGCTGGCCGGCTGCGCGGACCAGTCCCACAGCGTCGCCGCAGATCCGGACGGGCCGTTCTGCTGCGCCAGGATCAACCGGCGCTGAGCCGCCTGCAGGCTCCGGTCCTCCCGGCGCCGGGCGCCGGGCTGAAACCAGGCGCACCGGGGCATGTAAAATATTGGCGTGCCCGTGTACCTTGACCACGCGGCGACCACGCCCCTTGTGGCGCAGGCCCTGGCCGCACTCACCCATGAACTCAGCCGCAGCGGCAACCCCTCCTCGCTGCACGGTTCCGGCCGGCGTGCCCGCAGGGTGGTCGAGGACGCCCGCGAAACCATCGCCGCCGCGGCCGGAGCGCATCCGTCCGAGGTGATTTTCACGTCCGGCGGTACCGAAGCCGACAACCTTGCCGTCAAGGGCCTGTATTGGGCCCGGCGCGACGCCGACCCCCGGCGTCGGCGGATCCTGTGTTCACCGGTGGAGCACCATGCCGTGCTCGACACGGTGGAATGGCTCCAGAAGCATGAGGGCGCCGAGGCGGTCTGGTTGCCGGTCGACGCCCACGGCGTGGTCTCCGTCGAGGCCCTGCGACGGGAAATCGAAGCCGACCCTGCAGCGGTGGCGCTGGTCACCGTGATGTGGGCCAACAATGAGGTCGGCAGCGTCCAGCCGATGGCAGAGATCGTCGCCGCCGCGCAGCCGCACGGCATCCCGGTCCACTCGGACGCCGTCCAGGCGTTCGGCCACCTGCGGGTGGATTTCAAAGACTCCGGGCTGGACACCCTCGCCATCAGCGGGCATAAGATCGGCGGCCCGGTGGGGGTCGGTGCGCTGCTGGTCGGCCGGGACGTGAAGCTGACGCCCGTCCAGCACGGCGGCGGCCAGGAACGCGACATCCGGTCGGGCACCCTGGACACCCCGGCGATCGCGGCCTTCGCCGCGGCCGCGGAGGCCGCCGTCGGGCAGTTGCCGGAAGAAGCCGCGCGGCTGGCGGAATTGCGCGACCGGCTCATCGCCGGCGTCGCGCGCGGCGTCCCGGAGGCGGTGTTGCGGGGTACCCCGGATCCGCGGCACGAGGGCCTGCGGCTGCCCGGCAACGCGCATTTCACCTTCCCCGGCTGCGAGGGCGATTCACTGTTGTTCCTGTTGGATCTGGCCGGCGTGGAGTCCTCCACCGGGTCGGCCTGCACCGCGGGAGTGCCCCGGCCATCGCACGTCCTGCTGGCCATGGGGTTGAGCGAAGAAGAAGCCCGCGGGGCCCAGCGCTTCACGCTCGGGCATACAACAACCGAGTCAGACGTTGACTCACTGGTGGCAGCGCTGCCGGAGGCATACGCACGGGCCAGGAAGGCCGGGATGGCCGGCCACGTCTCCAGCATCCAGACCGCGGGCACGCAGTCCGGCTGAGGCCTCGGTTGACCGGGCAGGTGCGGTGGGGCGCACGGACCGTGACGGCCGCGGCAGACACGAACAACGAATCAGTAGGGAAACGAATTCATGAAGGTACTGGCAGCGATGAGCGGCGGCGTGGACTCCGCCGTGGCGGCGGCACGGGCGGTGGAGGCCGGCCACGACGTGGTGGGCGTGCACCTGGCCCTGAGCCGGATGCCCGGCACCCTGCGCACCGGCAGCCGGGGCTGCTGCACCATTGAGGATTCGCGCGACGCCTGGCGTGCCTGCGACATCCTGGGCATCCCGTACTACGTCTGGGACTTCTCCGAGCGGTTCAAGGAAGACGTGGTGGACGATTTCATCGCCGAATACGCCGCCGGCCGGACGCCGAACCCCTGCATGCGCTGCAACGAGCGGATCAAGTTCGCCGCCCTCCTGGAGAAGGCGCTGGCGCTGGGGTTCGAAGCGGTGTGCACCGGCCACTACGCCAAAGTGGTGGAGGACGCGCAGGGCAACCGCGAACTGCACCGCGCCGCAGACTGGGCCAAGGACCAGTCGTACGTGCTGGGCGTGCTGACCCACGAACAGCTCAAACACTCCATGTTCCCGCTGGCCGAAACGCCGTCCAAGGCCGAGGTCCGCGCCGAGGCCGCGCGGCGCGGACTGTCCGTGGCGAACAAGCCGGACAGCCACGACATCTGCTTCATTTCCGACGGCGACACCCGCGGCTGGCTGGCCGAGAAGATCGAGATGGAGTCCGGTTCCATCGTTGACCAGGACGGCCAGGTGGTCGGCGAACACGAGGGCGCCAACGCGTTCACCGTGGGCCAGCGGCGCGGCCTGAAGCTGGGCCGGCCGGCGCCGGACGGCAAACCGCGGTTCGTGCTGGAGATCCGGCCCAAGGAGAACAAGGTGGTGGTGGGACCCGAGGACCTGCTGGCCGTCGACCAGATGCGCGGCATCAAGGTCTCCTGGGCGGGCCTGCCGTTGCCCGAGGTCGAGGCCCGCACCGAGTTCGACTGCATGGTGCAGGTCCGCGCGCACGGCGACCCGGTGGCGGCGCGCGCCCAGGCGGAGGCCGGCGAGGACGGCCGGCAGCAGTTGGTCGTGACCCTCATCGAGCCGATGCGCGGCGTGGCCCCCGGCCAGACCATGGTGCTCTACCAGGGAACCCGGGTGCTGGGTCAGGCAACCATCGACTCGGCGCGTTCGCTGAGCTGGGACCCGGCCAACGTTTCCTAGGCGCAGCACGCTTCGGCGCGGAACCCTTCGTCCAAACCGCGCCGGCCGCGATCGTCCTTTCGTGCCGGGGCCGGGCCGGGAGGACAGGCGGTGCTTCACAGAGCGGTAACCGGTGCACCTCCCGCGCGGGCCGAACCATAAACTGGTGGCATGACCGACCCCCGCGTTGCCGATGACTACGACCCGACCGCCAGTTCCCTCTCCGACCAGGTGGCGCCCGAGGTGATGGCGGAGCTGTTGGCGGTGCGGGGAAGCATCGACAACATCGACGCAACGCTGGTCTATCTGCTCGCCGAGCGGTTCAAAGCAACCCAGCGGGTGGGGTACCTGAAGGCCACGCACAAACTGCCGCCGGCCGACCCCGACCGGGAGACCGCCCAGATCAACCGGCTGCGGCGGCTGGCCGAAGAAGCGCATTTGGATCCGGCCTTCGCCGAGAAGTTTTTGAACTTCATCATTTCGGAGGTCATCAGGCACCACCAGGCCATCTCCGACGAGCATAACGGCGGCAACTGACATGGCCGCCGGTTCCCCCGGGCCCGCCGCCGACGCGGCTGCCGCCGCCGGGCGGCCCGCCCACGTGAGCGCCACCGGGCTGGGCAGCTGGCCCGGCACCGAACCAGCCGAGACCGCGCGCATCGTCCGCGGTGAACTGGGCGAGCCGAACCTGCCGCACCTGGTCGAGCTGCCGGACCGCGGCGCCGGGTCGGACCCGACCGCACGAACCGCGGGCATGCTGGAGGGACTGTTCATCGATCTGCAGCCGCACGGCTGGCGCTTGGTGGACCGCCCGGGGCAGGATCACCGCAGGGCCGTGTCCGCGCTGCGCACCGACCTGAACGTGCTGGCCGATGTGGTCGGCGCCGAAGACCGCCCCGGCAACCAACTCAAGATCCAGGTGCGCGGACCGATGTCCCTGGCCGCAAACCTCCACCTGCACAACGGCGAACGCGCCCTGATCGACGCCGGCGCCCGGCGGGACCTCGCCCAGTCGCTCGCGGCAGGCGCGGCCGGACACCTGGCCAACGTCAGGGCCGCGCTGCCGGCCGGCACGGAACTGGTGGTCCAGCTCGAGGAGCCGGAACTCGATGCCGTGCTGGCCGGGACCATCCCCACGGCCAGCGGATACCGCACGCTGCGCGCGGTCGCGGCCACGGAGGCCTCCGCCGCCTGGGACCTGGTGGCCGCCGCACTGCGCGATGCCGGAGCCGTGGAAGTTGTCGCCCTGGTCCCGGCCGCCGATTCGTCCCTCGACGCCGTGGCGGGCAGCGCACTGGACGGGCTCGCCCTTCCCACCGGCGCGCTGACCACCCGGCAGTGGGAAACCCTCGCCGCCGCGGTGGAAGCGGACCGGACGGTGTGGGCAGGCATCATCGACCCGGCAGCAGGCGCCGTCCCGCAGGTCAGCGCGCTCGTCGATGCGGTCGTCCGCCCCTGGCGGCAGCTGGGCCTGCCGTTGACGCGGCTGCCCCGGGTGAGGATCACGCCCTCCGCCGGCCTGGCCGGGCGTTCGCCGGAGACGGCGCGCGCGGTGGTCAAGCGGCTCACCCAGACGGCCGACGCCCTAAACCAGGTCGTCGCGGAGGCATGAGCCTGGGGCGGCCCGCCCTCGCGGCAGGACCGGGCTCCTTAGCCCACGAGCACCGAGTACGTAAAGGATCCGGAGTATTCCAGCACGGTACCTAGCTGGCGCTGGATGACCTTCGTCCGGATCCGGAAACGGCCCTCGGATCCATCCCACCACTGTTCCGTGAAAGCCGCGGCATCCAGCAGCAGCGGAAGCCCGATGGTGAGCGGGCCGGCTGATATCCGGCAGCGCCGCGACGCCAGCCGCATCCGGCCGTCGGCGCCGACCGAGCACGCCACGTCCGTCAGCAGGCGGCCGCTGCGGCCCAGCGCACCGACGGGCCGGCGCAGATGGTCGTCCCAACCGGTCCGGTCCTCCACGATCCGGGTCCGGTCGTGGAAGCTGAGTGTCCTGACGGCGGTGAGCTCCGGCTGGCCGCCGGCGTTCAGGGAAGCGCGGTTCTCGATGCTGAAGGGCACGTTGTGCTGGTACTCGGGGAACAAGGCGTTGTCGCCGCTGGTCAGGCCGAGGAACGGCCGCAGCGCCGGAACCGGGCAGCCGGCGACGTCGAACAGGCCGGAGCCGAAGCCGCGGGCTTCGTGTCCGCCGTCGTCCGCTGCCGGCGGGGCGAGCGAGAAGTATTCCTGCAGTTCGGGCGTCAGGCGCGGGAAGTCGTGCCCCAGGGCCAGCTGGTAGACGGAAACCATTGCATCACCATCCGGGTCGGGGACCGCGCCGGCCCGGCAGGCCGGTGGCGGGGTCCATGGCGGTTACAGCCGTCCGGCGGCTTTGAGCCGGATGTACATGTCGGCCAGCTGAGGCGGCAGTTCGTGCGGGGGAGCGTCCACCACTTCCGCGCCGGACTGGCGGATCTGCGCGGCGACTGCCGCCCGTTCCAGCACGGCACGCTCGGCGGCGGCGGCCCGGTAGGTGTCGTCGGCGGTCCCGCGGACCGCGCGCAGCCGGTCCACGTGCGGATCGCTGACCGAGGCGACCACCACGGTGTGCTTGGCGGTCAACTGGGCCAGCACGGGCAGCAGCCCCTCCTCGGCCGCCCCGGAGTCCAGCGAGGTCAGCAGCACCACCAGCGACCGGTGCGAGGACAGGGCGTGGATCTCCCCGGGTATCTGCGACCAGTCCGCTTCGATCAGTTCCGGTTCCAGCGGGGCCATGGCGTTGACCAGTTGGTTGAGCAGGTTGCCCTTGGCCGCGGAGGCGACCCTGGCCCGCGGCCGCCGGTCGAAGGCCAGGAAATCCACGCGGTCGCCGCCGCGCTCGGCGAGCACGGCCAGCAGCAGCGACGCCTCGATTCCGGTGTCCAGCCGCGGCTCGTCCTCGATCCGTGCGGCCGAGGTGCGGGAGGTGTCGAGCACGATCACCACCCGCCGGTCGCGTTCCGGACGCCAGGTGCGGACGACGACGGCCTGCCGCCGGGCGGTGGCGCGCCAGTCGATGGAGCGCACGTCGTCGCCGCGCACGTAGTCGCGCAAGGAATCGAACTCCGTGCCGGCCCCGCGGATCTGCACCGCCACGCGGCCGTCCAGTTCACGCAGCTTGCGCAGCTTGGAGGGCAGGTGCCGCTTGGAATGGAACGGCGGCAGCACCCGCAGCCGGCCGGGCAGGGCGATGGTGACCTGGCGCGCGGCCACCCCCAGCGGACCCAGCGACCGGACGGTGACGTGGTGCGCCTGCAGGTCGCCGCGGCGCTGCGGCGTCAACTGCACCTCGACCAGCCGCCGTTCCCCGGGCGCGAGGCGCACGCGCTGCTCCGGGTTGGCGGCGCCGGCCGAGGGCTGCCAGCCGTCGCGCACCACGGCCCGCAACCGGCGGCGGCCATGATTGGCCAGCACCAGCCGGGCCGTCACGGATTCCCCCAGCCGGACATTCGACGGCAGCCTCCGCTGCAGCCCGACGCGGCGCGGCGACAGCGCCAGCGACAGGTCCACGCCGACCGCCGCGGCCAGCAGCAGGCAGCACACCAGGGCCGTGACGGGGCTGGGGAAGAGCATCAGCGGGAGGACGCCCGCCAGGGCCAGCAGGACAAAACGTCCGGTGATCGCCACGGCGTCACTCAGCGGGGGACCGGCACGGTGGCCAGGATGCTCTGCAACACGTCGTCGGCCTGCACGCCGTCCATTTGCGCCTCCGGCCGCAGCCCCACCCGGTGCCGCAGCGCCGGCAGGGCCATCGCCTTGACGTCGTCCGGCGTGACAAAACCGCGGCCGTTCAGCCACGCCCAGGCCCGGGAGGTGTTGAGCAACGCGGTGGCGCCGCGCGGCGAAACGCCGAGCTGGAAGGACGGCGCGGACCGCGTGGCCCGGACCAGGTCCACGATGTAGCCGACCACCTCCGGCGCGATCGCCACCCGGGCGACGGCGGCCCGGGCCTGCACCAGGTCCTCGGCGGAAGCGGTGGCCCGGACGCCGGCGGCCTGCAGGTCGCGCGGGTCGAAGCCCTGGCTGTGGCGGCGGATGATTTCGATTTCCGCGTCCCGGTCGGGCAGGTGCATGGTGAGCTTCAGCAGGAAGCGGTCCAACTGCGCTTCCGGCAGCGGGTAGGTGCCCTCGTATTCCACCGGGTTCTGCGTGGCCGCCACGATGAACGGTTCGGGCAGTTTCCGTGAGGTGCCGTCCACCGACACCTGGCGTTCTTCCATCGCTTCCAGCAGCGAGGCCTGCGTCTTCGGCGGCGTCCGGTTGATTTCGTCGGCCAGGAGGATGTTCGTGAAGACCGGGCCCTCGCGGAAGCGGAATTCAGCCGTGTGGGTGTCGTAAATCATGGAGCCGGTGACGTCGCCGGGCATCAGGTCGGGGGTGAACTGGATCCGCTTGGTGTCCAGGCTCAGGGCGGCGGAGAGCGAGCGGACCAGCAGAGTCTTGGCGACGCCGGGCACCCCCTCCAGAAGCACATGCCCGTGCGACAGCAGGGCGATCAGCAGCCCGGTCACGGTGGCATCCTGGCCCACCACCGCCTTCGCCACTTCGGTGCGGACGTCATGCAGGGTCTGGCGCAGGCGGTCGTCGTCAGCGGGCGGGGTGGCGACGGCCGGGCCCGCGCCGTAGTGGGATGCCTGCCGTTGTCCTGGCTGATCGCTCATCGGTGCATTATCTCTTTCTCTAGCTGCTGCAGTTCTTGTGCCCAGGCCGCCAGCCGGGCTTCAGTGCCGGGTGCCTCGTGGCGCAGGAGGCGCTCCACTTCGACCCGCGGGCGGCTGCTGTCCCGGGATACCGCATCGACGACGTCGGCGCTGGCGGCGCCCGCGGGCAGCCGCAGGTGGGCAGCGAGCCGGGTCAGGGTGGCGGCGCGCAGGTTGTCGGCGGCGTGGTTCACTGCCTTGGCGCTCTGGTACAGCCGGGCACGGCCCTCGATGGTCTCGGCCGAGCGGACCACCACCGGCAACGGCTCGGACACCAGGGGCCCGAGCCGGCGTCCGCGCCAGAACATCGCGGCGACGCCGACGGCCATGAGCCACAGGGACACCGGAAGCACCCAGGCGGGCAGCAGGCTCATGGGGTTGACCGCTTCGCCGGACACCGGAAGGTCCTCCAGCCCCGCCCGGTACCACACCAGCCGCTCGGTCGCTCCCAGCGTGCGCAGGGCCAGCGCGGCGTTGCCCGCGCTCACGACGCCTTCGTTGCTGAGCACGTGGCCGGCGCCGAGCACGATGGTGGCACCGTCGTCGGACATCACGAAGGGCGCCGCGTCCTCGGCCGGTGTCTCGAAGGCGAAGCACAGCTCGCCGCCGCCGCGGTAGGCCAGGCCGCCGCGGGTGATTTCGCCGGCCGCGGCGGGGCCGGGCAGGCCGCAGGCGGCCGCGAGGTTGCCCCCGTCGGCGGGGACGACGCCGGCGGCCCGGACGCCGGGGGCAAGGGCCCGCAGCGCCTCGAAGCCGGGCTCGAGCAGCACGATCCGCGCGGCCCGCTCCTTCAGCGGTTTCAGCTGCCCGGCGGTCAGGTAGCCGTCCGGGTCGTGGATCAGCAGGGCGGCGTCGCCCGCCGTCAGCTGGTCCCGGGTCTCCTGCAGCGAATGCGTGGCGGTCACCTGCACGCCCTGCTGGCGAAGCACTTCGGCCACGGCCTGGGCCCCGTTGGGCGCGGCGTTGCCGGGGGAGAGGTCGGCGCGGTCGGCGGCCGGGCCGCGGAGCAGCTCCAGCGCCACCACCCCGCACAGCAGCACCAGCAGCAGGAGCCAGAAGCTCCACCGCCGGAGCCGGTTGCGCAGCGTGGACAGCACCGAGCCGCCGTCGCCGACCGTCTCTGGCAGGTCTCCGGGTGCGCCGCCGGTTCCGGTGGTGCCTCCGGCGAAGCCATCGGCTGCCGCAGCAGTCCGGTGCGCGGAGGGTGCCCGGCTCATCGCGGAACCGCCAGCGGCGCCGGGCCGCTACCGCCCGGCTGCGGGGACGCCGCGGCCAGGGAATCGTCCAGGGCCGCCAGCTGGTCAAGGTCCGAAGCCGTGGCGGGCACCTTGCCGTACCGCACGGCGTCGAACCGGTTGGCCGCTACACGCAGCCGCCCGGCCTCGGCGCTGAACGCGGCGGCGATGCCGGCGGCCGCTTCGTCGGCGGTGCGGCCCGGCCGGGCATCCAGGATTACGCGTTCTTCCATCGAGCGCACCAGTGCGCGGAACCGCTCGGTCAGCGCCGCATCCCAGTCGCCCCGGTCCGCGGCTGCCCGCGACTTCCGGCGGTGTTCGTCGGCCGTGAGCGGGACGGCGCCGTCGAACATCTCCGCCGCCGCGCGGCTGCGGGCGTTGCGCCGGGGCTTGACCAGCCACACGGCCGCCCCGATCAGCAGCAGGGCAGCCAACACCAGGACCAGCGTGCCGAGGTTGGGGCTGAAGCCATTGAGTTGGGCGATCAGCCCGGCCAGCCAGTCGAGGATGGCCTGCAGCACCGATTCCAGGACGCCGGGCCGGGCGTCCTGGTACTCCTCCTTGGCCAGTTCGCGGATCAGCAGTTCGCGCGCCTCTTCCGGCCCCGGCTCCACCGGGACCTCGAAGGGAACAGCTGCGGAACCCGGTGCGGCCGCCGCGATGCCCGGGGCGTGCATGGTCACGTGGGCCAGGGGCCGGCCGGCCCGGGAACCGCGGGGCCGGGTGCCGCGCCGGCGCCGAGTCCCGGAATGGTCCGGGTCTCCCGGCCGCCGGAGGCTTCATGTTCGCGCAACAGCACCACGTCGAACCCTTCGCGGCGGATCCGCAGGTCGATGTAGACCAGGGCGATCACGGCCGCTTGGAAGGCGTAGCCGATGGCCGAGAAGATGGATGACAGCAGCATCGAGACCAGCGTGAGCGGGCCCATGGTCGCCAGCATGCTCTCGGCCGAGGTGGGATCGCCCAGCAGCGGACCGGCGAGTCCCACGATGAACGAAATGGGCATGCTGACCACGGAGGTGATCACCGTGACGATGATGCTGCACAAGAGGATGATGCCAAAGGTCCGCCACCAGCTGCGGTCGGTCAGCTGCCACGACCGGGCGAGCGCCCGGACGAGCGGAGCGCGTTCCATGATGATCACCGCCGGTGCCAGCATCAGCTTGATGCCGATCCAGACGGACACCGCCGTCAGGCCCACAATGATCAGCACGATGATCCAGACAGAGGACACGCCGAGCTGGTCGGCCAGGAAGAAGGAGCCGGCGATGATCGCGACCAGTGCGGCAGCGGTGAGGGCGAGATAGAGCAGGGCCAGCCCGACCAGCGCACCGATCCGGCCCTTCGCGAGCGCGAACATCAGGCCAAAGCCGGTTTTCTGGTTGACCGCGGCCCGTGCGGTGGGAATGGCGAGGATGCCCTGCAGGACCAGGATCCCCACCCCGGACAGCAGGCCCAGCACCAGCGAGGAGATGATGATGGACAGGCCGAAGGCCACCGCGGATGCATCCGTGAGTTCCTCGTTCGCCATGACCTGCAGGCCGCCGAAGGCCGAAATGATCAGCCCGCCGACCAGCCAGGCCAGCGCGCTGACGACCACTTGGAGCAGCACCGCGGTGCCGAAGACCGCCGCGGCGTTCTTGCGGGCGGCCTGGAAGGCGCCGTCGAGGATCTCGCCGACGCCGAGCGGACGCAGCGGGATGACGCCCGGTTTCGGCGGAGCAACATAGCCGCGATACGGGCCCGGACCGGCGGGCGCCGGCCAGCCGCCCTGCTGTTGTGCGCCGGGCGCGGGCTGTCCCCACTGCGGCTGCGGGTTCCATCCGGACTGGGCGGGCGGAGGCCAGCCTCCCTGCTGCTGTGCGCCGGGCGCGGGCTGTTCCCACTGCGGCTGCTGGTTCCACCCGGACTGGCCTTGCGGATCCCTGCTGTCGTGCCCGGCGTCATTGGCCCCGTGGCTCATCGCGTCCCGTCTTCCTCATCTCGTGTCGCCGGCTGCGGGAGGCCTCCGGCGAAGTGTTAGCCTCTCATCAGCCTATAGTTTCGGTCCGCCAGTTCCTACCATCCCGGCGCGGGCCCGCCGTGGGCGCAGTGTCGGTGTGCCCTGTGCGTCGTGACGTCAGGGATGAGGGGAATAGGGAACAATAGGGAGATATGAAGGCACGCATTCTGGTCGTAGACGACGACGAGGCCCTGGCCGAGATGATCGGCATCGTGCTGCGCAACGATGGCTTCGATCCCGTGTTCTGCGCGGACGGCGCCCAGGCCCTCGAGGTTTTCCGCAGCAGCAAGCCGGACCTGGTGCTGCTCGACCTGATGCTCCCGGGGCTGGACGGCATTGAGGTCTGCCGCCAGATCCGTGGCGAATCGGACGTTCCCATTGTCATGCTGACGGCCAAGTCGGACACCTCCGACGTGGTCCGGGGCCTGGAATCCGGTGCCGACGACTACGTGCCCAAGCCGTTCAAGCCGGCAGAACTCGTGGCCCGGGTGCGCGCGCGCCTGCGTCCGGGCGACCAGCGGGCGCCCGAGACCCTGCGGATCGCCGACGTGGTGATCGATGTTGCCGGGCATGTGGTCCACCGCGGGGACGAGAAGATCTCGCTCACCCCGCTGGAATTCGACCTGCTGGTGGCCCTGGCCCGGAAACCCTGGCAGGTCTTCACCCGCGAATTGCTGCTGGAGCAGGTCTGGGGCTACCGCCACGCCGCAGACACCCGCCTGGTCAACGTGCATGTCCAGCGGCTGCGCTCCAAGATCGAACGCGATCCGGAGGCCCCCGAAGTGGTGCTCACGGTGCGCGGCGTCGGTTACAAGGCCGGCCAAGGGTAAGTGGAGCCGGTTCTCAGCCGGTGGACAGCCAAGCTGAAGGCGGCAGCTGAGGCCGCTTGGCATGCCACGCTGCGGGCCCGCGAGTTCCTGAACCGGAAATGGCGGCGGTCGCTGCAGTTCCGCACGGTGACCGCCGCCGTCCTGCTCACCGCCTTCGCCTTCATGGGCGTGGGTGCGTTCCTCTCCAGCCAGATCGCCTCCGGGCTCTATCAGGAGCGGGTGAACCAGGCGGAGGCCGAGTCCCGGCGCGGGCTGTCCCAGGTCAAGACAATCTTCGAGAGCTCCTCCGCCAGCGACCGGGCGACCGTCTCCAGCATGGTGGCGGACACGCTGAAACTGCTGGAGGGTACCGGCGCCGAAGCGCCGCGCTACTACCTGCTGACGCCGCTGCCGGGCGGCCAGAACCTCTACGTGTTCAGCCAGTCGAACACCTCCATCACCGCCAACATCATCCCGGAGGGGCTGGCCCGGGAAGTCGCCACCGGCACCGGGCAGTACCGCCAGGCGCTCGCGCTGCCCGTGGGCGACAGCGATGTCCCCGCCATCGGATTCGGCACCAAGGTGTCGTTGCCGCCGGGCAATTCGTATGCGCTGTACCTGATCTACGACCTCTCCTCGGTCCAGCAGACCCTGGACTTCATTCACCGGGTGCTCTGGATCGGCGGCGGGCTGCTGCTGATCCTGGTCGGCGGCATCGTCTGGCTGCTGACCCGCGCCGTCGTGCACCCGGTCAGCCAGGCGGCGATCGCCTCGGAGAAGCTGGCGGCAGGACAACTGCAGGAGCGGCTGGAAGTCCGGGGCGAGGACGAACTCGCCCGGCTGGGGGCCTCCTTCAACCACATGGCGAACAGCCTGCAGGAGCAGATCACGCAGCTGGCCGCGCTGTCCGAAATGCAGCAGCGGTTCGTGTCCGACGTGTCGCACGAACTGCGGACGCCGCTGACCACGGTCCGCATGGCCGCGGAGGTGCTGTACGAATCGCGCGGGGACTTCGATCCAATCAACGCCCGCTCCACGGAACTGCTGTACAACCAGGTGGAGCGTTTCCAGGCGCTGCTCGCCGACCTCTTGGAGATCTCCCGTTTCGACGCCGGTGCTGCCGCACTGGACGCGGAGCCGACCGACTTGGTGGAGATCGCCCGCACCGCGCTCGACGCCGCCCAGCCGCTTGCGGAGAACAGCGGGTCGGAGCTGCGGCTGATTGCCCACGAGCCGCGCTGCATCGCGGACATGGACCGGCGCAGGATCGAACGCATCCTGCGCAACCTGATTGTCAACGCGCTGGAACACGGCGAAGGCAAACCGGTGGAGGTCACGGTCGGGGCAACCGAGGACGCCGTGGCCGTCTCGGTGCGTGACTACGGCATCGGGATGACGCCCATGGAAGCCTCCAGGGTGTTCGACCGCTTCTGGCGCGCCGACCCGGCCCGGGCGCGGACCACCGGCGGCAGCGGCCTGGGGCTGTCGATTTCCACCGAGGATGCCCGCCTCCATGGCGGCTGGCTGCAGGCGTGGGGCGAGCCGGGCAATGGTGCCTGCTTCCGGCTCACACTGCCGCGGCACAGCGGCGGCACGCTCACCCATTCGCCGCTGCCGCTGCCACCGGCCGGCGCCTCCGCATGGCACGGCCAGCTGGTGGCCGAGAATGTGCTCCTCGAACAGCAGGAGGAAAACGGTGTTCCGGATCCCAGCTGAGCCTGCCCGCCTCTCCCGGCTGCGCGCCGTCGTCGTCATGCTCTGTGTCATGCTGGCGCTGGCCTCCTGTTCCTCCATCCCGATGTCGGGGCCGGTGGGCACGGTCCAGGCCGATTCGGGCGAAACCGGGGGAACCGGCTACACCTTTAACCCGCCGGGGCCGTCGCCGGGGGACTCCCCGCAGCAGATCGTCGCCGGCTTTATCCAGGCGGGCACAGCCACGCAGGACGATTACCGGATTGCGCGCGAATTCCTCGCCCCGGACCTGGCCGGCGAATGGCAGCCGGTGCAGCGGACGCTGGTGTACCGGAACGTCGTGAGGATTGTCGGATCGCCGTCCGAAACCGAATTCGTGCTCCAGGTGGAGGTCGATGCCACGATCAACGAGTCGGGCGTCCGGACCCAGGCCGAGGAAGGGGCCACCGAATCGCTGCCGGTGGAACTGGCTCAGGTGGACGGCGAATGGCGAATCTCCAGCGTTCCGGACGGGACCATGGTCTCCACGGTGGACTTCCGCACCTTGTTCTCCCCGTTCAACCTGTACTACTACGACCCGACGTACACGTATGCCGTGCCGGACGTGCGCTGGTTCGCCAACCGGCAGGGCATCTCCGCGGCCATCGTGGCTGCCATGCTGGAGGGGCCCGCACCGTACCTGGCCGGCGCCGTGATCAGTGCCTTCCCGGAAGGCTCGCAGCTGGTGCGGCGGGCCGTACCGATCGAATCGGGGGCTGCCAGCGTGGACCTGTCGGCCGAAGTCCTGACGGGCACCACGTTCCTGCGCCGGCAGCAGATGCAACAGCAGCTGGAACTGACGCTGGGGGAGCTCAATACCGTCTCCACCGTACAGATGACCGTGGACCAGCGGGAAGTGGACCTGGGCAATTCCCCCGATCCCCAGTTCCAGGCCGCGGTGACCGACCCCGCGGTCGGCAATGTGCAGATCGGGGTTTTGGACGAGGAACTGGTGTTCTACGAAGGATCGCGGCCGGTCAAGCCGGAGGACCTGCCGTCCGTCAGCCGGCTGCGCCCGCGCGAACCGGCGATGTCGCTGGACCAGGAACGCTTTGCCTTCCTGACCGCCGAGCGCAACCGGATGTTCGTGATCGGCGAGGACCGCCGCGCGGTGGAGGCGGCATCCGGAAGCAACCTCACCGGACCCAGCGTCGATCCCTTCGGCTGGGCCTGGGCGGCGGCCGGTGACGGCAGCGGGAAAGTCTCCGCGGTTTCCATCGAGGAGCCGGACGAATCGGTGGCGGTCAGCGCCCAATGGCTCACGGAGCGGACCGTGACCGAGCTGCAGATCTCGCGTGAAGGATCCAGGGCGCTCATCACCACCCGCGAAGGCGAGAGCACCTCGGTCTATGTGGCCGGCGTCGTCCGGGACCAGGACGGCCGGCCCCGGGGCATCACCACGCCCAAGCGGTTGAGCCCCTCGGTCCCGGTGGACTCCGGCGTCTGGGCCGACGAAGATACCGTCGTCGTCATGCAGGCCTCGCCCGACGAAGCGGTGACCGCGGAGGTGCTGAACCTGGACGGCAGCACCCTGCGGACCGCGCCCCTGCAGGGGATGGTGGAGATCAGCGCCGGCAACGGCAGCCAGGACGTGTACGCCCAGACCAACGAGATGCTCTACATCCGCGTCGGCAACAGCTGGGCTCCGCAGCGCAACTCCCCGCTGGTCATCGATCCGTCCTTCCCCGGATAGCCCCGCCTCCACAGCCGCCCGCAGCACCGCAAGACACCACAACCGGTGCCCGGACCACGCCGGCCGGGCAGGGCGCGGCCAGACTGAAGGCATGGCGGGGACCCGGTGGTGAAGGCGACGGCAGGCGTGGGCACCCGGCTGGACAGGCTGTATTTCAGCCGGGCCGCCCAGGCGCTGCGGATCTGGTCCGGGCAGTTCGGCCGGCTGCTGCTGCCGACCGACTGCGTGGCCTGCGGTGCGCCGGATTACGTCCTGTGTGCTGCCTGCAGGCGGCGCCTGCGCCGCTCGACGGTGCGCCCGGTGGCCGTGGAGCAGGACGCCGACTCCTTGCCGCTGGACGAGGCCGGCCGCCCGCTGCCGGTGACCGCCGGGGGACCCTACCGGCGTGAACTCTCCCAGACCGTGCTGGCCTTTAAGAACCACGGCCGGACCGAGCTGGCGCCGGTGCTGGCCGTCGTGCTGGCCGGCGCCCTGGACGCGGCCGCGGCACGTGCCGGCCGGCCCGCCGCGGCCGTGCTGGTCCCGGTTCCCTCGCGCGGCAGCTCCCGCCGGCGCCGCGGCTACGATCCGCTTCAACTGCTGCTGTCCCGCCTGGCCCGGCAAGGCCTGCTGCCGGCCGGCCTGCAGTTGCTGCCCGCCGTCCGCCAGGTGGACCCGGTGCGGCGCCTGCAGCGGCCGGGGTCCCGGGGCGGGCAGAAGGCGCTGGGCCGGTCGGCCCGGCAACGGAACGTTGCCGGCAGCATGGCGGTGCCGCCGGGGTACGCACCCCTGATCGCCGGGAGGTGCTGCCTCCTGGTGGACGACGTGCTCACCACCGGGGCCACGATGGGTGAGCTGGCCCGCGCGGTGCGTGCCGCCGGCGGACATCCGCTGGGCGGAGCGGTGCTGGCAGCCGCCTCGGCTCCGGCCGGGCCCGCCGCCGGAGATGCGGGCGGTCAGGCCGCGCGGCGGCCCTCGTGAGCGCCGAGTAATGACGCGGGGTGTAACGATTATGCAGTCCCGGGTGTACCGGCCGTCGGGGTGCCCTCGGACATCGCCGGTAAATGTTGTAGATATTCGTGAGTAAAGGGTGAATAAAAGGTGTCCGTGATCTAACGTGAAGTATGGGCTCCCGCGAGGGAGGCAACCCGTCTTCAGCGGCTGAAAGGAGTTTCTCTTTCGGTCGCTGTTGTGTCATCTAGGCAATTATGGAGGGCACCATGGAATTCAACATCAACGGCCGCAACCTGTCCGTTTCGGATCGGTTCCGCGAGTACGCTGAGGAGAAGATCTCCAAGATCGAGCAGTTGGGCGACAAGGTCCAGCGGCTTGATGCCAAAGTCACCAAAGAGGCCAATGCCCGCAATGCCGAAAGCTCGATGACCGTCGAGCTCACCGTGCTCGGACGGGGCAGCGTGGTCCGCGCCGAGGCCAAGGCCGCGGACAAGTTTGCAGCTTTCGACATTGCCTATAACAAGCTTTTGGAGCGCCTGCGCCGCGCCCGGGACCGCCGCAAGGTCCACCACGGCCGTCACACCCCGACCGCCGTCCACCAGGCCACCGCCACGCTGGAACCGGCCAGCTCGGACATGCCGCTGCACGAAGCGACGCTGGCTGCGGCAACTGCCCAGGACCAGGCCGAGGACCGGACCGGCTACGACATCGACAACGATCTTCCCGCCGGAGACTCACCGGTGCTGATCCGCCGCAAGGTCTTCCCGGCCGCGGCCATGACCCTCGACGATGCCGTGGACAACATGGAACTGGTGGGACACGACTTCTACCTGTTCATCGACAAGGCGACGAACGCACCCAGTGTCGTCTACCGCCGTCGTGGCTGGACGTACGGCGTGATCACCCTCGACGCCGATTGCAGCGCCGAAGAAGCCAAGGCGCGTGAAGAGGTGCTGGCCTACCGCGCGTCGGCGGGCGCCAAGGCCTGACAGCGCCGCGGCTTGCCTAGTATGAAGGCATGACAGCCCGCATCACTCCGGCCCAGGCCCGCCGCATCGCGCTGGCGGCGCAGGGATTGGTTCAGGAACGGCCCACCGGCCTTGTCACGGCAAGGCAGGTGGGCCGGACCTTTGACCGGCTGCGGCTGCTGCAGATTGACTCCGTGAACGTGCTGGTGCGCGCACATTACCTGCCGTTCTTCTCCAGGCTCGGCGGCTACGACGTCGACATCCTCCACCGGTTCGCGGGAAAAGCGCCGCGCCGCATGATGGAGTACTGGGCGCACGAGGCCAGCTATATCAAGCCGCAGGATTTCGCCGATCTCCGCCAGTGGCAGCGTCGCCGGTGGGTCGGCGCGGCCGGCATGGACCCGGTCCTCGTCCGGGACCTGACCGCCAAGATCCTGGACACCCTTTCCTCCTCGCGCGGCCTGACCGCCCGGGCGGTCGCCGACCGGATCGGCCATGACGCGCACCAGCCGAAGACCGACTGGGGCTGGAACTGGAACGCGGTCAAGCGGGTGCTGGAGGACCTCTTCGAACAGGGGCTGGTCAGCGCCGCCGCGCGGACTCCCCAGTTCGAACGGCTCTACACCCTGACCGAGCGGGTGCTGCCCGCCCCGCACGACGCACAGTACCGGCCCGATCCGGAACAGGCGATGCTGAGGCTGATCGAGGCCGCGGCGCTGGCCCACGGCATCGGGACCGTCAAGTGCTTCGCCGACTACTTCCGGGTGCCCGTGCGGGCGGCCGCCGTCGCGGTGCGGACGCTGGAGGCGGCCGGAAAGTTGGAAGTGGTGCAGGTGGACGGCTGGAGGGGCGACGTGTACCTGCACGCCGAGGCAGCCCGGCCGCGCCGCGCCACCGGCAGGGCACTCCTGAGCCCCTTCGATTCCTTGGTGTTCGAACGCCAGCGGGTGGAGCGGCTGTTCGGCTTTCGCTACCGGATCGAAATCTATACGCCGGCGCCGAAGCGGACCTACGGCTACTACGTCCTGCCGTTCCTGCTGGGGGACCGGCTGTGCGCCCGCGTGGACTTGAAGGCGGACCGGGCCTCGGGCAGGCTCGTGGTCCGGGCTGCGCACGCCGAAGACGACGCCCCGCCCGGAACCGCGGCGGAGCTGGCAGCGGAGCTGGCCGGCATGGCCGAATGGCTGGCGCTGGACGCCGTCGTGGTTCAGGAGAGGGGCGATTTGGCCCCCGCCCTGGCCCGTGAGAGCGCGAAACGGCCGCCGGGAACCAAAACGCTGCCGGACTCGTCTCTCACGTAGACTGAACAAGCCAGATTTCTGCGCAACTGACTGGGAGCTATGTAGTGCCAACGATTCTCGAGCGTGTGCTTCGTACCGGCGACAAGAAGACGCTGAAGAGGCTGCGCGGCTACGCCGATGCGATCAACGTCCTGGAAGAGGACTTCAAGTCCCTCACGGATGCCGAGTTGCGCGGGGAAACCGACACGTTGAAGCAGCGCTACCAGGACGGCGAGCTGCTCGACGACCTGCTCCCGGAAGCCTTCGCCGCCGTCCGCGAAGCCGCCAGCCGCACGCTCGGCCTGCGCCACTTCGACGTCCAGCTGATGGGCGGCGCAGCCCTGCACATGGGCAACATCGCGGAGATGAAGACCGGTGAAGGCAAGACGCTGGTGGCCACCGCGCCGGCCTACCTGAACGCGCTCACCGGCAAGGGCGTCCACGTGGTGACGGTCAACGACTACCTGGCCGAATACCAGTCCGACCTGATGGGCCGTGTTTACCGCTTCCTGGGCCTGACCAGCGGCTGCATCCTCTCCAACCAGAACCCGGCGACCCGCCGCGAGCAGTACGCGGCGGACATCACCTACGGCACGAACAACGAATTTGGCTTCGACTACCTGCGCGACAACATGGCCTGGAGCCGTGACGAACTGGTCCAGCGCGGACACCACTTCGCGATCGTGGACGAAGTCGACTCCATCCTGATCGACGAGGCCCGCACCCCGCTGATCATTTCCGGCCAGGCCTCCGGCGACGTGAACCGCTGGTACACCGAATTTGCGCGCGTCGTGATGCGGCTGAAGGACACCGAAGACTACGAAGTCGACGAGAAGAAGCGGACCGTCGGCGTGCTGGAGTCCGGCATCGAAAAAGTCGAGGACTACCTCGGCATCGACAACCTGTATGAATCGGCGAATACGCCGCTGATCGGGTTCCTGAACAACGCCATCAAGGCCAAGGAGTTGTTCAAGCGGGACAAGGACTACGTGGTGCTCAAGGGCGAGGTGCTCATCGTCGACGAGCACACCGGCCGCATCCTGGCCGGCCGGCGCTACAACGAAGGCATGCACCAGGCGATCGAGGCCAAAGAGGGCGTCGAGATCAAGGCCGAGAACCAGACGCTGGCCACGGTGACCCTGCAGAACTACTTCCGCCTCTACGGCAAGCTCTCGGGCATGACCGGCACCGCCGAAACCGAGGCGGCCGAGTTCATGAGCACCTACAAGCTCGGCGTGGTTCCGATCCCGACGAACAAGCCGATGGCCCGCATCGACCAGTCGGACCTGATCTACAAGAACGAAGTCGCCAAATTCGACGCCGTCGTGAAGGACATCGCCGAGCGCCACGAAAAGGGCCAGCCGGTCCTGGTGGGCACCACCAGCGTGGAGAAGAGCGAGTACCTGTCCAAGCAGTTGGCGAAACAGGGCATCCGGCACGAAGTGCTTAACGCAAAGAATCACGCCCGGGAAGCGGCCATCGTCGCGCAGGCCGGCCGCAAGGGTGCCGTCACGGTGGCCACCAACATGGCCGGCCGCGGTACCGACATCATGCTCGGCGGCAACGCCGAATTCAACGCCGTGGCCGAGTTGGAACGCCGCGGCCTCGACCCCGCCGAGAACCCGGAAGACTACGAGGCCGCCTGGCCCGCGGCCCTGGCAGCGGCGCAGAAAGCCGTGCAGGCCGAGCACGACGAGGTCAAGGAGCTCGGCGGGCTCTACGTGCTGGGTACCGAACGGCATGAATCACGCCGCATCGACAACCAGCTCCGCGGCCGTTCCGGCCGCCAGGGCGACCCGGGCGAATCCCGCTTCTACCTCTCCCTCACCGATGACCTGATGCGGCTGTTCAACTCGGGCGCGGCCGAACGGATCATGAACTCCTCCCGCATGCCCGACGACGTGGCGTTGGAGTCCAAGATGGTTTCCAAGGCCATCCAGAACGCCCAGGCACAGGTCGAAGGCCGGAACGCCGAGCAGCGCAAGAACGTGCTGAAGTACGACGACGTGCTCAACCGGCAGCGCGAGGCAATCTACAATGACCGGCGGCGCATCCTGGAAGGCGACGACCTGCACGAGAAGGTCGCGTTCTTCCTCGAGGACGTGGTGACGGCGATGGTCAACGAAGCCACCATGGAGGGCCATGGCGACGACTGGGACTACGAGCAGCTGTGGACCAACCTCAAGCAGCTCTACCCCATCGAACTGACGATCGACGAGGTGCTGGAGGAAGCCGGCGGGCGTTCGAGGGTCACGGCAGATTTCCTGCGCGCAGAAATTGTCTCCGATGCCAAGGTCGCCTACGCGCAGCGTGAGCAGACACTCGGCTCCGAGACCATGCGCGAACTGGAGCGGCGCGTGGTGCTCTCGGTGATCGGCAGGAAGTGGCAGGAACACCTCTACGAGATGGATTACCTCAAGGAGGGCATCGGACTGCGGGCCATGGCCCAACGCGATCCGCTGGTCGAATACCAGCGCGAGGGATTCGTGATGTTCCAGGCCATGATGGAGTCCATCCGCGAAGAGAGCATCGGCTATCTCTTCAACCTCGAGGTCCAGGTGCAGCAGCCGGCCGAGGCGACGGTCCCCGGGGTCGCGGACGCCCGGGCGGCGGCGGCGCCGCAGATCACTGCGGCCGGGCTGGAAGCCCCGCAGCGGCCGGCGGCCCTGCAGTTCACGGCGCCCAGTGCATCCGGGGAAGCCGAGACACGGGTCGAACGCCAGGCCCCGGCCAAGGCGGCAGCGCCCGCCAGGGACAAGCGCCCCGCCAAGAGCGGCAAGCGCCGGAAGTAGTTTCGGGGTTCAGCCGATCTCCAGGGCCGTGACCTTCCACAGTCCGCGGATCCACTCCAGCCGCAGCGCCACCGCGCGTATCCGGCGCGTCTCGGCCACCACCAGCGACGCTTCATAGGCGCTGTCGGCGGCACGGCACACCCGGGAGGAGTGGACCACGGCGCTGCGGTGCAGCCGCAGCGGGGCGGCGCGGCCATCGGAACGCAGTTGCGCCCGGTGCGCCCTGGCGATGTCCGCCCGGTGCACCAGCTTTTCGAAGCTGGCGGGGTCCAGCCAGCGGGCGAGCTGTTGGACCGGCCGCGTGCCGGAGACGGCCTCCAGGCAGGCCTGCGCCACGGAGCGGGCCATCGCCGTGACGTGGAGCAGTTCGGCCTCCGCCTCGGGATCCCCGCCCACCGGCAGCGGAACGGGCCGGGACACAGCGGCGGCTCCGGCCGCCCCGCGGGTGTCCTCCGGTCGCTTGGGCTGCAACCGGATGACGGGCGCAAAGTAGCCGTCCGGCCCCGCCGGTTTGACCCGCCGTACCGTCAGGGGCCGGGGCGCCCCGCTCGCTGGTGCCAGCGCGTCCACACGCGCGCCCGCCCCGGCTTCTTTCCCCGGCGCCTGCGCGGCCGGGAGGTGTCGAACGTTGTCCATGTCCTGCCCTTCCTTCCACTGGTACTGCCTTGGCTTCCGGCCGCGCCCCACAGCGCGGCGCCTGTGTGCGTCTCTCCGCCGCTTGCGGAAAGCTTCACCATCCGGGCGGAGGTACGACGAGCGTTTGCCCGGGTTGGATTAGCGAGGGGTCGCGGCCGATGAGGGTCCTGTTGGCGGCATACCATTCCGGCCACCGCTCGGCGATTTCCGCGTCGGTCGCCAGCGGGCCCAGCTCGGCGGCCGCGAGCCGCCACAGGGAATCGCCGGCGGTGACGGTAACCAGGCGGGGTTTGTCGGGAGTGTCCCTGGTCGGCGGCTTGGCGACGGCGCCCGGGGCCGCGGCCGGGGGACCGGGCCTCCACGACGGGTCCACCGGAGGATGTGCTGGTCCGGCCAAGCCGTCCGGCTGCCACCGAGGATCCACCACGGCGGCGCTGGACGTGCCGGTCCCGGCCGCAGGTTCGACCATCCGCGATGCGGCCGCCGCATGCGCACCTGCGATCACCACCAGATTGAGGCCGACGACCGCGCCCGCCAGGCGCCGCATGAATGCGGGACTCCACGCGGCCGATCGGGCCGCCAGGCGACGGTGGCCGGTCTTGGCCAGCACCGCGCAGGCCGCCGCTGCCGCCATGCCCAGGAGCAACCAACAGAGCACGGCCGCGCCGGCTCCGATCGACAGGAGCGCCAGCAGGTCCTGGTAGTCCTGCGGAGGCCACGCGGCGCCGGTGGCCAGTTCCCTCCCGGCGAGCATCAGCACGGCGGCACAACCCGTCACCAGCCCTGCGGTTGCCAGATCGGCGGTGGTTCTGAGCATGGGAAGTGCCTCCGGTCGGGGCCTGCTTTGATATCGTTTGGTGCTTTTTGCTTCGATTTGCTTCTGTTTGATCTCCCATAGTGGCAGCGTCCAAGGCTTGTTGTAAACAGTCGGTTTTCGATTGACGGGATTTGGTGCAGGTTCCTAGGCTGGCGCCATGCGTTGGGACGCCCTGTTTGCCGATTTGGAGACCCAGCTACACGCCGCGGACAGGTTGGAGCTGGAAGCGGAGGTGAACGAGCGCGCCCGGATCGAGCTGGCCGCGGTGGGTCTGGCCGACCGGCTTCGGGGGCAGCTGGGCAGCAGTCTGCGCGTCCGTCTGGGCGCAGGCCTCAGGTTCGAGGGGACGCTGGCCCATGTCGGATCAACCTGGTTGGTGCTCAACGAGGGAGTGCGGAGCGTGCTCGTGCCGTTGGCCGCTGTCCAACTGCTCGAAGGAATGGGCCGGCATGCGGTCGCCGACCCGACCGGGGCGCGTCGGCTCGGGCTCGGTTCCGCCCTTCGGGCCCTGGGCCGCGACCGAGCACCGGTCGCCGTATACCTGTCGGGCAGCCCGGGCATGCCGGCGGCCGAGGGCGTGGTCGACAGGGTCGGGGCGGACTCCTTCGACGTCGCGGCCGTGCCGTCGGGCGAGGACAGGCGCGCGGCAAATGTCCGGTCGGTCTACACGGTGCCCTTCGCGGCCATTGCGGCCCTCGTGTCGCGCAGCCCGGACTAGATGCTCATTCCGTGGTCGACTTGGCCTCTTCGATCAGCCGCCGCGTCTGGGCGTACTTGTCCTGGATGTACTGGTCGAGCATTACCTGCTCGACGCGCCATTGGCCCCGGCCGCCGATCTGGATGGCGGGAAGTTCGCCGCTGCGAACCAGGGCGTACGTCTGCGACGAGGAGATCTGCAACTCCTCCGCCACATCGGACAGGGTGAGGAACCGTGGCATGGGCAGATCCTTTGGAACGGGGGCGGTTTCAGCCATTATGGCACCGTTTGATGCCGTTTGATCCGACTGGCCCCGTTTGTTCCGAAAAGTTTTCCCCAGATCGGGTCCGGGCGGCCGCAGCGGTTCCCTTTTCCTGTGGACCGCGGCCAGAATGGTGCCACCCGCGGCCTCGGGGCCGGCTCTCGGAGCGCAGCGTGGCTGTCCTTCCGGGGCGCGGGAATTAAGGGGAGGAAGATCCGTGAGCGCTGCCATCGCAGAAAAGACCGTGGCACAGCGGTTGAAACGCCCGTCCTGGAAAGATCCCCGGTTGCTGGTGGGACTGCTGCTGGTGGCGGCTTCGGTGGCCGGAGTGGCCGCGCTGGTCAACAGCGCGGATAAGACCACCGGCGTCCTGGCGGCCAGGTCGGACATCGCGGTGGGGCAACCGATCTCGGCCGCGGACGTGGTCGTCGTCGACGTCCGGCTGGGCGAGGCGGGGGGCCTCTACCTGCCGGCGGCAACGGGGCTGCCGGCAGGTGCCGTCGCCACCGCGCTGGTCCGGGGCGGGGAACTGCTGCCGGCTTCCGTGCTGGGTGTCAGCGACGACTTGGACCGGAAGCCGATCGGCCTGAATATCGAGAGCCCGTTGCCCGAGGAGGCCGGTCCCGGTTCCCGGGTCGATGTCTGGGTGTCGCTGCCGGACGGACGGAACGGTTTCGAGCAGCCGGAGAGGCTGCTCGAGGCGGCCGAGGTGTCGCAGTTGACGCGCGCCACCACAGCTTTCGGCGCGTCCGGAGCGGAACGGCTGCACGTCCTGGTGGGGGATGACACCATGCCGGCGCTTCTGCATGCCCTCGCCAACGGGGCACGCATCAACGTGGTACTCAACCCGGCCGGCACCCCATGAGCCTGCCGGTCGTCACGCTGGGGACGGCGGCCGCCGACTTCGTGACGGGCCTGGAACGGCTCCATGGACCCGTCACGGTGGTCCGGCGCTGCACCGACCTCGCGGAGTTGCTGGCGGCGGCGCAGTCCGGGCTGGCCCGGGCGGCCATCGTGGCGGGCCGGACGAGGGAGCTCGACGGCAGCGTGCTGGAGCGGCTGCACAGCGCCGAGGTGTCCGTGGTGGCGTTGACCGACGACGGCGGGGAACGCCTCCGGCTCGAAGCGCTCGGCATCCGCACGGGTGCCGAAACCGTCGAACCCGTGGCCCTGGCAGCACTGGTGGCCGAGTCCGTCGCGCAGCTGGGCTCGCTGACGGCGGCCGGAGCGGCAGCATCAGCCGCTGCGCCGGGACGGGCAGCGCTGGCCGACCCTGCCCGGGCCCTGCGGCCGCACGGCGCCGCAGTTGAACCGCCGGTACCTGCAGGGGCCAGGGGTGAACTCGTCGCGGTGTGGGGCCCGGCGGGGGCGCCGGGACGCACCACCGTGGCGGTCAACCTCGCCGCCGAATACGCCGCCGCCGGTCGGCGGACCCTGCTGATGGATGCCGATACCTACGGGGCCAGCGTCGCCGCGTTCCTTGGCCTGCTCGATGAATCTGCCGCCCTGGCCCACGCCTGCCGCCTGGCGGACCAGGGCGTGCTGGACAGCCAGGCCCTGGAACGGGTCTGCCTGAAGGTAGCCGTGGCCGGAACCTCCATGCTGGTGCTGACCGGGATTACCAGGGTGGACCGGTGGACCGAGCTGAGGCCGTCGGCGCTCGGGGCGGTGCTGGACGTGGCGCGGGCGGTGGCCGAGACCGTCGTCGTGGATTGCGGTTTCTCGCTGGAACACGACGAGGAGCTGAGCTTTGACTCGATGGCGCCCCGGCGCAACGGCGCCACCTTGCGCGTGCTGGAGGCGGCGGACCGGGTGCTGGCCGTGGGCAGCGCGGATTCGGTGGGGCTGCCGCGGCTGGTCCGCGGGCTGGACGAACTGGCGCATGCCGTCCCCTCGGCCCCGGCGGAAGTGGTGCTCAACAAGGTCCGGGCGGCGGCCGTGGGAGCCCGGCCGGAAGCACAGCTGCGGGAGGCCTGGGAACGGTTCGTGCCGGCGGCCGGGGTCCCTGCCCTGCTGCCATCCGATACCGCCGCAGCCGATGCCGCCCTGCTGGGCGGCTCGGTCCTGTTGGAAACCGCGCCCGGCTCTGCGCTGCGGCACGCAATCGCCGGGCTGGCCGGAAGCCGGCCGGCGCCGCCAAGGCGGGGAATCCGCCGTCGTGCCCGCCCAAAGTGAAGTTTTGAACGCGCCGCGTTAGGCTTGCCAAAGGACCGCAACGGCGCGGTTGGGACCCACCTATCGGAGGCGTTTTACATGTCGACTGGATCCAGCATGGCGGATCTGTCCAGCTCAGCTACCGGCGATGAGGAATTCATCGCTAAATACTACGAGCACCTGGCCGCGGAGGATGCCGCGAGCTACAGTCCGGATGTGCTCCGCGCCCGCGCGCTGGCGCACCGGGAGCTGGCGGTTCACCGCCCTCCGGCCCAGCCCGTGATCGGCATCCGGGACGAAGCCGAGGCCAGCGTCGTCATGATCGTCACCGATGACATGCCGTTCCTGGTCGATTCGGTCACCGCGGAGCTGCTGCGTCACGGCATTGCCATCCGGATGATCACGCACCCCACCTTTGTGGCCACCCGGGCCCGGGACAGCCACGACCTCGCCGGCGTTGAGCAGGTGCCGGCCGCCGCCGGAGTGTCCAGCGGCGACACGGCGGCACTGCCGCAGCTGGGATCCTTCGAGACCGGCGGCGACGAGGTCCTGCGGATCGAATCCTGGATGGCCGTGGAGACCGGACGGATCGAGCCGGACAAGGCCGCCGAGCTGACGGGCGGCCTCAAGAGCGTCCTGGCGGATGTCCGGGCCTCGGTCGAGGACTGGCCGGCCATGCGGCGGCAGGTGCGGCAGGTTGCCGCCTCGCTGGATTCGGTCGTGGGCGCCGAGGAGATTCCCGACCTGCAGGAGGCCAAGGAGCTGCTTGAGTGGCTCGACGACGGCAATTTCACCTTCCTGGGCTACCGCGAATACGATCTCGTCACCCAGAACGGGGAAGACGTGCTCCTGGTCCGGGAGGACAGCGGCCTGGGCATGATGCGCCACATCGGCGACACGAAGCGGGTCCAGCACCTCACCGAAGAGGGCCGCGCCCGCGCCCGGGAAAAACGCGCGCTGGTGATTACCAAGGCGAACTCGCGGTCCACGGTGCACCGCGCGGCATACCTGGACTACATCGGCGTGAAGAGCTTCGATGCGCAGGGCAACGTCGACGGCGAGCGCCGCTTTATCGGCCTCTTCGCCACCAGCGCCTACAACCGTTCGGTGAAGAGCGTCCCGATTGCCCGGGAAAAGGTCGCGGCGGTGCTGCAGCACAGCGGCTTCCCGGCCGATTCGCACTCCGGCAAGGACCTGTTGTCGATCCTCGAAACGTACCCGCGGGACGAGTTGTTCCAGATGGACGTCGAGGAGCTGGCCGCGACCGCGATGGGCATCCTCCGGCTGCAGGAGCGGCGCCGGACCCGGCTGTTCCTGCGCACCGACGCCTACGGCAGGTTCGTGTCGGCCCTGGTGTTCCTGCCGCGCGACCGCTACACGACCGCCGTCCGGCTGCGGATCGAGCAGGAGCTGCGCAACACCTTCGACCCGCAGAGCATCGACTATGAGGCGCGGATGTCCGAATCCGCGCTGGCCCGGCTGTTCTTCCGCATCCGGCTCAAGCGTGCCTCCACGGTGCCGAAGGTCGACACCGCCGACCTTGAGCGCCGGCTTGCCCAGGCGTCCCGGTCCTGGTCGGAGGGCATCGAAGAGGTGCTGCGCGCCAATTTCGACGGCGAGGAGGCTGCCCGCCTCTCGGCGAACTGGAAGGACGCGTTCCCGCCCAGCTACCGGGTGGACTACGAGGTGGAAGACGCGCTCGAGGACATCGCCCGTTTCCGCAACTACGAGGGAGGCGAACCCGGCGCGGCGCCGGTGCTGCACGTCTACGTTCCCGAGGACAGCGCCGACGTCCTCGCCGCCGACGCCCGGCTGAAGCTGTACCTGCCGGAGGCCCGGTCGCTGAGCAACATCATGCCCGTGCTGCAGAACACCGGGCTGGAGGTACTGGACGAGCGCCCGTTCGAGATCAACACGGCGGACGGCGAAGACTACTTCCTGTACGACTTCGGCCTCCGGTACCCGGCGGGCGTCGACCCGATCGCCACCGGCGACCTGCTCGAGGAAGCCTTCGGCGCTGCCGTCACCGGACGCAGCGAGTCGGACGGCTTCGACCGGCTGGTCCTGGCCGAGGGCATCGGCTGGCGCCAGGTTGCGGTGCTGCGCGCCTACACCCGCTACCTGCGGCAGCTGGGCAACCTGGTCTCCTACGCCTTCGTCTCCGACACGCTGCTGGCCAACCCGGCGGTGGCCCGCGCCCTGCTGGCGGTGTTCAACGCCAGCTTCGATCCGGACCTTGAAGGCGACCGCGAGGCGGCGGTCGAGGCCGCCCGCTCCGAGCTCGCAGCGGGACTCGAAGCCGTGCCCACCCTGGACGCGGACCGGGTGCTGCGCTCGCTGGCCAACCTGATCGACGCGACGCTTCGCACCAACTACTTCCAGGACAAGCCCTACTTCAGCTTCAAACTCAGCCCGTCGCGGATCGAGGGTGCACCGTTCCCGCGGCCGAAATACGAAATCTGGGTCTACTCGCCGCGGGTCGAAGGCGTCCACCTTCGCTTCGGCGACGTGGCCCGCGGCGGACTCCGCTGGTCCGACCGGCGGGAGGACTTCCGCACGGAGATCCTGGGACTGGTCAAGGCGCAGACCGTCAAGAACGCGGTCATCGTGCCCACCGGCGCCAAGGGCGGCTTCTTCGCCAAACGGCTGCCCGACCCCGCCGTGGACCGCGCGGCCTGGATGGCGGAGGGGCAGGAAAGCTACCGCACCTTCATCCGCGGCCTGCTGGACATCACCGACAACCTGGTCCGGACCGCAACCGGCCAGGACGTGGTGCCGCCCGAGCGGGTGGTCCGGCTGGACGGCGACGACACCTACCTGGTCGTCGCCGCGGACAAGGGGACCGCAAGCTTCTCCGACATCGCCAACGACATCTCGCTGGAATACGGCCACTGGCTCGGCGACGCCTTCGCGTCCGGGGGCTCGGTCGGCTACGACCACAAGGCGATGGGCATTACCGCCCGCGGCGCGTGGGAGTCGGTCAAGCGTCACTTCAGCGAACTCGGCGTCGACACCCAGACCGAGGACTTCACCGTCGTCGGCGTTGGAGACATGAGCGGCGACGTCTTCGGGAACGGGATGCTGCTTTCCGAGCACATCCGGCTGGTCGCGGCCTTCGACCACCGGCATATTTTCCTGGACCCGGACCCCGACGCCGCTGCCTCCTTCCAGGAGCGCCGGCGCCTGTTCGAGCTGCCCCGGTCCTCTTGGGCCGACTATGACGAGAAACTGATCAGCGCAGGCGGCGGGGTCTACCCGCGGTCGGTGAAGTCGATCCCGTTGTCCGGGCAGGTGCGGGAAGTCCTCGGCCTCGATCCGCAGGTCACGAGCATGAGTCCGCCCGAACTGCTGCAGGCCATCCTGAAGGCGCCGGTGGACCTGCTGTACAACGGCGGCATCGGCACCTATGTGAAGGCGTCGACCGAGTCGAATGCCGAAGTCGGCGACAAGGGCAATGACGCCATCCGCGTCAACGGCGCCGACCTGCGGGTCAAGGTGATCGGCGAAGGCGGCAACCTGGGGATGACCCAGCGCGGCCGGGTCGAAGCCGCCGGCAAGGGGATCATCCTCAACACCGATGCCATCGACAACTCTGCCGGCGTGGACTGCTCCGACTACGAGGTCAACATCAAGATCCTCGTGGACCAGATGGTCGCCGCCGGGAAACTGCCGGTAGCGGAGCGTGCCGACCTGCTGCAGTCGATGACCGAGGACGTCGGACGCCTGGTCATCCAGGACAATATCGACCAGAACGTCCTGCTGCTCAACGACCGCCAGCGGATCATCGAGTGGAGCCCGAGCTTCGAACGCCTGATGGACTGGCTGGAAAACCACGCCGAACTGGACCGGCAACTCGAAGCGCTGCCGTCCACCGAGGAGCTGCATGAACGGATCGCGGCCGGCCAGGGCCTGACCTCTCCGGAGCTGGCCGTGCTGGCGGCGTACGCGAAGATCGAGCTGACCCATGCGCTGACCGAGAGCAACCTGGCCGACGATCCGTACTTCGACGGTGTGCTGCGCGGTTATTTCCCGCACCAGCTGGTCGAGCGGTTCGGCGACGACATGGCGGGCCACCCGCTGCGCCGGGAAATCATCGCCACCGTCGTGGCCAACGACATGATCAACATGGGCGGGATCACCTTCGCCTTCCGGGTCATGGAGGAAACGTCCGTCTCCGAGGCGGACGTGGCGCGGGCGTTCGTGGCGCTGCGCGAGATCTACGAATTCGACAAGCTCGTGGAAGCGCTGAACGCCTTGCCGGCCAGCTTCCCGACGGATTTGTGGTGCACGGTGCACCTGGACATGCGCCGCCTGCTGGACCGGGCGGTGCGCTGGTACATCAACCATGTCGACAGCGGAACACCGGTCGCAGACGGCGTCGCGATGTTCAAGCCGCAAATGGATCCGTTGCGGAACAACCTGGCCCAGTACCTTCGCGGTGACGATCTGGACCGCGTGCACGAATGGCTGGAAACCGCCGAAGAACGCGGGCTGCCGGCGGGGATCGCCCGGCAGTGGGCCGAGCAGTTCGAGAGCTTCGGCTTGCTCGACGTCGCCCGCATCGCCGGGCAGATCGACGAACCGGTCGAGTCCGTCGCACGCGTCTACTACGCGGTCTACGACCGGTTCGACGTCGACAACCTGCTCGAGCGGATCACGGCGCTGCCGCGGGAGGACCGCTGGCAGTCGCTCGCCCGGGCCGCCATGCGCGACGACCTGTACACGACGGTCACGGACATCACCGTGGCGGTCATGCAAAGCACCCCGGCGGGGGAGCAGGCCGAGGCCAGGCTCGACGAGTGGGAGCGGGCCAACGCGGAGAACATCAAGCGCACCCGGGACATGTTCGAGGAAGTGAACAAGCTCGAGCAGGACGACATGGCGTCGCTGTCCGTGGCACTGCGACTGATGCGCTCGACTGTGCGGCGATAGCTTGGCGATCTTCACCGATCCCATCCGCGACTACGCGGAATTTCGTCCGGGTGACGCGGAGTGGCTCCACCTGCTGGTCGGCGACTGGCAGCTGATCGCCGACCTGGCGTTCGCCGACCTGGTCCTGTGGTTCCCGACGCCGGACGGGAGCTACGTGGCGCTGGCGCATGTGCGCCCGTCAACCACCCACACGGTGTTCCACCGGGACTTCGTGGGGGAGCGGATCCGTGCGGACCTCAAGCCGCTGGTGGACCAGGCACGCCGGTCGCAGGGGATCGAACGGTCGTCGGAGGCCGACTGGACCACCGAGATGGCCATGCGGGTCGAGGCGGTGCCCATGGTCCGCAACGGCCGGACGCTGGCCATCGTGACATCGCACATGGACCTGTCCAGCTCCCGGATGCCGTCGAGGCTGGAGCTGACCTACCGGCAGTGCGCCTACGACCTCCTGAAAATGGGAACGCTGGGACTGTGGCCGGACTTCGCCTCGCCGACCGGGTCGCGCCGCGGCGCGCCCCGGGTCGGCGACGGCCTGATCAGGCTGGACGCCGACGGGGTGGTGGAATACGCCAGCCCCAACGGGGTTTCGGCTTTCCGGCGCCTCGGCGACGTCGAGTCCCTGGAGGGCCGCTCACTGGCCGAGGTGACGACGGCGCTGCTGAAGGACCGGCGGATGGTCGACGAAACCCTGCCGCTGGTGGTTACCGGGCGCATGCCCTGGCGCACGGAGATTGAATCCCGCGGCGTCTCGCTCTCGCTGCGGGCCATACCGCTGAGGAACGAGCAGGAGCGTTTCGGCGCCCTGGTGCTGTGCCGGGACGTCTCCGAGCTGCGCCGGCGGGAGATGGAGCTGGTGTCGAAGGACGCCACGATCCGGGAGATCCACCACCGCGTGAAGAACAACCTCCAGACGGTCGCGGCGCTGCTGCGCATGCAGTCGCGCCGGATGGTCAGCGACGAGGCAAAGCAGGGGCTGGAACAGGCCATGCGCCGCGTGGCCTCGATCGCGCTGGTGCACGAAACTCTGTCCCAGGGCTTGGCGCAGAACGTGGACTTCGACGAACTGATCGGGCGTCAGTTCCGGCTCTCGGCGGAAGTAGCCTCGCCCACGCAGGCCGTCCGCACGGAGCGCAGCGGCGAGTTCGGGGAACTGCCCAGCGAGTTCGCCACACCGCTGGCGCTGGTGATCAATGAACTGGTCACGAACGCCGTCGAGCACGGGCTGGCCGGGCGGCACGGCACCGTCCGGTTGACTGCCCGGCGGAGCCGGCGGGGCGACGACGAAGTGCTGACCGTCTCGGTCGAGGACGACGGCGTGGGCCTGCCCGAGGAACCGCGGCGGGAGGGCCTGGGCCTGCAGATTGTCCGCACCCTCGTCACCAGCGAACTCGGCGGCCGGATCGAATGGACCCCGCGCGACGGCGGGGGAACGTGTGTGCGGATCGACCTGGTGCTCAATACCAAGGGGGCCCGCTGAGCGCGGGCGGGTCTGCCTACGCGAGAGGCCGCTGCCGAATCCGGCAGCGGCCTCTCGCCACACTGGGGGTGTCGGGTCAGGAGGCCCGGCGGGCCCGGGCGGCGCGGCGCTTCAGCGCCCGGCGCTCGTCCTCGCTCATGCCTCCCCACACGCCGGCGTCCTGGCCGGACTCGATGGCCCACTGCAGGCACGTATCAATCACCGGGCAGCGCCGGCAGACGCTCTTGGCCTCTTCGATCTGCAGGAGTGCCGGCCCGGTGTTCCCCACGGGGAAAAACAGTTCCGGGTCCTTGTCCAGGCATGCCGCGCGGCTACGCCAATCCATGCTGATCACATACTCCTTTAAATGGTGTCCGGTGGTTTTTGTGAAAACATTCACGAACAGACTCATAGAAAAGGGAGCCCGACCGGCCCCCTCTGCGCTTCGCCATCAAGCGTTTCATGTTGAATCCGCGTAAACAAGAGGTCATGCGGACTTAACCGGCCGTAATACCTGAGTCATTCGTCACAGGGTGATATGGTTCGGCTCCAAGTGGGAGCCGGTGCCCGGCTATCTGGAGCCGTTAATCCGACTATCTAAGGTAGGGTGCGAGTGTGTCAATGCCTGCACCCTCATCCTTCCCTGCCGTCCGTCCGATCGCCATCAAAATCGTCGCGGCGGCAGTGGTCCTGGAAGCACTGGTGCTCTTGGGCGGAGCGGCCCTGTACGCCTACGGGCTGGCCACCCAGACCCCGATCTCGCTGGCCAGCAGCGTCTTCCTGCTGGTCCTGATGCTGGTCTTCGGCCTCTGGCTGCTGGTCGTCGGGCATTACCTGTTCCGCGGGTACCGCTGGACCCGCGCTGCTGCCCTGGTGTGGCAGATCTTCGTGGTCGTCGTGGCCATCTCCATGATCCAAGGCGGCCAGCTGCTGCTGGGCCCGGTCCTGTTGTTGGCGGCCGCAGCCTCCTTCGTCCTGCTGCTGACCAAGCCCGTGACGGATTTCCTGGTCAAGGGCTCCGCACCCCGCGCCCTGTAGCCACCGCCACCTGCAGCGGGACGGCCCGGCCGGCCTCGATCCGGTAGCCGCGTCCCGGCGGTCTCCACCCGTCGTCGAGCCGCACACCGAAGAAGTCCGCATCCGCGCCCGCCCGCGGCGCCAGGACCAAGCCGCGCCCGCGTGCCCTGGCCTGCAGGGCCAGCGGAACCTGCTGCGGCAGCAACGGACCGGGGCGCGCAGCCACCACGGCCGAGGCGCCGGCGGCGACCAGGGCCGTGACGGCACCGTGGGCACGCACGCATAGGTCCTCCGCGTCGTCGACCAGCAGGACGGCGCCGCGGCCGACGGCCGCGCGGCCGGCCCAGAAGTCGTCGGAGTCTCTGCCGTGGGGCGGTGCGACACAGGGCCTCAGTCCCTCCAGCGCCCGCTGCAGCACGACCATCAGGTTGGTCTTCCCGCTGCCATCGGGGCCCAGCACCAGGTACACCTCGCCGGCGGCCAGCGGCAGCGTGGAGGGCTCAAGCTCGTCGCCCTCCACACCGATCACCGGAAACCCGCGGGCCGCGCGCGGCAGCGTGGCCGCGGAAACCGTCAGCGGCAGCGCTTCCACCCGGAAGGGGCGGGCGCGGGCCGCGGCCGGCGGCGGGCAGCCGGCCGGATCGGTGGCCAGCTGGCAGACCCCGCCGTCGCCGCCGATCCGTCCCTGCACCAGAGCCCTGCCGGGCACGGCGTCCATGGGCGGAAGCCGGGGCCAGCCCAGCAGCGTTTCGGGACCGGCCCCGGTCGGCAGGTAGAGCCGGTTGCCCATGAGCGGCAGGAAACGGCTGCCCGACAGTTCACGGTCTCCGGTCACGGCCAGGACGACCCCGGTCGCCCCGCCGTCGCGCGCCAGATCCTGCAGGCAGTCTTCGGCCCAGCCGAGCCGGCCGGCGCGGAAGCCACCGAGCCAGCGGCCCCACCCGCTGACCAGGACGAGCAACGTAACGGCGGCCGCCGGTTCGGCCGGACCCCCGGCCGAGGCCAGGCTGCCGAGCCGGGAGGCAACCTCGTTGGCCAGGCGGCGCAGCACCCGTGCCGCCCGTTCGCTGTCCTGGGGGCCGACGTAGGCGCCGGTCCGGCCGGCGTCCGCGGCGAAGCCCAGCGAACCGTCACCGTCCAGCACGTAGCAGTGGCGTTCCACCGGTCCGCCCAGGAGCTGCGACGCCAGGACCCGCAAAAACTCCCGGTGTCCTCCGCCTCCTACCCCGAGAACGGCCAGGTGGCCGTCGTGCTCCGGCTGCCAGCGCAGCGGCACCTGCCGTTGCCGGGACGGCATGTCCAGCAGGCCGATCGGGATGCTGCCCCCGTCCTGGGGCGCGGCGGCGGCGGAAACCGGGCTCCAGCCGCCGCCGCCGGGAGACCGGGCGGGGCCGCACAATCCGGGCACCGCCAGGTCGGCGACGGCCAGGCTCGCAGGCAGGGCCGGCGGCAACCGCCGGGCTTCCGGCAGGCCGAGGCCACGGGAGGCGGCCGCAGCCTCGGCCACCAGCTGCTCGACCACTCCGGTGCCCTCGGACGCCGGCGCTGCCGGTGGTTCTGCCGCCAGCCATTCATCCACGGTCCGGAAGAGCGGGACGTGTCCGGCGGCCGGCAGGGTGCTGCAGGCCGACTGAAAGGGCACCGCACCCTGCGTGCCGACGCGCAGGTAGGCCCTGCCCCTCGCGGTCACCGGAATGTCGGCGGCCGCGGCCGAGTCCAGTAGGTCGCGGGACTCGGCCGTGTTCTGCGTCCGCAGCACGATCATGGTGGTGATATTCGCGCGGATGTCCGAGGAGACTGCGCCCTGCGGCCGTTGCGTGGCCAGCACCAGGTGGATGCCCAGGGCACGGCCCACGGTGGCCACGCGCATCAGCTCGGGAAGCGCCTGCGGCGCGTCCTCGGCCAGCATCCGGAATTCGTCTACGACGACGACGAGCCGCGGCAGCGTGCCGGGCGGGCAGGCCGCGATGTCCCCGATGCCGAGGCCGGCCAGCAGGCCCTCGCGGCGGCGCACCTCCGCCTGCAGCCAGGCCAGCGACCGGCCGACTGCCTCCAGCGTCAGGTCCGTGAGCAGGCCGGCGCAGTGCGGCAGCCGCGCGAGCGGGCCGAGCCCGGAACCGCCCTTGAAGTCGATCAGCAGGAAATTCACCGTGGCCGGGGACCTGGTCAGCGCCAGCGAGAGGATAAGGCTCCGCAGCAGTTCGGACTTGCCGGAGCCGGTGGTGCCGACGACCAGCAGGTGCGGGCCGTGGACGGCCAGGTCGAGCGCCAGCGGTCCGGCGGCGCCGGCACCCGGCAGGGCGGTGAGGCCGGGACGGCGGTCGCCGCGGGACCATCGCCCGGCCAGCGGCTCCCGCGGCAGCATCGACTGCAGGCGGCAGCGCGGCGGCAGCGAACCGGTGGCCGGCAGCGGCGTGAAAGGCATGGCCCCGGCGGCCAGCCGGGCCAGACGGTCCAGCGTGGGAGCCTGCACCAGATCCGCCGAGAACACGACGTCTCCGCCGTCTGCGCTCAGGCGGGAGGCCTGTCCGGCCACGATGATCCGGGTCCCGGCGTCGGCCGGACCGCCGAACCAGAGTTGCGCGGCCGGGCGTCCGGAACCCGCCAGTACGCGGGCCGCCTCGCCGCCGCGTCCGGCTACCAGCAGCACGAGGCTGCCGCCGCCGGCGGCGAGCCGCTCCGCCAGTTGCCCGGGCCGGTCCACCAGCTCCACGCCGGGCAGGAACCGCGCCGACGCGCGGACGGACTCCGGCAACGCGTAGCAGACAACGCGCAGGGCGGTTTCCGCCACCCGTGCGGCCAACTGCAGCAGGGCCGAACGCAGCAGCCCGTCCAGCCCGGACGGTGTTCCCTGGATCCGCAGCGGGGACCCGGCGAGCAGGTCCACGCACAGCGGAACATCCCTGGCGGGAGCCTGGACCACCGGCGCCGACGCCGAACCGATGTGTGCCGGCAGGCTGGCCGTCCCCAGCCGCAGCCACACGTGGGCCGGGCGGGCCCTGCTGCTCTTCGGCGTCAGCGCCGTCTACCACCGCGGCAACTGGAGCCCCCGCGTCAAACTGGTGCTCAAGCGCCTGGACCACACCAACATC